>DASPHC010000063.1:0-44223 GCA_035629865.1 Thermoanaerobaculia bacterium | reverse complement strand
AGGCCCGACCGGGTCGGAGATGGAGCTGTTGGCGCTGAATCCGAACATGATGGTGCCGTCGTTGAAGCCGTTGAGGTCGGAGTCGGCCTCCATGACGAAAGTGAGGATGTCGCTGTCGCCGCTGGTCATGCTGGCCAGGGTGCAACTCAACGACGTGGTCTGCGTGCCCGACGGCGGAAGCGTGCAGTTCCAGCCGGCCGGAACGGTGGCCGAGACGAAGCGCAGGTTGTTGCCGCCGAAGGAATTCAGGGTGATGTTCGGCGCCGTGTCGGGGCCGTTGTTGCCGACCGTGACGGCGTAGGTGATGTTGCCGTCCGGGGCGACCGGGTCGGGCGAGTCGGCGACCAGGACATAGACGTCCGCATCCGGCGTGGCGTACGCCGTCGACTCGGTCTCGCTGTTGTTGCCGTTGACCGGATCGGAGATGGAGCTGCTGGCGCTGAATCCGAACATGATGGTGCCGTCATTGATGCCGAGCAGCGCATCGTCCGCCTGCATGACGAAGGTGAGCACGTCGCTGTCGCTGGTGGGCATGCTCGCCAGGGTGCAACTCAAGCCCGTGGTCTGCGTGCCCGAGGGCGGAAGCGTGCAGTTCCAGCCGGCCGGAATGGTGGCCGAGACGAAGCGCAGGTTGTTGGCCCCGAAGGAATTCAGGGTGATGTTCGGGGCGGTGTTGGGGCCGTTGTTGCCGACCGTGACGGTGTAGGTGATGTTGCCGTCGGGAGCGACCGGGTCGGGCGAGTCGGCGACCGAGAGATACACGTCGGCGTCGGGCGTCGTGTACGTGGTGGTCACTGTGGTCTGGTTGTCGGGCGTGTCGGTCTCGTGGCTGCCGCCGGCGTTGACGCCGAAGTTCGTCTGGAAGGTCGTGTCGTTGATGCCGAACTGCTCGTCGTTCGCGGCGAAGACCACCACGAAGTTGCTCGAGCCCGGCGCCCACGTGGCGCGGCTGCAGGTGAAGGTGGCGTTGATCGCGCCGACGGACGGCAGCGTGCAGTTCCACCCGGCCGGTACCGTGGCCGACTGGAAGCTCAGCGAGGAGTTCGGGACGACGTTGAAGTTGACGGTGCTGGCGGTGTCGGGGCCGCCGTTCGTCACCGTCACGTTGTAGGTGACGTTGCCGTCAGGAAAGACCGGATCGGGGCTGTCGGTGGCGGTGACGGAGAGGTCGACCTGAGGCGAGTCGACGGCCGTCGTCGTTCCCTGGGCGTTGTTGCCGTTGTTCGGATCCGGCGTGACCCCGGAGGTGGTGAAGTTCGCCGAGACTGTGGTGTCGGGGAAGTTCGCCAGGTGTGCGCCGACGATCGCCGTGAAGGTGATGGTCGCGGTGACCCCCGACGCGAACGTCGGCGTGTTGCAGGTCGCGAACGCACCCAGCGTGACGCAGTTCCAGCCGGCGGGCGGCGTGAACGTCCCGTAGGTCTGGTTCAGGTCGAGGGCGATGTTCACCCCGCCGTTGGTCGCGGCGTCAGGCCCGTTGTTCCTGATTTGGACGGTGTAGGTGATCGTGCCCCCCGGCAGAACCGGGTCGGGGGAGTCGGTGGCCGACAGGATCTGCTGATCCGCCGACTGCGCGAGAAGGACTTGCGGGAAAAGGGCAAAAAACGCGAAAAGACAGACCCGCCTCAGGACCGACATGGGTGGAAGCTCCTTCGTAAACGTAACTCTCTTAATACAAGTCGCGTAAACCACCGGGAAACCTCCTCACGTACAATTCAGAAAATCGTTCCATGACCCAGGTGACCCAACTGCTCCGCGACTGGAGCGCAGGCCGGCAGGAAGCCCGAGACGAGTTGCTCGATCTGGTTTACGACCCGCTGCGCGCCATCGCCGAGCGGCACCTCCACCGGGAGCGCGACGGCCACACCCTCCAGCCGACCGCCCTGGTCCACGAGCTCTATCTCCGGCTGATCGACCAGCGCCATGTCGACTGGAACGACCGGACCCATTTCTTCGCCGTGGCGGCGCAGGTGATGCGGCGCATCCTGGTCGACCACGCCCGCCGGAAGAAGAGCGACAAGCGGGGGGGCGGGATCACCCCGGTGACCATTGGCGCCGCGGCGGACGTCGCGGCCGACGAGAACTTCGACGTGGTGGCGCTCGACGTGGCGCTCGAGAACCTGGAGAAGGTCTTTCCGCAGCAGGCGAAGATCGTCGAGCTCCGTTTCTACGGCGGCCTGACCATCGACGAGACGGCCGGGGTCCTCCGCGTCTCCCCGGCCACGATCAGCAGGGAGTGGACCATGGCCCGCGCCTGGCTCCGCCGCGCGCTCTCGCCATGACTGCATTCTGGGAGGATGTCCGGGCGCTCTTCCAGGCCGCTGCGGAGCGGCCGGCCGAAGCGCGCGCGGAGCTGCTGCGCGACGCCGACCCGAGCGTCCGCGCCGAGGTGGAGTCGCTGCTCGCCGCGCACGACGAGCCGACCCCCTTCCTCGACAAGTCCGCCCTGCAGTTGCTCGACGCCGCCGACGGGGGAGCCCGTCCCGGCTCGATGATCGGCAACTACCGCGTCGTCGGCCCGCTGGGCCATGGAGGAATGGGGACGGTCTACCTGGCCGTGCGCGACCAGGCCGAGTTTGCCCAGCGCGTGGCCATCAAGGTCGTCCGGGGCGGGGAATCGCTGGTGCAGCGCTTCCGGCAGGAGCGGCAGATCCTCGCGGCCCTCGAGCATCCGAACATCGCCCGGCTCTTCGACGGAGGCTCGACCCCCGAGGGACTGCCGTACCTGGTGATGGAGTACGTCGAGGGGACTCCCATCGACGAGTACGCGCGCACGCTCCCGATTCCGGAGAAGCTCCGGCTCTTCCTCGAGCTCTGCGACGCCGTGCAGTGCGCCCACCGGAGCCTGATCATCCACCGCGACATCAAGCCGGCGAACGTGCTGGTCACGCCGGAAGGGGTGCCCAAGCTGCTCGATTTTGGTATCGCCAAGCTGGTGTCGCAGACGGAGTCGACGTCGACGCGGGTGATGACGCCCGAGTACGCGAGCCCGGAGCAGCTCCTCGGCAATGCGGTCAATACGGCCACGGACGTCTTCTCCCTCGGCGTGCTGCTCTTCGAGCTGCTGACGGGGAAGAACCCCTTCGCCGGCGTCACCCGAAGCCCGATGACCGAGGCCCCGCGGCCGAGCGACGTCTCCGGCCTTCGCGCGCTGCGGGGGGATCTCGACGCCATCGTGCTCGCCGCACTGGAGGTCGATCCCTCCCGCCGCTACGGCTCGGTCGAGAAGCTGGCGGACGACGTCCGCCGTCACCTCGGCGGGCATACGATCACCGCGCGGAGCGCGACGTTCGGCTACAGCGCGGCGAAGTTCGTCCGGCGCAACGCCCTCGCCGTGGCCGCCGCGGCGGTGATCGTCGTGGTGACGGGGATCGCGTTCGCGGCGACGCTGCACCAGAAGCGGATCGCCGAGCACCGCTTCGAGCAGGTCCGCTCGCTGGCCCGCTCGGTGGTGTTCGAGATCCACGACGCCATCGCGCCGCTCCCCGGCTCGACGTCCGCGCGCGAGCTGCTGGTGCGGCGTGCGCTCGTCTATCTCGATAACCTGGCCGCCGAGTCGCAGGAGAATCCGACGCTGCAGATGGAGCTCGCCGGTGCGTACATGAAGGTCGGCGACGTGCAGGGTCTCCCGTACCATCCGAACCTCGGCGACACAGCCGGGGCGATGGTGACGTACCGGAAGGCTCTCGGGATCGCCCGGGAGGTGCGCGAAAGCGAGCCGGAGAACGTCGAGGCGCGGCGGCTGCTCGCTGACGTGCATGACCGCGTCGGCTTCGTCGAGCAGCGGGGGCTGCGCTGGCCTCAGGCCCTCGAGCACCACGAGCAGGCACGCGCGATCCGAGAGGCGCTGCCCCGCGACGACCGGGGCAACGTGGCGCTGGCGCGTACGTGGACCGCCGTCGGCGACTGCCGCTATATCGGTCATCTGTACAAGGACGGCACGCCGCGGCAGGCCTACGAGGCGGCGCTGGCGGTCGTGTCGCGCGTGCCGGCAACGTCCGAGGTCCGGCGGGATGCGTTGATGGAGCTCGGCCGCGCGCACCAGCATCTCGGCGGCTATTTCTCGGGTTCGGGCCACGACCTGCCGCGTGCCATCCGCCATCACGATGCCGCTCTGCACGCGCTCGAATTGCGGGCGAAGCTCGATCCGCGCGACGCCGTCGCGCGCCGCAATCTCGCCGATCAGTACGTGATGAAGGCCACCGCCCAGTCGGCAGCGCGTGACGGCGCCGGCGCCCTGGAATCGACGACTCACGCGCTCGAAGTGCTGACCCCACTCGCCGCCGCCGACCCGAAAAACGTCGAAGCCCAGCACGACCTCGCCTTCGCCTACGGCGAACAGGGCAGGGCCTTACTGCTGCTGGAACGCTTCGACGAGGCGGAGGACGTGTTCGGCCGTGCGGTTGCCATCCACCAGCGCCGCCTCGCCGACGACCCCTCCAGCGCCGAAGACCGGCGGGATTTGTCGCGGATGACGGGGTTTTTGAAGGACGTGCAGGCGAAACGGCCGCCGTCGTTTTGACGGCGAGCGCGGTCACGTCGGGCCTGAGGCACGCCCCCTCATCCGGCTTCGCCACCTTCTCCCCCAAAAGCGGGGGAGAAGGGCAACAAAAATTGGTTCTGGCGAGAGTCGAAGGGTGTTTTTGTTGCCCCTCGCCCCTCCAAGGGGAGAGGGATGCCGGGCACCTGCACGCGGCAGAGCCGAGGGTGTTCCACGCACCGCTCAAACCGGTTAGAAGACCAAGTGCACGGCTGGGTGAGGGGTCGTGCCTCCTGGGGAGGTGAAACAACTCACTGGCCCAAAGATCAAGTCTTGAATCTTCCTCTTGTATCGGTCACCCTTCCGCGTTCCCACAGATGCCCGTCCCCGATCGCTACCGCTCCGCGTTTTCCTCCTCCACGCTCAAGACCATCGAGACGCATGCGGCGCGTTTTCGAGTCAGCGATCCCCTCTTCTTCCGCGGCGCGTATACGGCCGACGTGATGGAGAGTGAGCGGCGGACGTTCCGGCCCCTCCTCATCGCCACCGGCGAGCGCATTACCTCGTGGCGCTGCGGCTGCGGGACGTGGATGAAGCCCACCGATCTCTGCCGCCACCTCGCCGTCCTCGTCTCGGAGATGGCCGGCGACGACGGGACGCTTCCGGCGGACAAGTTCGAGCAGAGCGTGTGGCGCGCGATCGCCTTCGCGTCGTTCAGCGAAGGACGCGAGATTGCCGACACCCCGCCTCTCGACCCGCGCGAGCAGCTCCTCCGCAAATACGCGCTCACCGAACAGGAGCAGAAGCTGCTCGAGCGCGGCTCCGGCTCGGCGCGTCTCCTCTTCGAGAGCTCGCCGTGGTACCGCTGGAGCAAGGAGATGTTCCTCCGCGGCAGCAACGGGTCGTCGGTTCGTCTGGAAATCCACGAGCGGGAGCCGCACCTGCGCATCGGCGAGACGCCGATCGCGCTTCCGCCTGCGGCGGTCGAGCACGTGATCGCCTCTGCGCCGGAGATCGTCACTGCCAGCGGCTTCGAGGTCGCGCCGCACGCGCTCGCACCGTCGCTGCGGATCGAGATTACCCGCACCCGCGCTTTGCGCTTCTCGCCGGTCCTCCTCGGCAGCGGCGGGACGGTCCTCGACCGCGAGGCGCTCCCGAAGTTCGGGAAGTTCTTCCTCTCCGGTAACCGCTTCGCTTCTCCGGCGCCGGCAGAGCCGATGTTTGTCGAGCAGCGCGAACGGCAGCAGGCGCTCCTGTTCGAAGTCCGCTCCAGCGCCGGCATCCCGTGCGATCGCGAGACCGTCATCGCCGAGGACGACGTCTTCGCGTTCGTCGAACGGCATCGCGCCGAGCTCGCTCAGCTTCCGGCGACGCTTGCCCCCGAGGCCGTACGCAACGCCCAGCCGGTGCGGCTCGATGGAGAAGTCCTCTTCGACTTCTCCCCGGCCCATAAAGAGTTCCTCGAGATCGCCATCACCTTCCAGGCGGGCAGCGAGAGCATCACCGCCGCGGAGATCGCCCGCGCGCGCCGCGAGGGGATCCGGGCGCTGATCCGCGGCAACCTCTGGATCGATGTCACCGACGCGCAGTTCGCGTGGCTTGACGAGGCCACCTTCGGCCCGGCCGGCCACGTGCTGGTCACGAAGCTCGAGCTCCTGCGCATTCGCGGCTCGCTCCGCGGCACCGCGATATTCCGAGGCGAAGCGTCGTCCGAGCGCGTCTTCCGGCTCTTCGACGCCATCCAGACCGACACCGACGCGCCGTCGGCGAGCGCGCTCGGCCTCGACCTCTACGGCTACCAGGAGACCGGCTACCAGTGGCTATGGCTCCTGCAGCAGAACGGTTTCGGCGGCCTGCTGTGCGACGACATGGGCCTCGGCAAGACCCACCAGGCGATGGCCCTGATCCGCGCGTTGACCGCCGCCGATCCCGGCCAGACCATCCTCATCGTCTGCCCCACGTCGCTCATCGACCACTGGCGCGACAAGCTGGCCCGCTACGTCCCAGGTATCCCGGTGACGCTGACGACTTACGGTCTGGTGCGCAGCCGCTTCGAGCAGTTCCGCGGGAAGAAGTTCGACCTGATGGTGCTCGACGAGATGCAGACCATCAAGAACGCCGACACCGCCACGCACCACGCCCTCCGCGGCATCGAGAAACGGATCGCGGTCGGCCTCACCGGTACGCCGATCGAAAACCACGAAGGAGAGCTGAAAGCGCTCCTCGACTTCGTCGTCCCCGGCTACCTGCCGAAGCACGTCGACGACCGCCTGACCTTGCAGCGCCTCGTCCGTCCGTTCGTCCTGCGCCGGACGAAAGGGCAGGTGCTCACCGAGCTGCCGCCGAAGATCGTCGACAAGCGTTTCTGCGAGCTCACCAGCGAACAGCGCACCCTCTACCGCCGGGTGATCGAGGCGCGCGCAAAACCGCTGCGCGCGCAGTTGCGCGCCGGCGCGATCGTCTCGTACGTGCACATCTTCGCAGCGCTGAATTACCTGAAGCAGATCTGCAACCATCCCGCGTCGGCCGGCGGCGGCTTCGGCGACTCCAGCGTCTCCTCCGGCAAGTGGGAGATGTTCCTCGAGCTGCTCGACGAGTGCCGGAGCAGCGGACTGAAAGTGGTCGTCTTCAGCCAGTACCTGCAGATGCTGGCGCTGATCGAGGAGCACCTTTTCCGCAACGACGTCGGCTACGCTTCGATCAAAGGCTCGACCCGCGACCGCGGCGAGGAGATCGCCCGCTTCCGCGACGATCCCGACTGCCGCGTCTTCACCGCCAGCCTCCGGGCTGGCGGTCTCGGGATCGACCTCACCAGCGCCTCGGTGGTCATCCACTACGACCGCTGGTGGAACCAGGCCCGCGAGGACCAGGCTACCGACCGCGTCCACCGCCTCGGCCAGAACAAAGGCGTGCAGGTCCTCAAGCTGATCTCCCGCAACACGATCGAGGAGAAGATCGACGAGCTGATCGCGCGGAAAGGGGCGCTGGCCAGCGACCTGATCCGCCCGGACGATCCGTCGCTGGTGAAGCAGTTCACAAAGGATGAGCTCGCGGAATTGCTGGAAGGCTAGAGCTCGCTTGTCCCGCCTCCGGCTCGCAGGATTGACGGCTTTCCTCCGGATCTTGTTGTACCCTAGTGTTCCTAAGAAACCTGTAGCGGTCCGTGTCTCGCGCCTCGGACCGAACAAATCCGCCAACCCGTTCCTTATGGGAGGTCTGTCCAGATGCGAAGCAGCCTTGCGGCCGCGTTCCTTTTTGCCTGCGCGTTTTCGGTATCAGCCAATACGATCACGTCGATCACCCCGAGCCTGGTAAGAGTCAACAGCGGTGAGCACTTCCTCACCATCAACGGCACGACTCTCGGAACCCGCATGGTCTTCGACGGCCCGGCCGGACATTTCGAAGTCAACTCCACCGCGCAGTTCGCCGGCAGCATCGTCGGCTGGGTGCCGGAAGCCGTGGTGATGAAGTCGGGAATCTACGCCGTGCACGTGCGCGACTCCCGCGGCGGGCAGTCGAACTCCGTGAACTTCACCGTTCAGGGTTTCAAGTTCTTCCCGCTGGCGATCCTCACCCCCGACGTCCTGCTGATCCAGGCGAAGTCGCGCGAAGGGGCGGACGGCACCTATGAAGTATTCGCGGCCGGCAGCGAAGACCCGCGCCCGGTCGTGAACTGTTCGCCGAAGTCGGGCTCGTTCTTCAAGTTCGGCGTGACGAAGGTGACCTGTAACGCCACCAGCAACGACGGACAAAAGGCGTCGGCGGAGTTCACCGTGCAGGTCGCCGACATGATGGAGCCGATCCTCAAGCTGCCGGAGCCGATCCGGGTCGAGCCGAAGGACCGCTTCGGCGCGATCGTCGACTTCAAGCCGACCGCGTTCGACGAGATCTACGGCGAAGTCGTTCCCGAGTGCCTGCCGCGTTCCGGCTCGCTCTTCCCGATCGGCCGTACGACCGTGACCTGCTCGGCCACCGACGTCGACCTGAACACCGCCTGGGGCACCTTCGAGGTGGACGTCCTCGGCGACCCGGCCGAGCCGCTGGTCGTCGTCGTTCCCGACACGATCACCGAGAAGGCTAAAGACGCACGCGGCGCGACCGTCCGCTATGAAGTCAGCGTCAAGAACTCGAAGACCCCGAACCCGTCCGTGGAGTGCAGCCCGAAGAGCGACAGCCTCTTCCCGCTCGGCACCACCACGGTCGTCTGCAACGCGTGGGATGAAAATGGCGCCCGCGGCGTCGGCGACTTCGCCGTGAACGTCATCGACCCGTCCGCGCCCGACATCCTCCGGATCACCCCGTCGCTCGAGAAACTCCCGAACGACCGCCGCCACTACCCGATCACCATCGCCGTCGAGGCCATCGACGACATCGACCTCGCGCCGGTCTGCATGGTCATCGACGTCACCGCCAACGAGGCGCTCGATCTCCCCGGCGACGGTGAGAAGGACTCCTACGACTACCGATTCACCGACCTGCTCGCCCTCGAGCTCCGCGGCGAGGCCACCGAGAAGGACCGCACCTACGAGATCCACGTCGACTGCACCGACTTCTACGGCAACTCCGCCCGCGGAATCGCGCGCGTCTTCGTCCCCTTCAGCGCCTCCGGCCAGACCACCATCGGCCAGCCGGGCCGCCGCCGCTCCGCAGGAAAGTAAGAGACCAGTTCTGCAAACGTGAAGCGGCGGGCCGAAAGGCCCGCCGCTTTTTTTGGAGCGCCGACGTTCCGTCGGCCGGTCCGCCGGCCTTCGGCCGGCAGTCGCGGGTAAGCCTCCCGAGAGACTGCCGACCGAAGGTCGGCGGACCGGCCGGTCGAAGACCGGCGCTCCACTACTTTCAACGGCACCCGCAAATCGATCCCCGTCGCCCATGGCACCACCAGGAACATCAGCAGCGTGATCACGATCGCCGCGGCGATATCCAGCATGACGCCGCTGCGGGCCATGGCGCGCACGCGGATGAATCCCGTGCTGTAGACGATCGTGTTCGGCGCCGTCGCCACCGGCAGCATGAATCCCGACGACGCTGCCATCACTGCGGGAAGCATCAGAAAGTACGGATGCACGCCGATCGAGGTCGACAGGGCGGCGGCGATCGGCATCATCGCCGTGGCCGTGGCCACGTTCGAGGCGACCTCGGAGAGCAGGGTCACGACGATACACATCGCCAGGATCATCAGCACCGGCGCCCATCCGCCGACGAACGACAACCGCGCGCCTGCCCATTTGGAGAAACCGCTGGTCTCGAACGCATCCGCGAGCGCGAAGCCGCCGCCGAAGAGGATCAGCACGTCCCAGGGGATCCGCTTGAACTCCGCCCACTCCAGCAGCCGCTTCCCGCCGCCCGCCGGCAGCATGAATGCGAGCACCGCCATCGCGATCGCCACCGTGGCGTCGTTGATCATCTTCGCGTTCGGGAAGATCCGCGCCCAACCCGGCAGGATCGTCGCGCCGAGGGCGATGTCGGCCCGGAAGATCCAGAGCAGCGCCGTCGCGGCGCAGAGCAGAAGCGCGGTCTTCTCCGCGCGCGACATCGAGCCGGGACGCTCGATCCCGAGCGACTCGAGCGGCACCGCCGCCCCCTTCGGCACCCGTGCCGTCACCACCACGAGCAGCCAGCAGATCGGCACCATCAGCACCAGATAAGCGGAGCCGAAGACCAGCCACTCCGCGAACGTAATCGTCTTCGCCGTGGGGAACAGCTCGCGCACCGCGCCGAGGAAGATCAGGTTCGTCGGCGTGCCGATCGGCGTCCCCAATCCCCCCAGCGACGCCGCGAACGCCACGCCGAGGAGCGTCGCCTCGGCCGTCCGCGCCTCCGTGCTTCCCGCTTCCTCGCGCTTCGCGCCGAGGCCACCGACGATCGCCACCACGATAGGAGTCATCATCAGCGTCGTTGCCGTGTTCGAGATCCACATCGAGAGAAACGCCGTCACCAGGATCACCGCGAAGACGATCCGCCGCGGCTCCGTCCCGACGTTGCGCAGAGCGAAGAACGCCATCCGCCGGTGCAGCCCCCAGCGCTCGAACGTCGCCGCCACCAGGAAGCCGCCCATGAAAAGGAACACCGCCGAGTTGGCGTACGGCGCGGCGGTCTTCTCCATGCTGCTCACACCGGTGAGCGGGAACGCGATCAGCGGCACCAGGGCCGTCATCCCCATCGGCACCGCCTCGGTCAGCCACAGCAAGGCCATCAGCGCTCCCACCGCCGCGGTGATGCGGACGCTCTGCGTGAACAGCGCGTCCAGCGGCACGATCAGCACCAGTGCCGCCACCGCCGCACAGAGCGCAACTTTTCTCAGCGAGATCTCGAACATTTCTCTTTTCTTGCGGACCCGGGACTGCGGCGATGATACCCGCCGTTCTAGAATGTCGAGAGAGGGAAAGTTTGGCGAGGACTGACAGCAGTACCTCGCGCGGGCATATTCACCTGCGCGAAGGGATCGAGTCGTATCTCCGTTTTGCCAAAGGGCGCGTCTGGAGCGAAGCCTCCCCGCGCGAGCGCCTGCACGCCCTGGCCGCCGCCGTCCGCCGCCCCGCCCTCGACGCCATGCGCGAGAGCGAGCGCCGCTACCGCGAGCAGGATGCGAAGCGGGTCTACTACCTCTCCATGGAGTTCCTGATGGGGCGGGCTCTCGGGAACAACCTCACGAACCTCGGCATCTACGACAACGCCCGCGCGGTTCTCTCCGAGCTCGGCGACGATCTCGAAGAGGTGCAGTCGCTCGAACAGGATGCGGCCCTCGGCAACGGCGGTCTCGGACGCCTGGCGGCCTGCTTCCTCGACTCCATGGCCACGCTCGACCTCCCCGGCTTCGGCTACGGGATCAACTACGAGTTCGGCCTCTTCCGCCAGAGCTTCGTCAACGGCTACCAGCACGAGAAGCCCGACCACTGGATGAACGGCGGCACCCCCTGGCTGATCGAGCGCCACGACGAGACCGTCCGCGTCCCGGTATACGGCTCGATCAAGGCCACCAACGAGAACGGCGTCTTCGCCCCGAAATGGGAAGACTACAAAGAGATCATCGGCGTCCCGCACGACATGCCGATCGTCGGCTACGGCGGCCGGACCGTGAACACCCTGCGGCTCTTCTCCGCGCGAGCGTCAGACGAATTCGACATCGGCATCTTCAACTCCGGCGACTACATCCGCGCCGTCCACGAGAAGATCACCGGCGAGTCGATCTCGAAAGTCCTCTATCCCTCGGACGTCGTCGCTGCCGGCAAAGAGCTGCGCCTCCTGCAGGAGTACTTCCTGGTCGGCTGCTCCATCCGCGACATCGTCAAGCGCTACCGCGAGACTCACGAGTCACTGCAGGACTTCGCGTCGAAAGTCGCCATCCAGATGAACGACACCCACCCGGCCCTCACGGTCGCCGAATTGATGCGCTTCTTCGTCGACGAAGAGAAGATGCCGTGGGAAGAGGCGTGGGCGATGACCGTCGCCATCTGCGGCTACACCAACCACACCCTCCTCCCGGAGGCACTGGAGAAGTGGTCGCACGACCTCATGGCCCGCGTCCTGCCGCGGCATCTCCAGATCATCCAGGAGATCAACCGGCGCCTCCTGGCCGAGGTCGAGCGCCGCTTCCCCGGCGACATCGGCATGCTGCACAACGTCGCCATCGTCGCCAACGGCGAAGTGCGCATGGCCAACCTGGCCATGGCCGGCAGCCACTCCGTCAACGGCGTCGCCGAGCTGCACTCGAAGCTCGTCACCACCTCATTGGCGCCCGACTTCTACAAGCTCTATCCCCAGCGCTTCAACAACAAGACCAACGGCGTGACCCCGCGCCGCTGGCTGCTGCACGCCAACCGCCCGCTGGCGGCCTTGATCAACAAGACCATCGGCGACGGCTGGGCGACGGACCTCGACCGCCTGCGCGAGCTGGAGCTCTTCGCCGACGACTCCTCGCTCATGGATCGCCTCGACGCCGTCAAGCGCCGCAACAAAGTCGCCCTGGCGCGAGTCGCCAAGCAGGACACCGGCGTCGCGATCGACCCGCTGTCGATGTACGACGTACAGGTCAAGCGCTTCCACGAATACAAGCGGCAGCTCCTCAACGCCCTGCACGTCATCCACCGCTACTGGGCCATCGTCGAAGACGGAGAAATCCCGCTGCAGCCGCGCACCGTCCTCTTCGCCGGCAAGGCGGCCCCCGGCTACTGGATGGCGAAGCTGATCATCAAGCTGATTCACTCGGTCGCGGAAGTCGTCAACGCCGACCCGAAATCGCGCGAGCACCTGCGCGTCGTCTTCCTGCCCGACTACCGCGTCTCCCTGGCCGAGGTCATCATGCCGGCCGCCGAGCTCTCCGAACAGATCTCCACCGCCGGAAAAGAAGCCTCGGGGACCGGCAACATGAAGCTCGCGTTGAACGGCGCCCTGACCATCGGCACCCTCGACGGCGCCAACATCGAGATCCGCGACGAGGTGGGGGAGAAGAACATCTTCATCTTCGGCCTGCAGGCCCACGAAGTCGCGGACGAGATCAAGCACTACGACCCGCAGCGCTACCTCCACGAACACCGCTGGATGCGCCGTGCCGTCGACTCCCTCGGCTCCGGCCACTTCTCCCGCGGCGACAAAGACATCTTCCGCCCGATCCTGGCGTCGCTCCTCTCCACCCGCGACGAATACGTCCACCTCGCCGACCTCCCGTCGTACGTCGAGCGCCAGAAAGAAGTCGACGTCGCCTACCGCGACCGGGCTCGGTGGAACCGCATGTCCCTCCTGAACATCGCCCACATGGGCAAGTTCTCCTCCGACCGCACCATCGCCGAATACGCCCGCGACATCTGGAACGTCCGCAGCGCGGTCGTGGGCAACTTCGCCCACGTGCTGGACTAGTCGACATTCAACTTTGAAATTGTGGGTAGGCGTGGCGGAGCTTGACGCGGGCCTGCTCGATGCTGAATCGCCAATCGACGCGTACTCCGTCGCGGTTACGGGGCCTGATCCCAAGCAGCAAGCTCTGAGGCCATTGCTCGTTACGCGAATGCTTTGTGGCCCACGTTCGCGTGGTGTGACACCGACGCTTCCATGCTCCTCCGCCGTCGCCATGCGGATGTTCTGGAGGATCGAGCGCGCGGCGGTGGCCGGCACCAATGCCATCTCCAGGTCATCGGCTTCGTACGACGCGCCGCGGAGCTCTTGCTTCGCGATGGTCATTCGGCGCGTCGAGAGCTTCTGGTACCGCGCAGTACCCGCAAAAAGATGCGTCAGGTTTTTGCGCTCGACCGGCCGGCTCTTCTTCTCGACCGCGTCGTCGAGACCTTTGGCGCCGCGGCTGAAAACGGCCAGGTAACCGTCTCGTTCCACCAGGAGCACGAAGCCATACCGAACTTCCGTCAGTTCCGTCGGGGCGAGAAAGGGCACCGGGGAGGTCATCCGGAAACAGAGGAACAAGTACACATACCGGCCCGGGCCGGAGCCGCGCGGCACCCGGATCTCCTGCGCCACCCGTCGCGCGTCGGATTGTTCGAGGATCTGATCAAACAGAGCCTGCACAGTTACTTTGGTGAGGCTCTTCGGCAGGCGGAGAAATCGCGCGGCCTTCGGTATGAAGAGATTCGTGACGGTAGGCGGCTTTGGTTTAAACATTTTGCTGCGCTCATTGGATAAGACACGGCATTGCCGGCCAGGAGGCGCTCATGCTGCGACGGCGCGGAGCCGTAGATGTGCGGGGTGTTGGCGGAGCCGCGCCGCTCTCCTGCGCTCGTCGTCTGCGTCACCACTCCGGCGGCAACGGCTTCCGCGCACTCGGCGTCCACCCGGATGGTGATGGCCGGATCACCCATCCGGACGGCTCGTGATGCCACCGCCAAGATCGGTCATGCGATTCAGGTGGCACTCCAGCGCACTTTGGTGGCGGCTTCTTCGACTCGCGTGGCGGTTCATGTCACCCGCGTGGCTGCTTCTGCCGCGGCGATGGCGCGCAGTCCTGCTCCAGCGGCGGAACGGGCCACTCGGGTACGTGGAGATTCCGCTTCGACGGTGTGTTCTCCCACTTGAGTGGCGAAAGTCGCCACTTCAGTGGCAACTCTTGCCACTCGAATGGCAGCTCTTGCCACCGAAGTGGGAGAGCAGGCTGCTCGCGTGGCTACTTCTCGCATTCGGGTGGCAGCTCTTGCCGTCGCAGTGCGGGACCAAGCCAATCAAGTGGCTACTTCTCGGGTTCGAGTGGCAACTCCTGCCACCAAAGTGGGACACATACGCCACTCGCGTGGCAGGAGTTGCCACTGAAGTGGCAGGGATTGCCACTTGAATGAGACGAGCGCCGCATCAGCGGCGATTTCTGTCATCCGATCGGGACATGAACCTCATGTTTGTGGCTACTTCAGCCACAATTGGTTGCTCCGACGCCGCCCCTGTTGTTACAAACGGGCCCACTCACAATAAGCTTGTTACAGTGGCGGCATCCGTCACTCCGCTGTGATTGCGTGGATCTGGAGCGCTGCGGCTCGATGTTCCGGCACCTGGCCTTTCCTGAGATCACCGCGATCCGATCATCGCTCCTGGGAACGTCTCGCGCTGGCTTCGCGTGGCGGACGCGGCGACTTTGGCGCTCTCGTCGACCCCGCATGCCTTCCTCGTCACCTCACTTGGCAGCATCGGGAGGTGTCACCGTTGTTCGTGACCATCTTAGAGCCCCGGTGCTTGGGGCCGCTCTCCATCTGAATTCGGGTAGCTGGTCCAGGATTGTTCCTTTCCTCGAAGGCTACGGTGCCGAGCTGGGTAGATGGGTCACTCGATATGGTAATATGGCTCCGATGAAGACGACCGTCGAAATCTCGGATGCGCTGCTCGACGAGGCCAAGCGGGTCGCCTCCCGCGAGTCGAGCACGCTCCGCGAACTGATCGAGGAAGGTCTCAGACGTTCGCTCGACGAGCGCAGACAAAGGAAGAGCTTCCGACTGCGGCGGGCGTCCTTTCGCGGCAGGGGGCTTCAACCCGGCGTGTCGTCGGAGTGGGCTCAGCTGCGTGAGACCGTCTACGAGGGACGTGGCGGGTGATCGCCGTCGACACGAATCTCCTGGTGTACGCGCATCGGGAAGATTCCGTCTGGCACCCTCAGGCCTATGAGATCATCCGGGACCTTGCGGAAGGCAAATCGCCGTGGGCCATTCCGTGGCCGTGCATCCACGAGTTTCTTGCCATCGCAACCCACCCGCGGATCTTCTCGCCGCCCACGCCGTTGACCAAGGCGATCGATCAAGTCGATGCGTGGCTGGAGTCGCCGAACCTTCACCTTTTGTCGGAACAGCCAGGAGCGTGGGATTCTCTGCGTCCGCTGCTCTCTGCGTCGAAGACGACCGGGCCTGCTGTTCACGACGCGCGGATTGCCGCGCTTTGTCTCCAGCACGGGATTCGCGAGTTGTGGACGGCGGATCGCGACTTCAGCCGATTTCGCGACCTGCGCGTCCGAAACCCCCTCGCCTGAGCTTCCTCGAGAGGCCGTGTCTGTCCACCTCCGCTCCCGCGCGCCGGTTCGAGACGCGCATCTTAGAGCCCTACGCGCATTGGGACGATTCCGTCTGTGGGGGGATATCGACGATTCGTCCCGGAACGTACGTTGGCTGCGAACCGCTCATCCGTCCAGGCCGCGGAGCACCCTGCACGGGTTTCCGGCGGCGACGCAGTTCCCGGGAATGCTCCGAGTCACCACACTTCCGGCCCCGACGGTCGTATTCGCCCCGATGGTCACGCCCGGCAGGACGACCACCCCTGCGCCGATCCACACGCGATCCTCAAGGACGATCGGCTTCGCAAACTCCAGCCCCGACACCCGCACCGAAGGCTCGACTGGATGGCCGGCCGTCGAGAGGACGACGTTTGGCCCGATGAACACCTCGCTCCCGATGGTCACCGCCGCGCAGTCGAGGATCACCAGATGATGGTTCGCATACGACCGCGGCCCGAAGCGGATGTTGTATCCGTAGTCGCAGAAGAACGGCGGCTCGAGATACACCCCGGCCGCGGAGGCGAGCAGCTCTTCCAGAATCGCGGCACCGGCCTCCGGCTCGCCGCCGTTGTACCGCCGACAGAGCTCCTTGGCTCGCCTCCGCTCCTGCACGAGCTGCTCGTCGCCGGCGAGGTAGAGCTCCCCGGCGAGCATCTTGTCTTTTTCGGAAAGGTGCGGCATCGCCATCCTGACGATGTTCCTGTTACATGCCACCGGGTCACGCGGACCGGTTCCAATCGCGCGGTATAGTCGAGTGCTTGTTCGCGAATGCCGGCATCTCCCTCCGCGCCGCCACCGCGGGCCTGCTTTGTCTCATTCTTTCCGAAGCCGCGCCCGCTGCTCCGGTGAAGGTAGGCCGTGCCTTGGTGACGTTCTACTGGGTGGTCGACGAGAGCGCCCCGAAATACCGTGGCGACGTGTCGGCGGTTCTGCGCGATCCTCGGGGACGCGTCATCGCCCGCACGCACCGGCAGTTCAAGCTCGACCTCGTCCGGCAGGGTTCGGGATGGTTGCGTGACGGAAGAACCGGGGAGAACGGGCCGCTGTCGTCCCTGAGTGCGGTCTTGAAGCTGGGGATCACTCGCGGTCTTACGGCGCACCGCTCACGCGAAGATCGGCGGAGGCTGCGCTGGCATCGAGCCGTTTCCTTGCGAAACGGAATCTCCGTGCAAACGACGGAAGTCACGTACAGTCATGATGAGCCTCCGCAGCTATCATTCGTCGCCGTGATGCAAGGGGGCTGCGATGGAGCGCATGATCGCGTGTGACGATCGTCACGGCAGGTGACGGTCATGCGCGCCACCGCGATCGACGAGGCGTACTGGCGCGGCGTCATCCGCCGCGGCGAGGCGACGTTTTTCGTCGGCGCCGGAGTCTCGGCGCCGCCGCCCTCGAGTCTTCCTCTTGCCGCGGGGCTGGTCGCCAGCCTGATCGCTCCTGTCCTGGAGCCGTTGGCGCTTCCCGCGAAACTGGCGCGCAACGTCGAGAGAGCGCTCGTGGCCCTTCGCCCCGAGGTCATCACGGATGTCCTTCTCGAACACCTCGGAATCGACGCCGGACGGCCGCTGCTGCGGGTGCTCCGCGGCCGCCCGAATGCCTGGCACGGCTTTCTGGCCGCTGCCCTCGGCGCCGGTTGTCGCGTCATCACGACGAACTTCGACACGCTCATCGAACAAGCGTGCGACGCCCTCGGAGTACCGTACGAGACTGTCGTCGGAACGGCAGTCGACGATGCTGTCGCCGCGAAGTCCACGCTCTTCAAGATTCACGGATCGATCGACGGCGGGCTCTCCTCCATTGCACTGGCCGTTCGACAAGTGGGACGGGGATTGTCCGCGCGACAGACACGCCTCCTGCAGGCGCTCGTCGAAAACCGGCCTCTCCTCGTACTCGGCTACTCCGGCCGCGATGACTTCGACATCCTCCCCGCCCTGCGGAACGTAGAGCGGACCGTCCCTGGCCTTTGGATCGTGCACGAACGAGGTGCGGCCGTTCGACCGATCGCCGGTCCGGCTCGCCGTAGATCAGACGTGCAGCCCGCGATCGAGCTCGCCACGGCGTGGCCCGGATCGCTCGACCTCTTCACCGGCGAAACGAACGGGATGCTGGACCTGCTTCGGCCACGGAGCGGCTTTGGCCAGATGCGGGGCGCGTCTCCGGATGCAGCACCGGCCGTCGACCCCTGGCTGCCGGACCGGGACGCCGCGGTGGTTGCGATCCTGTACGCCCTCGTGGAAGCGCGCGCGTTCGGGCTTGCGACACAGGTCTTCCAGCACACCACGAAAGGTCGGGCCTCGTTGCGCATCCTCATCGCCCGCGCGGTCGTGCTCGAGAAGTACGGGACGGACCTCCGCGCCGCCGCGGCCGTTGCACGGAAGGCCAGAACGGTCTCGAAGAACGAGCCTGCGGACATCCGCGCGCTGGTGCTCGACCAGAGCGGCGTCATCGCGCGGAGGCGTGGCCTTCATCGCCTCGCCCTCCGCTTCTACGATCAGGCCCTGAAGATCGCCAGACCGTCGAGCTCCCCGGAATGGCTGCTCATGCAGATCCGCAGTCATCGCGCCGTAGCGCTCGAGTATCTCGACCGCCGTTCGGACGCGCTCCGGGCACACCGCTGCGTCGCGCGGTACGAACAGCGCACCGGAGATCTTCGCGGCTATGCCAAGAGTCTCAACAACATCGGCATCGTCCACATGAACCAGCGCCAATGGAAGCCGGCCATTGCCGCACTCGAACAGAGTTGCGCCCTCAAGCGCGAGCTCGGCGATCCCCGCGGCATCGCCCAGTCGCTGCACAACCTCGGCAAGCTGCACTTCCTGCGCGAGGACTACGCATCCGCCGAGAGCGCCTTCCTCGAAAGCCTCCGCATCCGCCTCGGCCGCGGCCGAGGCCGCGACGAACACGGCGCCGCCCAGTCGTACGTCGCCCTCGCGCACGTCGCGTTGAAGGCGGGAAAGCTGGAGGATGCGGAGTGGTACGCGACGCTCGCGCTCGAGGCGCATATCGCCTGCGGCGACCAGCGCGGAATCACGCAGGCCAGGGGGCTGCTCAGGGCGTTGCAGCCGTCCGGCTAAGAGCTTCGACCGCGGCTTCGGCGTAGGCGCGCGGTGCAGGTGCCAAGAGAACCTGCCTCGCGGACCCCTTCACAGCGGGAATCTCACTGGAGACGTGCCTGGGGGAGAATGATGGCGCGGCGCAAACGCGGCCTTACAGGGCTTCAAAGGAGTCTCGTCGGTATCGAATGCACGATCTGCGGCCTCGGTCGTAACCGTCTGCTCCCTTTCTCGCTGACGATCCTCCCCAACCCCAACGCTCCAACCGCAAAAATATTGGGCTGAAACGCAAAATCCGACGGTCGAAACGCTCGGAACAAGGCTCGAAACGCTCGGAACAAGGCTCGAAACGCTCGGAATGTACCTCGAAATGCTCGGAGCGAGGCTCGAAACCCTCGGGACGAGGCTCGAAACGCAAAAAACAAGGACCGAAACGCGGGGAACGACGCTCGAAACCCGGTGAGATGAAGGCTCCAAACGCAATCCAACCGTCGCGACGCAAACAGGTTCCAGTGTGATGGTGGCCGCCTGTCGGGCACTTGCAAAGTTTTGCGTTCCCAGGTACCGGTTACATCCTGCGGATATTCTTGCTCGTTCGCGCCGCGTCTCCTGGTTAGGCTAAGCGTTGCCGCATGAATATCTTACATCATGAAGCAAAGTGCAAAGGTCTGACCCCAGTGATGCTCGAAACACTAATTGGCGGGGGCCGACGGGGCTCGAACCCGCGACCTCCGGCGTGACAGGCCGGAGGTCGAGAATCGGTGTGGGGAGTCACTCTCTACGTTTTTTGAGTGTGAACCTTTAAATGTAGAACTTAGAGCAAGATCGCGCTTCACGAGCGGCCTGCTCTTCGTCGCAAATACTCGCTCCAAAGGATCCTCCGGCCCATCGGCGGGGTAGGGAAACGCGCGTTCCGGTCACTCCCAAATCAGAGGTGCAGCATCCACATGAAAGGAACGGTCTGTTTCAACGGCGTGAACGGTGTAACGGGGCAGTATCTGGCGCCTCAGGAGTCTGCGGGTGAGATCACGGGCCGCTTGGCGGCGGAGCCGAATGCCCGCCTCAGCGATCGCGCGCAGAGGACCGACACTCGGGTGCTTGGTTTGCCGTTCGACGTCTCTCCGCTCGAGGCCGAGAGGGCGGGCTGGGCGGTCGTAATACGCAGAGGAGATCAAGCGACGCTGTCTGCCTTGCAGCCTCTCCTTAAGCACCGAGCCACGACACTTGGCGAACGCGTGAAGGTGCTTCAATACGAAGGTGAGTCTCGGGAAGTCTGGCTCGCGAAGCACCGTGTCGCCGATAGCGACATCGATCCGGAGCGCGTCCCCTATTACCTACTCGTTGCCGGTCAAAGTGCGGACATCCCGTTCTCGTTCGTCCATGATCTCGCGGTCGACTATGCCGTTGGCAGAGTCGAGTTCGACGCGCTCGACGACTACACGCAGTACGCGCATCGCATCGTTGAGTACGAGACCAGCGCAACACTGCGGCAGTGCGCGCGACGGGTCGCGTTCTTCGGCCCGCGGCATGAATTCGATGGCGCGACGCAGCTGAGCGCGGATTATCTGCTGTCGCCGCTTGCAGATCCTGCCGACGAACGATCGGCGGTGAAACGCAGCGGCTTCACGCCTACGAGCGACATCGGCTCAGGAGGTACGAAGCGGCGGTTGGCCGAGCTTCTGCGCGAAGCTGACGGCAAGCGGCCGGCGCTTCTGTTCACCGCCAGTCACGGTGTCGGCTTTCCGATGGGGCACGAACTGCAGAAGACGTGTCAGGGCGCTCTGCTCTGCCAGGAGTGGCCGAGCGTCGGCGAGATAAACGAGGCACATTACTTCGCTGGCAGCGACGTACCAGCGGACGCGCACGTAGCGGGTCTGGTTGTGTTTCACTTCGCGTGCTACAGCGCCGGGACGCCGGAGCGCGACCGCTTCTACAAGCAAGCAGGTCTACCGCCGGCGAGGCTGACGATGCAGCCGTTCGTCGCCGCGCTTCCGAAGGAGCTGTTGCGGCGTGGCGCGCTCGCGGTGGTAGGGCATGTCGACCGCGCCTGGGGGTATTCATTTGTATCGCCCGACTCGCAGCGGGAACATCTGCAGAGCTTCGAGAACTTTCTGGGCCGCGTGCTCAGCGGCGAGCCGGTCGGTCACGCGATGCGCGACTTCGCGCAGAAGTACGCGACGCTTTCGGTGTCGCTCACGAAGTGGATCGAAAAATCGGATTTCGAGTTGGTGTCGGAAGATCTCTTAGTCCAATTGTGGACGCAGCGGAACGATGCCGGGTCGTATCTCGTCATCGGCGATCCACTCGCGCGCATCCAGCCCGAGGCGGTCGCGGCGGAACGTCACAGCGATGAATGAGTACATAGACCTTGAGCTCGATCTCGCGCGCTACGAGCAAAACGCGTCGGGCTACTCCGCGGAGGTGACGCGACGTGTGCCGGGCGACAACAGCGATAACCGACGCGAAGCGACGGAGCCGCTGCGATTCGACTTCGACAAACTGCGCGCCGCGACTAGCGACATGAACGCGTACGGACAGCTCCTCACCGAACAGCTCTTCGCTGCGAAGGAATTAGCGGAGGAGTTCAGCAACGCGCGAAGCGGAGCGTATCCGGTGCGCTTTCGCCTGACGATCTCGCCGAGTGCGCCCGACCTTCATGCGCTTCGGTGGGAGACTCTGCGCGACCCGAAGGATCTGTCAGCGCCGCTGCTGACGAATGAGAACCTGCTCTTCTCACGGCACGTGTTTACGAATGGAAGGCCGGTGAAGCTCCGGAGCGCGGCCGACCTGCGAGCGCTCGTCGTGGTCGCATCGCCCAGCGATCTCGGAAAGGTGATCACCGGCGGAGCCCCGCTCGCGCCGATCGACCACAATGTCGAGCGAACTGCGGCCGAGAAACGTCTCCGCGGATTTCGGATCGACTTCCTGACCAATCCCGGCGACGCGACGCTGGAGAACATCCTCGCCGCGCTCAGCAAAACCGATTACGACGTGCTCTATCTCGTCTGTCACGGAAAGATCGTGCGCGACCTTCCCTATCTGCTGCTCGAAGAGAAAGACGGGACCAGAGATGATGTGCTGAGCCTCGAGCTCGTGAGGGGCATGCGCGATCTGCGTAATCCTCCTCCCCTCGTCGCGCTCGCATCGTGCCACAGCGGAGGAGATGCCTACACATCGACGGGAGAAATCGTTGCGCGCTTCGGCTCGTCACTCGCCGTCGAGGCGGGCATTCCGGTCGTCATCGCAATGCAGGGAGATGTCTCACTCATTACGGCATCGACGTTCCTCGAGGTCTTTTTCGACCACCTGCGCCAGCACGGAGAGGTCGATTGGGCCGCGGCGGTCGCGCGGAGAGCGGTCAAAGATAAGCACGATGCGTGGATGCCGGTGCTGTACATGCGGCTTCTTCACGGTCGGCTTTGGAAAGGAATCGTTCCGGAGTCGCAGCCGGGCGCGCCGAGTTTCGGACGATGGAAGCAGTTGTTCGAGCACATCCGCCGCGGTAAATGCACGCCGATCATCGGGTACGGCGTCTATGAAGAAGTCTTCGGCACCGCAGCCTCGCTCGCGGAGCGGTGGGCGGAGTCGTATCGCTACCCGTTGCGCGAAGGCGACGAGTTGCCGAAGATCGCGCAGTATCTCGCCGTCAATCACGACGACAAGTTGTATCCGCAGTACCAGCTGACCAACCACCTCCGCCGCGAGGTCGCGCGACGCGCGCGCGAACAGGGCGTCCAACTGCGGAAGGACTCGCTCGACGGAATGCTCACCGAGGCGTGGAAGGAGGTGGCGAAGGACAACGATCCGCACCGCGTCCTCGCAAACCTCCCGTGTGCGCTGTACCTAACCGCGAACCTCTCAAGCGTTCTCGAGACGGCGATCGACGAGGCCGGCCGCGAGCCGCGCCCGGTGATCTGCAACTGGAGGAACGACGATTCGAAAGACGAGCCGCCCGCCGACATCGATTTCGAGAAGCCGATCGTCTACCACCTGTTCGGCCACTTTGATCAGGAGGATTCGATCGTGCTGACCGAGGACAACTATTTCGATTACCTCGTCGGTACGGCGACGGCGAAGGGACCGTTCGTCGAGATGGTTCGCGGCCGGCTCAATGCCTCCGCGCTCATCCTCCTCGGGTTTCAGGTTACCGAGTGGAGTCTCCGCGTTCTGTTCCGGAGCATCATGAAGAGCGGAGGGAAGAGCTTGCGGGAGAACTACACACATGTGGCGGTCCAGGTCGATCCGAACCAGGTCGGCGTCGCGGAGCCGGACCGCGTGTTTGCGTACCTCTCGGCGTACCTCGACCAGGAGAAGATCACGGTCTTTCCCGGAACCGTCGGTGAGTTCGTCGACGAGTTCGTGAGAAGGTGGCAGCACGAATACGGCGAAAACCTCCTGACCCAACGCGCCAAGAGGCTCAAATGAGCAATCCATTCGTCGGGCCGCGCGCGTACGACGACGGCGAGCGGCTGTACGGCCGCGGCGACGAAGGGGCGCGTCTGTACTACCTACTGCTCGCGGAGCGGATCGTGCTGCTATACTCGCCATCGGGCGCGGGCAAAACTTCGCTCCTGCACGCGCAGCTCGCGCCGCACCTTCGCGACGAAGGGTTCCGCGTTTTCAAGAAGATCCGGCTCAACAAGGTCCCGCCGAAGCCGATCGTACAGTCCGTGAACCGGTATGCGCTCGCAACCATCCTTTCCATCGAAGACGAGCTGCCGCGCGACGAGCGATTGAGCTGCGAGCAGGTGGGCTCGATGCCACTGCGCGACTACCTCTCCCGCATGGTAGAGCGTGAGCGCAGAGAGCAGAAACGTCTCGCGTTGATGTTCGACGCCTTCGAAGAGATCTTTACACTCGATCCCGCGGACGACGGCGCGAAACGCGACTTCTTCGTGCTTCTCGGCGACATCTTAAAAAAACTGGACGTCTGGGCCGTGTTCGCTATGCGCGAGGAATTCATCGCGCGCCTCGATGAATACGAGCACCTCATCCCGTCGCGGCTGAAGTCGCGGCTGCGTCTCTCGCTGCTCGCGCGCGAGCAGGCGATCGAGGTCATGCGGAGATCCGCGGCTGATCAGAAGGTCGATTTCTTGGCGGCGCCGAAGCTCGCTGAGGACCTGAGTCGGATCCGCATCCACCGGCCCGACGAGTTGCCCGAGCGCGTGCCGAGCCGTTACGTTGAGCCCGTCGTGCTGCAGGTCGTCTGCCGCACGCTCTGGCGGAAGATGCGCCGGAAGAAAAGTGAGATCACTGAGGACGACCTCGCGGGCCTCGACGTCGACAATGCGCTTGCCGACTTCTATGCGGGCTGTGTTGCCGAGATTGTAAAAGACGGCATGTCCGAGAGAATGATCCGCGACTGGTTCTCACAGCAGCTGATCACCGATCGCGGCGTGCGGAGGCAAGTGATGCTGGAAGAAGATAAAGGATCCGTCGCCGGACTGCCGAAGGCGGTCGTCGACGTTCTCGTCGATCAGCATCATCTCCTGCGGAGCGAGGAGCGCAGCGGCCGTACCTTCTACGAGCTCGCGCACGATCGTCTCGTTGAGCCGGTGAGCCACAGCAACATCATCTGGGCGCGCAGGTTCCTCACCCCTCTACAGAGCCGCGCCGCTGAGTGGAGCGTGCGCCATGATCCGCACCTGCTGCTCCGCGACGTGGAGCTGGTCGAGGCGATGCGCTGGTGTGCCGAGCACCCGGCCGACGTCACGGCCGCGGAGACGAGCTACATCGAACAGAGCCGCGTGACGCTGTCGGAGCTTTCCCGCGCGGCAGTCGAATGGGAAGTCTCCGGCCGCGACCCGGCGAACCTCCTCCGTGGAGGCAAGCTGAAATTCGCGCAGGAGATCGCGAAACAAAAAGGCGGACCGCTGACGCCGAGCGAGCACGCGATTCTGAAGACGAGTCACGCGTACAGGCGTCTCGAACTGCGCGAGCGCGTGTTTCGCAGCCTATTGGGCTTGGTTGTGCCGATTGTCGCGGCAGGTTTCGTGGTATGGGCGACATTCTCCGAGCGACGTAAGCAGGCCGAGTTGGAGAGTGCAAGGTTTCAGGCAAGCGTCATGGCAACGTCGGAGGTGCAGCGCAGCGCACAAAAACTCGTACTTGAGAAATGGGCCGACCAGCCACATCTCGATTCTAAAGCCCTCGCGGAGGCGCTCGACGCGCAGCGTCGCATCTCAACGCTCGCTACGGCTGCTTCCGGCCCGCCGCGGAGCCGGACGGTCATCCAATATTTCGCCAAGGCGACGGACAACCCGAAGCTGAGCGAGGCGCTTCGAAATGAGCTTCGTTTTCAAGAAGTCGTGCTGATTCCGTCGAAGGTTGTGCAGCAAACAAACGCGATCTGGTACGGCGCTGAAGTCCCCGAAACGGACGTCAAGCTCATCGCCTACGCTGTCATCCGCTCCGGCAACGAACTGCAGACCGTACAGCCGCTCACGAGGGAAGGCATACCTCCGAACTATGTGAACGTTGGGTACAACGCCGCCGTTGCAGATGTGACGCCGTTGACCGTGGAAAATATCGACACCCTGCCGCTTCGTGAGCTCAAGCGGTGGCCAGCAAAATACCTTGGCAAGTATGCGGCGAAAGTCGTGGAATGGGACCGCGTAACTCGTCGTGGAGCGGTCGAGCACGAAGGCAAGAACGTCCCATTTCGTCTTGACGCTGGCGAAGCCGACGTCGCCAAAGGGAACACCGTCGAATTCCTGTTTTACGAGAGGGCGGACAAACTGTACGCAGCCAGCCTCGTTCTGGTGGTTGACTCACTGGCACCCGTAGAGGGGACCGACACAACTGCTTCGCAGCCGGAAAGCACGACAGAGCGGCGCTGAGTCTTGTGCGAACCTGCGAGAGCGCTACAGCTCTTGCGGAACCGCAGCAAGGGCATGTGAGCCGCGAACCTTCAAACCGAATCATTGCGTCTAGTCACAGCCCACGCGCGAATCTCCGTCGAGGCCCTCCCCAACGTTTCTCAAGCCGGTGCAGCGTTTCATGCAGCAGCGCGCGTTAGCGTCGCGCTCTTCTCGCATCACCCGACCGTCCTCCGCCGATCTCTGGCCGATTTGCACTGCCTCGGTGACGCTTTTTCCGTGGAACACTCGCTCCGAAACGTGAAACATCGCACGCTTTCGCGGCGGTTTCTGCGCAGTTTTTCGCGTTCGAGAATCGCGACCTTGCGAGTCAGCTTGCGAGTTACAACTTTCTATGCAACCCACTGAAAACACGAAAGCCGCCGAAGTGGCGGCTAGTGAGTCACTTAGATTGGCGGGGCCGACGGGGCTCGAACCCGCGACCTCCGGCGTGACAGGCCGGAGGTCGCGGTGACAGTCAAGGAATCGCTCTACGGATGTGGGATAACTATCTGAAACCGCAGTTAGTGGCGAATATCCACCCCGGCCTTCGCCCAGCTGCACAGCTTGACTGCCGCGCGCTAAGTCGGGAAAGGATGATCGCTGAAAGCATATCAGCGAGAAGCCAACCGCAAGTTGAGTTCTCCCTGTGAAGACCCGTGGTTAGATCACAACGTTGGTAGGCTGGATGTGTGAGACGCAACGATGCTCTTAGCTGACCAGTACTATCGGTCGTTTGACTTGACCATATTTGTCTTAATTTGATGTGATCGCAGCTACGTGCACACGGCAGTTAAGCTCTTCACCGCCAATGATACTGCGCGGGTGACGGCGTGGGAAAGTAGGACGCCGCGAGATTTATGAAAAGCCGCTGAGCAATCAGCGGCTTTGCGCTTTTGATAGGACGTCACTTCACGCGATTGCGGATCTCCTGAAACTGCACGGCCCGCACCGGCGTGTTGGACAGGGAAGACGTCGTCCAGCCTCCGGTCGCGAACCCCAGAGCGCCCATTCCGGCATCCAGTGCGGTGCGGACGTTGGTGACATCCGTGGCCTTCACCGTGCTCCCGATCGTTCCCCCGCTGAACGACATGGTAGAGAGTCCGGCGAGCGTCCGGACCGCATTGGCCGCGGTGCGCAATTCGCCGAGCTGCGTAACGAGGATCTTCGTCGAGCCGGCAACGAGCGGGTTGGTGGTGAACATTACCGTCGTCGCGAGATCCACATTGCTGCACGCGGAACCGCCTCCGTTGACGAAGGTCTGCACACAATACAAGTAGGCTTTCCCCGCCTGTGCCGTGAAATCCGTGAACGACGTCTGCGAAGGCGTTCCGATCGACGTGTACTGCGTCCCGTCGGATCGCCAGACTTTGTACTGCGAGATGCCGGCGACACCGGTCCACGTCAGGGCGACGCTCGTCGCGGATTGCGCGGTCGCCGCGACGTTTTGTGGCCTCGGATCGAGCCAGGGATAAATTTCGTCATACGTGAGCGAGAACCTGCCGTCGAGCGTCGAGTAGTCGCTGTAATGACACGGGTCGAGGTTCGGGATGCTGCACGTGCCGAAAAGCTGGCCGACCACGTATCCGCCGTCCAGGAACACGGGCGATCCAGAGCTTCCTCCGATGATTGCGCCGAAAAGGCCGGTGGAGTAGATGAAGTGCGACTCCGGCCGGTTCGGGCAGTTGTACATGGGCACGTCTTCGACCGTCGTGGCGCTGTAGCTGAGCGGGGCGCCGTCCGGGTGATGGAGCCGGTAGAGAGCCGTATCGGGCTCGGGCTCGGCCACGCTCCATCCGAGATAGACGCGGCCGTCGTCGCTCGGCACGGTGCCGCTCAGTTGCACGAAGGTGAAGTCGTTGTCCTCGTTCGTCGCGAGCAGCGTCGAGCCGGTCGTCGATGGATAGAACCACGGAAACGTCGTTCCGCCGCAGAACGGAGTGTCGTAGTCAAAGTAGGCGACCAGCGATGAGGCGGCATCCTGCGTCCCGAAGCAGTGATGCGCGGTGAGCAGATAGCCCGGCAAGCCGGCAGGACGATTGTTGAGCAGCCCGCCGCTGCAGATGTAGGAGTCGCCGTTGTCGACAAACTCCAGATAGGCGATGGCCTTGCGAGGGTCGTATCCCCCGCCGAGATTTTCCCAGAAAGAGCTGTCGAGGCAAGTGGGATCGACGTCGCAGTCGGAAAACCCCGACGGCTCGATCTGCCGCTCCTCCGACTCGAATGCGAATTCTTCGATGACGCCTCTCATGGTGAATCGCGCGCCCTCTCCACGCTCGATCGCGGCTGCGGGAACGTGGATCTCGAGGATCACCGTATCCCCCGGGATGGCTGGACACCAGAGCTCCTGGTTCGGCGATTTCATCTCCAGTCCGAATTCGATCGCTTCGCCGCCCGGTGCATACACGAAGAGCCTCGTTTGCGGCGGGAGCTCGACAGCGGAGAGCCCGGCGCGCAACGCGAACGCATCGGCGACGGTTACCTTTCCGGTCCACACCACGATGCCCGACGCGGTGCGGCGCAGAAGCGTGTTGGACTCCGAGGGGGCTGTAGGGGCGGCCGCGAGATCGATCGCGCGCGGTGCGAATTCGCGAAAAAAGCCGCGTTGAAGCCTTCCATCGCGCTTGCGGCCGGACTTCAGTTGCGCGACGCGCGTTGCGTCCACGGTAGTCGCGGAAGCCAGAGTCGCGAGAGGCCGCAGCGTCGCGGTCTCTGCGAGCCTCAGCGGTTGCGCCACGCGTTTCGATGTCCTTTGCGGTGGAGCGGATTCCGGGGCAACGGCCGTCTGAGCGAATCCTCGGACGGCGAGCAGTGCAATGGCGATGGACAGCGACCGGCGGAGATGCAACGAGACCTCCTTGTGCGTACTTCGCTTTGTGAACTGTTAGACCCGCGAGGAATTTATCACGCACGACGGAGATCGGGAAGGATTGTGGAAAGAAGTGCGTGGGAGAGGAGGACGATGAAGTCATAGGCAATTGGAACCTGCCGAAGTCGTTTCATGCCGCCGTCGCGGAACTTGCGCAGTACTCGTCCTAACCCACCAAATAGCTGCCGCTCTGCGGCCCGCCATGGCAGCGGCGCCGCCACGCGAGAACGCTCCTAACCACCATGCGCCCACACCACCGTCACCGTCCCGCTGCTCGCTATGGAGTGTTTCAATGAGTACGGCACCTCTTCGCTTCTTTCCGTGAGGCAACAGAAAAGCGCCGAAGTGGGGGCTGGTGAGTGCTTTAGATTGGCGGGACCGGCGGGCTCGAACCCGACCTCCGGCGTGACAGGCCGGAGGGCTCACGCCGTCCGTGGGCCCGTCGTGGGCCACAACGACGTGAGCGAGTGATCGGGCGTCGATTGCGGTGATCGGTCCGGCCACCTCGATAGCGGCCAGAATCCGGCCGCGCATGTCGAAGGGTCGTAGCTCACATTCGCACTGCGTCCGGTCATCGCTTCCGGAAGTGTCTCTTTGCGCCGGCCTCGCGTTGCTGACGCGGCGTTTCGGCCCCCTCGTCGAACCCGCCACATCCTCCCAAACCATCTTCCCGCTCTGCCGCAGGATCTTGCCGTCGAAGGTGAACCAGGTGGTGCCGGTGGTGGTGTCGACCGTGAGGTCGAGGCGGGAGTCGTGGTTGGTGTCGAGGATGCGGAGCTTTTCGATCGTTTCGCCGGAGGAGCGGAAGCGTTTCGTCCAGTACGGGTCGAGCTTCTTTGCGTGGACCACGCTTACGCTGTCGTCCGTGGCCACGACGATTCTGGGGGCGTGCATGTTCGTTGGGCGGCCGATGGCGACGTGTCGCAGGAGGCCGGGGTGGTCGACTTTGGAACGCTCGTTGCCGCCGCTGTCGAAGACGGTCAGGCGTGAGGAGGAGGCGCCGGGGTCGTTCCAGAGGGCGACGATCTGGTTCGTGCGCTTTTCGTAGAGGTCGCCGGTGGTGAACGTCGCGAGAGTCATCCCTTCCCCGCTTTTCCTCCAGCGCTCTTTTTTGTCGCGGTCGAGGACGACGACCCGGGAGGGGAGGCCGACGACGACTTCGTAGAACGCGTCCGCATCGAGGTCGGCCGCTTCGGCGTGGACGACTGGCTCGCCGAAGTCGCGCCTCCAGAGGGGGCGGGTGTCGTCGCCGTACGCGGTGACGATGGTGCCGTCGACGGCGGCGCGCAGGCGCGACGCGGGCGTGCGCCAGCATTGGGAGAGCGGCATGTTCCGCGTCTCTCCCTCCATACTCACGTATGTGGCGGGATTGACCGACCGGCCCTTATTGTCCTTGATCCAGCGGCGGACCTGGCGGTCGACGAAGCTGTGCAGCGTCGAGACCAGGACCGTCCCGCGCGGCGCCGAGGCTTCGCAGTTCAATCCGTCGAGCACGGCCTTGGTGAAGACACCGTTCTGGTGCACGTCATCGTCGAATGCGTACTGCCCCGGCGCGGCGCCGTAGAAGATCACCTGTCCCTGATAGCGGCCCATGCGGTCGATGTGCGGCGCGGTGGAGTCGACGTCCGGAGTGCCGCCGCGTGAGTCCTGGCCGGTGCGGTCGCGGCAGGCGTCGATGAAGACCAGCGACCGTGGCGCCTTGGCGGCGGTTTCGAACAGCGTCACGGTGCGCAGCGACGTCTCGTTCGAGCCGAACTCGGACGTCGAGCCGAGGATGTAGGCATCGCCGTGCTGCTGAAAGCCGTGCGAGGCGATGGACAGGACCAGGAGGCCCTCATCGCCGGCGAGCGCGGCCTGGTCCTTCAGCAGATTGAGGATGTCGCCGGTGGTGGCCACGTTCACGATCCGCGCGCCGGCTTCCTTCAGCTCTTGCAGCCGCTCCTTCGACTCTTCTTTCTGCGGCTGGCCGGAGATGGCGAGCACCACTCGCCGCGGCGGAATGAGGCCGACACGCTGATCGAGGGAGAAGCGATGGGCGAGATCGACGGCGTCGTCGACCGCATACGGGACAGTCAGCCGTTCATCGTGCGGAAAGTCGCGCACGCCGACGAACAGGCCCACGGATGCTTGCCGCGAGAACTTCGATGCCGGCAGCGTGCCGGCCAGTGGAACCGGCATGACCGACCGAGTCTCCGGCCGTCTCGGCCAGAACATCCCTGCCGTGGCCGAGAGAACGAGCAGGCCTGCCGCAGCGAGTGCTTTCGAGGTGTTCACGATGTGGGGAAACCCGGTTTGGAGGAAAGGGTGGCGTATTTCGCGTCAAAACGCCACCTGGGACACGGAGCCGGGTCTGTCGTCGTTGAGCCCTCAAGGAGACCCGATGAGACCACTTTCACTCGCGACGGTTCTGCTCTTCCTGACCGGCGCTCTGCACGCGCAGACGCTCGGCCCGGTCGACTGGATTTTTCTCGTCGACACGTCGAAGTCGATGCGCGGCCTCGGCGGGACGAAAGACATCTGGACGGATGTGAAGGTCAGTCTCGACTCGTTCGTGCGCGAGGCGGGCGAGCGCGACACGGTGACGATGTACGCGTTCGATGGCGACGTGCGACGGATCGAAGCCACCTCACGCACCGATCTGTACCGCGCCATTCTCACGTTGCCCGCCGAGGGGAAGCGCACGCACCTCGGCGCGGCGATCGCGGAAGGCCTCTCGCGCGCGGAGTCGCTGCGGCGCGGCAGTACCGACGCGGCACGCCGCCAGGTCGTGGTGCTCTTCACCGACGGGAAGGAAGACATTCGAGGGATCGAGAACCCGGTGCCCATCGCCGCGAGCATTGACCGCGTCGGCGGGACCTTCCTGTTCTTCGTCTCGATGGGCGACCACGAGCCACAACTCGATGCGTTCGACGCGGCCACCGAACAGGCGACGGTGCTCAAGGCGCCGACCGCGGAGGCGATCCGCAACCTCGCGCACGCAATCCGCGCGAAGATCCCGCCGCCGCCTCAGCCTCCGCCAACACCAGAGATTCGGAAACCGCCACCGCCGCCGCCGCCTGTCGCGAAATCGTCGCCCTTGATGAAGGCGGCGATCGTTGCGGTGCTGATCGCCTCGATCGCCGTAATCGCCCTGATTACCCTCTACCAGCGACGCAAGCGAAACCGTCTCGAAGGCGAGCTCGAGATCCTCCGTCCTCCCGCCGCGCCGGACGCCGCCTTCGTCGGTCTGCCGGGCCTTCAGGCGAACGAGGTCGCGCTCAGTTCCATCCTGCCGATCGGCGTGCTGGCCGGCAGCGATGCCCGCCTCTTCGTCCGGCGTACGGCCGGCCGCAAGAAAGTCTGGATTGCGGCGCAGAGCGGATCGCTGCGCGTCAACGACGTCGAGACCCCGATGAGCGAGCTGTACGACGCCGACACCATCGACATCGGAGACGCGCGGCTCCGCTTCAACCGCGTCGGCGACGAACGTCCACTCGAATCGAATCAGGAGGGTGACCTGTGAAGAACAACGTCGTGTTTCGTCCGACCGTAGTCGTCGGCCTCGGTGGTACCGGCTACAACACGCTGCTCAAGCTGAAGAAGCGTTTCATCGACGCCTACGGCTCCGTACCGCCGATCATCCGTTTCCTCTCCATCGACACCACCGAAAACGCGGAAGGGGGCGAGAAGACGGCGCCCGGCGAAAAGCTCGATCACAACGAGACCTACGTCTTGCAGGTCGGCAATCCGGCAAACCTCGTCAACGGGACCAACCCGCACATCGACGAATGGTGGCCGCCGGAGATCCCGACGCAGGCCATCATCGCCGGGGCCGGCCAGGTGCGCGCCCGCGGGCGGCTGGCGCTGTTCGCGAAAGCGGCCGAGATCCATGCGCGCATCCGGCGGGCCGTTGACGACGTGCGGAACATCCGCAATCAGAAGCAGATGTATGCCGACGAGTTCCAGGTTTCCGAGCGATCCGGCGTCGAGGTGCAGATCGTCGGCAGCCTCGCCGGCGGCACCGGCAGCGGCACGTTTCTCGACGTGGCGTTCATGGCCCGCGACGTGATCGGGAGCGACGAGCAGTCGAACTTCACCGCGGTGCTGCTCCTCCCCGGCATCTTCACCCGCATGAACGGCGTGGCGCTGGTCAAGCCGAATGCGTACGGCGCGCTCAAGGAGATCGAGCATCTCTCGACGTCGAAGGCGAGCTTCACCATCGACTACGGATTCCGCCGCGTCGACGTGACCCGGCCGCCGTTCGACGTCGTCTATCTCATCGACAGCGTCAACGAACAGGGGCGCGTGGTCACGGAGCAGAACGACCTGCACACGCTGATCGCCGACGGCATGTACGTGCAGATCGGGTCGCAGCTCGGCACCGACGCGGCGAACGCGGTCGACAACATCAAGACGCAGATTGCCACGCACCCGCGGGTAAAAGGGCGCTCGCCGCAGTACTGCAGCTTCGGGGTGGCCTCTCTGACGATGCCGAGCTTCGACGCGCTGCTGTTCGAGGACGCGAAGCGCCTGGTCAACGACGACCTGCTGAACGGCGCGGCGGCCGACTCCGAGGTCGAGGACGAGGTGCAGCGGTTCATCGACGCGAACCGCCTCCGCGAAGACGAGGCGGACCAGGTGGTCGAGTTCCTCAGCCAGCGCGAAGGAGGCGGGCAACTGCGCATCCCGATGCCGCTCACCCAGCTCACCTTCGACGCCAAGGCCCTCGCGGCGATCAAAAACCTGCACACGGTCCATCGCTCCAGGGCGGAGCGGCAGATCGCGCAGACCGTCGGCGCGAACTTCGACACGCTGCGCGATCAGGTGGCGGCGGCGATCAACGCGCTGTGGGAGTCGATGGTCAACCGCAGCAGCGGTTTCACCCGCGCCGAGCGCTTCTTCGAGAAGCTGCAGGCGAAGCTGGAGTGGTACCGCAACATGATGGACGGGGAGGCGAAGGACGAGCGCACGCGCCTCAAGGCCATCAGCTTCAAGCCCGCCGAGGAACAGATCGCCGAGGCCGCCGGCGCGTTTCTGCGGCGCGAGGCGCGAGTCAAGACCGCATGTGAGGTTTACGGCGGTCTGGTCGATCGCGAGACCGAGTTGACCATCCGCGTCGGGCGGCTGGAGAAGGCCGCCGAGCTCTATTCGGTGCTGCACGCGCACACGCAGGCGATCCTCGACGGCTGCTACCGGATCCGGGAGAACCTCAACGCCGCGCGGAAGCAGTTCGAGCAGCAGTATCTCGACGCCGTCAATCCCCGCGGCGCGTCGCGCCTGTTCGAACAGACCGTCGCCTTCGACCCCGGGGCCCAGCGCCCGCGCGTCACCGGCGAGGACTTTGTGAAGTGGTATGCCGATCACCACCGCGCGTCGCTCTCGCAGTGGTCGGGGCTGCGTGCGGCGGAGGTGCATGCCGACATTCAGCAGTTCGTGGAGAAGTGCTACGAGCCGCTGACGTCCCTGACCATGGACGACATTCTCCGCCGCCCGTCGCCGGAGGCGGTGTCGCAGCAGCTCAAGCGTCTCGACAATCTTGCCGTTCCCCTCTGGCGCTACGACCTCGGCCGCATCCCGGTCGTCAACCAGACCCTCATCAACGAGTTCTATCACTACGGCGTGGCCGACGCCGATACGACCGTGCTCAAGGAGTCGCGCTTCGAGACCGGCTTGCCGAAGGGGATGGCCAAACCATCCATGGTCTCGACGCGCGACCCGAAACGCGTGCTCCTCTTCAAGGTCAAGACCGGGTTGCCGCTGTTCGCCCTCGCGGAAATGGAGGACATGGAGCGCTCCTACACCGACCCGAACAAGATCATCCCCACGCAAGTGGACCGCCGCTGGCAGGAGCTCCCGAACCTCATTCCGCGCAGCGGCGACGGGGAGGCGTTGCGCTGGTTCGCGCTGGCGCAGGCGCCCGAGCCGTTCGCGATCATCCGCCGCGAGGGCGCGTGGTACTCGATCAAGTCGAAGAACGGGCGGCGGGTCGACGACAACCTGGTGCGGCTGGCGCAGGGGCGGGTGCCGGCGTACGCGGCCTTCGAGAAGAACCGTCAGCTCGTGCAGGAGGTGGAAGAGGCGGTCGACGCGATCGTGACCCGGGAGGGCGCGGTGCGCTCGGCCCAGATCCTCCGCGAGTACAGCGAGTCGCTGTCGAAGCAGATGGCCAACGCGGTCGAGCCGCAGGTGAAGGATCAGGTGGAGAACGAGATCCTGGCCATCGAGGACTACGTGCGGCGGATGGAGACGCTCTCCTGAGCGCGGCGAAGGACCTATGCTCAAGCCGGTCACCATCCTCGCTCTCGACGGCTGCGTTGCGCCGCTCGCCCATGCGGTACAGCAGCGCGTCACCGCGCATCACGACGTCGACGATCTCGTGCAGGCGCGCGTCGTGGACGGAGCCGATCCGGAGGCGGCCATTCAGTCGATGCACGCGCAGCGGCAGCGTCCCGACACTCCGCTGCGACTGCGCGACGACGTCAGCACGCGCGAGCTCGTCCTGGTGATGCTGGCGGCGGCGGGGGAGGCCCGCCGATCGCTGCTGCAGACCGTGCGGCGCATCCGGACGATCTACGAGACGCGCCGTTTCGCGTCGTTCGTCTCGATCGAGATTCTCTGCCTGCTGCCGGAGGCGGCCGGGACGACGAAGCCGGAGGACTACGCCGCAGCGTACGGGCTGCTCAAGGCCCTCAGCGCCGCGGACGAGAAGCCGTTCGACGAGGTCTGGCTGCTCGATGCCACGAACGGGAAGCGCGTGCACTTCGGGGCCATCGATACGGCCACGTTGCTCGACGTCTACGCCGGCGCGGTCGCGGGAGCGCTCACGCACGAGCCGGAGATGAGCGGCGCGCTGCCGGGCATTCATCCGCGCGGCATGCATCCGACCTTCAGCTCGTTCGGCTATGCGTCGCTGGTCTTTCCGCGCGCGGTCGCATTGCAGCGCGTCGAGGCGCGGTTCAGCGCGGAACTGGTGCTCGAGAAGCTGCTGGGCGGCGGGCCGGCCCTGCACGCACAGCTCGCGGCCAGACAGTTCATCGCCGCTGAGGAGTTTGCGCTGCCGCTGTCGCGCATCGGCGTCGAGGCCGGACAGTCGCTGTTCCGGCGCTTCCAGCCGAAGACGCGCGTGAACGAGCGGACCCGCAGCGCGGAGGAGGTCATCGCCGCGGTTCGCGGTGAGCTCCAGGCGTTCCGCGACTCGACGCACCTCGGCAATCTCGACAGGCTGGCGAAGCAGGGGGAACAGACCGCGCGCGATCACGCCGCGCTGCTCGTCCGGACGATGGACGGAACGCTCGACGGCACCGGCTACGACGCGGCCGGCGGGCTGCTCGAGGCGCTGCTCGACCCGCTGCCGGAGCTGCGTCCCGACGCCGAGCTCGCGCCGCGAAACCTGGTGACGGAGATTCGCACCGCGACCGCGACACTCGACACGCGGCTGCGCTTCACCGCGAATACGGCTTCGAGCGACGCCGCGCGGTCGCGCGTCCGGGAACTGGAAACGCTGATCGCGGATCAGAAGCTCGTCCTCGAGACCCATGCACCGGCCGACGCGGTGAAGCAGATGGAGCCGCTCGAGGGCGAGAAGTCCGCGCTGCTGCAGCGGGTGCCGGAGATGATCTTCGCCGAGGAGCGGGAGAACAGCGCGGCGCGCACGGCGGCGCGGGAGGCGGAGACAGCGCGGCTGGCGGCGGAGACGGAGGCGCGGGAGCAGGAGCTTCGCGAGCTGTTCGTCCAGCTCCCGCGCGCGGAGCAGGCCTTGCGCGAGGCGCTCGAGACGCGGCGAACGTGGCTCTGGCAGCAATTGTTCGTCGCCATCGCCGGAGTTGCGGCGGCGTATGCGATCCGGCTGGTGTCGCGCGTGCCGCTCACGTGGTGGATACCGATCGCGCTCGCATTGTTCGCGATCGTCACCGGCATTCGCTACGTCACGCAGATCGCACCGCTCGTGGCCGGCGCGCGCGAACGGCTGGCGCGCCTGCGGTCGCAGATCGAGAGCGCGGATGAAGCCAAGAACGCCGCTCACAATGCCGAGCTGCAGTTCGAATACGACCTCACCCACCGCCGCACGGCGTTGCGCGTGTTGCGCGGATTACACGATGCGACGAAGGAAATGCTGGATGCACTGCGTGCGCAGCGCGAAACGCTCGGCGCGCTCGCGGCCTCCTTCACGCCGCCGACCATCGCCGGCGAAGGGTTGTCGCTGAGCGTGGTAGACGACGAGGAGGTCGATGCCTGGTACGCGCGCACGCTCGACGACCGGAAGCCGTTCGCGCGGGAGTTTCCGATCCGCCGCTCCGAATCGCGCCGTCTGCCGGTCGACGAGATCCGGCAGCGCGTCACGACGCATGCACGGGCCGCGTTCGCCGGCTTCCGCAAGCTCACCTTGGCCACGGCCGCGTCTTCGCTCGCGGACGAAGTGAAGCTCGCGCAGCGGCTCAAACGGCTGGCCGACGTCAGCGCGCCGCTGATCGAGCTGCGTGAGGACGACCTGCAGGCGCAGCGCTCGATGCAGCGCGATTGCACGCTGTGGCTGGAGACGGATGACGCGGCGTGGACTGCACAGCTCCAACACCGGTTCATGGAGGCGCAGGTGAAGCCGGCGCCGGACGCGCTGTCGGTACACGTGGTTACCCGCGTGCTCCACTACCCCGGCTACATCCTCGGCCAGGTCGATCACTACCGCGCGCAGTACGAGGCGGCAGCGAATCCCGAGCACGCCGAGGTCGCCGATCTGCTCCCGGCCGAACTGGTGGTCGGAGCCGTGGTGCGCGCGGCGTACGAGCAGCTCCTCCTCGCCCGCGCGCTCGGCATCGTCAGCCTGCGCGACGGCCAGCTCGCCCTGAGCGGCGGCATGCTCGGCGCCCTTCTCGGCGACTCGCACCTCGCCGCCGCGCAATTGCTCGCGGCGCCGGAGAGCGCTGCCTACCGGGAGCAGCTCGACGCGGCCCTCGTCCCGCGGCTGGAGACCGGAGGCGACGTGACTGGGGAGTTGCGGTCGCTGTGCCGGTCCACATCGCTCACGCCGCTCGACCGCAACGTGCTCGACGGCCTCTTGAAAAAGTACGCGACTCTGGTTTGAGGAAAGCCATGGGCTTCTATCTGCGCAAAAGTGTTTCGGTCGGGCCGTTCCGTTTCAACTTCTCCGGATCAGGTGTGAACGTGTCCGCCGGCGTGACCGGACTCCGCGTCGGTTCGGGGCCGCGCGGCAACTACGTACACCTCGGCCGCGGCGGGATCTATTACAGGCATACCTTCCCCGCCGATTCGGTTCCGGCGCCGCGCCATGCGCCGCCGATGCTTCCGATCGCGAGAGAGAATCCACCGCTGCAGGAGATCGAGTCCGGCGGCGCCGCGTCGATCGTCGACTCGTCGTCCGAGGAACTGCTCGACGAAATCCGGGCCAAGCGGCGCAAGCTCGGGTTGCGGCCGTTCGCGATCGCCGGTGCGCTGCTCCTGGTGTTTGTCGCGTCGAGCGCGGTCTGGGCGATGGGTGCGGCGGCGCTGCTCGGCGTGGCGCTCATCGTGGCGGCCGGCTATCGCGATCGCATCGCGAAGACCGTGGTGATCCTCTACGACTTCGAGCCGCAGGTGGAGGAGGCGTTCCGCCGCTTCACCGAATGGGCGCAGGCGCTGGCCGGCGCCGGCCGGACCTGGCACGTCGCCGCCTCGGGACGGGTGCACGACCGGAAGTATCACGCCGGCGCGAGCGATCTCGTGCAGCGCCACGTGACAACCGTGCGCACCGCCGAGCCGCCGTTCGTGAAGACGAATGTGCCCGTGCTGAGCATCGGCGCGGGGCGGCAGACGCTCTACTTCCTGCCCGATCGCCTGCTGGTCTACGACGCCTCCGGCATCGGTGCGATCTCGTATCGCACGCTCGAGATCTCCGCCAGTAAACAGCGTTTCATCGAAGACGGCGGCGTCACCGCCGATGCAACCGTGGTCGACCACACGTGGCGATACGTGAACAAGAGCGGCGGCCCGGACCGCCGCTTCCGCGACAACCCACGAGTCCCGATCTGCCTCTACGACGAGCTCTCCTTCCGCACCTCGACAGGGCTCAACGAGGTCATTCAGGTCTCGCACGCGGGCTTGGGGGAGGGATTCGCGGCGGCCGTTCGGTACCTGGGGAGTGTGACTGCGTAAGTCTCTCCAGCACCCCTTGGCAAGCATGAGCTCTGCGAAAACTTCCGGTAGTTCCCAAGACTTCAGTCGTCACTCCTACAACTCCCCGGAAATCGGTGGCCAGTCATTGCAGGTGGAGCCGCCGAAGGCGGCGAAAAATCTGTAGGTGCGCCCGGCATGGGCGTAGAACAGGAGGTGAACTTCGAAAGAAGGTAAGTCCTCTGGGGGCCCTGACGGAGGGAACCCCACACCGAAGTGACAAGGGCATGGAAGGGGACAAGAGTGAAAGCCTCGCGAGGGGATGCCTGATGGAAGTCTAAGGTGCCGTGTTGAACCGAGCGAAAGCGAAGCGCCGTAAGGCGGCCGACCAGGGTGAGCTGACCTACAGCAGCGAAGCCCGATATCCGCCGGATGGTCGGACGTAGTGGCGACGGGAGTGACACGGAAGTTCTGCGTTCTTACCCGGGGAGGTCTCTCGGCCTCTGCGAGCAGAGGAACGCTGTGCGGTAGTCATCGAGGACGAGAAACGAGATGACGAAGGGACGAGAGAAGTCGGATGACCGCGTAGTACCGGAAAGCCGTCGAAAGGTGGCCATAACTGCCGAGAGGCAGGGAGGGAAGGCGGTCACGGCCAGTGAACAGACGCGACAGCTACGAATGAACTTGGGGACAGCCGAGAGCCCGAAAGGGGACGCGCTCGTGACTGAAGCAGGCCAGCCTAGCTCCAGCAGTAGCGCGGTGCCGAAGCCCAGGGGCAAGAAGAGAAGAGTCGCGCCGCCGATGACGATGGAGGAAGTCGCGAACGAGGGAAGGCTGAGAGAAGCGTTTGAGCAAGTGAAGTTCAACGACGGAGCACCCGGACCCGACGGGCAGAGCGTGGAAGAGGTGGCAAGGCACCTCGACGACATTCTGCCAGTGCTGATTGGCGAACTGCTGGAGGAGACCTATCAACCCGGAGCAATCCGGCGAGTGTGGATACCGAAAGCGGGTGGCGGACAGAGGGGCCTAGGCATCCCGGACGTGATCGATCGGATGGTGCAGCAGGCGGTGCATCTGGTGATGCAGCCGCACTACCAGCCGACGTTCCATCCGAGCAGCCATGGCTTTCAGGAAGGGAAGAGCTGTCATACGGCCATCTCGGAAGCAACGAGGCATCTGGAAGAAGGGTACGAGTGGGTGGTGGATATTGATCTGGAGAAGTTCTTTGATCAGGTTCATCACGAACGCTTGCTAGCCCGGCTGGGGCAGAAGGTGAGCGATCACCGGCTGCTACGGCTGATCAGACGGATGCTGAAGGCTAAGGTGGTGATGGCGGATGGAGTGGTGGTCAGCACCGAGGAAGGAACGCCGCAAGGTGGGCCGCTCTCGCCGCTGCTGAGTAACATCGTGCTCGACGAGCTCGATAGAGAGCTCGAAGAGCGCGGACACCGCTTCGTACGCTATGCCGACGACTGCAACATCTATGTGCGTAGTGAGCGGGCCGGGCAGCGGGTGATGGAGAGCATCGAACGGTTCATCAGCAAGCGACTGCGCTTGAAGGTGAATCCGACGAAAAGCGCCGTGGCCCGACCGGAGGAGCGGCACTTTCTGGGTTTTCGACTGCGGCGAGAGCCGCTGGACGGAAGCGTGGAGGTGTTGCTGTCGAAACGATCGAGAGATCGGATTTACGAGAAGGTCCAGCAGATGACGCCGAAGCAATGGGGGCAGAAGTTGTCACGCTGCATCCGTGAGCTGAACGCGTATCTGAACGGGTGGATCGGCTTCTTTCGGATCTGCACGGAGTCGGAAGTGCGAACTTTGCGGGCCATCGACGCCCACATCAGAAGGCGCTTACGGGCCATCCTGCTTCGGCAGTGGAAGCGTAAGCGCACGATCGTGAAACGGCTGATTCGATTGGGAGTAAAGCGGAAGACCGCATGGCGACAGATCTACAAAGGACGTCAATCCTTGTGGGCCTTGAGCCACAACGTAGCGGTGGAACAAGGACTGCGGAATGCGTACTTCGCTGAACGTGGACTGACCTCCGTCTTCGAGCGGTGGACCGCCTGGAACCGAAACATCAGCATCGCCTCCGCGCAACTGACGTTGCCGTGGAGATAGCTGTGGGTGTCCATGACACTGGCGCTGGACTACGGCAGACGTGCCGAACGCCAGCGTCCCGAAGAGCCGGATGTGGACCCACAAGTCCGGTTCTGTGAGAGGGACCGTTCGCGAGGACGGTCCCTACTCGACCCCCGGCCTTTAGGCCGGGTTACACAAGCGCCCCCGGGTGAGCCCGCGTAGCGGGCGACAGAAAAGCACGGCTGCGCGGGGTTCGTGTTCTGTCGCCCGCTACGCGGGCTCGAATCATCTGTCCACGCGTGACCCGGCCTAAAGGCCGGGCCTACAGATCTTTCGCCGCCACCGGCGGCTGGGAGCGCGTTCCTTGCGCACCCTCATCCCTGAGCAGCCGCGTCACTCCCTGACTGCCAGTCTCTCCAGCGCCTCCCGCACCTTCTGAAGCTCCTCACGCATCGCCGCGATCTCGGCATCGGTCTCTTCGTTCTCCGGGGCGAGGAACCATGCCGCGAGGGCGGCGGAGAAGGCGCCGAACAGGCCGACGCCGGCCGTCATGAGGATTGCGGCGATGATGCGCCCCTCGGCGGTGACCGGGAAGTACTCGCCGTAGCCGACGGTCGTGATCGTGGCAAACGCCCACCAGATCGCGTCCTCCGCTTTCTTGATGTTCGCGTCGCCCGAAACCTCGAAGTGAAGGATGGCGGTGCTGCTGGCGACGATCAGGACGAGCGCGACCAGCGACGCGGCGAGCACGGTCGACTGGCGGCGTCTGGCCAGGATCACCGTCGACAGCACGCGCGCGGCACGGATGGAGCGCAACAGCCGCGTGATCCGCGCGACGCGCGCCAGCCGGCCCCAGCGGGCCGACTCGATCATCGGAATCGCGGAGAGGAGATCGAGCCAGCCCCACGTCACCAGGTAACGCATCCGGTCCGGCGCCGTCCACAGCGAGACCAGGAAATCGACGGCGAAGGCGACGCAGATCACGAAGTCGGCGGCGTCGAGGACCAGCTCGATCTCCGGATCGTGCCGGAACGCGTACTGAAAAACGATGCCGGCCAGCGCCAGGACGCACAGCACCAGCATGAACAGGTGATACAGCGGCATCAGACGCGGCGCGCGCTCGGTCATGCGCTTCTCGACCCGGTTACGGCGAAAAAGAGGCGACGCCCTCCCATGAGCCGCGGTACTGCAGCTTCGGGGTGGCATCAATTCACGTGTACCGATTGGCTCAAGACGACGCCAAAGACACATCGCGGGCTGAGGTGAGCACCGGTCGAACCACTCTTCGCTCCAGAAGATAATGCCTTAAAAAATTGACATGTGCCAAACGAATCAGTGGACTCTCAAGGAGAGGGTTTTGGATGTTGTTTTCTTTGGGCTGGAGCTGTCCTTCGCCGTGACTGCGACGGTGAACGAGCCCGAGGAGGTTGGCGTGCCGAAGAGCGCGCCGTTGGCGTTCATCTGCATCCCGTTCGGCAGCCCGGTCGCGGACCATGTGTACGGTGCGGTGCCGCCGGTCGCGGCCAGCGCTTTATTCGCGGCGTACCCTACGCCGGCCGTCGCTGTGGTCGGGTCGAACGCCGTGCTCGTAATGGAGAGCGGCTGCGTTGCGGCGGCGACAGTGAGCGTGAGGTTCTTCGAGGCCGATTTCTTTGGGCTGGAGCTGTCCTTCGCCGTGACTGCGACGGTGAACGAGCCCGAGGAGGTTGGCGTGCCGAAGAGCGCGCCGTTGGCGTTCATCTGCATCCCGTTAGGCAACCCTGTCGCGGACCACGTGTACGGTGTCGAGCCGCCGGTCGCAGCCAGTGAGGTGTTCGCGCCGTACCCAACGCCGACCGTGGCTGTGGCCGGATCGAAGGCAGTGCTCGTAATCGAGAGCGGCTGGGTCGCGGCGGCGACGGTGAGCGGGAGGTTCTTCGAGGCCGATTTCTTTGGGCTGGAGCTGTCCTTCGCCGTGACTGCGACGGTGAACGAGCCCGAGGAGGTTGGCGCGCCGAAGAGCGCGCCGTTGGCGTTCATCTGCATTCCGTTCGGCAGCCCGGTCGCAGACCACGTGTACGGAGTGGTGCCGCCGGTCGCGGCCAGCGAGGTATTCGCGCCGTATCCCACACCGACCGTGGCTGTGCCCGGGTCGAAGGCCGTGCTCGTAATCGAGAGCGGCTGGGTCGCGTCGGCGACGGTGAGCGGGAGATTCTTCGAGGCCGACTTCTGCGGCGAACTGCTGTCCTCCACCGTGACAGTGACCGTGAACGAGCCCGAGGCGGTAGGGGTGCCGAAGAGCGCGCCGTTGTCGTTCATCTGCATCCCGTTGGGCAGCCCGGTCGCGGACCAGGTATACGGCGTCGAGCCGCCGGTTGCGGCCAGCGAGGTGTTCGCGCCGTACCCCACACCGACCGTGGCTGTGGCCGGGTCGAAGGCCGTGCTCGTAATCGAGAGCGGCTGCGTTGCGGCGACGACGGTGAGCGGGAGGTTCTTCGAGGCCGACTTCTGCGGCGAACTGCTGTCCTCCACCGTGACAGTGACGGTGAACGAGCCAGCCATGGTGGGCGTGCCGAAGAGCGCGCCGTTGTCGTTCATCTGCATCCCGTTGGACAGCCCGGTCGCGGACCAGGTATACGGCGTCGAGCCGCCGGTCGCAGCCAGCGAGGTGTTCGCGCCGTACCCCACGCCGACCGTGGCTGTGGCCGGGTCGAAGGCCGTGCTCGTAATCGAGAGCGGCTGGGTCGCGCCGGCAACCATGAGCGGGAGATTCTTCGAGGCCGACTTCTGCGGCGAGCTGCTGTCCTCCACCGTGACAGTGACGGTGAACGAGCCAGCCATGGTGGGCGTGCCGAAGAGCGCGCCGTTGTCGTTCATCTGCATTCCGTTCGGGAGCCCGGTCGCGGACCAGGTATACGGCGTCGAGCCGCCGGTCGCGGCCAGCGAGGTGTTCGCGCCGTACCCCACGCCGACCGTGGCTGTGGCCGGGTCGAAGACCGTGCTCGTAATCGAGAGCGGCTGGGTCGCGCCGGCAACCGTGAGCGGTAGATTCTTCGAGGCCGACTTCTGCGGCGAGCTGCTGTCCTCCACCGTGACAGTGACGGTGAACGAGCCAGCCATGGTGGGCGTGCCGAAGAGCGCGCCGTTGGCGTTCATCTGCATCCCGTTGGGCAGGCCGGTCGCGGACCAGGTATACGGCGTCGAGCCGCCGGTCGCGGCCAGCGAGGTGTTCGCGCCGTACCCCACACCGACCGTGGCTGTGGCCGGGTCGAACGCGGTGCTCGTGATGGAGAGCGACTGGGTCGCGGCGGCGACAGTGAGCGTGAGGTTCTTCGAGGCCGACTTCTGCGGCG
>DASPHC010000062.1:0-12085 GCA_035629865.1 Thermoanaerobaculia bacterium | reverse complement strand
TCGGGCTTGAGGTGGGGGGCGAGGACGGTGTGGCGGGCGTCTTTGACGGCGCGCATCATGCCGTCGGAGCCGATGGCGATGAGGCGGTCGACGGTGCGGAGGTCGAACTGGCGCGGTTCGGACGCGTACCAGAGCATGGCCTGGACGATGTTGCCGGCGAACGCCAGGTCCTGTGGCCGGCGCGGCTGGATGGGATCACCGGCGTCGACGGACCAGATCACCTGGGCCGTCCCCGCCTCGATGTCGTCGCGCTTGAAGACGTCCGCGGCCTTCTTGTAGCCGGCGAAGTAGACGACGCGGCAACCGTTGTTCTGGAGCGCCTTGGCGATCGAGAAGAGGACGGCGTTGCCGAGGCCTCCGCCGGCGAGGAGGACGGTCTCGTCTTTCGGGATTTCGGTCGGTGCGCCGGTGGGGCCCATCAGGACGACCGGCTCGCCCGGTTTCAGCGTCGCGCAGAGACGGGAGGAGCCGCCCATCTCCAGGATGATTACCGAGAGCAGGCCGCGCTCCGGATCGGACGAGGCGCCGGTGAGGGCGATTCCTTCCATCGCCAGGGCGGTGCCGTCGAGCTTCGGGGCGTAGGTCTCGAAGTTCTGCAGGCGGAAGAACTGACCGGGCTCGAAGTGCCGCGCGGCGAACGGCGCGCGCACGACGACTTCGACGATGGTCGGGGTAAGGCGATTGACTTCGTGTACGGTGGCCAGGAGGCCGTCGTCGAGACGGCCGATGAGCGCGTTCCATTTCGCGTCGCGCTCCTGCTGCGCTGCGGCGGAGCGGTCCATCTCCATCAGCTCGCGGGCGAAGACGGAGACGACGTACGGGTAGCCGTCTTTCGCCGAGGCCATCGCCTTGACGACGTTGCCGGCGTACTTCGGATGGTTGTCGCCGTAGAACGTCACCACCTTCTCGCGGCGGGACGGGTGCTGGTAGGAGGTGAAGAAGCCGCGGTCGCGGGACGCCTCGTCGTCTTCGATCAGCTCCAGCCCCGCGCCGAGGGAGTACGACTGGAAGAACTGCTTCCACTTGTCCAGTTTGAACGTGTTGGGGTGCTCTTTCTCGTAGATCACGTTCGGGGCGGTGCCGGCGGCGATCATCACCGAGCGTGCCTGCAACTCGACGATCTCGCCGGAGTCTTTCCAGCGGCCGTCCTCGACGACCTGCTTCTCGAAGAGGAGCGACCGGAGGTGGCCGAATTCGTCCGCGACTGCTTCGACCGGCGAGAGCATCTCCGCGTAGCCGATCCCTTCCTCGAAGGCCTTCTCGATCTCCTCGAAGTTCAGGCGATAGGCCGGCGAGTCGAGCATCGACTTGCGATAGGCGATGGTGACGCCGCCCCACGAGCGGACCAACGCGATGAAGTCGGGAGCCTCGCCGGCCTGCGCAGCCCGTTCCCGTTCCGCGCGCACCGCATGTCCATGGGCCAGGAACTCGTCGAGGATGGAGAGCTCCTCGGCGTCGTACCCCGAGCGTACCCGCTCGACGCCGAGCTCCCCGGACATGCTTTCGTAGCGCTCGAGGACCTTCTCCACCTGCACGGGGTAATAGGCGAAGAGCTCCGTGGCGGTGTCGATGGCGGTGAGGCCGCCGCCGATGACGACAGCCGGAAGGCGCACCTGCAGGTTGGCGAGCGAGTTCTTCTTGAACGCGCCGGTGAGCTGCAGCGCCATCAGGAAGTCGGAGGCCTGTCGCATCCCGCGAAGGAGGTTGTTCTTCATTCGCACGACGGTCGGCGTGCCGGCTCCCGCGGCGATGGCGATGTGGTCGAATCCGAGCTCGTCGAACGCTTCTTCGATGGTGATCGTCCCGCCGAACCGGATACCGCCGTACATGCGCAGGTTCTGTTTCCGCTCCAGCGCGATGCGCATGACTTTGAGGAAGTTCTTGTCCCACCGGACGGTGATGCCGTACTCCGACACCCCGCCGAAGCCGGCCAGGATGCGGTCGTTGAGGTCGTCCCAGAGGATGCGCGCGTCGCGGATGGGCGTGTTTAAAAAGCTCTCAGAAGAGCTACTCCGCGAGCTATCGATCGGTTCAATCTTCAGCCCGTCGATCGCCACCACGCCGAACCCTTCGTTTGCCAGGTAGTGCGCGAGCGTGTAGCCGGCGGGGCCGAGGCCGACCACGAGGACGTTCCTGCCGTTGTACGGCAGGGCCATGGGGCGGCGGGCGTTGAGGGGGTTCCAGCGGGTGAGGAGCGAGTAGATCTCGAAGCCCCACGGCAGGAAGAGGACGTCGGTGAGGACGCCGGTCTCGATCTGCGGGATGTTGACCGGGTCCTGCTTCTGGAAGATGCAGGAGCGCATGCAGTCGTTGCAGATGCGGTGGCCGGTGCCGGGGCACATCGGGTTGTCGATCATGACCATCGCCAGGCTGGCGACGGCCTCGCCGCCGACGCGGAGGATGTTCATCTCGCCGATCTTCTCGTCGAGCGGGCAACCCTCCAGCGCCATCCCCAGCGGGTTCGGCTTGTAGGTGCCGTTCGGCTGCACGAAGCCGTGCGAGCAGGAGTCTTTCGAGCGCTCGTGGCAGTAGATGCAGTAATCCGATTCGTCGGTGATCTGCCGCGGCGTCATCCGCGTGTCGGTGAGGTGGAACGCGTCACGGCGGCGGAAGTGATGGTGCTCGCCGCCGAAGCGTTTCTCGTCCACCGGCTCGGTCGGGACGAGGCGGTCGAAGACGAGTGGGCGCGGGAGGCGGAACGAGGTCCATCCCTCGAAGCGGCCGGCTTTCCACTGGATAGCGATCCAGTTCGCCAGCAGGTCGGTGAGCGCATGCGCGGCGGCGGCCTCGCGGGCGGTCGACTCGGCGGACGGGACGCGCTCGCGGCGGGTGATGACGTCGCCGAACAGTTGCGGGTCGAGGTGCTCGCGCAGCTGTTCGATGGCGTGACGGGTCTCGCCCGACGGCGAGTACTCTTTCGCGCCGCGCGGGTAGTCTTTCTCGAAGCCGAGCAGGCGGTTTGCGGTGATGGCCAGTGCGAGCTCGGGATCGGCGTCCGGTCCGGCGACGCTCCGGATCAGTGCCGCAGCGGCATCATCTTCGACGGCGGCCGGTTGCTGGATCTTGGCCGCGCGTTTGGCGACGAACTCGCGCTTGAAGCGCGCTACCTCGGCGTCGCGTCGCGCGCGGGTCTGCAGTGCGGCGGCGTTCGGCTCGATGCGGAAGAGCTGCGAGAGGAACATGCCGAGAGAGCGGCCGACCGCGATCAGCAACGCCGATTCTTCGGGTGGCCCCAGCCCGCCGTTGGCCGCCCCGCTCTGCACCGCGTGGCGGTACTGGTCGAAGCGGGCGAAGAGGGCGTCGTCGTGTTCTTCGACGAAACGGTCGAAGGTGAGCGCCAGGTCGCGAAGGCGCTCGTAGGAATGAAGGTCGGCCCAGGTAAAGTCGTCGATCCCGAGGTTCAAAGTGTTCTCACGATGCTTGACGTTCTGACGCGCGCGACATTGTATGTGGCCGGGGAACCACGGCCCAGACCACGGCCGCGATCGCGAACACCACCACCGCCACGCCGTTGGCGATCAGGTCGGCCCGGTCGTTCTGCAGCAGCAGCGTTGCGGTCTGCAGCGTCGTCGCGCAGAAGACCGCCAGCAGCCAGGCCAGCGGGTTGCCGTTGAGGACGTGCCGTGCGACCACCCAGACCAGCACGGCCACGGTCAGCGCGCGGGCGAGCATGAGCGGCGTCTGCGCGGTCGTGGCCAGCGGGTCGAGCGTCGCGCAAAAGAGCGCCGCGATGGTGAGGAGCGCGGCCCGCGCGCCGAGGGCGTTCGCGAAGAGCGCGACGGCGGCAGCGACGATGATCGCCCCGAAGACCGCCTGCGCCCCTTCCACCAGCGCCGGCAGCGGCGTGCCGACGACCTCGGGGGCCGAGATCGTTACCGACGCCGACGACGGCACCGCGTGCGCGACGAAGCGCATCCCGACGTCGATGATGACGAGGATGGCCAGCGCGGTCACCGCGGCGACGGCGGCGCTCCTGCCGAAGCGGGCCCGCCCCTCGCGCCGGACGACGCTCGTCGCGAACGGCAGCGTTGCCTCGAGCCCGGCGAGCGCGAGGAACATCAGGCCGACCTGCAACCCGACGCTGCGGATGAACGCGGTGACCAGGCTGACCTGGAAGGTCTCCCACGCCGTGGTGGTCGAATAGCCGAACAGCAGCGACTCCGAGCGTGCCGCGAAGCCGGCGATCGGGATGACCGAGAGGATCAGCGTCCAGCGCAGCGCGCGTTTCCACGGCAGTCCATGCGCGCGCGTCGCCATCACCAGGCCGGTGACGACGATCGCCAGCAGCGCGATGAGGCCGATGATCTTGAGCACGAACAGCACGACGTTGAGCAGCGTCTGCGTCTCCGCCTCGCGATAGACGCTCTCCGGCACTTTGACGGTCTTGTTGAACTGCGTCAGCTCGGCGCCGGCGATGCGTACCGAGGCGCGGCGAAAGGCGCCCGGCGCGAGCGGCGTCCGCTCGTCGAAGTGGAACAGCCAGTCGCGCCGGTGCGGCTGCTGGAAGCTGAGCGCTTCCTTCAACTCGAATGCGCCGGCGTCGACGCCGTAACGCGCGAAGGCCGTGCGCGCGAGCGTCAGCGCCTCCTCCTGCGTCAGCGAACGGCCCGCGTTTCCTTCGTCCTGATACTTGTGAAAGCCGATCACGCGGGAGGTCCTCGGGTCGACCTCGACGAAGATCTCTTCCTTCTTCATCGGGGTGAAGAAGCGCACCGTCCAGGTGCCGGCTTCGATGCGGTTGCGGAAGACGTCGATCAGCGCGTCGATGCTCATCCCCTTGTGGACCAGCCACGTCGCGGCGATCTCGTCGAAGCCGCCGGGGGAACCGCCGTCCTCGCGCTGTGAATTGGGGTTCCAGTTGCGGAAGCCTTCCACCGGCGCGGCGATGACGTACGCGTATTGCGCCGCGCCGACGTGCTCGCGTGCGATCTGCTTGGCCCGCTCTTTGGTGATGCGATAGTCGATTGCGTCATCGGGCGACTGCGGCCGTATCGCGACGAGGATCGCCGCCACGGCGACGAGCGCGATGGCGATCGCCAACCGCTTGCGCGTCGCCGGCATCGGCTCCGGAAGCTGCGACGCCACGATCGCGGCCTCCGGATGCGGCGGCGGCTCGGACGGCGGCATCGCGGCATTGGTCAGGTCGTCGTCCGGAACGAACCCGCGGTTGCGCACGTAGAGCGCGATCGACGCGACCAGCGGCACCGCGAAGATCAGGCTCGCCAGCGCGGCCGAGACGATGTAGTACGTGTTCCCCGAGGCGAACAGCAGCGTGGCCGTGTAGACCGCGTCGATCGTGTAGTGCCAGATCAGCAGCGGCAGGAGCCCGAAGCGCTCCATCAGCAGGCCGGCCACGATGCCCGCGATCCCCACCTCCACGCCGCGGATCCAGAACGGCTGGTTCGGATAGGTGGAGTGGCCGAAGCCCCAGATGAAGGCCGCGATGACGATCGCCGTCCAGCGCGACCGCACGATCTTCTGCACGAACGGGATCGCAAACGCGCGCGACAGGAACTCCTCGGAGAAGGCGGGGAAGAAGCCGGCGAACAGCACCATCACCCAGGGAAAGGCAGTGTTCAGGATGTTGTCGTACGGCACTTCCGCCGGCGCCCAGGCGCCGAAGCGGTTCGCCGTCAGGTAGAAGACGGTCTGGTAGGCGATGAACATCGGCACCAGCGCGTAGCCGAGGATCAGCGAGAGGAAGACCCGCCGCGAGGCGAGCGCCTTCGGCGTCCAGAGCCGCGGCATCGCCAACTGCTTCGGCAGGCGCTCCCGATAGAGGATCTCGCCCGCGCCGCAGATCACGATCAGCAGCATCCCCATGCCGAGGCTCCCCTGCAGCACGCTGAAGATGATCTGGCCGAGAAAGGCGGGGTACGAGACCGTCGTGTCGTAGTACGCGAGCTCCGACGGGATCGAGTTCAGCGTCACCGCTCCGTTCAGCACTACCGTCGCCGCCCCGATCGCCAGCAGAAAGCGCAACGGCAGGTCGCCGCGGCGGAGGCGGACGATGAACACCGCCACTGCGCCGATCATCAGGATGACGTTGAAGATCAGATCGACCGAGCCGGCGGCGCGGTTCTTCGAGCGGAGCTCCAGGTACGAGCGCGACCAGGCATCCGGCACCTTCAGCCGCTGCGAATACGACGTGATCCGGTTCCCGTCGACCGTGACGGTGTGGCGGTACTGCGCGATCCCGTCCCCCGAGGGGATGCGGGTCGAGATCGACTCCCAGGTGAAGATCCGCTGCACGCGCTTCGGCAGGCGGCGCTCGCTCGTGTCGATGAGGTTCAGGTCCGCGACGTTGACGCCGATGCTGGCCAGGAACGCGGTCGGCGGCGTCGCGCTCGCCGGAGGGAGGGCGCGATCTTCGGGGATCTTGTGAACGAAGCCGATGATCTCCCCGGTCGGCGCGACGTCAACGCTGAATTCTTCCTCGACCAGCGGCGTGAACCAGCGATGGTGCCACGACCACGCCTGGATCTTCCCCGTGGCGGTCAGCTCCGTCGCCTCTTCGAGGCCGACGGTGCGCTCGAGGAAAATGCGCGCCGTGTCGTCCGAGTCGAACCGCACCGCATGCTTCATCCCGCGGACATCGAGCTGCTGCGCCTTCAGCAGCCGCTCGGCGATGGGGCGGGAGGTGTTGCGGTCGAACCGGAAGTCGATCGCCGCCTGTGGGAAGGCGGTGGGGAAGAAGCGGGCCACGACGACCACCGCCAGGAGCGCCAGAGCGATCCAGAGGGAGATCAGAATCCAGTCGTCGGTCTTGAGGCGTTGGCGCACCAACGACGCTTTTACAACAGTCCGGTCAGGATGAGGTCCGCGATCTGTTCCGATTGCGCGGGGAGGTCGTAAACCTTCTCCGACAATATCCACGACGTGACCATCTCGTCGAGGACGCCGAACACCGATTTGGCGACGAGCTGCGGGTGGACGTTCCGCCGGAAGGTCCCCTCGGTCTGGCCATGCTCGACGATCTTGCGGATGACGTTCAGGTAGTCGGCGACTTCCTGCTGTGAGAAGAGGCTCATGAACTTCAGGCTGTGCCGCAGCTCGACCTGGGAGACGATGGCCAGCGAGCGGTCGCGGCCGAGGGCTTCGAGATGGTGGCGGATGGCGATGCGCAGCCGCTCCTCGGCCCGGTTCACGTTCGCGAGCTGCTGCTCGAGCGAATGCAGGTAGTTGCGGGTGTGCTCGCGGAAGATGGTGATGAGCAGGTCTTCCTTGCCGTCGAAGTAGAGGTAGATCGTCCCGTCCGCCACCCCGGCCGACTTCGCGATCTGCGCCACCTTGGCGTTGAAGTAGCCGTGCTCGGCAAAGACGTCGACAGCAGCGCGCAGGATGCGCTCCCGTTTGGAAGTGCCGCGGAAGGATTCGGTTTCGGTAGCGATGGCCATCAAGGAATGAATGGTCATTCAGTGCGGCGAAAGAGTCAAGAAGTTGTCAGTGGTCGGTTGTCAGTTGTCCGAACCATCCTTCTTCCCATTCGGGCGCGCACTTCCCTCACAAACGCCTCATCGCATGGCTCGCCGCTTTTCCCGTCGAACGCCGCAAACACTTCGTCCCGCGAAGCCGCCGCCGAGACCGGGTAGATGTGCACGTGCAGGTGCGGCGTCTGAATCCCGAGCTTGAGCACCATCGCCCGCTCTGCGCCGGTCGCCTCGAGCAGCACCGTCTCGGCCCGATGCCACACCCGCGCGAGATGCAGCCACGCCTCTTCCTCGAGCCCGGACACGTTCTCCACGTGCGCCTTCGCCACCACCATGGCGTGCCCGCGCGGCGACCAGTCGGGGTGGAGGAGCACGAAGGCGTGCTCGTCCTCATAAACGAGGTCGCCGGCGGTGGCGGCGTCGGTGCAGAAAACACAAGCCATGAGAGATGAACGATGAACGATGAGCGATGAACATGCAATTGCCGCCTCTGTTCATCGCTCATCTCTCATCGTTCATCTCTCGTTATGATCTCCCACCATGCGCATGCTTCGCTTCGGCCGCACCAACGTCTCCGTCCCCGCCGTCAGCCTCGGAACGTGGGGACATGGCGGGCCGCGCGTCACCGAGAAGGGCGAATCGGTCGGCTGGAGCGGTCACGACGACGCACAGGCGAAGGAGGCGCTGGTCGCCGCCTATCGGGCCGGGATCACCCACTGGGACACCGCCGACGTGTACGGCGATGGCCACGCCGAGGAACTGATCGGGCAGGTCTGGGACCAGGTTCCGCGCGGCGAGATCTTCCTGGCCACGAAGTTCGGCTACGCCTACGGCCCGGCGGATCATCCATACGACCCGAGATTCATGCGCGAGCAGGCCGAGCGGTCGCTGCGCAACATGCGCACCGGCGTCATCGACCTCCACTACTTCCACCACTGCGACTTCGGCCCGGACGACCGCTACCTCGACGGCGCGCTCGAGACCATGCACCGTCTGCGCGACGAGGGAAAGGTGCGCTTCATCGGCCTCTCCGACTGGAACGGAAAGCGGATCATGCGCGTCATCGAGCGGATCGACCCCGACGCCGTCCAGCCGTACCGCAACCTCGTCGACGACGACTACGAGTCGAGCGGCCTCAAAGCCCACGTCGACGCCCACGACCTCGGCGTAGCCTTCTTCTCCCCCATCAAGCACGGCCTGCTCCTCGGCAAATACGACCAGCCGGTCCAATACGGCGAAGGGGACTTCCGCCGCGGCGTCGCCGATTTCACCAACCCCGAAGCCATCGCCCGCTACAAACACGCCGCCGCCCAAATGCGCGAAAAATACGCCGGCCACCCCGAGCCCGTCCTCCACCCCGTCATCGGAGCGCTGTTGACGGACAACCCTACGGCGTGCGTCCTCCTCGGCCAACGCAACGCGCGCCAGGTCGCCGCGGCGGCAGCGGTGGGGGAGGCGTTGAGTGTGGAGGAGGCGGGGTGGGTGAGGGGGGCGTATAGGGGCGTATAATTCGTATATGACCGACCGCCGCAACATGGTCGTGCGGAAGTACAAGCTCGGCGAAGAGCCGCGTATCGACCCCGAAATACTCGCCATGACACCCGGCGAGCGAATCGACATGGTGTGGGAGATCACCAAAACCGCATGGTGTTTCAAGGAACCGGGCTGGCGTGAATCGCGACTTCATCGAGATGTTGCACGCGTTGTCCGACGCCGGCGCTGATTTCCTCGTTGTCGGTGCTCACGCGCTCGCCGCGCACGATCAGCCGCGTGCGACAGAAGACCTAGACTTGTGGGTGCGTCCGTCTCCTGAAAACGCGCCGAAAGTCTGGCACGCCCTCGCCTCCTTCGGTGCGCCGCTCGACGAATTGACGCTGGAGGACCTTTTCACACCAGAACTTGTCTTCCAGATCGGCATGAAGCCTTACCGCATCGACATCATCACGACAATCGATGGCGTGACGTTCGATGAGGCGTGGCCCAATCGCATCCTCGTGAATCAGTACGGCGTGACCTATGGCGTTATCGGCCGTGACGATCTCATTCGGAACAAGATTGCTGCAGGCCGTCCCAAAGATCTTGTCGACGTCGACAACCTCAAGTCTCAGTAGGCCAACACCAACCTTGCCGCCCGTTCAATCTGCTCCACGCTCGGCAAGAACACATCCTCGAGCGGCGGCGAATACGGCACCGGCGTATCCAGCGCGCCGAGGATCCGCACGGGTGCGTCCAGGTACTCAAACGCCTCTTCCTGGATGATCGCGGCGAGCGATTCGCCGATGGAGCCGGTGCGGGTGTCTTCGTGGACGATGAGGACGCGGTTGCAGTGGCGGGCCACCGCGAGTACCGCGGCGCGGTCCAGGGGTGCGAGCGTCCGGAGATCGAGCACCGCGCACTCCCACCCGTCTTTGGCCAGCGTCTCGGCAACCTGCATCGCGTCGTGGACGTAGGCGCCGTAGGAGATGATGGCCAGGTCGTCGCCGGCGCGGCGGAGGGCGGCTTTGCCGATCGGGATGGGTGGCGGCGGCTCTTCGCCAAGGGTCTGCTTGATCTTCGGGTCGCGGTAGAGGGCGATGTGCTCGAAGTAGAGGACCGGGTCGGGATCGTTGGCCGCGGCGATCATGAGGGCGCGTGCGTCGTACGGGGTGGAAGGGACGACGAGCTTCAGGCCCGGCGTCCGGTAGAACCACGCCTCGGTGTTCTGGGAGTGATACGGGCCGGCGTTGCGCAGGCCGCCCCATGGCATGCGCAATACGAAGGGGGCGTTACCGCCCCACCGATACCGCATCTTCGCCGCGTTGTTGACGAGGGCGTTGAAGCCGCTGGCGACGAAGTCGTTGAACTGCATCTCGCCGATCGGGCGCATCCCCGCCAGCGCGGCGCCGGTGCAGACGCCGATGGTGGCGCCCTCGGAGAGGACGCTGTTGATGATCCGGTCGCCGAACTCTTTGAGCAGCGGACGGAGGAGGAGGAAGGCGTTGCCGTATTTGCCGCCGACGTCTTCGCCGTAGACGAACGCCCGTTCGTCCGCGCGCAGCACGTCGCCGACGCCGAGCATGACCGCTTCGAGGAACGTCTTTCCTTTCGCGTCGAACGGCGGCGCTTCTTCGACCTCGGGGAGCTCGGTCGTCTGCGCCTGCCGCCATTCTTCGTCCAGCACTTCGATGTGCCGGCGCGTCGGCTCGCCGGCAAAGACGCCGTCGCCTGCCTGCGCGCCGTCGGGCCACGGTGCGTCGATGACGGTGCGAGCCTCGCGGTCGACGAGCTCTTCGAGCTCTTTCTTCCAGCCGTCGACTTCACCCGCGGCGACGATCCCCTCGGCCTCGAGCTTCGCGGCGTACGTGGCGATCGGATCGCGCCGGCGCCAGAACTCGTACGTGTCGCGGTCGGCGTAGCCCTGCTCGGTGAGCGCGGGATAGGACCACGATAGCTGCGGGTCCTTGCCGAGGTAGAGCATGTCGTCGTGATGGGCGTGGCCGCACATGCGCATGGCCACGAGCTCGATCAGCGCGGGACCGTGTTCGTCGCGCGCCCGCTCCGCCGCCCAGGCGAAGGCCGAGGCAATCGCCTCCGGGTCGGTGCCGTCGATGGTGATCGCCGGGATGCCGTAGCCGAGGGCCTTGTCGGCGAAGACGCGTGCCGCGGTGTTGTGGCTGACGGGGGTGGAAAGCGCGGTCTGGTTGTTCTGCACGCAGAACACGGCCGGGAGCTTGCGCGCGGCGCAGGCGTTGATGGCCTCATGCCACTCACCGAGCGACGTGGTCCCCTCGCCGACGAACGACACCGCCACGCGCGGCACGTTGCTCAGCTTGAAGGCCATGGCGATGCCGGCGATCGTCAGCGCCGGACTGCCGAGCGGCGCCATGGCCGGGAGGACGCCATGCTCCCAGTCGCCGACGTGCAGGTCCTTCCCGTTCATCGGCGGCCCGGCCTTCGCCATCTGCGCGCTGAGGACCATCCGCACCGTCTCCGGCGTGTTGTGCATCCCGAGCACCGCGCCGAGATCGCGGATCATCGGCGAGACCACGTCGCCGAGCGGCTCGCGGCGCAGCCGGATCACCGCCGCATAGATCGCCTCCTGCCCGAGCGAGCGGAAGCCCTTCCCCTGAAACGACGCATTCCCCCAACGCACTTCGCCGCCGGTGAAAAACTGCTTCAGGCGGTTGTCGGTCGCACGGGTGAGAAGCATCCCGCGGAGGATCTCCCGCTTCTCGTCATGCGTGAGCGAGGCGGCGATCTCCTCGCGGCGAAGGAAGCCGGCCACGGCGTCGAGGACTTCGTCGACTGCCTGCTGGAGACGTTTGGAGGCGGGAATGCCGGGAGTGGTGTCGGGAAGCTCGCCGAGGGCGAGAGAGTCTTGCAGGGCGGTACGGATGGCATCGAGGTCTTCGCCGGCGCGCAGCACGACCGGTGCGGCGAAGGGAAAGCGCTCAGCGAGGAAGGCGGCCAGCCGAGAGGTCATGCGGCGCGGATTATAGGGTGGGGGGCTTCATCGGGCGCTGCAAGCACAACTCTTGTCAGGATGACAGGTGAAGCTACCTTCTCCGCCAGAACACCACATCCCCCTCCGCAAAGTCAGGCGAGAAGTTCTCCTGCAGGTACGCCCACACCAGCGGCGCCCGTTCCGCGTTCGGAATGCCGTCCACCGCGAACCT
>DASPHC010000061.1:0-62082 GCA_035629865.1 Thermoanaerobaculia bacterium | reverse complement strand
GCGCGGCCCTTCTGTTCTGTCACCCGCTCCGCGGGCTCGCTTGGGGCGCGCTTGTGAAACCCGGCCTAAAGGCCGGGCCTACAGATCTTTCGCCGCCTTCGGCGGCTGCCGTCGGATTCTCGCGCCAGCGAGCGGCCACCTATTTCCGGGGAGCTGTACTAAGCCCTACTTCCGCACCGAGCGCTGCTTCGGCGGCTTCGGCGGCGCCGGATCCTCGGTGATGGTGATGGTGAACCTCTCCGTCACCTCGGCGCCGCTGAGGTCGCGCACCCGGACGGTGACGTCGTAGTCGCCGGCCGTGGCAAACATCACCTGCACCGTCCGCTCGTCAACCGTCCCGGTCGGGAGGTCCCAGCGGTACTGGTAGCCGGGCTCGCCGCCGCCCGCCTCGACTGTAAAGGTCACCGGCGTATTGCGGCGCGCGCTGCGCGGTCCGAAGATGACGGCGTTCAAGGGGCAGAAGCGGATGAGGAACGACTCGTCCTCGTCGTCTTCGAAGGTGCGGACTGCGATGGTCACGAACGAATTGCCGGTCCAGATCAGGTGCTCGCTGGCGGCGCGATGGCGCGTCCGGTCGCCGGCGGCGAAGAGCGTGTCGCTGATCGGCTCGCCCTCCTCGTTGAAGCGGCGGAGGCGGAGGCTCCCCTCCTCGCGGTCGAAGCCGTCGCGGGCATCGAGGTACGAGATCGCGTATTCGTCGTCGAGGACGACCAGGTCGAGAGCGTCCACGTCCTCGCCCGTACCGACCAGCAGCCGCGCGTTCTTGCGGGTCTCGAAACCGTCTGTGTCGATGATCCGCCACTCGACCGCGCGGCGGTCGTCGTCGAGGTCGAGGATGGTCTGGGCGAGCACGAACGTCTCCCCCTGTGTCGCTACCAGCAGGTCCTCGCCCGCCGTGCCGAGCTCGCGCGAGAAATTGCGCTCGCCTTCGACAATGCGGAGATACGTGAGCACGCCGGTCGGGGCCGCCTTGAAGAAGACCCCAAGCACGCCCGCGGGCGTCATGGCGATCTTCACGAACGACCCTTCCACCGTGCCGGCGAGATCTTCGTTCCTGGTCATCACGCCGTCGCGGGCGATCTGGGTGAGCCACACCCGCCGCGGCTCGACCGCGGTGCGGGCAATGAGGTACCGCTGGAGCTGCGAGCTCCAGATGATGTCGATCTCGTTCGTGTCGGTGAACGTGACGGTTGGCAGGAGGTTGATCGGCGAGCCGAAGAACTGGCCGGTCGTATTGATGCGCCGGAGCTGAAGCTTGTTCTCGTCGGGGGTGCGGAGGAAGAGGCCGAAGTGGTCTTCATTCCAGACGATGTCGACGATCTTAGCTCCCTCGGTCGAGGGGAGCTTGACGCTCTCATACAGCAGGTCGCCGGCGATGTTGTAGATGCTCACCCAGATGGCGTTCGTACGCTCTTCGACGCTGGCCAGAGCGATGAGACTGCCGTTGAACGCCATCGGCCCCGCGGTCAGGTGGTTGAAGGTGTGGGGATTGAGCTCCCGCACCTCGGACACACACTGCGCGGAGGCGGACCCTGCCGCAACCCACAGGACGGCTGCGGCCGCCCAAATTCGCATCGAACGCATCGCCCCACCCTTCCCTCGGAACCTAGAGATAACTACGGACCTGCCGAGAGTATACGCCGGACGGAACGCCAGCGGTGGAGGAGGTATTTCGATTAAGAATGTTGTCGGTTGTCCGTTGTCAGTTGTCCGAACCGGTTCGCTGGACGCCGGGAGCTCCGAGTCCGCGTCTCAGCCGCCCGGCCCACCAGGGGCCGCAAAGACGTCCGTTGACAACACGGCGCGTACAATCAGCAACCGATGGCACCCAACCCATCAGCCGCTCCAGCCGAACCAGAGAGTGAATGGCTCGAGGAGTTCGAAGCCGCCGCAGCGCGTCCGCTTCCGCTGCGAATGCGGTACGCGTTCATCCGCACATACAAGCCAGTGCTCGACGATGCACCGTTCCGGGCGTTCGCGACACTCGCCGAATACCGCGATTGGTGCGAGAAAAACCTGCCCTCCTGGCTGGGGTACTCGAGGTAACTTGGCGTCGGCGTTCGAATATCGTCAAGCGGAAGACATTCGTGATGTCTTTGCGCGCCACAGCGTCCGATATCTCTTCATCGGAAAATCGGGAGCCATTCTTCTCGGCTATCCCGACACCACCCAGGATGCCGACCTGTTCGTGGAAAAGACGCCCCAGAACGCACGTGCGATCGTCGAGGCTTTGCGCGAGCTCGGCTTCGCGCTATCCGAACAGCAGTCAGCTGAGATCGCACGCGGGAAAGACTTCATTCAGCTCAAGAACGGACCGTTTGACCTCGATCTCGTCTTCGCGCCGGACGGCATCGAGCGGTTCGACGAGGCCTGGCGGCGCAGGGTCGAAGTGGAAGGCTTCCCGGTGTGCCACCCGGACGACATCATCGCCAGCAAAGCGGCCGCGAATCGAGTCAAAGACCGTGAGTCGCTGCCGCGCCTGCGCGCGTTCCGTGACTACTGGAAAAGCCGAGGCTAGCTCCAAACGGGATAGGGGCATGCTGAAGAAGCTCACCGAACGGTGTGTGTTGCGTTCACGTCAAAGCTGTATCGCGCGTCGAAAACGTTATCGCAGAGCGGGCTCAGAATCAGAATCATTACCCGCGGGAGGAATTCAGCGCCGGGGCTTGTTTGCTTCTCGAATGCCACCGTTCCCCATACCCACGGACACCACGCAACTCGTCGCCGCAATCACGGACCGAGGTCGTTTCGAGATGTTGGTGCGGCGCGTCCTGCAGATTGCGGAGCCTGTCTATCGTTGCATCATCCAGACCGGCACGAACCAATTCGGCGAGACCATCACCTCGCCGGTCGACGGCATCGGCCGCGACGGAAACCGGTACGTGCTGCTGGAGTCCACGACCACCGACAAAAAGAAACTGCAGGCGAAGTGGCTCGCGCCGAAAACGAAAAGTGGTGAAGGTGACCTGCTCAAGGCAGGCCGAGAGGCGGAGACCATCCGCAACGACAATTCCGCCGCCTTGGTGACGGTGGTGATGGCCACGAACGAGCCGGTGGACACGGAGCTCTTTCTCAAGGTTCACCAGCAGGGTGATGCCCTCGGCTTGAGCGTCGACATCTGGGATCAGTCGCGCATCGCAAACGTGTTGGACACGAATCCGGCCGGACAGGCCCTCCGCTACGAATACTTGGGCGTCCGGGCAACGCTCGTCTCGCACGAGTTGCTGGCCCTCCTGGCGGGGCGAAGCGCGGAGAAGTATGCGGGAAACCTGCTCACCGGCCGCGATGCCATGCCGCGTGCGCTGGCCGGGGAGATCCGCGCAACGCTCGGCAGGTCCGACGCGTCCCTGCGTCTGCTGCGTGGCAGCTCGGGCCTTGGCAAGTCAACGGCGGCCCATCACGTGATGCGCCAGTGGATCGCCGGCGGAGGGATGGCGCTGTGGGTGCCGGAGATGTTACTGCAGTCGGGCAGCTTCGTGGAGGACGTGCTTGAAACAACCCTGACGCCGCTAAACGGCGGTCCGCTCATCGACGCCGCCGAGTCGCTCCTGGCACTCGTCGAAGGGGAGCGTCCGCTGCTCCTCGTCGTTGACGACATCCGTCACCTCGATTCCCCCGGCGCCGCGCTGCGCAAACTGATCGCGTGGTCGAAGCCGCTGGAAAAGGAACGCCCGCGGATCGTGTTCGTCGTCCCGGTGTGGCCACAGATGACCGACGAAGTGAGCGCTGAATTGAGCGGTGCGTCATGGATCGACATCGTCGAGGTGGGGCCGTACACACGCGCGGAGAGCGTCGAGCGCCTGAAGGCCGTGCCAATGAGCGCCGCCGATGCGGAGACATTCGCCGCGCTGCTCGGCGACGATCCGTTTCTTGTCGGGCGCTGGACGGATCTCGTACGCCGCGGGACCCCGCCGTCGACGCATCTGGCACGGAACGTCCTCACGAAATTTGTGCAGGATGGGCTGTTGCAGAGCACCGGTACGCTTCCGCTTCTCGACGTCGAAGAGCTCAAACGAACACTCGTCCGGCTGTCTCGGTGGATGATGGAGATGCGCGAGACGCATCCCTCCGCGAGCATGCTCCGCCACGCGCTGACGGAGCGGGAAGCGCAGATCGTCGCTACGCTCGCCGGCCATACCCGCGTGCTCACGTGGCGCACCGATGCCGACGGGCGCCGGACGATCGCCTTCCGGCACGATCGCCTCGAAGACCACTTCTTCGCTCAGGCAGCCGCGGAAATCCTCCGTGACGGCGATCCGGCGCATGTCATCTCCGATCCGTACTTCGCACGCGCGATCGGAATGGCCCTCGCCGCCGGCGCGATCCAGCACCTGCCGCGCATTGCCACGGAGTCCCCGCTGGCCATGTTCGAGTCCTTGCGTTTCACCAGCGATCCAGGTTTACGCCGTTCCATCGCCGAAGCCGCCTCGAACTGGCTAGCGCAGGAAGAGCCGCACTTCGAGTTGCAGCGGGCGATCCTGCATGCGCTCCAGGAGACGGAAGGCGAAGATCCTCGCGCGCTGGCCGAGCAACTGCCCGAGCGCGCGCCGCAGCAACTCGTGCGCCTGCACCACGGCGACGCTTCCGCGGCGCTTCCGATCCTGAGCATCCACGAGTTTCTTCCGGCCGCGACATACAAGGCGTTCGAGAAAGCGGTGGAGCATGCGCGCTCGCACCATCGTGTCGAAATGATTGACGGGACGAAGGTGCTGCTCGAGGCGGACGAAACCGCGCTGCACGGATTGCAGCTTGCGGGCTACCTCGCTCTGCCGGAGCTCGGCGGCTCGATACTCGAGTGCTGGGAGCGCTCATCGAAAGAGTACGAGATCACCATCGCCGCGCTCTGGGCAGCCGCCCGCTGTTGCGACACCGATACCGCTGCGGTCGTTAAACCGATCTTCAATCGTTACCTGACGCTGGCGGAAAAGCGCGCCGACACTGTCGATCTGAGACTCGCATTCAAGCTTCCACCGTCGCCCTCCGCTTCGGCCGCAATGGTCAAACGCGCGACCGCCGGCGGCAAAGACGCGCGCTGGCATACGCTCTGGGTTCTGCAGCGTATCGACCATCCCGATCTGTTCCGGATGTACGTCGAGGATGCTGAGGAGCGCCCGTCCATCGCCAATGGGATTTTCGTCACCGACGCGCACCCGTCATCGGAGTCGCGCGAAATGTTACGTACGCTATGGCAGGACCCGGCGATGACGGTGAATCGCCGAAACGCGGCACTGCGCGTGTGGGCGGCAACCGCCACGCCCGCCGATATCCCGGCGCTTCGTGATTTCGCCGACGACCCAGTGCTCGGCAAGACGATCACGCGCATCCGCACACGGCTCGGGGATCGTTCGGCGGCCCCCGCATTGGCACACCTCGGCATGACCGACGCCGGAAGTCTCGTCTGGGCACACCGCATTTGGTCGCCCGAACTGCGAGCGACCGTCGAGATGCATTTGAAAGCCTTCGGCGAGCCCGAACCGAAGCACGACCAGAACGATCCGCATCACATCGCGCGTGTTCTGCGCCATATTCCGGTCGCGGAGGCGGAGGATATGCTGGAGGCGCACTGGGAGGGACTTCGTACGTCGCCGCTGTTCATCCAGTCCGCGATCGTGATCAGCACGCCGCGAACTCTCACCCTCGCAAAAGAAGCAGTAGACTCGCTGCCGGCCGATCAGTACGCGTTCCGCCACATGTCAGACCGCTTTGGACTCTGGCACACTGAGGACCACGATTACCGCGGGGCGGTGCCGGAAACGGTCCTTACGACGCGCCATCTCGCGGCACTCGCCGAGCTCGCACCGGCAATGCGTCGGAAAGAAATCGAAGACGTGCTGAGCGCGGCAGAGCGTCGAGGCTGGTTCTCCTGGCTCGCGATGAATCTTGAGTCATGGATCACACATCTCTCCGAGGAGGAGCGGACCTCGTTGCAGAGTCGCTACCACCCGTCGGATAACGATCTTCGGGCGGAACTCTTCGAGTGGCTGGCTATGTCGTATCTCGCGCACTCATGGGTGCGTGCGCTGATGGAACGCGGAATCGAGCCGCGCCGAATCGTCAATGTTGCAGTGAGCGCCGCGGATGAGAAGAAGAGTAACGAGGCCTGGGAGTGGCTGATCACTGTGCTCGCGCACGTTGGCACGCGCGCCGACCTCACACGCATCGAGCCGCTACTCCCCGCCGATGACATCTTGCAAGCCGCGTTCGACGATATAGCATTCGGGATCCGGCGCCGCACGCTCCAATAAGTTAAAACACGTACCGCGCATTCGCATGCACCCTCTCCAGCGCCTCGCTGAGCGCGGCCCCCGGCTGCACGCGGAAGTGATGGTTCACTTTCAACCGCAGCTGCGGGCCGCCGGTGGAGGCAATCAGTTCCTCGGGCAGTTCGACCAGCGTGATCGTCACCGGGATCTCTCCCGCGTGCTCTTCGACGATCTCGCGGATCTTGCGGACCGTGTCCTCGGACATGCGCGGGTACGGCACTTCGAGGGCAATCTCTTTGACCTTCTTGTCGCGGATTCCTTCGAGGGGGACGATCTCCAGCGCGGAGAGCTCGGGGGTGACGGGGGCTTCGTGGAAGGCGGCGGCGTGGGCGGCGAAGTTGGTGACGACGACCGGGTCGTCGGCGATGGCGTCGACGGCGTTGTTGAAGGCGTCGGGGTCGTCCGCTGCCGCGGCGGGAGCACCGAAGAGGGAGAAGTTCGCTTTGTCGACGTCGGCGCCGTATTTTTCGCGCTCGATCTCTTTCGGGTCGCGGTCATCCTCGGCGTCTTCGAGGCGGAGCTCGTAGGCGGAGATGCGCGCGCGGCCCGCTTCCGGGTGGCCGCCGTATTCGTCGTCGATCTGCTGGGCGGACTGTTCGGCCGACTGCAGCGACGCGGAGCGGCCGGTCTGCTGGCCGCCGGTGTCTTTGACCATCGCGGTCACGAGCACCGCCACGCCGTTATCGAGCCAGCGCGTGTATTTCGAATAGAGGTCGGAGAAGACGACCACCTCGACCGAGCCGGCCTGGTCGTCGAGGAAGAACTTGGCCATCATCTTCCCCTCGTTCGGCCCCTTCTTGATCTTCGACTTCTTCATCTGCGAGACGATCCCGCCGATGTTCACCTGCTGGTCGACGTACTTGTAGAGCGAGTCGGTGGTCGCGGTCGCGAAGAGCTTCAGCTCGTCGTTGAAGCGGTTCAGCGGATGGCCGGTGATGTAGAAGCCGAGGGTCTCCTTCTCGTAGCGCAGCCGCTCGTCTTCCGGCCACTCGGCGCCCTTGATGATCGGGCCGGGTGCGGCTTTCGGCGCGGAGGCGGCGAACATGCCGAAGAGGGAGTTCTGGCCCTTCTCCTTCTCGTCCTTGACCCGCTGCGCCGAATCGGCGGTCGATTCGAGCTGGTCGAAGAGCGCCTTGCGCGACGAGCCGAGGAAGTCGAACGAGCCCGACTTGATCAGCGCCTCCAGCACCTTCTTGTTGCAGGCGCGGAGGTCGACCTCCTCGCAGAAGCCGAGGAGGGAGGCGAAACGGCCGATCTTCTGCCGCGCTTCGAGCACCGACTCCACCGCGCTCTCACCGACGCCCTTCACCGCGCCGAGGCCGAAACGGATGTTCGGACCGACGACGGTGAAGAACATGCGCGACTCGTTCACGTCGGGCGGCAGGACCTCGATGCCCATCTGCTTCGCTTCGCCGATGAACTTCACCACGGCGTCGGTGCGGTCCATTTCGGACGACATCAACGCGGCCATGAAGTGCCGCGGGTAGTGCACCTTCAGCCAGGCCGTCTGATACGCCACCAGCGCGTAGGCGACCGAGTGCGACTTGTTGAAGCCGTAGCGCGCGAACGGCTCGATGTAGTCGAAGATCTCGTTCGCCTTCTTCGCGTCGTAGCCGTTCTTCTCCGCGCCGGCGACGAACTTGCCGCGCTCCGCGGCCATGACCGCGGCGTCCTTCTTCCCCATCGCCTTGCGGAGCAGGTCGGCCTGGCCGAGCGAGTAGGCCGCGACCTGCTGGGCGATCTGCATGACCTGCTCCTGGTAGACGATGATCCCGTACGTCTCCTCGAGCAGCTCCTTCATCACCGGCACAAGGTACTTCGGCTTCTGCGTGCCGCTCTTGCACTTCACGTAGACGTCGACCATGCCGGCGTCGAGCGCGCCCGGCCGGTAGAGAGCGTTCAACGCGGCGAGATCCTCGAACTGGGTCGGGCGGGCCTTCCGCAGCAGGTCCACCATGCCCCCCGACTCGAACTGAAACACGCCCTTGGTGCGCCCCTCCTGGAAGAGTCGGAAGACGTCCGGGTCGTCGAGCGGGATGTTTTCGAGGTCGATGTCGAGGCCGTCGACCGTCTTGGCCGACTTGATCGCGTCGTCGATCACCGTCAGCGTGCGCAGGCCGAGGAAGTCCATCTTCACGAGGCCCATCTTCTCGACCACGCGCATGTCGAACTGCGTCACGATTTCATCGCGGTTCGTGCGATAGAGCGGAACGTAGTTCGTCACCGGCTCGGGGGTGATGACCACGCCCGCGGCGTGCATGCCGGCGTGGCGCGACAGGCCTTCCAGCTTCTCGCCGATCTCGACGATCTTCTTCACTTCCTCGTCGTTCTTGATTGCCTCGGCGAGCTGCGGCGAGTCCTTCTTCGCGTCGGTGAGCGTGACCCCCGGACCGCCCGGGATCATCTTCGAGATCTTGTCGACGAAGCCGTACTGGTGGCCGAGCACGCGGCCGACGTCGCGGACCACCGACTTCGCGGCCATCGTCCCGAAGGTGATGATCTGGGCGACGTTCTCCTTCCCGTACTTGTCGCGCACGTACTCGATGACCTCGCCCCTGCGGTTCATGCAGAAGTCGAGGTCGATGTCGGGCATGGAGATGCGCTCGGGGTTGAGGAAGCGCTCGAAGAGGAGGTCGTACTCCAGCGGGTCGACGTTCGTGATCTCGAGCGCCCACGCCACGACCGAGCCGGCCGCCGAGCCGCGGCCCGGGCCGACCGGGATGCCGTGGTCCTTCGCGTACTTGATGAAGTCCCAGACCACCAGGAAATAGCCGGGGAACCCCATGTTCTTGATGATCTCGATCTCGCGCTCGAGCCGGTCCCAGTACGCCTGGACCTCGTGCTTCTTCTGTTTCGCGACGAAGAGGCCGGCCATCACACTCAGGCGCTTCTCCAGCCCCTTCCGCGACACCTCGGCGAAGTAGGACGCGGCGTCGTACTTTGCCGGCACAGGGAACTTCGGGAGGTGATACCCCTTGACGTCGAGCGAGAGGTTGACGCGCTCGGCGATGCGCATGGTGTTGTCGGCCGCCTCGGGGTAGTCGGCGAAGACGCGGCGCATCTCATCCGGACTCTTCACGTAGAAGTCGTCCGAGTAGAACTTCATCCGCTTCTCGTCGCCGAGGGTCTTGCCGGTGCCGATGCAGAGCAGCACCTCGTGCGCGAACGCGTCCGACTTGTCGAGATAGTGCGAGTCGTTCGTCCCCACCAGTTGCAGCCCCACCTCGCGCCCGAGCTGGGCCATCATCGGGACGATCTTCTGCTGGTCGGGGATCCCGTGGTCCTGGATCTCGAGGAAGAAATTCTCCGGGCCGAGAATCTCCCGGTACGCCAGCGCCGCATCCTTCGCCTTCTGCCAGTTCCCGCCGGCGAGACTCTGGGAGACCTCCCCTTTCAGGCACGACGAGAGGACGATCAGCCCCTCGCGATGCTCGCGGAGGAGCTCCTTGTCGATGCGCGGCTTGTAGTAGAAGCCCTCGGTGTACCCCGCGCTGACGAGCTTGACCAGGTTCTTGTAGCCGGCGTCGTTCTGAGCCAGCACGATCAGGTGATTGTTCGCCCCCGCGTCCGCCTGCCCGTCCTCGACCCCTGCCTTGTCGTGGCGGGAGCCGTACGCGACGTACATCTCGCAGCCGATGATCGGCTTGACCCCCTCCTTCTTCATGGCGTTGTAGAACTCGACCGCCCCGAACATGTTGCCGTGGTCGGTGATCGCGCAGGCCGGCATCCCCTGCTTCGCCACGCGCTTCGCAAGGTCCTCGGGGCGGCTGGCCCCGTCGAGCAGTGAGTATTCAGTGTGGAGGTGGAGGTGTACGAAGGACATGGTCAGCCGCCGTCAAGTCTGCGGGCAGGAGGGCGGGGATTGGCACAAAGGGGTGTGCAGTACGAGAGAGGGGGAGCGGAAGACTCTACGCTCGGTAGAGTGGGGACGACTGCCTCAGAACGGTCAGCGACCTCCACGCAACCGCCGAAATCGTTCGCCCTGCGGTCGGGGAGCATGGCGGCAGGCGCATGTACCTTCGCAGTGTTTAACACTCGGGCGAACTTTGGGAGCGGCTGATCTGCTTCCATCGCCCACCCAACTCGCTAGGGACCGCCGGGTTTCTTCGCCGCGAGCAACTCCCTCACGGCGGCAACTTCGGCTTCCAGCCTCCGGATCGTTGCCCTGGCTTTTTCGAGTTGCGATGCGAGCTGGTCGCGCTCCGATCTGACGGCGGAGTTGCGAGCCGTCTCGTTTTCGAGCTTCGACGCAAGACTGTTGCGGTCGGACCTGACGGTCTTGAGCTCCGTCGTCGCGGTCGCGAGCTGCGTTGCGAGAGCGGTGCGTTCCGACCTCGCGGTCCTCAGCTCCACCGTGGAGGCGGTGTGCCGCGTGGTCAGGGCGGCCAGTTGCGCGCGGAGGTCGTCGCGGTCGGCAGTCATTTTCTGGAGGCCTTGCTTCAACTCACTCCCCTCCGTGAGGGCGGCTTCACGTCTTCGGTTCGCCTCCTCGCGTGCGGCAAGCGCGGCGTCCTTTTCGGCGACCGCAGCGTTCTTCTCCTCGATCGCGTTGTTGCGATCGGTGACCGCCGTTCCGCGCGCAGCGCGGTCCTTAATGCTCTGCTCGACCGCTTGCTCGCGCGACACCACCGCAAGGTTCCTCTGCGCTTCGGCGTTTCGCTGTGCCGTTCGCGCGGCATCCCGTTCGATGGTCAGATGCGCCGCACGCGCGGCGGCCGCCTGCCGCCCCTTTTCCGCCTCGGCGCCTTCACGCTGCAACCTCTCCATCTCCTCGCCCGCCGCTTCGAGCTTCGCCTCCAGGGACGAGTTGGCCTCGCCGAGCTCCCGCACGTTCCTACGCAACGCCTCATTCGAGGTCTGGTACTCGCGGACGGCGAAGAGGATGACGATCGCCACCACGGCCGCGACGGCGATTCGCCGGAACATCCGCCGGGTCCGCGCGAAGCTCGCCTCGAGGTCCAGCTTTGCCTGTGCCTCGACCTTCCGGCGCATGATCCACGGCACCAGGAACTCGCTCACGATCTCGTAGACGAAGACGTCGTTGCGCCGCTCGCGGCGGATCACGCGGGCAGTCTGGTCCAGCTCCGTCAGCGCGGCCGTGGCCACTGCCGCCGGGACGTCCTGGTCCCGCTGGAGCATTTCGAGCAGCGTCGCCTCCGACACGACGTCGCGCGTCCCCGACTCCGTCACCAGCGCATCCATGATCGCCTCGGCAGGCCGGTGAAGCTGTTCCGGCAGGCTGCCGATCGCTTCCGAAAAATACGTCTCCAGCAGACCTGAGACATGCTGCGTCTTCAGCATGTCGAGAGGCTTCTCCGCCCGCCAGAGGCGGAGACAGGCGATCTGGACCTCGGAGAGGTTCAGCACGTCCGAGTCACTGCGCGCCCGCAGTTCCGACTTCAGGAGCTCGGTCACCTCGTCGTCGAGCCGGCGGCCGAAGTCGACCTCCCGGAACGGGCCGGTGATGATGGCGTCGAGCTGGTTGCTGTGCAGCGGCTCGACCCGCAGGTAGTTGTCGATCAGCGTCGGGTGGCAGGCGAAGAACTTGGTCAGCTTGGCGTAGTAGTCCTCGCGGAAGACGAACAGCAGCTTCGCCCGCAGCGAGTCGTCGCGCAGGATGGTGATCAGCGTCGACACGACCGAGTCGTACGCCGCCTGCGCCTGCGCCGCACTCTCCCGTCCCCGGCGCGCAGCCTGCTCGGTCAGCGTCACCAGTTCCTCGAACTGATCGAAGATGAGGAGCGGATAGCTCCCTTCGGCGACGGGCGTTTCCTTCACCTTCCGAAGCAGCTCCGCGGCTGCAATGCTGATCCTCCGCGTCCCGCGGCCGTCGTCGAACAGCGACGGCAGAAAGTCGTTCCCGGCGCCGCGCAGGATCCGTTCCACGACCAGTTCCGCACCCGGTACCGGCTGCACGCGGATGCGCTCCGGCGCGTAGCCTTCCTCCACCGCCAGCGGCATCGCCTTCGCGTTGACGAGCGACGACTTGCCGACGCCGGAGTCGCCGTACAGCAGCACACCGCGATAAATGGTGACCAGCCGCAACAGCCGCCGCGCCTCGAAGTCGCGGCCGAAATAGATCGGCGCGTCGATGTAACGGAACTCCTGGATGCCGCGATACGGCTCCCGCGGTGCGTTTGCGTCGGTCATCTGCACTGCCGGCAGCGTAGTCATGGCATCTCCTTCTCCATCAGGTGCTTGTAGAGCAGCGGCACGAACGACCAGACGTCGGTGACGATGAACCGCACGAAGCCGCCTTTCGTGTGGTACATGTTCTGGATCATCCGGTCCGGGTACGGATCGACCGCGTAGGAGGGGGGCATCCGCCCCTTGTCGACGTTCCATCGCAGCGTCTTGAACAGCAGGCGCAGGTTGTAGTCGAGGAGGCTGTAGCCGATGAACAGCGTCGGATACTTCGCAAACGGATGTTTGAACGACATCGGTACGGGGTTGAACGGCTCCTTGTCGCTCATGCGCAGGACGAAGTCGATGTAGTCCTCGTCGGTTATGACCATCGACTCCGGCATGTTGATGTCGCCGTGAATCTTCAGAAGGAACGGCTCCGCCGCGGTCGGGTCGATTTCTTTACCGACATAGTCCGACGTCGTCGCGGAAGAGCTTTTGTTGTAAATACTGATGGAGACCGCCCGCCGCTTTTCCCGCAGCGCCTCCTCCATCAATTGGTCGTAATTCGTCGTGGCGATGAAGGGGAATCCGAGCTCCGCCAGTGCCCGCAGGACCGGCGACGGCCGCTTCCCTTCGTGCACCTTCTGCCGGATCTCGTCGACCAGCCATCGCCTGCCGTAACGCTCGTGGATCTCGCAGTACAGCGAAATCCGGCCGAGGTTGCGCGGTTTCTCGTCGGGATACTGGATCATGTAATCGGACGCGTTGGCGAGGTACTCGGCCAACTCGCCGCCCCTGAGCGGCCGCTCGGAGTCGTCATACGTCCAGCGCGAGCCGGCCGGAGGAGCGGCGTGAACCCCGGCACCAAGGAAAAGGATGCATTTCCCGGTGCTGATCAGCTTCGCGACTGCCTCGACGTCGGCAGCGACCGGCTGGACGACGCGGGCTCCCGCGGGCGGTTCGGTCATATGCGACCTCCGTATGGTCCATATTAAACGGAATTCCGGACCCAACCCGCCGCGATTCGCCATCGCAGGAAGCGCGAAACCTCGCGGGCACTGGCCGCCACCCTTCAGGGCCGCTGCAGCACGACGGGTGTTCATGGCGTTGCGGAACTCGAGGTCCCGAACATGTTGCCGTGGTGCGCTATGGCGCGCCGGGCCGACACGAAGGAAGGTGTGCAACCCCGGACCTGCTTTGCACGGGTCGAGTGAAGGCCACTCACCCGACCCGTGCAGGGGCCGTCGAGAGACTATCCGACCTTCTTGATGGACGAGATGATGTCGTTCGGACCGTTCCAGTTTTGGAACGTCGGATACCCGCCGTTTCTGGCTGGGCCGCCGTCGGCCTCAACGATCCATCTCTGACCGGTGAAATTGACATGCTCGTACAGTTCCCACTTTCCGGACTCGACGTCGACGGACGACACGTGGTCGTTCAGGTTGAATGGTACGAGACTGGGCACTGAGTCCAACGCGCCAAATGCGAGACCAACATACCCAACGTGTTGGTAAACGGTGATTCTGGACATCGCAGACCTCCTGCAACTGATCTCATCGGAAGGCTCCGGGCAGCTCTCATGCAGGCTGCGGCGAAGCAGTTGGTTGTATCGCCACGCTACATACGTGGCGGTGAGGTGCGCGCGCGCTGGGAATTCGGACCGATCAACAACATAGGTCCGTACGTCCGGATGTGCAACGGTTAATTTTAGAAGCGCTGCGGCGGCCGTCCACCCGCCCGCCGATGACGGTGGCACCTCACTTCTGCAGCACGAACGTCACGCCCTCCACGTCGTGCTTCACGTCGAGTCTCACCGGTGCGAGGTCGTAGCCGCGCGCGGCTACGCTCACTCCGTAACGGCCCGCCGGCACGCCCGTTAAGACGAAGCGGCCGTCGCCCTTCACCTCGACGGTCTGCACATCGACGCCGTTCCCGATCGTCACGCGCGTGGCCTCGGGGATGTTCTTGCCGTTCACACGGCCCGCGACGCGGAAGCCGCGCGTGGTGACCAGCGTGCCGGCGTCGGCGGTGGAGCAGTCGGTGCCGGTCTTCACCACTCTCGCGGGGACCGCCAGCGGCGCGAGGCTGGCCATGCGCGGGAGCACCTGATACTCCAACTCCGTCCCGAGGCCGGTCATGACGAACCAGCCCTTCGCGTCGGTGGCGATCTCCTCGAAGCCGAGAAAGTGTTCGGAGTCGCGATCGAGCTGGGCGAAGGCGACGCGCACACCGGGCAGCGGCTTCCTGCCGTCCACGAGGCGGCCCGCGATGGTCGCGCCGACGTTCACCTCGATCCGCTGCGGCGGCACACCCGGGAGCAGCTCGCGGGCGATACGCGTGCCGAAGTTGCGCGCGTGGACGCGCACGTCGATCAGCGTGGCCGGGCTGTCCACGCGCAGGGCGAACTCCCCCTTCGCGTTCGTGATCGACAGCGGGTCGATGCCCGGGAACCTCCCAAAGCCGATGCCGCCGTCCGGCAGCCGCATGGCCTGGAGCATGGCGATCGCACCGACGACCGGCTTGCCCCGCGGATCGACGACGAGGCCGCGCACGAGCCGCGCCCCATCGCTCACGTCGCGCCGCTTCAGCTCGAAGTCGAAGCCTGGACCGGGATTGCGGTACTCGGAGAACGCCGGCTCATGGCCGTCCGCCACCGCGAGCAGCTTGAACTGCAGTTTGTCGTCAACGGATTTGACGCGGAAGTTGCCGCCCGGGTCGACCGCCACCTGTTTGCCACAGTCGATGTAGCAGGAGGGACAGATCACGCCGAGGCCCTTCTTCGGCTGCGCCGTGTAGACATACACATGCGCGTCCTTCAGCGGCTTGCCGTCGCGACCGGCGACGCGGCCGGTCAGGTCAGCGGCGAAGAGCGGCGCGGCGACGAGAAAGGCGAGAAGGAGTCTGCTCATGTTCCTTCTGACGAACGGGGATCGCGGATGGTCACGACGTTGTATGCTGTCATCACATAAATGCGCCGCATCATCCTTGCTCTGCTCGTCCTGGCTTCCGCCTCCGCAAGTGCCGAAGCGCCCCGCCTGCTGCGCGATCTGGCCACGGCGGGTGACGTCAACCATTCCTACCCGCAATACTTCACGACCGTCGGGCGGAACGTGTTCTTCACCGTGCGGGAAGAAGAGCTCTGGAAGACCGACGGCACGCCGGAAGGGACGAGGTTCGTCCAGGACATCGACTGGTACGACGGCCTCGCCGATGGGGAGCAGCATGGACGGCCTTTCGCTTCGGCCGGGCTGCTGTACTTCCGGCTGGACCGGCGCATCCCTTTCGGCTCGTTCATGGAGAGCCACGAGCTTCACCTCTGGCGCAGCGACGGCACGGAAGAGGGAACGTTCGAGCTTCATGCGATGCCCGGGATTTGCGATTACACGTACCAAAGCGACGCCGCGCCGCTCGGCGACGGGGGCGCGATCTTCACTTATCCGTGCGAGAACAGCGGCGTATGGGTGACGGACGGTACGGCGCAAGGGACGAAACCACTCTTCAGCGATTTCACTCCCACGACCCTCGTCAGCGCCGGCGGCGTTGCCTATTTCACTCGCGACCGCGCCATCTGGCGCACCGACGGCACGGCGGGAGGCACGAGGAAAGTCTACGACCTCGACGCGGGAGACTCGGGACGGCTCGAGGAGCCGGTCCTGGACCGGAATGGCGACGTGTTTCTCCTGGTGTCCCGCTCGGGGCGCTACGAAGTCCTTCGCGATCCCGGCAGCGGCCCGCTCGAGCTCGCCGGATCCGTCGGCGACGGTCTTGGCTCCCGCATCACGGCACTCGACGGCATCGTGTACATCGCCAGCCGCTCCGGCGCGCGAACCGACCTTCTGCGGGTCGACGGCATGACCCGGATCAGACGGGTCCTGTCATTCCCGGGCGGGCCCGGACACGTATTCACGGCAACCGCATCCCATCTCTACTTTCAGATCCTGACCGACTCCTCGCACGGGACGTGGTGGCGCAGCGACGGAACCCGCGCCGGAACGACATCCATCGGCGAGACGTGGCTGACCCCGGCAGAACAAACCGCTTCCACGCCCTCGCGCCTGTTCGTCAACGCAGCGGATCTCTACACCGCCGATTTCTCGTCCTCGCTGACGGCGGTGCGCGATGACGCTCAGTGGGACCTCGGCGCCGCCGGCGAACAGGTCCTCTTCGGAGGCTTCGACCCGGAGCACGGATACGAGCTCTGGATCACCGACGGTACCGCGGCAGGCACACGGCTCCTCGCGAACATCAGGCCGGATCACGGCTCGTATCCGGCGGGCGGAACCCGGGTGGGCGACCGCCTGCTGTTCCACGCTTACCGCACGCCCGAGTACGAGGTCTGGATGACCGACGGCACCGCCGCCGGTACGTCCATGCTGCCGGTCCCGTCCCTGCGCGTCCCGGCCATCTTCGCGGACCTCGGCGATGGAGACGCCGTCATCTTCAACGGAAAGACGCTTTTCCGAACCGACGGTACGAGCGCGGGAACGCACACAGTCGAGACGATCAGCACTCGCCTGGCGACCCGCTCGATCTTCAAGCAGGCAGGCAGGCAAACGCTGCTCTACGTCCAGCCCGATGGGATGACCACCGAGATCTGGCGTACGGACGGTACGGAGAGCGGCACCCTTCTGGTGACGAAACAGACCACCGGCAGGAGCTACGTGTGGCCGGAAGTGGCGGGCGACTTTCTCTACTACGCAGCGGGAAGAAAACTCTGGCGGACCGACGGCACAGCCGGCGGATCGGTCGAGCTGGCAGACGAACCTCGCCTGCTCGCACCGGCGGGGAATCGGCTCTTTTTCGCGACCGGCGACGAGCTCTGGGTCACGGACGGCTCCCCCGCCGGAACATCGCAGGTCACGACCGCCGGCGTCCGCTGGATTCAGGCGACGGAAGGGAGCGTTCTCTTCGCCACCGCCGACACCGTCTGGCGCAGCGACGGAACCGCCGCCGGCACGTCCGCGGTGAAGCGCATCGGTCCCTCATATGGAGGACGAGCCATCGGCAACGTCGCCTACTTCGCGGCCGATGACGGCATCCATGGCTTCGAGCTCTGGCGCAGCGACGGAACCGCATCCGGCACCCGCCTCGTCGCTGACATCGCCCCCGGGCCGGCTTCGTCGACCCCAACCGCGCTCACCGTGCTCGGGAACCGCCTCTGGTTCGCCGCCGACGACGGCCGGCACGGCCGCGAGCCGTGGACCTCCGACGGAACCGCCACGACGCTCCTCGGCGACGTCAATGCCGGCTCCGCCGCATCGAATCCCGAAGGTTTCCGCCTCTTCGGCGACAAGATCTTCTTCGGCGCCGCGAGTGATGCCACCGGCTACGAGCCCTGGGTCTACGACCTGCCGCGGCCACCCCGCCGCCGCAGCGCGGGACGCTGAAGAACCAAAGAACGACGGTAGAAAGCGAAGCTCTGACCCCCATCGATGCCATGGTCTCTCCCCGCACTTCGGTCCCGCGTTCTCCGGCTTCCGTCGCAGTTTCTGCGAGGTCCGTCGTCATTTCTGCGACCCCGGTCGGTGCCGCATACGCCGTCGGTCGAGGCTCCTGCGATTTCGGTCGTCCATCCTGCGATTTCAGCCGTGACTCCCGGCACCCGCGTCATGATTCCTATCACTTCGGTCGTAGAACCTATGACTTCAGTCGTAACTATTGCCACTTCGGTGGTAAGACTTACGACGGAAGTCGTAACAACAACGACGCGAGTCGTTGGTTCAACGACTCGCGCGGTAATACTTACGACCGAAGTCGTAGGACCTAAGACTTCTGTCGTTACTCCTACGACTTCATTGGTAAGAGTAACGACTGAAGTCGTAGGTTCTACGACTGAAGTCTTACCTTTTTGCAACGTCAGTGGCAGGAATTGCCGTTCACCGAGGCCGCAACACTGCAGCCGGTCTCTTTGAGGACGGAGTACGACAGGAAGGGCTCTGTCGCCGTCGATATCGGCTAATTCCGGTTAGTCGGAACACGGAAATTGTGAACTACTCATAATTTCCGTAATAAGCACGCATCTTTCCGCCGCCTTTCGGCGACTCCCGTCAGAGGAAGTTGGCGCCAGAGCCTCGTTCCTCGTGCGAAATAGAAAGCTCGGCCGTAGAGTACGCGGATGAAGTTCGCCGCCGTTCTTTGCCTGCTCGCCGCCGTGCCGCTCCTCGCCGCTCCTGCGAATCGGGAGCTTCCGCCCGGGTTGATCGTGCCGGAGGCGGCCAGGCCCGGGCCGTACTTCGATGCGGAGCGGGCGACGGAGGCGTATCTGGCGGTGTTGTCGGATGAGCAGCGGGCAAAGTCCGATGCGTATTACGAGGGTGGGTACTGGCTGCAGTTGTGGGAGCTGCTGCTGTATGTCGCGATCACCGGGATCGTGCTGTTCACCGGGCTTTCGCGGCGGATGCGCGATCTGGCGCGGAGGGTGACGGAGAAGCCGTTTCTGGTCGCGATGATCTACGTCGCTCTCTGGCTCCTGGTGATGTACCTCCTGGAGTGGCCGTTCCATCTCTATACCGGTTTCTTCCGAGAGCACCAGTACGGACTCTCGAACCAGACCTTCGGCGCGTGGCTCGGCGACGACCTGAAGGGGCTCGGGCTGTCGTTGTTCATGCTCCCGCCGCTGATCGCGCTGCTGTACCTCGCCGTGCGCCGCGCCGGCTCGAGCTGGTGGGTCTGGGCCAGCGCGGGCGTGGTGGTCGTGTCGGTCTTCATGGGCATCATCGCGCCGGTCCTCATTTCCCCGATCTTCAACAAATACACGCCGCTGCCGCCGGGACAGATCCGCGACGAGGTGCTGTCGCTCGCGCGGGCGAACCGCATCCCGGCGAAGGACGTCTACGTCGTCGACCAGTCGCGGCAGACGACGCGCGTCAGCGCGAACGTGCAGGGGATGTTCGGCACCACCCGCATCTCCCTCAACGACAACCTCCTCAACCGCACCTCCCTCGAGGAGATCCGCCTGGTGATGGCCCACGAGATGGGCCATTACGTCCTCCACCACACCCAGCGCCTGCTGATCTACATGGGCCTCGTCTTCACCATCGCCCTCTTCGTCGTTCACAAGACGTTCGATCGCGCGCTTGCCCGCTGGGGAACTCGGTGGGGCGTGAGCGATCGGACCGACCCGGCCGGGCTGCCGCTGGCGATCCTGATCCTGGTGACGTTCATGACCCTCATGTCGCCGCTGATCTCGACCATCGTCCGGCAGGCGGAGGCGGAGGCGGATGCCTTCGCGATCAGCGCGGCGCGCGAGCCGCACGGCTTCGCCACCGTCGCCCTCCGGCTCTCCACCTATCGCAAGCTGAAGCCCACCCCGCTCGAGGAGGCGATTTTCTACGACCACCCGAGCGGCTACGACCGCGTCCACCGGGCGATGACGTGGCTCGCGGAGAATCAGCCGAAACAGTGATCGATCGCGCGGGAAAAGAACCGGCGGCATTGCTCATCCCGCTCTCCTCTGCTACCGTCGCCGCGGGTCCAATAACTATGCGTATCTCTGCCGCGGCGCTGCTCGGCCTCTCCATCCTCGTTTTCTCCGCTGACGCGCACGCGCAGTGTCAGCCGATCTGGCGTCTCGAGAAGCTCCGCGTAACCAATGAGGAGTGCACGACGACTCACGGTACGACCCGATGCAAGGCCGGCATTCCGCTGAAGCTGGAGGTCGACGCGATCCATGGGGCCGGGAGCTGTCCTCCGGACCTCACCTGGGACCTCGGCGACGGCTCTCCCCCCGTCCGGACCACCGAGCCGCGCCTGACCTACACGTTCGGCGCCGGGAACATGTACATTCGCGTCCGGGACACCGCGCAGCCGGACGTCTTCGCGGGCCTGAACGTCGAATCGCTCTGGGGCCGCTTCAGCGCGCGCGCCGAGCCGGGCAGCGTCGACGAAGGCGAAGGGCCGGTGCGCGTCACCGTCAGCCGCGACGACTCCTCCCGCCTCGCCACCATCGACTACCGCTACGCCGGAGCCCCCTATGTCCAGTCCGGCTCCGGCACGTTCGTGTTCGAGCCCGGCCAGTCCGAGAAGAGCATCGTCATCCCGATTCTCGATGACGGCGTCTACCACGGCGCATCGACTTTTGTCAGCTTCAGCCTGGCCAACGTGTCGGGCGGATACGGCTATGCGAACGGAGGCGCCAGTTTCGTCGTCCACGACGACGATCCTCCGGTCGGATATCGATTCGCACAACGCGGAATCCGCGTCAGCGAAGGCGCCGGAACCCTGAACGTCGACGTCCTCCGCAGCGGCGATCTCTCCGGCACGACGCGCGCGGTCGTGCAGGGCATGTTCGGCTCGCACTTCGTCACCTTCGGGCCCGGCGAAGCGCGCGCGACGCTCACCCTGCCGGTGGTCGACGACCCCTACTACACCGGCAGCCAGCGCGGCAAGATCCAGTGCTTCGGCGAGCTTGCACAGGAGCACATCGACGAGATCGAGGTCGAGATCACCGAGGACGAGCCCACCCCGACCTTCTCCCCGCGCACCGTCGAGATCCAGGAGAGCGACACCACGCGCGAGGTCCCGATCCAGGTGTTCGTCACACCCTGGCTCGCGGGACATACCTTTTTCGTCGAAGCCACTCCCGGGACGGCGAATGCCCAGGACTTCAGCCACACCAGCGGATACGTCTCCTGGGGGCCGTGGAGCAACACCGTAACCTTGTTCGCGACCATCACCGGCGACGACGTGCCGGAGAGCGACGAGACCTTCGACCTCGAGCTCGACGGGCCGTTCCGCCACACCGTCACGGTCCGCATCGTCGACGACGACCGTCCGACCTTCGGCTTCGCGTTCGACGTGCCGAATTACGAGGAGAGCGAGGAGACCGCGGCCGTCAAGGTCGTTCGCAACGGTCCCCCGAACGAAGCCGCGCGCGTAACGCTGAACTTCCGGCCGCACGCCACCGTGGTCTGGCCTGATCCGATCGTGCTCGATTTCGCCCCCGGCGAGATGTCGAAGAACGTACCGCTCGGGACCGGCGACGGCTTCTACACCGGCACCCGCACGGCGACGCTCGAGCTGGACTGGAGCGGCTTCACCGGCGACGCGGCGGAGCTGATCCTGTTCGACGACGAGGAGATGCCGTCGCTGTCGATCTCCGACGCCTCGGTCGTCGAAGGGGCGGCCGGCACGATCAGCAAAGCCGAGATCGAGCTCACCCTCTCCGCCCCGGTCGGTTCGGCGCTCGCGGTCGGCCTGGCCGCCGCGCCCGGTACCGCCGACGCCAGCGACTACATCGCCGCGAATCCGCCCGGCGTGCTCCTCCCGGGCGCCCTCAGCGTCCGCGTCCCGATCTCCGTCCGTGGCGACGGCGAGCAGGAGACCGACGAGATGTTCACCGTCAGCATCGCTTCCTGCTGCGACGGCCTGGCGAAGATCGAGCGCTCCACCGCCACCATCACGATCCGCAACGACGACGGCGGCGACTCGGCGGCATACCGCATCGAGAGCGCGCCGGAGTACCGGGAGTCAGCCGGTTGGCTGGTCGCCTCGGTCACCCGCACCGACGCTGCGACCGCCGCCTCGGTGACGGTGAAGCTGACCGCCGATGCGACGCGCCCGTTTCCGCCCGTGACCGTTCGTTTCCAGCCGGGCCAGTCGCGGCGCGAGGTGCGCTTCTTCCTCGACGACCCCTACCACTCGGGCGACGCCGCGGCGACGCTGGAGGTCTTCTCCGGCGCGCGGCGCGACGACAAGCGCGATCTCATCATCCGCGAAGACGAAGCGCGGCCGGTGATCGCCATGGCCGAAACGACGTCGTATGTCCGCGGCGGAGAGTGGGCGACTGCGGTTTTCCCCCTCACGATCGTGCCGCCGTCTGCGCACCCGCTCGAAGTCAACGTCACCTCGGTCGTGACCCGGGAGATCTCCGCCTCCGAGCTCGAGGCCGTGAACCGCGACCTCGTCATTCCGCCGCATACCACCCGTGTCGAGATTCCGGTCCAGACGCGGATCGACCGTTTCGACGACGATCGCCGCGTCTTCGAGATGGGCCTCGTCCTGCTGACCCCGACGAAGGCGGTCCTGGCCACGCCGAGCGTGGCCGGGTTCGTCCTGCGCGATGCGTCGGAGGGAAAAGCGACGCTCGCCGGCTACGACCCGCTCGTCACGGTAGGTACGGCGCGACGGCTCACCGTCACCCTGCCGGTCGTGGCCGTCAGCGCCGACCCGATCGCCGTCATCTCTTCCGCGCCGAACGTCGTCGCCGTGCCACCGAACGTCACCGCCGCGACCGGCTCGGCGGAGATCTCCTTCGACGCCTCCGCGCTCTCCGACGGCGACGCGAAGGTGACGATCGCGCTGCCGGAGTCGTTGGGCAAGCAGGTCTTCGAAGTCTGGCTGGAGGCCTACACTATCCGCACGCCGGCCGCGACGCCGGGACAACTGGTGCTGCGGCCGGGCGAGCTCGGGAAGATCAGGCTCTTCTCGACGCCGGCGCCGTTCGACCCGTTCGAGGCGACGATGGAGGCGCGCGACGGCTCAGTCGTCTTCACCCAGCGCAGCGTCCAGCTCCATTCCGGCGGCCCGGTCGAATTCGAGGTCTACGGCGCGAACGTCGGCAGGACCGAGATCGTCATCACCCTTCCGGCAGGCAGCGGACACACGACCCTCGCCGTGCCGGTGGAGGTGGTGGAGACGGCACCGCGAAGACGGTCGGCGGGGCGGTAGTTGGTTGCTCCTTTTTTGTCATCCTGAGCCCGCTGGAGTTGCCCACGAGCGAAAAGCATGGCGGCGAAGGACCTGGGCGGGAAGGGGGAGCGCTGCGTGCCCCCACCCACCCAGGTCCTTCGCCGCCATGCTTCTCGCTTGTGGGGAGGTTCCCTGGCTCAGGATGACAAGAGAGGAGCGCTACTTTTCCACCCTCACCAGCTCCGGAAACTTCGCCGTGATTCCGTCGCCCGAGGAGATGCCGCGGGCGTGGCGCCACAGCCACGGGACGAAGTGGATGCGCATCCACGCCATCTCCGCCTTCACCAGGTCGAGCGGCGTCGGGCGCGGCGGATTCGGCAGCGGCTCCGCCCACGCCATCCCGACATCCGTGTAGCCGGCGTGATACGCGAGCGCCTCGGCGATGCGGGCGTGGCCGGCGGAATTCGCGTGCAGGCGGTCACCCGACCAGACCCGCGGATCGGACGCCACCGGATACACGTCCATGTCGGCGACGATCGCGCCGGTGCGTGCGGAGACGTCGCGGACGATCTGATTGAGGCGCCGCCGCCGCTCGTCGAACAGCCGCGAGAGCGGCATCACCGCGCGCATGTCCGGGAGCGTGAACGTCAGCACCGTCGCCCCCGCGTCGATCATCGCCTGCTGCATCGCCTCGATGTCCTGCGTCAACCCAGCCGGATCGAAGCGGCCGCGCAGAAGATCGTTCGTCCCGGAGACGACCGTGGTGAGGCTCGGCCGCATCGCCACGGCCTTGTCCAGCTGCTCCTCCCGGATCTGCCGCGTCGTCCGCCCGCGAATGGCCAGGTTCGCATAGAGCACGCTCCCCTGCCGCGCCGCAATGTGCTCCGCCAGCCGGTTCGCCCACCCGCGATACCCGCCGCGGCCATCCGGATCGTCCAGCCCCTCGGACGTGCTGTCTCCGATGGCCACGTAGCGTTCGTAATGAGGCATGGGTGATGATCCTATTCGTCGGGAATTTCGATCGTGACGCCCGCGGCGTCGGCGGCTCGGGTAACTTCATCCCATCCGGCGGACGGTGGAACCAAACCCCGCGGCGACTCGATCACCGCGAGCTCCGCCCTCGCGACCCGGCTGCCGAACAGGACGACGGCCTCCGAGGAATCGTGTTGCCGCGACATCCAGACCAGACCGTCCGCTGCCGGCTCGCGGGCATACAGCGCCTCGGCCCAGCGCCTCGTGCGCTCATATTGTTCTGCATGGGTATCGATGAGCTGCCTGCGCATCACCCCGAGCTTCCTGAGGCCAAACCCTTTCAGCTCGACCAGCGCCAGGTCGCGTCTGCAGGCGAGCGTGCAGATCAGCAGCGGAATGAGCTTCGACCGCAGGATCAGCTTCGTCTTCCGCGATGGCGGGAGGTTATGAAAGAGGGTTTCGGAGAGCGCACCATCAACGGTACTCGAGCCATAGATCGTCGGAATGGGTTGCCCATCGCTGGTGCGGATCGGATGAAAGCGGCCCTCGCCGTTGCCGGGGTTGAATTCCGTGGCCCCGTACGCCGAATGATGCACGCGATGGATCGCCTTCCCCGCGGGCCAGAGCACGAGGTTTGGTGCCGGAAGATCGTCGGGCGGATTGCGCAACGTCAAAAGTAAAGCTCTTCCGCCTCGTGCCGGGCCGCCTCGAGCACCTTCTTCGGGTTCTTCACCAGCAGGTCGACCGGGCGTTTTCCGCCCAGCCAGCCGTTCGCGCCGGTGAACCAGAGCGCAACCCCCCAGCCCTTCGCGACCTGACCGACGATCTTGATGATCTCAGCCATGACCGGCAGCGGCTGCCCTTCGGCATCGAACTGGAAGCCTGGAAAATAGGTGACGCCGCGATACACGACCGAGAAGATCCGGCCGTCGCTCTTCCAGCGATGCGCCAGCGCCGCGCGGTTCGACGATTTGGTGCCGGCAAACTCTCCGACCTGAGTGCTCGTCAGCCCGCCGAACTCCTGCAGCAGCTCATAGCGCGCTTCGGCATTGCGCCGTGCCTGCAGCACCTCCACGGGCAGCGGGACCCGCATGTCGGGGAGCATCGCCTCGACCATCCGGTTCATCTGCCTTGTGTGTTCGGCCGCGGCTTTCTCCACGGCCTCCCTGTCGATCGTGATCGCCGGTGCCGTTCTGCTCATCGCCGACCTCCGTGTTGATGGTATCAGCAGCGGGCATGCCACATCAACGCCATCAACGCACCTTCACGTCTCACGATCGCGTTCCTCACCAGCCACCGGCCGTCGAAACGCGCCGGCACTCCGGCGCCCGCCCGTTCGGCGTGGATGTGGAGGTGGGGCTCGCTGGTGTTGCCGGAATTGCCGACCATTCCCAGCCGCTGTCCTGCCACTACGCCCTGAGTGGGGCGGACGGCGACGCTGCCGCGGCGGAGGTGGGCGAGGAAAACGTTGACGTCGCCGCAGCGGACGACCACGTGGTTGCCGGCCAGGTTTTTCTGGTCCATCACGCCGGGGCGGTTGTCGGGCAGTCCGTCGAGAGCGGAGACGACCGTCCCGTTGCAGGGACTCAGCACCTCGGCGCCGAAGATGGCGTAGCGGGTGACGTCGGCCGGATAGATGCCGCGTGCGCGCGTCCCGGCGGCGTTGAGCTTCATGATGTCGAGGGCGTAGCGCTGCGCCGGATGGGCGGCGTGATGGTTCGCGGCCGGATGGCTGCCGCCGTGCCCGATCAGGTAGGCGCCGTCTTTCAGCGGAAAGTGAAGGTCGATCGCTCCCGGCGGGACGCTGTGCGCGCGGAGCACGCCGAGGGCCACGCCACCGAATAAAAACCCGATCAGGACCCGCACCATCACCCCGACCATCGAGGCCTGGCGCAGGTCCTCCGGCAACGGCAGCGGCTTGCGGATCGACGCGATCAACGCGGCCACGAACAGAGCCGCCAGAAGAAAGCGCGACGGGATCCCGAACCAGCCCCACGGCGCGGCGAGCACGCTGAACCCGGTGATCCCCGCCGCCAGCACCAGCGCCGCGATCCACCCGCTCATGGGCCGCCGCGGCCAAAGCCACAGAAGCGCGGTCACGATGAGGGGAAGGAGGATCGACGAGAAGAAGAGGTTCCAGACCACCATGCAGTGGCTTTCAGCGCGGCACGTTACTTCTCCTTCGCCGGCGCTGCCTGCTCGGCGTCCGCCTTCGGCGCGGCGCCCTGGCGGATCTCGGCGAGTTTCGCCCGATCCTTCACCCGCTGCTTCGTCCTGTTGCGGCGGGCCACCGCGGCCCGCGCTTTTTCACCATTGATTCGAGACATTTCACAACCTCCGTAGCCGGCACGGTAACACGCCCCGATTTCCGGGGTAGCATGGCTGGGTGACCGATCTCCATGCTCGCGGCTTTGCCCTTGCGCAGATCTCGCTGAGCTCCACCCAGTGCGATCACATCGCATCCGCCATCCCCTCCGTCAGCGCAGGCCGCGGCGGCGTGCGCGGCCTCGTCTCCCATCCGACCGTCCTCCAGATCCTCCATCACAAGCAGCTCGGCGACTATCTCTGGTCCGTCGTCGGCCGCGAGCTGGTGGCGGTGAAGGCCACCCTCTTCGACAAGACCGTCGCCTCCAACTGGCGCGCCCAGTGGCACCAGGACCGGGTCATCGCCATCCGCGAGCGGATGGATGTCCCCGGCTATGGTCCCTGGACCGTCAAGGCCGGGGTCCCGCACGTCGAGCCGCCGGCATCGGTGCTCGAGCAGATGCTCGCCCTCCGGGTCTATCTCGACGAATCGGGTCCCGAGAACGGTCCCTTGCGCGTCCTCCCCGGCAGTCACCACCTCGGCAAGCTCGACGACGACGAGATCCAGCGCCTGGCCGAGGCCGAGACCCCGGCCGAGGTCCACGCCAGAAAAGGGGAATTCCTGCTGATGCGCCCCCTCCTCGTCCACTCCTCTTCCCCTTCGATCGCTCCCGACCACCGGCGCGTCCTCCACATCGAGCTCGCCCCGGCGGAAGCGATCTCGCCGCTGCAATGGCAGACGGCGGTGCAATTGCGGCGCGCGGCGTAACGGTCCCATAGGTCCCATCCCGCCGCCCTTCCCCAAAACCTCCCTCCCCTCCCACGCGTATACTCTTTGCAACGCAAAGTACTCGCGCGGAGGACTGAGTTGGATCGACACCGCACTGCCCTCTCCATCATCGCAGCCGCCCTGATCCTCGGTCTCGCCTGGGATGTCCTCCTCCGCTACGTCCCCTGGGGCGTCAACGCCCTGCTCTGGACCGCGCTGTTCGTCGCAGCGCCGGTCGTCTGCGGCAAGCGGCCCCTCCTCTTCCCCACCCTCAGCGCGCTCGGTGCGGCGGCCGGGCTGATGTGGCGTGACGCCGACACGCTGGTGCTGCTCGACATCCTCCTCCTGTTCGCCTTCCTGCAGATGCTCGCCCTCGACGCCCGCGGCGTGCGCCTGCGGGCGGCCGGCATCACCGAGATCGGCACGGCGGTGGCGGTCACCGGCGCGCAGGCCGTGGCCGGCTTCCCGCAACTGCTCGCCCAGGACCTCACCTGGAAGCAGGTCCCCAACGGCAGCATCCGTGGCGCCGGAGTGGCGGTGCGCGGGACCCTCATCGCCCTGCCCGCGTTGATCGTCTTCGGCGCCCTCCTCGCCTCGGCCGATCCCGAGCTCGGGCGGATCCTGCGCAATATCGGCCTGCTCGACTTTCAGGAGTTGCTCCAGCACCTGCTCGTAATCGCCATCGTGACCGCGGTCTGCGCCGGCTTCCTACGCAGCTTCGTCCTCAGCGGAGCGATGCCGCGGATCACCCGTCCCTCGTTCCTTCGCCTGCCTGCCGCCGAGGTGACGTTTGCCCTCGGGCTGGTCAACGCCCTGTTCGCCCTCTTCGTCGCCCTCCAGTTCCGCTACTTCTTCGGCGCCCCGCCGGCGAGGCTGGCCGAATACGCACGCCGCGGTTTCTTCGAGCTGGTGTGGGTGGTCGCTCTGGTCGTGCCGATGCTGCTGCTCCTCGACTGGCTCATCGCCAACGAGAGCGGCGGCAAGGGAAAGTTCCGGCTCATGGCCGTCGTCCAGGTCGCCCTCGTCTTCGCCATCGCCTTCTCCGCCTATCACCGGATGGCCCTCTACCGCGACGAATACGGCCTGACCCGCCTCCGCCTCTACACCACCGCCTTCATGTTCTGGGTGGCGGTGCTGCTGGTGTGGCTCGTCGTCACCGTCCTGACCGGCCACCGCGAACGCTTCGCCATCGGCGTCCTCGCCACCGCCGTCGCGGCCGTCGCCATCCTCCACATCATCAACCCCGACGCCCTCATCGTCCGCACCAACCTCGCCCGTGCCGAAGCCGGCCGCCGGCCTCTCGACACCCGCTACACCATGAGCCTCAGCGCCGACGCCGCCGAGGTGATCCTCGGCGACCCGCGCTTCCCGAAAGAGCTCGCGCAGGAGTACGCGCAGCGGATGAAGAGGAAGACGATCGGCTGGCGGACGTGGAACGTCTCCCGGGCACAGGCGATCGAGCTGGCGAAGCCGTATCCTCGATCCCCGGCGGAGTTACGCCGCCGATAGCAGCACGGCTGCCCGTTGCAGAATGCTGTTCACGACAGGCGCAGGGAGGGAACAGATAAAGCGGGCGTCCCGTGCACGCCAGTCCAGGCTCTTGATCTGATCCGAAAGGACTGCGCCGTTCACCGGTAGACCGTCCGGCAAGACGACCTCGAACGGATAGCCCTTGATGCGGTGCGTAACAGGAACGACGATCGTCAGGCTCGAACGTTCGTTGTATGACTTTGGGGAGAGCACCACCGCCGGTCTGATGCCGGACTGTTCATGACCCGCCTGTGGGTCGAACGTCAGCCAGACGACATCGCCGCGATTTGGTATGTAGTTACCAGGCTTCGTTCCCAACGCGCGGTCCTATTCCGATTTCGTCATGGCGGTTCGCATCAGTGATCTGTTCGACGAGTGACTCGAGCGTGATCTCCGGCTCCGCGGGAACGATCACGAGTTTGCCGGACCGGATCGTCAGATCCACCGTCGTGTTCTCTTCCAGATGAATCTCTTCCGCGAAAGGCCGCGGGATTCTGACTGCCAGACTGTTTCCCCATTTCTGAATCGTTGTCTTCATGCAAGCCTCGTAGATACAACGAGTATACAAGAGACGTATGTTCCCGGGGCTTAACCCTACGAATCGAACGCCACGCCGCCGATCGGCCTGCTGCCGTGGCTGCGGCTCGGATCGACGCGCGAATCCAGCAGCTCGCGCAAGTTGGTCATCTCGAGGAAGAGGTGACGGTGGCGGATGCAGTGAACGGCGATGGAGAAGAAGAGGAGGGCCAGGACGGAGAAGTACACCCGTGACGCGGGCGTCGAGACCGGGAGCGGCGCCGGGGAGGCGGCGACGAACATCTCCTGGGCGACGATCATCGCGAAGAGCGGCAGGGGGAAGAAGACCATCGCCGAAAGAAAACGGCTCGCCTGGATGCTGAAGTACGGCCGCAGCGAGAGGAGGCTGAGCGAAACGAAGAAGCCGAAGAGCATCAGGGCGGCGAAGTGGATCTCGTACAGTTGCGCTCCGGCCACGCTGGTGACGCGCCACTGCACCACCAGCACCGCGGCCAGCGTTGCCGTGGCGCCGGTCACGGCCACGACGGCCACGAAGGCGGCGAAGAGGTTGCGCGCCGCGAGGAGGGCCGCCATCCTCAGGAAGAGCGCGGCGATGGCCAGGCCGGCCAGGAACGCCGCGCCGATCGCCGCGGCCGGATTGGCGGAGCCGGGCAGCGCGATGAAGGCCAGGCCGCCGTCGCGAAGCTCGCGCGCCACCTCGCCCACACTCACGAGGGCGAGGAAGAGGCAGAACGCCGTTCCTGTGTAGAAAAGGATCTTCGGCATGGCGAGCTCCGCGCTGAATCTTAGCGCGAGCCTACTCTTTCATCGAAATAATGTGATCCAGCCGGATCTCGATCGGGCCGGAGTCGGCGGCGAAGCGGATGAACTCCGCCCCTTCCGTCGTATAGACGTCCTCGACACGGCCGCGTTCCTTCTGGGTGACACCCTCGAGGTCGAACTCCAGCTCCACCTCCGACTTGTGCATCGCGGCAGCTTCGAGCTGGTCGTGGTAATCGCACGAAACCGGCTCGTAACGTTCCTCGGTCATGCAGTTTCCTCCAGCCCGGACTGATTCAGGATCGGTGCCGGGGGGAAAGCAGAAGGCAGAGAGCAGAAGGCAGAAGGAAAACCCGACGAGACTCCTTCTGCCTTCTGCCCTCTGCCTTCTGCCTTCTGCCTTCTGGTACGATTCTCCCGCTTCATGCAGACCCTCTTCCGGTTCGACTCGATGGCGGCGGCCATGCCGCTGATCTTTGCGGGAATCCTCCTGCTGATCCTCATCATTTCGTTCCGGTCGCGAGCGGTGGTTTTCTGCCAGTACCTCGAAGCGATGACGGGCATCCAGCTCAAACCCTCGGACGTCCGCCGCGTATATCGGGAGAAGGGCCGGAACGGCGTGCGTGAGCTCTTCCTCGACCTCATCATCCGTGAGGACCTCAAGGAAGGGCCGATCGACATCCCGGACGACGAGCCGCAGCCCCTCGCCAGCTCCAGCTCCAGATCCGAATAGCGTCAGCCGATTTGCTGCAACCCGTTACAAAAAGGAGAACTATGCTTCGTCAACGCATCCTCGCGGCCGCACTCTGTGCGCTCGCACTGCCGATGACCGCCCAGCAGGCGGCGCCGACCGACATCCTCCCCTTCAAGGCCAGCGAGAAGACGCTCCGGAACGGCCTGAAGGTGATCGTGGTCCCGACCGGCTTCCCGAACATCGTCTCGCTGCAGATCCCGGTGCAGACCGGCTCGCGCAACGAGGTCGAGCCCGGAAAGTCCGGCTTCGCCCACTTCTTCGAGCACATGATGTTCCGGGGCACCAAGGCTTACTCCGTGGAGGCCTACAACGCCATCATCACCAAGGCCGGCGCCCGCCAGAACGCCTACACCTCGGACGACCTGACGAACTACCACGTCACCTTCGCCAAGGAAGACCTCGAGAAAATCCTCGAGATCGAGGCCGACCGCTTCAAAAACCTCTCGTACCGCGAAGAGGAGTTCAAGACCGAGGCCCGGGCCGTGCTCGGCGAGTACAACAAAAACTCCCAGAACCCGATCCGCAAGATCCTCGAAGTCCAGCGCGACGCCGCCTTCACCACCCACCCCTACAAGCACACCACGATGGGCTTCCTCAAAGACATCGAGGACATGCCCAACCAGTTCGAGTACGCGAAGACCTTCTTCTCGCGCTGGTACCGTCCGGAGAAGACCACCATCATCGTGGCCGGCGACGTCGAGCCGAACCGCGTCTTCCAGCTCGTCGAGAAGTACTGGGGCGACTGGGAGCGCGGCACGTTCACCGTCGACATCCCGCAGGAGCCCGACCACAAGGGCCCGGTCTACGCGAACGTCCCCTGGACCTCCGAGACCCTGCCGTGGGTAAGCGTGGCGTTCCACGGCCCGTCGGCGTTCCAGACTGCCGAGCAGGCGGCCATGGATACGATGTTCGACCTCTCCTTCGGCCAGACCTCCGACCTCTACAAGCGCCTGGTCGAGCAGGAGCAGAAGGTCGACCAGCTCTTCTTCTTCGGCGGCCCGAACGTCGACCCGACCCTCTTCACCGTCTTCGCCCGCGTGAAGGACCAGAAGGACGCGGTCTACGTCCGCGACCAGATCCTCTCCACCTTCGCCTCGCTGCGGATGCAGAAGCTCGACGCGAAGCGCGTCGCCGACGCGAAGTCGAGCTCCCGCTACGCCTTCGTCCGCGGTCTCGACAACACCGACGCCATCGCCGGCACGATCGCCGGCTACGCCCACTTCGAGCGCTCCTACGACACGCTGAACAAGTACTACCGTGAGCTCGACACGATCGGCCCGGACCAGATCCAGCAGGCCGCCCGGAAATACTTCACCGACAAGAACCTCGTCGTGACGACGCTCTCGCAGACCCCGTTCGCCGAGGCGATGACCAAACTCCCTTCGGTCAACGCGCTGGCGACGGCCGCGGCGGCCGGCGAGAAGGTGCAGATCCGCTTCATCGAGCAGAAGTCGGTGCTCCCCAACGTGCTGACGAAGCTTCTCTTCACCACCGGCGCGGCCGCCGACCCGAAGGGGAAAGAAGGGCTGGCGCAGCTCGCCGCGTCGATGATCACCGACGCCGGCTCGCGCGACATGCGCATCGACGAGATCAACAAGGCCCTCTATCCGATGGCCGGCGGCTTCGGGAACCTGGTGGACAAGGAAATGACGACCTTCACCGGCGTCGTCCACAAGGACAACCTCGACCGCTTCCTCCCCATCGTCCTGCCCCAGCTCCTCACCCCGGGCTTCCGTGAGGAGGACTTCCAGCGCCTCCGCGACCAGCAGCTCAATGCCCTCCAGGAGGACCTGCGCAACAACAACGAGGAAGAGCTGGGCAAAGAACAGCTCCAGAACGTCGTCTTCGACGGCACGCCGTACGGCCACACCGTGCTCGGAACGGTGGCCGGCCTGAAGGCGATCACCCTCGACGACGTGAAGAAGTTCGTCGACGCGAATTACAACGCCTCAAACGTGGTGGTCGGCCTCTCCGGCGATTACCCGGCCACGCTCGTCGATCGCCTGACCGCCGACCTCGCCGCGCTCGGCAGCGGCCCCGAGGAGACCACCATCGCGGCACTGCCGGCCGTCAAAGGCGACGCGCCGAACGGTCTCGAAGTGACGATCATCAAGAAAGAGACCCGCGCCACGGCCATCTCCATGGGCCATCCGATCCCGGTGACGCGCAACGCCGCCGATTTCGCCGCGCTCAATGTCGCGCGGGTCTGGCTCGGCGAGCACCGCGCCTCCTCCGGCCGCCTCTATGACCGCATCCGCGAAGTGCGCGGCCTCAATTACGGCGATTACGCCTATATCGAGTTCTTCGATAGTCCGGGCTTCCAGTTCTTCCCGAGCCCCGGCGTCGCCCGCCGCTCGCAGATCTTCGAGATCTGGATCCGGCCGGTAGTCCCGGCGAACGCGCAGATGGCGACGCGCATCGCGCTGTACGAAACCCAGAAGATGATCGACAACGGCCTGTCGCAGCAGGATTTCAACAATACCCGCGACTACCTGATGAAGAACGTCTACCTGCAGACCTCCACGCAGAACCAGCGTCTCGGCTATGCGCTCGACTCGTGGTGGTACGGCATGGGCGACTATGTCGACACGATGCGCGCCGCGTATACGAAGCTGACCCGCGACGACGTGAACAAGGCCATCAGGAAATACCTGTCGGCCAAGAACCTCCACGTGGTGATCATCACCAAAGACGCCGAGGGCCTGCGCGACACCCTGCTCGCCGACGGCCCGTCGTCGATCCAGTACGACGCCCCGAAACCGGAACTGGCCGATGATGACAAGGTGATCGGCAGCTACAAGCTGAGCCTCAAGCCGGAGAACGTGAAGATCGTGAACGTGGACGACATCTTCGCGAAATAGACGCACACGGCAGCGAGTGGAACGGAAGGGCGGCCGCATGGCCGCCCTTTTTACGTCGGTTGATGTTCAGCGATGCTGCGGGCCCGGACTAAAGTCGGGCCGCATGCCGGATCGCTTGTGCGTCGAATCACCGCTTACGTCACGAATCCCCGGTTGCAGGATGTAACGAGCGCCGCTCCTACCTACAGCCCGCTCTCCTCGAGTGCCGTCCAGGCAAGGAATGGCAGATAACCGACAACTGACAACTGACAACATTGACGGCCAGCGGACATGAACTTGCGGCGCCGTACTCAGTGCCCGTGCAACTTCTCCAATCCCGCCACCACCAGGAACGCCACCACCAGCCCGGCCACCGTGGAGACGATGAGCGTCGCGCGGGGGCGTTCGTGGACGTGGGGGAGGAGGTCGCTGGCGCCTAAGTAGAGGAGGAAACCGGCGAAGAAGGCGAGCTGGAAGGCGAGGAGGCGGGGGTCGATGTCGAGGATGTTGGCGGTCAAGGCGCCGAGGACCGGGGCGACGGCGTCGACGAGGAGGAGGGCGATGGTGCGCCAGCGGCTGTTGCGCGTGGCGAGCATGAAGGTGACGGTGTTGAGGCCGTCGGCGAAGTCGTGGGCCAGGACCGCCACCAGGACGACCACGCCGACCTCGGTTCCGGCCTGGAAGCCGACGCCGATGGCGAGGCCGTCGAGGAAGCTGTGGAAGGAGAGGCCGATCGCCCCGGCGAGGCCGACGTTATGGTGGTGGCCGGGGGTGTCGTGGGTCTTCTCGCTGTGGATGATGGTCAGCTTCTCGAGGAGGAAGATGGCCATGAAACCGGCGATGAGGGTGAGCATCAGCGTCCGGAAGTCGATCGACGCCTCGTGCGCGATCTCGGCGATCTCCGGGACGAGGTCGAGGAAGACGACGCCGATCAGCAGGCCCGCCGAGAAGGCCATGATGGCGTGGAGGTAGCGCTGGTAGCGGAATGCGAACGCCCCCCCGGCAAGGGTCATGGCGAAGGCCAGGAGGGCCCAGAGCGCGTTCATCGGGAGCGGATTGTAAGGGAGGGAACGGCGGAGCTCCTCGAAGTTCCGAGGAGCTCCGGGGAACTTCTAGGCCTCGTACACTCGCACAAGGAAGACCGAATCTTCCTTCTTCACCGTCGCGATCGACTCCCGGCTTCTCCCCGGACTGGTGAAGCTCACCAGTTCCGCCTCGCTCGCGCGCACATACTGGGTGATGGCCTCGTCTGCGTCGATCGCGTCGATGACCATTCGCCGCGCGGCTCCGTCAAAGGCGGGGCGGTGCGTATACTCACTGGTCAGTTCTCGCGCCTCGATGGTGTATTGCAAACGTCCCTCCGGATTTGCATTTGACGCAAAACACCTACGAGCAAACCACACGCCAAAATGTGACGAAAATCACACTCACCGCTCCCGCAGATAGTCGTGGATGAGTTGCACCGCCATCGCTCCCTCGCCGACCGCGGAGCCGACCCGTTTTGCAGAGCCGTGCCGTACGTCGCCGGCGACGAAGACTCCCTGCATGCTGCTCTCGAGGTGCGACGGCCACTGCTTGTCCGGCCATCCTTCCAGGTGCTGCGGGCGGAGGTCGCGGCCGGTGAGGACGAAGCCCTGCTTGTCGCGGGCGACCGAGTCGGCGAGCCAGTCGGTGCGCGGCTTGGCGCCGATCCAGACGAAGAGGGCGTCGGTCCTGAGCTCCTGCCGCTCTTTCGTGTCGATGTTCTCGATCACCACCGACTCGACCCGGTCTTCCCCTTTTACCTCGACCACGCTGGTCTTCGGAAAAAGTTTCACGTTCGGGAGGGCGTGGATGCGGTCGACCAGGTAGCTCGACATGGTCGCCTCGAGGCCGGGGTCGATGGTGATGATGGTCAGCCGCCGGACGTAGCGCGCCAGCAGCAGCGCCGCCTGGGCCGCCGAGTTGCCGCTGCCGAGGAGGCAGACGTCGCCGTCGCGGAAGCGGGCCGCCTCGGCCGCTGCTGCGCCGTAGTAGACGCCCGCGCCGGCCAGCCGCTCGGCGCCGTCGGCGGTGAAGCGCTTGTACGCGACCCCCATCGACAAGAGGACGGTATGGCTGGCGATCTCCTGCCCGTCGTCGAGGGTGAGGATCCGGTAGCCGTGGTCGTCGCGCAGTCCGGATGCGCACTTGGGGAGGAGGATCTCGGTCCCGAACTTCTGGGCCTGGGTGACGGCGCGCGAGGCCAGCTCGGCGCCGGAGAGGCCGTCGGGAAAGCCGAGGTAGTTCTCGATGAGGGCGCTCGACCCGGCCTGCCCGCCGGGGACGTCGCGCTCGACGATCACGGTGCGCAGTCCCTCGGAGCTCGCATAGACGGCGGCCGCCAGTCCGGCCGGGCCGCCGCCGACGATCACGAGGTCGTAGAACGATTCGTCGGGCGAGGTGCTGAAGCCGAGCTTCTGCGCCAGCTCTTCGTCAGACGGGTCGACCAGTTCGGTGCCGTCGGGGAAGAGGATGCGGGTGCCCTGAGAAGCCTCCGCTTCCCCGTTGTCGTCGTCCTCCGAGGCGGTATCGACCCAGCGGTAAGGGACGCGGTGCCGGGCCAGGAGGTCCTTGACGTTGTGGCAGAGCGGCTGCCACTGGTCGCCGACGATCTGCACGACGTCGGAAGTGGCGGAGTGCGACTCCCAGGCGCGCAGCGCGTCGCGCACGATCGGCTCGAGCGACGTCTCCGGCGTCTCCCACGGCTCGGAAACGTGGAAGTCGACCAGCCCCTCCCGCTTCGCCTCAGCAACGAACGGCGGATTGAGCTCGTCGGCGTAGAGGATGACTTTGACGCCGGTGGAGACTTCTTTGGCGCGGCGCAGGAGGTCGCGGAGCAGGGCCTCGTCGAGGATGTGGCGGACGAGGAGAAGGACGATCGGCTGCTTGCTTTCGGCGGCCTCGTCGAGCCGCGCGGTCGCATCTTCGATCGTGCGCGTGGTGACGACGTCGAAGGTCGCCGAACAGTCGGCGAGGAGGAAATCGCGGCCGCGGGCGAGGTGCTCCTCATGCGGCTCGACCAGCAGGATGAGCGGCCGGACTCCGAACGCGCTCACTCCTCTTCGGTCCCCTTTTCCAGACCCCCGTTGAACGACGGAGGATCGCTGGCCGGGAACGACTCGGCAATGGCCTCGTCGATCCGGTCATCGGCGTCCATCGGGGACTCGGGCTGTTTCATCGGGTCGATCCGCCCACCCCGCTCTTCCTGCCAGTCGCCAAGCGGCTCGTTCATGGGGGTCTCCCAGTGCGGATCTGACGCCAAGCGTTGGCGGGGAATCCTGGTTGGTTGTGAGGCAATGACTGACGTCCCAGGCGTCACATCCCAAGCAACGAGCAACCAGTAACCGCCTCTCTCAGGCACTTTTATTGCTTGGCTGCCATGCAATGGGGTCCCGGGGCAGAGTGCTGGTGGTGGATGACGAGCGGGCGATCCGTGCGCTCGTGGCCAAGATCGTCGAGCGGATGGGGCATCCGGTCGATACGGCCTGCGACGGGGCGGATGCGATCGCGAAGCTCGAGGTCGAGCGGTATGACGTGATCGTGCTCGACCTGATGATGCCGAACATCGACGGCTACGGACTGATCGCGCATCTCAAGCAGCGCGGCGGACCGCGTCCGGCCATCATCGTCGTCAGCGCCGGCGAGTCGGTGGCCCTCCGTCAGCTCGACCCGGCCATGGTCCACTCCATCATCCGCAAGCCGTTCGACATCGATGTGCTCGGCGACCTGATCTCGGCGGCCGCGCAGGCGGCGGAGCTGGAGCAGAAGGCTCACCACGACGTCCTCCCCTTCCGGCGTAACGACCACGCCTGCTGACGGACACTAGTGTCCGCTGGGCGCGGGCATCGCGAACAGCAGCTCGGCGCTTCGCGTGTCGATCTCGGCGAGGGCGCCGCGAAAGTACGCAAGGTCGAGAGCCGGCAAATCGCCCGTAAGCGAGTCGAGCTCGGAGCGGAGCGAGAGGGTGCGCACGCGGAGATCGATAAGAAGGCGGCGGAGCGCAGTCCGTTCTGAGGTCGCTGTCATGTGAGTTGAGTGCAGTATCCCGCACCTGATCCGCTGATTCTGTACGCCAGCGTACAACCTTGCGCCTTTTTTCTCATGACTCCGGAAGGGTTTCTCTACATCTCCGACTTTCTCAGCGAGCGCGACGCGAGCGTGCTGCTCGCGGAGATCGAAACCTATCCGTTCCATGACGTCGTGATGCGCGGCCAGGTGGCGCGGCGCACGGTGATCCATTTCGGCTGGGACTACGACTATGAAGGGTGGAAGATCGCACCCACCACGCCGCCGTCGCCGGCGCTGCGCGGGATCGCCGGCCGCGCCGCGGACGTCGCCGGCATTGCCGCGGAATCGCTCGAGCAGTTCCTGGTCGCCCGCTATCCGCCCGGCGCGACGATCGGCTGGCACCGCGACGCGCCGATGTTCGGCTCGCCGGTGATCGGGATCTCCCTCGGCGCTCCCTGCACGATGAAGTTCCGCCGCAAGAGCGGCGACGGCTTCGAGCAGGCCGTGCGGCTTCTCGAGCCGCGCTCGCTCTACCTCCTCGGCGGCGCCGCGCGGACGCAGTGGCAGCACTCGATCCCGGCGGTGAAGGGACTGCGCTATTCGATCAGCATGCGCACACTGCGCAGGAAACGCTGAGTTGCACGTTCTGAGGCTCAGGCGCTGCTTCACAAGCAACCGGCAACAGTACCGCTGCTAAAGTACGAGCCGTGAAAAAAGCCCCGCTCATCCTGGCGATCGCTCTGCTGGTCGCCTGCAGACGCGCCGAAACACCCCAAACGACTTCCTCTTCGGTCCCGCCGCCTCCCGCCTCCGCCGGCAACGTTGCCAACGGCAAGCAGGTCGCCGCCCAGTTCGGCTGCGGCGTGTGCCATGTGATCCCGGGCATCGAGGGAGCCGAGGGGGCGCTCGGACCGACGCTCGCCGGCGTCGCCTCACGGCCGGCGATCAGCGATGGCGTCGTGAAGAACACGCCGGCGAACCTGACCCAATACATCCTCAGCCCGGCCTCGGTGAACCCGCAGAGCCGGATGCCGCGGATGGGAGTCTCCCCCGCCGAGGCTCAGGACATCACCGCCTTCCTGATGACCCTGAAGTGAAGAGCGTCCTGTTCCTGGCCGCTTTACGGGATTGAGAATGGAGGACTGAGGATGGGTGAGCGGCCGCTCCTCAATCCTCAATTCTCAATCCTCAAGCCGCCGTTCCAGTGGCACGACTTACGCACCAGTAGCGCCCGGCATGAGCTTTACGGTTCAGAAATCGCTTGGGAACTCATTCTTTCGCTTCGCAGTCGGCCGCCGGCGCGAGTTCCGCTCCATCGACAATGACGCGGGGCTGAGCACCGGCTCCTCGGGGGAGTTCGTCCGGCATCGGCCGGAGATCTTCTACCAGGCGGACCTCCGCACGATCCACAAGCCGGAGATCAAGCCGATCCGCACGACCGCCTCGACGCCGTTCTGGAGCTCGGTCTTCGACGGCACGACGCGCGGCTACGTCTTCCTCGGCGTGATGATCTTCGGGGCGCTCTTCCTGCTCCTCGGCCTGGCCAACGTTGCCAACGGCAATCGCGCCGGCTGGGTGCTGGTGATCTTCGGCCTGATCATCGCCCTGGTTCCCATCGTGATCACCGGCCAGAAGCGCCGCAGCCTCCAGCAACTCGAAGAGCGCAAGCACAAGGAGCGCGAAGAGCGCGACAAGCGCAACGCGGAGCTGCTCGGCATCTACACCACCTCTCTCGAGCGGTTGCGCGAAGATCCCTCGGACGAGGCACTCGCCACCGTCCTGCGCGAGAACGAAAAGCTCGACCTCCCCTACGCCGTCTGGGCCGACGCCGCCATCGGCACCGTGCTCTATGTCGGCTTCTCGACGCTCGGCAAAGTCGGCCCCGAGCGGGCCGCCGACGTGGCCAAGCTGATGGACCGCGCCAGCGACGCCGCGGGACTGATCGCCGAGGATGCGATCGGCGTGAAGCACGCCCTCTACTCCACCATCCTCTGGCACTTCCTCGCCGACGACCGCCTCGGCGAAGATCAGCTGCGCGTCATCCGCTCCATCCAGCAGGGCTTCGGCATCGACAACGAAGACGTCCCCAGCGACACCTCCGCCGAAGCGCAGTTCCACCGCCTCCGCGGCGTCGACCACCGCAACGCCCCCCGCTGCGCCGAGACCACGGTGCCGCTCGGCATGAACGAGTACTGCATGTACACCGCGCAGGTGAAGCCGAACGAGAAAGACACGACCACCCTCTACGTCACCAGTAAACGGGTGATCCTCGGCACCGAGAAAAACCGCATCGAGCTCCCCGTCGCCAAAGTCGACGACATCCTCGTCGACGCCGACCGCAGCCGCGTCACCGTCCGCGCCGCCGAGCTCAAACGCCCCCTGGACTTCCACGCCGAAGAGCCAATTTACCTGGCCGCGATGGTGGACCTGGCCACCAGGCTGGATGACCGGCCGAAGAGTTTTACGTAGGGGATTTGCCGGTTCCTTCGTCGATATACTCGGCCAAATGTGGCCCGGACTTTTAGTCCGGGCGAACCGTCGTAACCTGCTCCCTCACAACCTCTTCGTCATCGGCTACGCCGTGACCCGGTTCCGGCCTTCGCGCTTCGAGCGGTAGAGCAGCTCGTCGGCGCGGGCGAGGAGAAAGTCCGGTTGCTCGGCGGCGGTGGTGGTGGTGCAGACGCCGAAAGAGGACGTCAGGCGGATCGACGACCCGTCGTACTCGAACACCTTCTCCTCCAGCGTCCGGCGGATCTCCTCCGCGACTGCGGCGGCGGCCTCGAGATTCGTGTCCGGCAGAGCGATGGCGAACTCCTCGCCACCCATGCGGGCGAAGAGGTCCGTCGGCCGGACGAACGAAGTGAAGATCAGCTCGCAGGTCGCCTGCAGAATGTGATCGCCTGCGGCGTGGCCGTACTGGTCGTTCACCTGCTTGAAATTGTCGAAATCGAACGTGATGATGCTCACCGGCCGCGACTCCGAGGCCGTGTCGATCACGAACCCGAGCCGCGCCACCAGATACTGCTTATTGAACGCGCTGGTGAGCTGGTCCGTGATCCCGCGCGCGTGCAGCGACTCGGTGAACTCCACTTCCAGCAGCGAGTCGACATACTTGAACACGCAGTTCCCGAGCTTCAGCAGCGTCCCCTGCACCAGCGCCACCGGTGTGCGGATGCGCAGGCCGTTCACCAGCGTGCCGTTCGTGCTGGAGAGATCGTTGATCGTCACCGTATCGCGGACGCGGATCACCTCCGCGTGCACGCCGCTGACGGCGCGTTCGCGGATGCGGATGTCGCACTCCGGACGGCGTCCGATGATCTGCCGCCCGGCGCGTACCCGGAACACCTGCCCGGGAAGGTCGCCGTCGAGCATGATCAGCGCCGGCTCGTGGGTCTGGGCCCGTTCCACCGGATCGCGGGCGTCCAGCGAATCGAGGCGCACCTCGGTCGTTTTCCGAGGAAGCGGCTTGTCTTCCCCGGCAGGCCGGATCGCGTTTTTGATTCGCTCGAGCATGGAGGACCTAGTAACCAGTGTAATCCCTGCCACTTGTGATCTGGATCACACTTCGATGGTATTCCAGCCACATCCGAATTCAAAAACAGCCAGCGGCAACCCATTTGCAGCCAGAACGGGCCGATGGAACTGCGCGTGAACAGTTGGAACGAGCTCCAGGAGTCCGTTTTTCACGACTCGTGGCGCGACTCTTTGTCGCGTCATCGCTCCCAGTTCGCCTTCCGCGGGGTGCCGCGGGCCGGGCATGCGCTGGGGACGAGCCTGCAGACCGGGGGGTTCGAGTTGCACGAGCGGCACCTGCTGTCGAGCTTCCGCAAGTACGCCCTCCGCAGCGCGGTGCACGGCGACTGGGTGTGGAACTGGCTGTCGCTGGCCAAGCACCACGGCCTGCCGACACGCCTGCTCGACTGGACCTACTCGCCCTACGTGGCCATGCACTTCGCCACGCACGACTTCCGCCACTTCGACGAGGACGCCGCGATCTGGTGCGTCGATTACCGGCAGATGAACGCCGTCCTCCCCAGGAAGCTGCGCGAGGTGCTGGAGGACGAAGACGTCAACATCTTTACTACCGAGCTGCTGAACCGGGTGGCCACGACGCTCGACCAGTTCGACGACCTGTCGAAGAACGACTTCGTGGTGTTCTTCGAGCCGCCGTCGCTCGACGAGCGGATCGTCAACCAGTTCGCCCTCTTCTCCCTCCCCTCCAGCCCCAACCTCTCCCTGCAGGCGCTCCTCGAACAGCGTCCCGACTCGCACCGCCGGATCATCATCCCGGCTGCGCTGAAGTGGGAGGTGCGCGACAAGCTGGATCAGGCGAATATCACGGAGCGGGTGCTGTTCCCGGGCCTGGACGGGCTGTCGCAGTGGCTGAAGCGGTATTTCACGACGCGGAAGTGATTGGGAGAAGCAGGGACGACGAGGGGCCTCCGGCGGGCGGGCCCGGCCCGCAGCGTCTGTTGCCATAGGCTGAACGGACGCTCCCGAACGAAACGCGGTCCGGGCGAAAACAAACGCTGCGGGCGGGCCCGCCCGCCGGAGGCCTCCTGGTCGTCTCCTACATCACCGGCTCGTCCGGATACCGCCCGTCGCGATCCGTCCAGGCGCGCACCATCGAGACGTTCTGGAAGCCGCGCGGCAGCTTCAGACCGCGCTGAGCGCGCTTCCCGACGTACGTTTCAAGGTCGCGGCCCTTGAGGTTCGTGTGGCGCTTTCCGGCGTGGACGATCAGCAGGCCGTCCTTCGGGATCACCGCCGTCGACACCACCTTCTCCGGCGCGATCGGCGTCTTGTGGATCTTGATCGTCTGGACGCCCTTGCCGCGGGCGAGCACCGGCAGCTCGGCCGCCTCGAACACCAGCAGCTTCCCTTCCGTCGAGGCGGCGGCGATCGAGTCGGTCTCGTAGCTCGTCAGGCGCTGCGGCCGCAGCACCGTCGCTCCCTTGCCGACGTTCACGACCGACTTGCCGGCCTTCAGGCGGGTCATCATGTCCTCGAGCCTGCAGACGAAGCCGTAGCCGTCGTCGGTCGTCAGGAGCCAGAGATCGTCCGCGTCGCCCATCATCACGCCGATGAACGTCGCTCCCGGCGGCGGGGCGAACGACGAGGTCAGCGGCTCGCCGTGGCTCTTCGCGGAAGGCAGCTCGTGCGCCGGCAGCGAATACGTCCGGCCGGTCGAGTCGAGGAAGACCGCGAGCTGGTTGCTGCGCCCCTTCGCCGCGTGCAGGTACTGGTCGCCCGCCCGGTACTGCAGCGCCGACGGATCGAGATCGTAGCCTTTGCCGGCGCGCACCCAGCCGCGCTCGGAGAGGATGACCGTCACCGCCTCCGAGGGGATCAGCGCCGTGGCGTCGAGCGCCCTGGCGGCCTCGCGCTCGACGATCGGCGAGCGGCGTTTGTCGCCGAACTCCTCGGCGTCGCGCAGCAGCTCGTCGCGGACCTTGCCGCGCAGGCGGGCCTTCGAGCCGAGGACCTTCTCCAGCTCCGCGCGCTCCTCCTGCAGCTTCTTCTGCTCGCCGCGGATCTCCATCTCCTCGAGCTTGTTGAGGAAGCGGAGCTTGAGGTCGAGGATGTAGTCGGTCTGCACTTCGCTCAGCGAGAAGCGCTTCATCAGCACCGGCTTCGGCTCGTCCTCCCGGCGGATGATGCGGATCACCTCGTCGACGTTGAGATACGCGACCATCAGGCCGTCGAGGAGGTGGAGGCGCGAGTTCACCTGGTCGTAGCGATGCTGCAGGCGGCGCCGCACCGTCTCGATGCGGAACTCCAGCCACTCGCTCAGCAGGTCGCGTAGGTTGTAGAGGCGCGGCCGGCCGTCGAGGCCGATCATGTTCATGTTGATGCGGTAGCTGCGCTCGAGGTCCGTGGTCGCGAAGAGATGCGTCATCAGCTCGTCGAGGTCGACCCGGTTCGAGCGTGGCACGATCACGATGCGGGTCGGGCTCTCCTGGTCCGACTCGTCGCGCACGTCCTCCACCATCGGCAGCTTCTTGGCGTTCATCTGCTGCGCGATCTGCTGCTGGACCTTGTTGCCCGAGACCATGAACGGGAGCGCGCTGATGACGATCTCGCCGTCCTCGATCTCCCACTTCGCCCGCTGCCGTACGCCGCCGTTGCCGGTCTTGTACATCTCCCGGATCTCCGCCATCGGCGTGATGATCTCGGCCGCGGTCGGAAAGTCGGGTCCTTTGACGTGCTTCGTGAGCTGCGCGAGCGTGGCCTCGGGGTTGTCGAGGAGCTCCACGCAGGCGCTCACGATCTCGCGCAGGTTGTGCGACGGGATGTCGGTGGCCATCCCGACCGCGATCCCCGAGGCGCCGTTGAGCAGGACGTGCGGGAGGCGTGACGGGAGAAGCTTCGGCTCCTTCATCGTGCCGTCGAAATTCTGTCCCCACTCGACTGTCCCCTGTTCCAGCTCGGAGAGCAGCGACTGCGCGAACTTCGTCAGCTTCGCCTCGGTGTACCGCATGGCGGCAAAGGACTTCGGATCGTCGGGCGAGCCCCAGTTCCCCTGCCCCTCGACCAGCGTGTAGCGCATCGAGAACGGCTGGGCCATCAGGACCATCGCCTCGTAGCAGGCCGAGTCGCCGTGCGGGTGGAACTTGCCGATCACGTCGCCGACCGTGCGGGCCGACTTCTTCGGCTTCGACGTATGGCCGAGCCCGAGCTCCGACATCGCATAAATGATCCGGCGCTGGACCGGCTTCAGCCCGTCCGCCAGGTGGGGCAGGGCGCGGTCGAGGATGACGTACATCGAATAGTCGAGGTACGCCTTCCGGGCAAAGTCGCCGACCGGCTGATTCTCGATGTCGGCGAAGGTAGGAGGGGGCGGGTTGAGGGGGAGCTGGTCGTTGCCGTTGCGAGATTTACGTGTAGCCATCGGTTCCTTGGAACTGGTTGCTGGTTCCTGGTTGCTGGTTGCTCGTGACTTTTCGCCTGAGCGGAGCTTCGCGAGCAACCAACGACCAGCACACTGTGCGGCCACAACTTACTGCATCTCCGGCCGCGCGCGACAGCAAAGAATCGTTTCCGCGAATCAGCTCGGGAAAGATGTCCCGCGTTATCATCAACACATGAAATTCACTGTCGTCCTCCAGCCGAGCACGGAGGGCGGATTCACCGCCTATGTGCCAACCCTTCCCGGCTGCATCAGCGAGGGAGAGGACCGGGAAGACGCGCTTCGAAACCTCGGCGAAGCGATCGAGCTCTACCTGGAGCCGGTGGACGACGATCTCGCCGGGAAAGAGAACCTCGAGATCGCAGAGCTCGTGGTGTGAGCAAGGTTCCGTCGCTCAACTAGCCGATCGTCATACGCGCGACTCCGAACCTCCCTACGCCAAAATCCGAATACCATCCAGCCTGAATGGACCTGACCTGGTCGATCGAAGACGTGGCCCGGACTTCCGACGATGCGGCGGTGCGCCGCCGCTTCGCGCAGCGGAACCGCGTCTGGCTCACCTTCCTGGTCGTCTTCGCCGGTTGCGTGGCCTTCGGCCAGATGATCGCCAGCGGAGACCGCGACAAGACCCTGGCCGACGTCGTGATCGCGTTCACCAACGGGCTCTGGATCCTCCTGAGCATGTTCCTCCTGCGCCGCGTCTGGCGTGCGGACCGGCCGGCGGGGAGTACGCCGGTCGGCACCTGGCTGCGGCACCACATCAGCGCCGCCGCGCTGGCGTTCGTGGCCGTGCAGTACGTCTTCAATCTCACCTTTACCCGGAAGGAAGAATGGGTGGGGTGGATCTTCGTCTACCCGCTCTTCACCCTCGCCTTCCGGATGCCGGTGGCGGACCTGGTCCTGCTGCACTGCTACCTGATCGGCGGGGGATTCCTGATGGCGGCGGGGCTGGGCAGCTTCCCGCGTCCGCTCCCTGGCGCGTTCTACTTTGCCATCTTCGCCACGAACACGGTGGCCCTCGGCCTGGAGCTCTTTTTCTCGCATCGGATGCGTAAGGAGATGGTCGGCGAGTGGACCGCGCGCCGCTCCCAGGCCCGTGAACAACTGCGCATGCGCGACGAGCTCCGTTACGCGCGCGAGCTGCAGCTGAGCATGATCCCGGAGTGTGCGCCGAGCCTCGACTGGGCGGACGTCTGCAGCGTATCGATTCCGGCCACCGAGGTCGGCGGCGATTATTACGACTACTTCGTGGAAGAGAACCGGATGGCTCTCGTCTGCGGCGACGTCGCCGGCCATGGCATGTCCAGCGGCCTGGTCCTGGCCGGACTCCGCAGTGGCTTCACGCTCCTGCGCGATTCCCTCGGCGACCCCGCAGCCGTGCTCCAACGCCTGCACGACATGGTGGCCCAGACCACGCGCCGCAGGATGCTCGTAACGGTCTCAGTCGTGCTGCTCGACAACAAGGCGCGCCGCGCCATCATCGCCAGCGCCGGACATCCCCCGGTGATCGTCCGCCACGCCAACGGCACCATCGAGACGATCGCCCTCTACGCTCCCCCCCTCGGCGTCCGCCTCCCGCTGATCGTCCCCCAGCGCCAGCTTCCCATCGCCGCGGGCGACATCTTCGTCCTCCACAGCGACGGCATCTACGAGACCCGCAACGCGAGCGACGAGTCGTACGGCATCGACCGCCTGGAACACGTCATCCGCGACCACACCGGCGAAACCGCCGAGTCGTTACGAGACGCCATCCTGCGCGACGTGGCCGAGTTCCGCGGCAGCGGAGAGCAGGACGATGACGTGACGGTGGTGGTGTGCAGGATCAGGTAGGCCTTTCGACGTATAGGTCCTATGGGACCTATAGGACCCCCACCCCTACGCCAAAACCTCCGCCTGATTCCCCTCTTCCGTCAGCCACACCTTCCGGTCGCCGGCGCGGTTCTTGGCCAGCAGCATGTCGATCGTGGCGACGGCCGGCTCGGGCTCGGCGAGGGTGAGGCGGACGAGGCGGCGGGTATTGGGGTCCATCGTCGTCTCGCGGAGCTGCGACGGGTTCATCTCGCCGAGACCCTTGAAACGCTGGATGTTCACCTTTCCCTTCAACCCTTCCGCGACGATCTGCGCCAAGCGCCCTTCCCGCTCCGCGTCGTCGAGCGCGTAGTAGACGTGCTTCCCGATGTCGATCCGGTAGAGCGGCGGCATGGCCACGTAGACGTGCCCCTCCTCCACCAGCTTGCGGAAATGCCGGACGAAGAGGGCGCAGAGCAGCGTGGCGATGTGCGCGCCGTCGGAGTCGGCGTCGGCAAGGATGCAGATCTTCCCGTAGCGCAGCCCCTCCAGCTTATCCGTGCCGGGATCGACGCCGAGGGCCACGGCGATGTCGTGTACCTCGTTCGAGGAGAGCACCTCGTTCGAGTCCACCTCCCACGTATTCAGGATCTTCCCGCGGAGCGGCATGATGGCCTGGAACTCGCGGTCGCGGGCCTGCTTGGCCGAGCCGCCGGCCGAGTCGCCCTCGACCAGGAACAGCTCCGTCCGATTGAGATCCTGCGCCGTGCAGTCGGCCAGCTTGCCGGGGAGCGCGGGGCCGGAGGTGAGCTTCTTCCGCTCCACCTTCTTCCCCTGCTTGAGGCGCACCATGGCCTGGTTGATGGCGACGTTGGCGATCTTCTCCGCGTCGGCGACGTTGTTGTTCAGCCAGATCGAGAACGCGTCCTGCGTCACGCCGGAGACGAACGCCGACGCCTCGCGCGACGACAGCCGGTCCTTCGTCTGGCCGGTGAACTGCGGGTTGGCCATGCGCACTGAGAGGATGTAGCTGCAGCGCGCCCAGACGTCCTCCGGGGCGAGCTTGACGTTGCGCGGCAGGAGGTTGCGGAACTCGCAGAATTCGCGAATGGCCTCGGTGAGCCCGGTGCGGAAGCCGTTCACGTGCGTGCCGCCCTGCACCGTCGGGATGAGGTTCACGTAGCTCTCGCCGACGATGTCCCCATCCTCCGGCAGCCACACCACCGCCCAGTCCACCTCGTGGTCGAGCCCCTTGAAGTGCCCCGTGTACGGCGACTCCGGCAGCATCGTGTTGCCGGCCAGCTCGGACGTGAGGTAGTCCGTCAGCCCATCCTCGAAATACCACTCCTCGCTCTCGGCCGGATCGAGCTCGCTGATGAAGCGCATGCGCAGCTTCGGCGACAGCACTGCCTTCGCCCGCATCCCGTGCTTGAGCCGCGGCACGCTGAACTTCGGCGAGTCGAAGAACGTCTCGTCCGGCCAGAAGCGCACCGTCGTGCCGGTGTTGCGCTTCCCGACCGTCCCGATGATCTTCAGGTCCGACTTCTTCTTCCCGTCGGCGAAGTGCATCGTGTACTCGTTCCCATCGCGCCGCACCCATACCTGCAGCTTCTTCGAGAGCGCGTTCACGACCGACACGCCGACGCCGTGCAGGCCGCCCGAGTAGCGGTAACTCTTGTCCGAGAACTTCGCCCCGGCGTGCAGGCGCGTCAGGATGACCTCGACACCGGAGACCCCTTCCTTCGCGTGCTTGTCGACCGGCATCCCACGGCCGTTGTCCGAGACCGAGAGCGACCCATCGTCGTGCATCGTCACGGTGATCTCGTCGGCATACCCGGCGATCGCCTCATCTGCTGAGTTATCAATGACTTCCTGCGCGAGATGGTTGGGACGCTCGGTCGTGGTGTACATCCCGGGCCGCTTGCGGACCGGGTCGAGGCCGGTAAGGACTTCAATGGATGAGGAATCGTAGGTCATGGTCATGTTTTCGTGATCGTACCGAGGGCCGGCGGATGATAGCAGCGGAAGGTCGGAGGCGCCGGATCGCCGCCTCATGTGGCGGCGCTCCTCTGCACGGATGACCGCGCATTCCAACGGATTCCCCGCGACGGACGTAAACTTATCTAGATGAAGGTCCGTCTTGCCCTCGCCCTGGCCTTTCTACCAGTTGTAGCTTCGGCCGCGCTGGTCGTGGCGCCGGAGCGGACCGTCAGCGATCCGTCGATTGCGGCCGCCGCCGGAACGCAGTGGACGCCGGTCCTGGCTTCGAGCGGGACCGAGACAGTCGTGGCCTGGCTCGACAGCTCGGCCGGGCGGGATGGAGTGTATGTGGCGGCACTGTCGCAGCGAGGGGAGCTCATCGCCGGCTCGCAGCTCTGGCTGGCACGCGGGAGTGTGAATACCCTCCGGATCGCCTGGACCGGCGAGACCTACCTGCTGCTGTGGAACGATGAGCGCGGCATCATCGCGGCATCACTCGATCGCGAGCGGCGGGTGCTGGCCGCGCCGCGACTCGTGCTCCCCGGCGCGCAACTGCGGTCGGATACACGCTGGAACGGCAAGGGGGCGCTGGTGGTGTACGCGGTCGGCGGCGCGCCGCGCGCCGCGCTGCTCGACCGCGACGGCAACGTCGAATTGCAGGACATGTTCGTGCCGTCCGAGGTCATGATCGAGCCGGTCATCGCCACCGACGGCAGCTCGTTCTTCGTCTTCTGGCGTCAGCAGGAGATCGTCCCGCTCCCCGGTCCGCCACCGGTCCTGACGAAGCTGGTCGAGTCGATCTATGTGACGCGCTTCAGCACCGCGGGAGTCTCGACGAGCGGGGCGATGAAGGTCGCGGTCACGGACCAACTGGCGCCGGGCTACGGAGTCGCGTACGACGGCCGCCACTTCGCGCTCGCGGCGGTGGAGGTGTTCCCGAATCGCCAGCTGCGCCGGGTCACGATCGATCCCTCCACGCTCGGCACCGGCACCCTGCCGCCGGTTGCGGCGGGCGGCTACAGCGGACCCGGAGTCGAATGGACCGGCAGCAGTTTCGTCGCCTACTGGACCGAGTATGACCACAGTCGGTACTCGGTGAAGACACTCGCCTTTCGCTCCGACGCAAGCGGTGACACCGCACCGAAGACGGTCGTGGCCGGATCCGGCTCGGCGACCGACGCACAGGGCACGTGGACCGGACGGGCGCTGGCCATTGCATGGACGGATCGCAGCACTTCGGACGATGGCTCCAGCGACATTTTCGGCACCATCGCCGACCGTAACGGCGTCCCGGAGACCGCCTCGGCCACCGCGTTTCCGATCTCGCACTCGCACCAGTACCAGACCGACCCCGCGATCGCGGCGAATGGAGCGGAGTCGCTCGTGGTCTGGACCGAAGGAAACGGCGGCTACGCACCCGCGACGCTGCTCGCGGCGCGGACGACCGGCGGCGCGACCGCCACGCCGGTCGTCCTGTCGGAGTCGGCCAGTCCCGGCACGACGGTAGTGGTCTTCACGGGCTCGAGCTATTTCGTGTTCTGGCGCGAGTGGCGCGACATCTCCGGCGAGTCGCGGATGATGATGCGCCGGGTCAGCACTGCGGGCGCGCCGCTCGGCGACGCGGTCCTCGTGGCCGCAACCCACAGCATCGCCGCGGCGTGGAACGGGTCGTTCCTCCTGGCCGCATATCCATCAGGAGGCGACCTCCTGGCGGTGCGCTTCACGCCCGGCGGAGAGCGCCTCGACAGCATCCCGATCGTCCTTGCCGGGAAACGCTATCCGTCCGTTGTCGCCGCTGCTTCGAACGGCGAGGACTTCCTGGTGGTGTGGACTGAAGGCTCGGACCACTGGCAGTGGCCCTCGGCCGATCTGATCGACGTCGCCGCCGTGCGTGTGAATCCCTTCGGGCTCGTCCTCGGCCCGCAACTCGGCATCGCCACCGGACCGGCGAACCAGTTCTCCCCTGCCGTCGCCTCCGACGGGCAGGACTACATGATTGCGTGGGTCAGCTTCGCCGAGGGTCATCCGGATGGGACCCTGAACACGAGATACCTCGGCGCCGAGGGCGTGCTCGGCGGCAGCATCCCGGTCGATACGATCCCGGCCGATTGGTACCACATGCAGCCCGCCATCGCCGGAACCACGAACGGTTATCTCCTCGCCTGGCAGGACATCGACCCCGCGACGGCGCATCTCCGCCTCGCGCGCCTCGACCGCACCGGCATGGTCGTCGAGACCACCGGCTCGCTGGCCGCGTCGCTCCCGCTGCTGGCCATGCGCCCGCAGCTCACGTCCGTCGGACGGCACGCGCAGCTCGTCTACTCGCGCATCGTCGACGACCCGGTATACGGCGGAGCCATGCGCTTGTTCGCACGCAGCATCATCGACGGCGGGCCGCGCCGGCGGACCGTGCGGTGAGTAAACTGAGGGCGATGGAGACACCGCACATCCTCCTCTTCACCGGCCACCGCGTCGACGACCCGGGCCGCAAAGTGCCGCGCTTCCCGCCGGACAAAGTGGACGTGGCGCGCCAGGAGATCGGCGCAGCCATCGACCGGGCCATCCCCCACCACGGAAAAAACCTCCTCGGCATCGCCGGCGCTGCCAGCGGCGGCGACATCCTCTTCCATCAGGAGTGCAAGGCCCGCGGCATCCCCAGCGAGATCTTCCTCGCCCTGCCGAAAGACACCTACGCCGCCCAATCCGTCGACTCCGCGGGACCCGAGTGGACGCGGCAGTTCTACGATCTGCTGGACGAGCTCCCGAGCCGCGTCCTGCAGCAATCCGAGGACTCAACGGTCTGGCAGCGCTGCAACCTCTGGATGCTGCACAACGCCCTCGACCATGGGAGCAAGAACGTCACCCTCCTCGCCCTCTGGAACGGCCAGACCGGCGACGGCCCCGGCGGCACCGCCGACATGGTCGACCAGATCCAAAACCGCGGCGGCGAAGTGGTCCGCATCGGCCTCGGGACGGTGTTTCCGGAGGGATAAAGCGCGACCCTTACGGCGAGACGCCGCCAGCCCAGCCCGCGCGACGCGGGCGCTCCACGCACGGACGCCCGGTTCGCCATGACGATCCGGGTCGCCCCAACGCACGGGCGCTCGGTTCGCCATGACGTGATCCCGTTGTCTGTCGATCCGCGACGTTCGATGCGCGCTGCCCGTGGTCACGCGCGGAGCGCCGACGTCGCGTCGGCTGGACCGGCGGCGTCTCGCCGGCGGACGGCGTCCCGCCGTAAGGGTGATGCCGAATGACGGGGGCCGACCACTCGCCTGATTTGACGCCATCGGTTGTAGGCCAGACTTCCAGTTTCTTTCGTACCCGCATGTAGGCGCACCATCGTTGACGCTCAGGTCCGCGAACGTCCACAATCTCCGACAAACATCCACATATCGAGGTTTCCCATGGGTCGCAGGAGTGGCATCGGTGGTTTGATCAATGCTGTTGCGCGTGACTTTGCGCGCTCGGAGCGCGCCAGCGTTGCCGCCCAACGCCGGGCAATACGCGAGCACGAGCGTCAGGAGCGTGCGCATGCTCGTGCAGTACGCCAGCAGCAGCGTTCACACGCGGCATACACGCGCGAGATGGAGCGTGAAGCGAAGCGCCAATACTTCGAAGATCAATTCGAGAGCGCTGCCGATCAGACAGCGGCGCTTCAATCGACGCTCGATGAGCTGGACGGGATCCTCATCCACACCCTCACTGTTGACGATCATATCGGCTTCGACTCGTTGCGGCTTGCCGAGTACCACCCGGCATGGCAACCGCCTCCGGAAGTGAGTTGTCCGGCGATCGAGCCTCTGCGCGATGCCTATCTCGCGCACGTCAAACCGCCTGGATTTTTCGCCAGCCTGTTTCCCAGCGCCCAAGTGCGCCATCAAGAACAGCTGCAGGCGGCTGAAGAAGCGTTTCAACGTGCCCATGGGCAATACCGCATTCTGGAAAAACAGCGCCTGACCGCGTTTCAAGCGGCGAAGAAAGAATACGAAGACGGTCGCGCTGCGGCATTGCTGAAGATTCAGCAGCGGAATGCGGAAATTGCGGAGTTCGAGGCAGCGTACAACGCCGGAGAACCGCAGGAGATCGTCGCTTACAACACGATGGTGTTGGAGCGCTCCGAATATCCGCCGGACCTTCCGCAAACTTTTCGCATCGCTCATCAGAGCCGGTCGCGCGAGCTCGTGGTCGACTACGAGCTGCCTAACGTCGACGTCATTCCTGCCACAGCGGATGTGCAGTACGTGAAGACCAGGGATGCATTTGTCGAAAAGCCACGCAAACCGGCTGAAGTCCGCGAGCGGTATCAGAAGGTCATTGCCGGCATTGCTCTCCGCTCGATTCACGAGATCTTTGAAGCCGATCGTCGCCGGCACATCGACGTGATCACCTTCAGTGGTTTCGTCAACGCCGTCGATCCAGCCACAGGCCAGGACATTCGTCCTTATCTGATCTCCGTCCGTGCGACGCGCGAAGAATTCGAGAAGCTCGATCTCCGACGAGTCGACCCTCGGGTGTGCGTGCGCAATCTCGGCGCGAGTGTCTCCGCCCGTGCGGACGAATTGGCGCCGGTGAAACCGATCATCCAGTTCGACATGGTGGATCCGCGGTTCACTGAACAGAGCGACATCCTCGGACAACTGGACGCTCGGCCGAACATCATGGATCTGACACCATTCGAGTTCGAGAACCTCGTCGGCAATGTCTTCACCAAAATGGGCCTCGAAACAAAACTGACGCGTTCGTCTCGCGATGGCGGCGTAGATGTGGTCGCGTACGATACCCGTCCTGTACTCGGCGGCCGTGTCGTGATTCAGGCGAAGCGCTACAAAAATACCGTTGGCGTCTCGGCGGTGCGCGATCTGTTCGGTACGATGATGAACGAAGGAGCAAACAAGGGGATCCTCGTCACGACGAGCGGATACGGCCCCGATGCGTTCAACTTCGCCAAAGACAAGCCGATCGAGCTAATCGACGGCGGCGGATTGCTGTTTCTCTGCGAACAGGTCGGCGTGAGGGCACGCATCGTCATGCCTGCGGAGTAGCTTTGGCCAAAGATAGACCAGCCGGCACGGAGCAGAGACACGAGCGCTGAGCGTGCGCTACGTCAGTGCCGATGGGAGTCCTCGGCGGCCACATCCCGCTGGACGCAATCTGGGCCGGCTTCTCCCTGAGGACACAAGAGTTCTTCGTCCACGGCGGTAGCTGAAGCACGCTCGTCCGGCGCGCCGGATTGACGATTCCTTTTGCTCAACACCCGCAAGAAGTGCCGCGAGTATGCCTCTTCGATCTTGGGGTCGCCGGTCTTGGTGAAGCGGAGCGGCGTCCGCCTCCCCTTTCCGTGCCGGACATAGACCGTGAGCGAGGGCCGCAGCTTGAGATCATGGACATGCATCCGAAGAATCCGGAGGATGCGACTCGCCTCGGACAGGTTGCATCGGATCACTCTCTCGAGATAGGGAGTCTGGCCCTGTCTCCAAACACGAATTGCCTCTTCATCGACGAGGCCCATCCGGAGGAACACGTCGATCGGCGCAACGACGTCGCCCTTCTCCAGAATCTCCTCGACCACACGAACGATGCGGCGGTAGTATTTGTCGGTCCGATAGTTCGCCAGCGAGATCTTCTTCATTTCTTCCTGGTTCCGCGACTACTTGCGCCGCCTCAGCCGGGCGAGAGAGGCCGGCGATGGAAGCTCTCCATGATTATCCTTTAAGCGGGGAGGATGACCGGCCGTATCGATGGGTAGACGCGGCGACTGTCGGGGTAGACGACGCGGTATCTCGGGGTAGACGAGGTGGTCTACTCCGGTAGACAGCCGGTCTGCCGAGGTAGACGCGGTCCATTGCGGGGGGATGAAACCGCTCTTCCCGGGTAGACGAAATGACTACTCGAGCAGTACAGGCCGTATCCCGGGGTAGACGAGGGGACTACCGCGCCAGTATAGCGGTCATTCCGGGGTAGACGCGCTTCATGGTGGGGAAGGAAACGCGTCTACCGGGGATCCCGGCGCGTCTACCCAATCAGTCGGCCGCGTCTACCCCGGCAGTCCGGCCGTCTACCCGGCCAGTCGCTGCGTCTACCCGGAGATGAACGTTCTCTACCCGGACAGAGGGCGCGTGAACCCCGGTAGACAGGGCGGTCTACCTCGCCAGTCGCCCCATCTACCCCGAGAGGTTCGGACGTCTACGCAGTCAATCGCCGCGTCTACCCGATCGGCGAAATTCTCTGCCTCGGGTGGCTGGCGCGCGACCCGGCCGGTCTCGGGGCATGCCGGAGTTGCTGTTCGATCTGCGCAAGTGGCACGGCCCCTCACCCCGTCCGGCACCTGGTCTTCTAACCAATCTCTTCCTGCTGGATAGTGAGTGTGCTCGCCATGCGCAGGTGCCGAACATCCCTCTCCCCGGCCGGGCGGGGAGAGGGGCAACGAAGCCGGGCTTTCCCCTCTGCCTTCTGCCCTCTGCCTTCTGCCTTCCATCTCGCCGCTTCCCGGACACAACTCGCTGCACGGGCTCGCGTCTCCGGCCGCGCATGCGGCAGACTAGTGCGAATGGCCAGACGGAGCACGGTGTGGGTTTTTGCTGCCTCGTTCTGGGGGGTGTTCGGGTTCGTGAGCGGGGTGCAGGTGTGGATCAGCATGATCTCGCACGGGCACTATGTGCCGCTGCTGCTCGGGTATCACGTGCTCGTCTGGCAGGGATGGCTGCTGCCGACGATGGTGATCCTCTGGCTGGCGCGACGGTGGCCGGTGGTGCCGCCGAAGTGGCTGAACGTGCTGGTGCATCTGTTCGCCTTCTGCGTGATCGCCGTGCTGCACAACATCTGGTGGATGTTCCTGCTCATTGCCCTCAAGCCGTACGACCGGATGAACGCCGAGGTGTCGGAGCTGGACATCGGGCAGATCCTCTGGTCGCGGCTGTCGCTGGAGTGGACGCTCTACCTGGTCGTCCTCGGCGCGGCGATCGCGGTCGATTACTACGAGCGCTACCGGGAGCGGTCGATCCGGGCGGCGCAGCTCGAAGCGTCGCTGGCCGAGGCGCGGCTGCATGCGCTCGAGCTCCAGATCCAGCCGCACTTCCTGTTCAACACCATGAACGCCATCAGCGCGCTGGTGCGCAACCGGCGGAACGACGAGGCGGTCCAGATGCTGGCCGGCCTGAGCGAGCTGCTGCGCTACACCCTCGACCATGCCGGCCATCAGCACGTGGCGCTCGAAGAAGAGCTGGCGGTGCTCCGCCGCTATCTCGAGATCCAGCACATGCGCTTCCCCGACCGGATGTCGTTCTCGATCGACGTCTCGGACGAAGCGGCCCGTGCCGCGGTCCCGGCGCTGCTGCTCCAGCCGCTCGCGGAGAATGCTGTCCGCCACGGCATCGACGTCAGCGCGGCGGCGGGCGTGGTCGAAGTACGCGCGTTCCGGAGCGGCGCGCGGCTGCAGGTCGAGATCTTCAACAGCGGCAAGATCGCGGACGCGACGCGGCTGGGCATCGGCCTGCGAAACACGCGCGAGCGGCTGCAGCATCTCTACGGCGACGCGGCGACGTTCGAGCTGGCGAACGCAAACGGCGGCGTGCTGGCGTCGCTGTCGATCCCCTGGAGCGAGGCAGCGTGAGCGAGCCGCTGCGCGTAGTCGTGATCGACGACGAGCCGCTGGCACGCGACTCGATCCGGATCCTCCTCGAGGACGACGCCGACGTCCGCGTGGTCGGGGAAGCGAGCGGCGCGGAGGCGGCGGCGCTGGTCGCACGGACGCGGCCGGACATCATGTTCCTCGACATCCAGATGCCGGAGGTGGACGGCTTCGCGCTGCTCGACCAGATCGGCGCGGAGGCGGTGCCGGCCATCGTCTTCGTCACCGCGTACGACCGCTACGCGCTGCGCGCGTTCGAGGTGCATGCGCTCGATTACCTTCTCAAGCCGTTCGACGACCGGAGGTTCGCGCACGCGCTGGCGCATGCGAAGGAGCGTGCCCGCGGCCACCGCCGCGGCGAGACGGACGCGCGCATCGCCGAGCTGCTGGCGGAGCGCGCTTCCCCCGCGCCGGCGCGGTTCCTGGTGCCGGTGCGCGAGAAGACGATCGTGGTGGACGCGAATGACATCGACTGGATCGAGGCGGCCGACTATTACGTCTCACTGCACGTGACGGAGCACGGCAGCACGGCTTCACACCTGCTCCGCCAGACGATGGACGAGATCGAGAAGCAGCTCGACCCGCGACAGTTTTTCCGCATCCATCGTTCGGCGATCGTGAACATCGACCGGGTGCGGGAGATTCATCCGCTGTTTCGCGGGGATTGCGCGGTGGTGCTGGCGAGCGGGAAGCAGTTGAAGCTGAGCCGGAGCCGCCGCCGCGAGTTCGAGGCATTGTTCGCGCAGCCGCGGCGGAAGTAGGCGAGCTGGCGCCCACCCTCCCGAGACGACGAGGGGCCTCCGGCGGGCGGGCCCGGCCCGCGGCGTTTGAGATCGCCCGAATCGTGTTCGTCCAGAAGGCGTGCGTCCAGCCTATGGCAACCAACGCCGCGGGCCGGGCCCGCCCGCCGGAGGCCTCCCGTCGTCCCCCGGGAGGGTGGGCGCCAACTCGCCGCCTCCGCCATCCCGTTCGCTGCAAATCCGCTGATCTTCGCGGCTCGTGCGGCCATGCTCTCTTCCGAGGAGAACACCCATGTCACGAACCTTCACTTTCATCGCCTGCGTCGTGCTCGCGTGGAACGCCCTGGCCTCGCCGCGGGAGGCGCTGCTCGTCGACGCTGCCTGGCTCAAGGCGCATCTCAACGACCCCGACCTCGTCCTGCTGCACGTCGGCGACAAGGACGCATATACCAAGCAGCACATCGCCGGCGCGACGCTGGTGGCGCAGCAGGATGTGTCGGTCTCGGAGCATACGGACAAGGGGCTGATGCTGGAGATGCCGCCGGTCGACGAACTGCGGAAGCGGCTCGAAGGGCTGGGAATCTCGGACAAGTCGCGCGTGGTCGTCTACTACGGCAACGACTGGATCAGCCCGTCGACACGGATCGTCCTCACGCTCGACTACGCCGGCCTCGGCGCGCGGACGTCGATCCTCGACGGCGGGATGCCGGCCTGGGTCAAAGCCGGCGGTGCGGTCACGAGCGAGGTTCGGCCGGTGCGGAAAGGGACGCTCGCTCCGCTGAAGACGCGGCCGGTCGTCGTAGACGCGGAATTCGTCCGCACCCATCGCACGAAGCCCGGCTTCAAGGTCATCGACGGCCGGGCTCCGGTCTTCTACGACGGCATCGAGACCGGCGGCATGCATCAAAAGGACAAGACCGGCCACATCGCCGGTGCGGGAAGCGTTCCCTTCACCTCCGTCGTCGACGACAGCGGCCACTGGCTCTCCCCTGCCGACTTGCGCGCGCTCTTCGCGAAAGCGGGAGTGAAGCCGAGCGACACCGTCATCGGCTACTGCCACATCGGCCAGCAGGCGACGGCGATGCTCTTCGCCGCACGGACGCTCGGGCACAAGGTGGTGCTGTACGACGGTTCGTTCCAGGACTGGTCGCGCCACGCCGACTCGCCGGTCGAGAACCCCTCCGCGGCGAAGGGCGGCAGCCGGTGAAGAACGAACGTCCGTACGCCGACCCGTATCTCGCGGGAGCAGGGCTCGGGCTGGTGCTGCTGGCGGCGTTCGTGGTGACCGGCCGCGGCCTCGGCGCATCGGGGGCGTTCGCCACCAGCGCCGCGGCCGCGGTCTCGGCGGTCGCACCGGAGCGCGCCGCCGCCAGTCCTTACTTTGCGCGCTATCTCGACGGCGACGTGTGGCTGCTCTTCGAGCTGCTCGGCGTCGCGGCCGGCGGATTCCTCTCCGCGCTCATCGCAGGACGCCTGCGCTTCGCCGTCGAGCGCGGACCGCGCATCTCGAGCCGCACGCGCCTCGGCGTGGCCTTCGCCGGCGGCGCGGTGATGGGACTCGGTGCGGTACTCGCCCGCGGCTGTACGAGCGGGCTCGCGCTCACCGGCGGCGCGCTCCTCGGCGTCGGGAGCTGGATCTTCACCCTGGCTGCATTCGCAAGCGCGTACGCGTTCGCGCCGCTGCTGAAGAGGGCCTGGCGATGAGCGACTGGATGGTGGCGTTGCTGATCGGCATCGCCTTCGGCTGGGCACTCGAGCGCGCGGGCCTCGGCAACGCGCGCAAGCTGGCCGGCCAGTTCTACGGCACCGACATGACCGTGTTCAAGGTGATGTTCAGCGCCATCCTGGTGGCGATGCTCGGCGCGTTCTGGCTCGGCCGCCTCGGCGTCATCGACCTTGCGCAGGTGTATGTCCCCGAAACGTATCTCCTCCCGCAGCTCGTGGGCGGCCTGCTCTTCGGCGCCGGCTTCGTCGTCGCGGGACTCTGTCCCGGCACGTCGTGCGTGGCGGCGGCGACGGGACGGGGCGACGGCATGGCGGCGATGCTCGGGATGCTGGCCGGCATCCTCCTCACCGGCCTCGCCTTCGCGCCGCTCCTGCGCTTCTACGAAAGCACAGCCCGCGGAGCGCTCACGCTGCCGGAGCTGCTGCATCTGCCGTACGGCGTGGTCGTCTTCGCGATCGTTGCCATGGCACTGGCAGGCTTCCGCGCCGCGGAGTGGATCGAAAGGCGCGCTGCATGATCCGGCGGGTGCTGCTGGTCGTGGCCATCATCGGCGGTGTGCTTGCCCCGTTCGCCGGGAGCCCGTACCGGACCCATGTCATCCCGAGCGTCGAGCGAGGGACCTGGGCGGATGGGGACACGCAGAGCCTCCCCTCCCACCCAGGTCCCTCGCTCGACGCTCGGGATGACATGAAGAGGCTGGCCGCGATCGTCCAGGCCGAGGAAGACCACGTCACAGCCGTGGAGCTGGCCCAGTGGATCCGCACGCGCAAGCCGGGACTGCGCGTCCTCGACCTCCGCACTGCCGCGGAATTCGAGGCCTATCACGTGCCGTCGTCGCGCAACCTGCCACTGGCAGAGTTGCTCCAAGCCTCGCTGCCGAAGGACGACACGCTCGTCCTCGTCTCCGACGGCGGCGCGCACGCCGCGCAGGCGTGGGTGTTCCTGCAAACCCTCGGCTACAGCAACGTCTACTTCCTCCGCGGCGGACTGCAGGAGTGGCTCGACGACGTGATGCGTCCGGTGAATGCAACGCCGGAGCAGGCGGAGCTGAGTCGGTACTTCGGTGGTTCGCCGCGGCCCGGCACCATCGCCCCCACCACGACCCGCGAGACCGTCGCCGCCATCCGGAGGCGCGGGTGCTGACCGCCGCTACCGAAACCGCCACGTTCTTCGACGCACTGCGCACCCGCGAGTTCAGCCGCCTCGAACGGCAGCGGCACGCGTACCTCGACTACACCGGCAGCGCCCTCTACGGCGAATCGCAGATCCGCGCGCATCAGGAGCTCCTGGCATCCGGCATCTTCGGCAACCCGCACTCCGATTCCGCCCCGTCGCGCGCCAGCACCGACACCCTCGACGCCGCCCGCGAGCTGGTCCTGCGCTTCCTCGGCGTCGACGCCTCCACGCACGACGTCGTCTTCACCGCCAACGCCACCGGCGCGATCAAGCTCGTCGCCGAAGGCTACCCCTTCACCCGCGACTCCGCCTGCATCCTCTCCTCCGACAACCACAACTCCGTCAACGGCATCCGCGAATACGCCCGCCGCGCCGGCGCGCGCGTCCGCTACCTGCCGCTGGATGACGAGCTGCGCCTGCGCGAACCGGAGACCATCCTGGCCGAGGAGGCGGGCCGCGGTGGTTTGGTCGCCTTCCCGGCGCAGTCCAACTTTTCCGGTGTCCGGCATCCGCTGTCGCTCGTCCACTTCGCCCACGACCTCGGCTACGACGTCCTGCTCGACATCGCCTCGTACGCGCCGAGCCAGGCCATCAGCCTGCGCGACTGTCCGGCCGACTTTGCCACGCTCTCGTTCTACAAACTCTTCGGCTACCCCACCGGCCTCGGCGCGCTGGTCGCGAGGCGCGAGGCGCTGGCGCGGCTGCACCGCCCCTGGTTCGCCGGCGGCACCGTGACCTACGCCTCGATCGGAGCCGACACCCACCGCCTCCGCCCCCGGCACGAAGCATTCGAAGACGGCACCCCCAACTTCCTCGGCGCCGCCGCCCTGCCGGCCGGGTTTGCGCTGATGGACGCAGTGGGACTGCCGCGGCTCTCCGCCCATGTCGCCTCACTCACCGCACTCCTGCTGGAGGAGCTCCGTGCGCTGCGCCACGTCCGCATCTACGGCCCCGCCAACATGACCGCCCGCGGCGGCGCCATCGCGTTCAACGTCTGCAGCCGCGACGGCCGCCCGATCCCCTACACCGAGGTAGAAACGCGCGCCACCCGCGCCGACATCTCCATCCGCGGCGGCTGCTTCTGCAATCCCGGCGCAGCCGAGGCGGCGTTCGGACTCGACTCCGCCCGCATCGCCGACTGCTTCACCACCCTCGGCGACACCTTCACCATCGACCGCTTCGCCACCTGCACCGGATTGGCGGTGGGAGCGGTGCGGGTGTCGATGGGAATGGCGAACAACGTCGAGGACGTGCGCCGGGTGGTGGAGGTGGTGGCCGGGTTGATCGAATGAGCTCCCTGTCATCCTGAGCCACAGGATTGGCCCCAAGAGCGGAGAGCATGGCGGCGAAAGACCTGGGGGGTGGGGGCATAGGCGTTAAAATCAGGAAGCAAGAATGTCGGGACTGAACGATTGGCGGTTTCTGGGTGGGTTACAGAGTCTGGCGAGATGTTCGATGTTGCGAATCAAGGTCCATGCGCCGTTGCCGAGGACGACCTCTCGAAGAGCCCAGAGTGCCATCCGGAAGCGCGACCAGTGACTATGCGTGTAGCCGGGCTTTTTGGATGTCGTATCCCCAGGGGGAAAGAGACCCGTTCGGGTCAAGGAGCTTTTCGGCTATGGCTGCTGCGAGCAGCCGAGCCAGCATCCAGCTCTTGGCGGTAGGTCCTTGCCGCGATGGCAAGGAGTCAAAGTGAAGCAATGACTTGAGTCGCTTGAAGGCCAGCTCAATTTGCCAGCGAACCCGGTACAACTGAAGCAGCTTGTGTGAATCGATCCTTTCTGGCGAAAGCGTGGTCAGGACCCAGATCACCGTATCGGTTCTTGTGCGCGCCCCGGCGATACGGGCAGGAATCCATGCTTTGGCCGACGACAAAGCCCATTTCTTCCCCGAGTCGGTCGAGTACGAGTCTGGCGGAACAGGAACGAGCACGTCGAGTTCCATGATTTCCGTAACCGTGAGGCTCGCTTCGCACGCGGCCAGATCGAAGCGTTTTCGCTCCATATCGCACAGCCGGATGGCGTGAGGATTGATGCGAACGACTGGATAAGCACCGGCATTGACGGCCGCTTCGATCCCTCGCGCGTTGGAGTAGCCACGGTCGCCAAGAACAACCTCGCCTTCCCGGAGCGGGTGCAATCCGTAGCCTTCTCCTACTCGATCATCGTTCAACTCGACGGCACACAACCGGCCGCGGTCGGCATCAATCATTGCGTGCGCTCGCCATTCGGTGCCCTCGGCACCAGGACCGCAGATAGTCGTCGCGTCGACCACTCTGATGCGCAGTCCCGCCGGAGCTGCATCCAGCTCCTTGGCTAGCGTCTTGGCCAACATCTCTGCCAGCCAACCTTCGGCCTCACGGAGTCGATAAAATAGGCCCGGGCCGGTGATCTCTGCCAACCCGATCGCATGGGCCCACGCCGCGACGTCCTTCATCGAAAGGTCCGACACCGCGTACGCGAACGTCATGCGCATCAATGCCGCGGCGCTTGGAACATTCCGGCACCTTCGAAGCGCACTGCGTCGGGCTGACTCCTCCAAATCCCCAGGAAGCAGGGTCAGGACATATGCCCATTGATCGTCCGAAACGATGTCCGGAGTGTGCATGCCTCAGCTTACC
>DASPHC010000060.1:0-17817 GCA_035629865.1 Thermoanaerobaculia bacterium | reverse complement strand
CTCGCAGCCGACGTTATCCCGGTTCGAGCAGAGGCCGCGCCGCGATCTGTTATCGCTTTCGAACGTGCTGCTCGACCTCTGGGTCGAGCGGCTCAAGCGGAAGGCAAAGAAGAGCAAGAAGCGCCCGCGCATCATTCTCGACTTCGATTCCACGGACTTCATCACCCACGGCGATCAGCAGCTCAACTTCTTCCACGGTCATTACGGCAACTACATCTATTACCCGGTGCTGGTGTTCGATCAACACGGCTTTCCGGTCGCGGCCGTGCTGCGCAGCGGCGACACCCGTACCGGCGGGGTGTGCGCGGTGCTGATGCGGATCATGGAGAAGCTCTCGTTCGCGCTCGGCAAGTTCGATCTCCTGGTGCGGGCCGACGCCGGCTTCTCCATGCCGGAGCTGTACAAGCTGTGCGACACGATGGGCATCCGCTATGTCGTTGCGCTGATTACACATAAGACGCTCACCGAGCGCGCCGAACCGTGGATGGCGGAAGCCCGGAAGCTCTCCGAAGAGACGGGCGAGCCCGCTCGTCTGCTCCGCGAGTTCCAACATCGGTGGGGACGCAAGGACGGCGGCCTGCATCGGATCATCGCCAAAGCCGAGGTGACTACACTCGGCGACAACCCGCGCTTCCTGATCACCAACATGACCGAACCGCCCGAGCAGGTCTACGAGACGTACACCGGCCGTGGTCAGGGCGAGAATCACATCAAAGAGCTCAAGTGCGCAATGCTGGGGGACCGGATGTCCTGCCACGCCTTTGCCGCAAATCAGTTCCGGCTTCTCCTGCACACAGCAGCCTACGTTCTGATGTTCGTGCTGCGGGAGGAGATCGAGTCGCTCTCCACGACGCGGATGCAGATGGACACGCTGCGCCTGCGTGTCCTCAAGGTTGCCGCGGTGGTGAAGGTCAGCGCCCGGCGGATCTGGCTGCACATGAGCGCTCAGCATCCGTCAGCGTCGCTGTTCAAGTACCTTGGTGCAGCGCTCGCGCCTACGTAAAAGGGCCCATCCTCATTGCTCTGACCACCAAACGTTCCATCATCCAAGGCGGCCGCATGTTCTCGGCGACGCAGTTATTCGGAGCACCTTGAGTTTTCCACAGGGCGCCGCGCCGGATTGACAAGTTCTCCTCCGCTGGACCGCAACTCAGCAGACGAAGGAAGCCCTCGCCGCTATGCGCGAGGTGTCTGATGAATAATCCGGGCTAAGCAGTCCGCTATCCCGGCGTAAACCTGCTGATAGCGGGCGACGATGAAGTCGCGCTTGATCTTCTGATCGCGGATGATGCCACGCCTCCTGGCTGGAGTCGCAACCATGTACTCGGCAAGCTTGTTGACGGAGATGCGAGGTGTCTCACGCACATTTTGTTCAGCCATGCTGTCGCCAGTATAAGAGCGCCATCGAAATGTTTCCTGGTTCTACAATGGGTAGACTTAGAGTCGATCGGAAGGCCGGCTCTGAAGATGAAGGGCTTGCCTTTCGAAGGATCGTGAAGAGACGGATCAGGACCTTTGCGGTCGATCGTGCTCGCTCGTAACACCTTGATCTCTCTGCCTTTCCTAGCGCCGCCGGTGCAACAATGGCATCACTGCTGAAGGCCACGCGACTCAGTTCAGCGTCAGAACGGAAAACCGAGACCGAACCCGCCGGTGCGATCATGATGGTCGATGAATGAAAAGAAGTAAGCGCGCCACTAGCGACTGAGCCCACGGTGACATTCAATTTCATTGATGACCTCACCCGATACTCCAAAGAAGATCGACATCGGAACGCAGACCGAGGACGACGTCCAGCGGTTCGTCGAGCACGCGTTCTCTCCTGACTTCGTCTTTCGTTCGCCGCAGCACGTGAAGGGCGGCAAGCACAAAGAGACTACCGACGTCTTCGGGCTGTTCGATGACGTCGCTCTAGCGATTCAGGTCAAAGCTCAGGCTCTGAACGCCGACGGAACACCGGCTGCGGAAGATCGCGACTGGACGAAGCGCAACCTCGAGAAGGCCGTCTCCCAGGTCAAAGGAGCGATCCGAACGATCAAGGCAGGCCAGGTCGTGCGCCTCGAGAATGACCGCCGTGGCGCAGTTCAGTTCTCGACCGACATGTTCAGCTACGTGTATGGGCTCGTGGTGATGAACCACACGTCGGATCCGTTCGACGCTCGGCAGCTCGTACCAGATCTCGCGAACGTGGGGCACCCCGTGCATGTCCTTTCGTTCGCCGACTTTTACAACCTCGCCCGCGTGCTCGACACGCCGGTCGATCTGATCGGCTACTTCGAGGTCCGCTCGCAGATCCTCATTCCGACATTCAACCCGCAGGTACATGCCGAACAGCAGGCCTTCGAGTTTTACGTCGATCATTTCGAGGAACTCAACTCGTTCCAGGCCGAGCTGCATGGCGAGCAGCGACCGCCTGATCTCTTTAAAGAGCACGGCGACATGCTTCGCCGCATCTATCGCGGCGACTCATCGGGTCTTGAGGATTCGTACTTCATCGACAAGATCATCGACCGGGCACATCAAGTCGATGGCTCATCACCCGCTCCTTTCGAGAACGGCGAACGCGATTACGTGGCGATCGCCACCCATCTCGCGACTCTCGTTCGCCCGCGGCGAGCCTACATCGGCAAAGCGTTCCGCGACGCGGTCAAGCGCGCCGGCGAGAGCAAAGAAGATGATTTCGCGCAGTTCTCCAGTCAGCGCCGCAGCGACTGCACGCTCTTTCTCGCCAGTCATCGACCCGATGAAGAGCGCAAGGAACGCGGCCAGGATCTTTTCCGGCTTCTCTGGCTGCTGAAAGCAACGAGGCAGGTCAAGCGTGCGATGGGCATCGTCACTGAAGCCGGCTTAGGGCGACTCAGATCCTACGACTTCATTCTTCTCGACGAAGATCCGCAACACGTCACCGCGCGCGCTGATTACGAAGAGATCAAGCGCCACCGCGAAGATCTTTTCGGCACCACGACGCCCCGCTGACGACAGCAGGGCGGGGCGGTGAAACTAGAGAGCTCCGGAGGCGGAGCACGTCGCTCCTTCGACGTCGCTACACCACGCCACACGCGTCGATCGGTGACCCGGTCAAGGTGGCCCGGTGGAGGCCTTGACGCCGTCGCCGAGTCGGCGCGAGTCGCCGCGATGCGGCGCCGACGGAGTGATGTGGGGCATTTCGACGACCGCACGGCACGCCGGCGCGTCATCGCAGGATGATCGAAGCTCTGGCCCGGGTGTGACCCCACAGAGGCCCCTCCCTGTTCCTGAAGCGAGAGCAGCCGGCCGCGAAGGACGAGACGCTCGCGGCACGGTTTCACGAGATCAAGCCGCACGTCTCAGTCGATGCCGCCCGCGTGGCGCTGCAGAAGGTGGGCGGGTGGATGGCGTCTGATCGGGGTGCTTCGGCGTTTCAAAGATCAGCGAAGATCACTGCCTGATGGCTCGGCGCGCTGCCACCTCGGACGAATATTCACGCCCGACGATGTGACCCCGCATCCGCGGAGATGCTGCAGTCGCTCCCTTGCGACTTGAACGACCAGCGAATACGCGTTCCGCTCCTACGAAGTTGAGTGCTGCGAGCCTCACCCAAACCATGCGCGGCCACGCCGTTTTGCAAACGCCGCCGAGTGCATGCCGCACGATCACACCCGCTCTCATGCGCGCGGGGACAGAGGTCCCGTTAAGCGTTGCCAGGGCCCTTCGTTGCGACACTTTTCATGTTCTATTTCTCTACCACTAGCGCGAAGTAGTATAGGTTTGGATCATACACATCTCGGCTAAGCGTCTTGAAGCCGAGTTCCCCCAAACACGAGACGAACTCATTCTCGCTGAACATGGTGTCGTACGGATGTGAAGTGCAGATTCGCGTGATCCAACCGACGAAGGTACTGTACGACTCTATTGGCGTATCGATCAGGAACAACTTGCCGCCTGGTTTTACAACGCGCCGCAACTCTCGAAGACACTCGCGCCAATTGGGAATGTGATGGATTACACCGAAGTCGAATATCGCATCGTATGTGTCATCAGGGCAGGCCAGATTGCAAGCGTCGGCGATCTCGAAGCTGACAGCAGCGTCACGTACCCGCGCTCTCGCCCGAGCAATCAGTTGCGGATCCAGATCTGACGCCATCAGTTTGGCGACGTTAAAACGCCTCTTGATGACGGTCGCACCGTAACCGCTGCCACAGCCTATCTCTAGAACGCGCTTCCCAACCAACTCACCGCTGAACGCTCCAAAGCATTGCGCAACAGCGTTATCTATCCACCACAAGCGGTACTTCGCATATAGCCAATTCTTCTGCAAGAAAACATCAAACCCATTCATGAGCATAGATTGATGATACACTTCAACTGGCTCCGCCAAACTCTTGATCCGTGGTCAGATTCGGGAGGCGTCCTCAACGCGTACGATACAAACATTATGGCTTCGACCTACACCTCCGGTGACGACGCGATGGAGATTCTGACTTTGCGCGACGCGATGCAGTTTTTTTGGCGACAGTCAGGTCCGCGCGTCCTGATGCTGGCAAGCTTTGGTTTTATGATTGCGCGTGTCGCTGCTGGCGTATGGACCCGGACTGACTTTTTCGTTGCGATTGCCGTGGCGATCACGTGGCACCTCCAAGAGCGTTTACTTCACGAATACTTTCTACACATGAAAGCGCAACGCCTTTTGGGCGCCACGTTGTCAAAACGTCTTTCGATCCACCACCGCCAACATCATCGAGACCCGTGGCGAACGCAAACGCTCTTCATCGCGACTCGGGCCTACATGTATACAATCCCGTTGGTGGTCGGCACGCTGTTGGGTCTCACGCGCGATATCCAGCTAACACTTACCGGATCTTTCGCGTACTTCTTCACGCTGCTATGCTACGAGTGGACACACTGCCTCATTCATACATCTTACGTCCCGCAGTCGGAATGGTACCGCCGACGCTGGTGGAACCACCGTCTCCACCATTTCCAAGATAGTCGCCACTGGTTTGGAATAACCTCTCCATTTTGGGACGCGCTATTAGGTTCGAAACCCGATCCGTCACGTATTAAGACTAGGAAGAATTGGCGCGGCTCTAATCCGCTTGCGTGAATCTATCAACGACAAACCTTGCCCCGCTTGGAAGCCTGTCCGCCAACACCTGGTTCGTCCTCGCTAGAGCTTCAGTCGCCCTTCTCAGGCGACCGCCGTGCCACCGACTATTCACGCGTGCTGGAGGAGTAAGGCAGCATCAGTTGCTACTGGGTCGTGCGCGGAGACGACATCTGTAACGACGCCACAACATGTGCGAACCGGTCCGGGAGGGCGGGTGGGCTGCTGCTATGCCTCCCGCTAGTCGACTCATCACGACTTCCGGCGGCGGCGACATCCGGACAGATAACTCAGGATTATCTATGTTCACAACCTCGCGATGAGCCGGTCCGCGCGTTTCGCCGTAGTGAACTGCATCTCGGGTACACGACTCGCGGGTGCTCCTATATTCGTGTTTCTGTTCGTGGATCGGAACCCCGCCGTAGCGACCGCAAGCATGATCCTCCTTGTGATCATGCTGCTAACTGATGTTGCTGACGGGGCGCTCGCGCGACGATGGAAAGTGACAAGCGCATTTGGCTACGTCCTCGACGGAGTCGCTGACCGGAGCACGAACATCGCGCTCATCGTAGCGCTGACATCGATTGGTGCGCTCTCTCCACTGCTTGCGTTCGTCCTCCTTCTTCGCGACGTCGTGCTGTACGCCACGCGATCATTGTTTTCGAAGTGGTGGACAGCGAACCAAGCCTTCCGAGGTCGGGTGAGGTTCACAGCCGCCGCGTTCAATATCTTGGTGGGGGGTATCGCTGGCCTTGTGTGTGCTGAGAAGCTCGGATGGGTAATGCCTGCGCCATGGGGCAGTGCGATCCAACCGCTGCTGCGCGCCAGCCTATGGGCCTTCGTTGTGTGGTCGTATGCGCTTCTCGCAGCGCAGATACTGTCATATGGCCGAACGTCCGACAAAGCGCCATGACCGACAACCGACGACCGCTGTCGCAATTTCCAATCGCTCTCGGATGCATGGGAATGTCCGAGTTCTACTCCGGCCGCGATGATGCAGCGTCTATCGCCACGATACATACAGCGATCGAGAGCGGTATCACGATGTTTGACACAGCTGACATGTACGGCCCGTATAAAAATGAGGAATTTCTGGGTCAATGTCTTGCGCCCTATCGGAGCCAGGTGACGATCGCCACCAAGTTCGGCTATGTTCGCGCCCCGGATGGCTCGAGGCTCGGACTCAACGGGCGTCCAGAGTATGTGAGGGCATCATGCGACGCGTCGTTACGGCGGCTGCGCATTGATATCATTGATTTGTACTATCTTCATCGTGTCGATCCGGACGTGCCGATCGATGAAACAGTGGGCGCTATGGGGGAGTTGGTCGCGAGTGGAAAGGTGCGCCAGCTTGGGCTTTCTGAAGCCGCGCCTCATTCCATCCGCCGAGCGCATGCCGCAGCCCCCATCGCTGCATTGCAGACTGAGTACTCCTTGCTTTCTCGCGAACCAGAACGCGAGTTGTTCCCCCTAGCCCGCGCATTGGGAATTACCTTTGTTGCATATGCGCCACTGGCGCGCGGGCTATTAACCGGACGATACAGCACGACAGACACGCTACCGCCGGATGATTATCGGCGCAGCACGCCACGCTTTCAGGGTGAAAACCTCCGTCGTAACGTTACTCTTCTCGAAGGGCTCCAGCACATTGCGGCCCGCTACGACGCAACGCCCGCACAAGTAGCACTCGCATGGGTCCGCCAAAGCATCGCGAACGGTGTGACACTCATCGGAACGACGCGTCGTGAACATTTAATCGAAAACATCGCAGCCGCCTCGCTCGTGTTGTCTGATGGTGACATGGCGGCGCTCGACGCCGCTTTTCCGATTGGCGTGGCGCACGGAGAACGTTATCCTGATATGAGTCGTGTGGATCGTTAAGCCTACGGCACGAACTGCTTCACTAACGTTGAGACCGCAAGAGGCACAAAGGGAGTGACCCATTTTAGTGCATCTTTGCGCATGTACGGCCACGTCGTCATCGCGCTCGTTTGCTGATATAGCGATGCGCCGGCAAGGAATCGCAGATAGAGTGCGATAGATCGGGTCTCCCATCCACGCGGTGGATCAGCATCGAGCACACGCTCCGTAGAGGTCAAGAACTTCTCTATATAAGCCAGTTTCCGCTGCTTTAACAACACCATCACGTGGTGTAGGCGAATGAACGGCAGGAATAACTGTGCCGGTATGAGTACTGCCAGCGCGGCGCTTAGCTTGAGCGTAGGGTAGAAGTTTGCATGCGTGAGCGACAGCGCGGCAACCACGACCGCAATCGGCACGTACATATAAACTATCGAGGTCATGAGCTTGCCAAGCACGCGGAAGCCGCCGCACCCATCTGCCGCAAAGCAGCGAAGGTCGTGCTCGTCAGACTGCTCCACGAGGTGCGCGATACGCACGGTGGCGACGGTGGCAATGATAGCGAAGTACACAAGCAGAGGGAGAAGGTAGACCCAGTAATAAATCAGGAATACTCGCCCAACAACATAGCCGAACGGGTGCAGTATCGAGTCAAAGACGTCCTGACCGTACACCAACAACGGATATCTCGTGCTCGACGCGTTCGCGATGACCGCAGCGATGCCGATCGATCGCATGAGCGCCAACAGCGTCGCGCCCCGCTTGTCAAGCCCCGACATAAATCCAATGAGCTCACCCTGCATAGTGACGTCAGCAGTTCTGCCCACGTTTGCAAACCATGTCGGCTCGGCGACGACAGCTGCGAGCTTGACGACGAAGCGGCAGAGCATCCATGCCAAGAGCGGAGCGCTCAGGAAGAGCGCGTGGAAGCCGTAGTGATCCAGCACGCCGCGGCCCGCCTCATGAAGGTAGAGCGTCCGTTCAGCTACGCCGGCGAGCAACGCAGCTGCCGGAAAAATTGCGTGAAATGCAACGATCCGCCAGCCGATCACGCACACGCTCCCACGCTCGCTCCTCGTCGAGAGCCGGAGCAGCATCCGGCTGCGTACCACCTCGCGGGCCAGCGAGTCGGGCGAGAGTTCGTCTTCCATGCGCCTGATAATCCTGAGTTATCCTTCCATCAGCAGGATACACGTTCCTCCCAGCTAGGAGTGACGCCGCGGCAGGTTTCCCTACCCTTGCGGACGCGTGGATAACGTCCGCGGCGAATCGGCGGTCTTGCGTCAGCCCGACTACCATTGCACCGCAGCGGCGTGTGTCTTTATATGCCGCAGCACCGGTAGCAGACTCGGTTCCCGGCATCTCGCCGCTACCTCGACAGGAGCTTCGCGAAGAACTCCCTTCTCGAACACCAAGACGAGCGCGCTCAACTTGTAGTCCCACGCGTGTGCGAGCCGGATCAATGTGAGAAGGTTCGGTACCTTCGTTCCGAGCGGTCGAGCTGACGTGATTTTGCGAAGTTCCGGTCATTTCGACGAGCATGACTTGCGGGATTTCGCCGTTTCTTTCGCAGCTAGTATCTAGATGCCGCAGCAGCACGTGAAACGGCCTCATTACCTCGGTAGGAGCTTCGCGAGGTCTTCCTTGTCGAAGACGGCCATCAGGACCGACACCTTGCAGTCCAGCGCAAGGGCTAGACGCAAAATCGTCTCGAGATTCGGAACGCGCGAACCTTTCTCGATCTCGCTGACTCGGCTCTGCGGGAGGCTCAAGCGCTCGCCGAGATCAACCTGCGTCAGACCTCGCTTCTGCCGCAGTTCGCGCACTCGTTCGCCCAGCAGTTCTCCAAGTGTACGCGTCAACGGCATCGAAGCTCCAAACGATTGACAATATGAAGTGTGGGATATATTATTTCGGTGATACATCGGAGACGAAAGAACATGCTCGACCCAGCCCTCATCCAACGCATCCGTGCCATCTTCCTACATCACGAGTCCCGCGTCACGATCGCCGACGTGGCGGGCCTGCTGGGGTGGCCGCGCGCGGAGATGAACGCGGCCATCCGCCACGGCGAGATCGAGGCCGTCGAGACGTGCAGCGGGAAGAGAATCGAGCTGCGGGAGTTGGCGGCTTACGCCCTCCAGCAGTGGCCGTTGACGGCCGTCGAGGAGGCGCTCGGGCGGGATGCGACGTTGATCCTCCCGCCCGCTCTGCGGACGCGGAAGCTCACGGTGCGCCTACCGCAGTATCAGATCGGGGCGTTGCAGGTGCTGGCGGATGACGGGCGGGAGTCGGTCGACGCGATGCTGACGCGGATGTTCGAGGAGCTGACGGACGTGAATCAGGAGCGCCTCGCGCGGCTCATCCCCGGCCTCGCGGAGGCGATCGCCTGGCCTGAGGCCAGAGCGAGCGACCGCGCCTGCTGACCCGAACGACTTGGAGGTGATCCGCAATGTCCTCACGTCTGTCCGACGCCATCCGCCATCTTCCGGCGCTCAGCCGTCCGCGGCGTCGCCGCGTGCGGAAAGCAATCGAACGGCCGATCGTGGCTCGTAAAGAACCCCAACCGCGGCCGGCGCGGGCGCCGTACGTCCTCACGCTCTCGTCGCGGCGCATCGTGCGGCGCACCCTCCCCGAGGCGGTCGTGCCGTACTTGCGAATGTCGGGACGGTGGCTCGAAGAGCATGGATTCGCGATCGGCTCGGGGGTGCGGGTGGTGGTCGAGCATGGGCGCGTGACGCTGCTCAGCGGCCGTGACGAGAGGACTGACCGAGAGGCCTCCGGCGGGCAGCGCACGGCGCTGCACCCGTTGATTGCTGCGCCACCGCCGGCATCGCGACCGATCGTGTTTACGCCGAAGCTCTCACAAACGGGTGCAGCGCCGTGCGCTGCCCGCCGGAGGCCCCCGGTCAGTCCCCCTCGCCCACGCGGGTCGTATCAGGAAGAGAATTCGTTCACTGGATCGTGACGCTCACGGGCGCGCATCTCCGGCGCCGCGATCCTGGGGACGATCCAATGACTCGAGCACTCCTCGCCCTGCTTCTGATACTCGGTCACCTTCCTGTCGCCGCGGCGCCGAAGAGGCGGGCGGTGCAGCCCCCGGCGGCGCCCGTCGCGCCGGCGGCCCTCGTGACAGCGGCACGTCAGGCCGCCGAAGCTGCAATGGCGGCCGGCGTTCCGGCGGTTCAGATCGCGGTGTCACACCGCGGCCGCGTCATCTACTCAGAGGCATTCGGCATGAGCGATCGAGAGAGCGCGACTGCCGCAACGCCGCGATCGGTGTTGCAGGTCGGCTCGATCACGAAGCAATTCACAGCGGCGGCGATTCTCCGCCTGGCGGAGCGCGGGGCTCTGACACTCGACGATCGCATCGAGAAGTTCGTACCCGGGTTCAACCCGCGAGGAGCGACGATCACACTGCGGCAACTCCTCAGCCACACGTCGGGAGCTCGTCGCGAATGGTTCCCACCCGGGCCGCCGTGGCTTGACCTTACTGCGCCGGTCACGCGTGAGCAGACCATCAAGGGCCTGAACAACGGGCAACTGCTCGATTTCCCGCCTGGCACCAAGTGGAGCTACAGCAACGCCGGCTACATGCTGCTCGGCTTAGCAATCGAATCGATCACGGGCAGCTCGTTCGCCGATTTCATCCAGAGTGAGCTCGCGTTGCCGCTTGGACTCATCGACACCGGCGTGTGCGGAACGTCCACCCTGCCGCTGCCTGAAGGGTATGGCCGACCGGTAGCGACGTGGATGCGAATGCCGGCATTCCACCCGTCGGTTATCTTGTTTTCCGGTTCGCTTTGCTCCACCGCATCCGATCTCGCTCGCTGGTCGCACCTCCTCGCAACCGGCTACGCCATGCTGCCTGCCTCGTACGCGACCATGATCACCCCCGCACCACTCGCAAACAGCACCGTCGTGCCTTACGGGCTCGGCCTGGAGGTGAAGAAAGTGCTGGGGCGTCCGGCCGTGTTGCACAACGGCGCAATCAATGGGTTCCAGAGTTTTCTCATCTATTTCCCCGATCGGGACATCGCCATTGCGGTCGTCACGAATGCGTTCCCCGCCCCAGCCGGCGGCAACCCGCAGCTCGTCGTGTTGGCCGTGGCGAACGCTGCGCTCGCCTCGCTGTAGCGATCATTCGCCCGAGGCTGAGCCGTCGCCGGTGGGCGAGAAGCTCCGGGACGGTGCGAATGTCGTGGCCGCGCCCCAGGCAGGTGAGTGGCGAAGGAATGGCGGGAGGTGACGGGTCACACGCTCGTCGAATCGGGCCTCGGTCGCCTTCACCGCGCGCTGCAGGGCTCGGTCTCGTGCGGCCGTCATCGCACACCACCTGCGGAACCGGCCGGATTTCCGGAGAACACAGGCAGAATCCTCGAAGCCCACACCTTGCAACGTCGCCGTCCCGCCCGTGCTCCAACTCCCCACGCTCGTGCCGCAACGCCACGCTCCCATGCGGCAACACGACACGCTCCGTGCTGCATGGGCACACGCCCGCGCGACAACCCCGCGCGCTTCGTGTTGCAACGCCGCACTTCCCCGCGACAACGCAACACGCTCGGTGTTGCAACGCAGCACGCTCACGCAGCAACGCAACGCACTCCGTGTTGCAACGCAGCACGCCCGTGCTGCAACGCAACGCACCGCGTGTTGCAACGCAGCGCGTCTGTGTTGCAACGCAACGCGCCCACGCGGCAATGCAACACGTTCCGGGTTGCAACGGAGCGCGCCCGCGCGGGAACGCAACACGTTCCGGGTTGCAACGCAACACGCCCACGCCGCAACGCAACACGTTCCGGGTTGCAACGCAGCACGCCCGCGCGGGAACGCAACACGTTCTGTGTTGCACCGCGGCACGCCCGGCGCGGAATGCCACACGCCCCGCGCGGAATGCCACACGCCCGGCGCGGAACGCCACACGCTCCGCGCGGAATGCCACACACCCCGCGCGGAATGCCACACGCCCGGCGCGGAATGCCACACGCCTCGCGCGGAACGCCACACGCCTCGCGCGGAACGCCACACGCCTCGCGCGGAACGCCACACGCCTCGCGCGGAACGCCACACGCCTCGCGCGGAACGCCACAAACGCATTCAGAAGACCAACGCGGCCGAGTCATCCGCGAACCACCCTCCCGTCATCCCGAGCGGAGGGTGGGAGGGTGGGAGGGAGCGGAGGGATCTGGGCGACCAAAAGTGGGATTTGTACGTCATGCGGTTGGAGTCGCGCGTCGATCGGAGCGCTTTTCGTCGTACAGATCCCTCCGCTCCCTCACACCCTCCCGCCCTCCGCTCGCGATGACGGGAGGATGATGCGCGCTTTAGGGCATCACCGTCGCGCAGGCCAGGCAACCCGATGGTCGAATAACGTGTGTCATCCGTTCCTCGCCCGGAATGGGCGCGCACACTAAAGCACTCACCAGCCGTTACTTGCCGCGTTCGCACGTTTCGGGCGTCCCCCGGTCACCCGCCTCTTCTTCTACAACCAGAATGACGGCCAGACCGTCGCCGCCTCGCAGGGCTTGTTCAGCGCCGGCGTCCCGTCCGACTTCGGCGTCGCGCTCGGCGAGGGGGGCGTGCTGCAGGGAGTGCGGCAGAACGCCGACTTTGGCTACAACGTGTTCCTCGTCGAGACCGGCGGGGACACGATCACCGTCGAGCTCGCGGCCCTCGACGCAAACGCCAATGTTCTCGGCACGGACCCAGTCCACCCTCCGGCCGTGGGAGCCGAGGCAGCTCAGCGTCGCGGCGCTCTTCGCCGGCACGATCGAGGACGGCGCCATCCGCGTCACCGCCACCGCCGGCGGCGGCCGCGCGCTGGTCCTCGGCTCGCAGGTGGCGAACACCAGTCAGGACGCGGCCGGCTTCGAGATGGTGTTTCGCAACGAGCTGCTCACGAACGGACCCGCAGGACCTCCGGGCGCGACCGGCATGGAAGGCGATCCGGGCGAGCCCGGTCCGATGGGCGCGACGGGGCCAGCCGGACCGGCCGGCTCTCGTGGTGAGCAGGGTCCTCGCGGTGAGGAGGGACCGGCCGGACCGCAGGGGTTCGAAGGACCGCCCGGCCCTCGTGGCGACCAGGGTCCTCGCGGTGACGACGGACCGGCCGGACCGCAGGGGCTCGCCGGCCCGAGCGGCGCTCCGGGCGCAACCGGACCGACCGGCGCAACAGGCAGGCCCGGCCTGCACTGGCGTGGACCGGGGACAGCGGCACGACGTACAGTCCGAACGATGTCGTGAGCTACGACGGCTCGTCGTGGGTCGCGGTCGCGCCTTCGACGAACGAGCCGCATTCGACGAGCGCGAGCTGGCAGCTGGTCGCTGGGCTGATGGTCGAGACCGCGACACCGAATAACGACCTCTTCGCGCTGACGCCACAGCGCTCCTTCGCCGTCAGGCCACGAGACTAGCCGCGGAGAGTCAGGCCGTGCCAGCCCTTGCCGAATCGGCGTCGAGATTGCGGAGCAGCAGGGTGAGCACAACATTCACGGTGAACGCTCACCCGTTCAACGTCACTGTGATCGAGAACGGTTCCGCGATGTTCTCGGCCACGACGGTGATGGTTCCGGTGGCGGGGGTGGTCGGCAGGTTTTCGGTGGCGACGGACACGCTCAGCGTCAGGAGGTACGTCGGCCCGCTAGTGGGCCCGATCGTCGTGGTCGTTGCGGTGACGTTGAGCCACGAGGTGGCGGTCGTCCAATTGAGGGCGTTCGTGCCTGCGGAGACGACAATTAGTTGCGGCGCGTAGGGCGTGCCGGTCGGCGCAAACGTCAGGAAGCTCGGATTCGCTACGATGGCGCCGCTGAATGGACCGGTGTCATTGACGCCGCTTCCGGCGAGGAACGGCACGAGCGTCGGTGCGGCGGCATCGCGTGAGGTCAGCGACGGCGTGCTTTTCGTGGCCAGGCCGAAGACCTCGAACGCAGTACTGATGATCGAGGTGTGATCGAATGGCGCTCCTCCCGCATCGCGCACGGTCGAGCCTTGCGCGATCTGTCCCGACGCGACGATCGCGGGGACGCGAGGGCCGAGCACGTTCCAGCCGAAGTTTGCGGCGGCCGGGTCCTCCGTGTCCGACGCCGCGGGGATGGTGATCGGTGCCGTGCCGTTGAACTGACCTGGCGGCACCGCCGCCGGCGGTGGTACGTGGTCGTACATCCCGCCGTTCTCGTCGTACGTGACGACCAGCAGCGTTTCATCCCAGATCGCGTTGCCGTTCGAGTCCACCGCTCCGACCAGGGCGTTGTAGATCTCCAGGAGCAGCAGCTCCCCGCTCATCACATCGTTCGGCGGACGGTTCCCCGTGGCGCCGGTGAGCGGCGGGTACGACGCGCTTCCCGGATGATTGCTGTTCGGCGCGTAGAACGTCGTCGCGCCGCTTTTGGCGCTCTCGAAACTCGCGTAGCCGAGGAAGTAGCGCGGCTCGATGAACGAGAAGGCCGGGAGCGAGCCGGCGGTGAGGTCCGCGAGGAAGGTCGCCGGGAGCGCACCGAGCTGCGGCGGCACTCCCGGCTCGCCGTTCGACATGTCGGGGTAGTCGGTCGTGTCCACCGTCGACACGTTGATGTTGTCGCTGCTCGCTCCTTTGCCGCTGACGTATCCCACCGTGACCATCGAGAGGCAGTAGTCGTGGAAGTAAACCTTCCAGTTCGCATTCGCCGGCGACTGCGGCGTGAGAACAGTGTCGAGCTGGTCCAGGAGCGACGGCACCGTCGAGAGCTTGCCGCCTCCGCCGAACTTGACGAGCCAGTAGTCGTTGGTCCACGTCTCCGTCGTTCCGTCCAGCGTGCCGTAGAGCGGCCCGGCCGTCAGGGCGAAGGCGCGGTTCACGTACGTCTGCGCCGGCGCGGAGCCGAACCACTGGTCGCATACCCCGTAGTTGGCGGCGAGAAACGCCGTCACTGGCAACTGCGCCGGCGTGAAGTAATTGATCACGTCCGCGGGGTTCGTGCCGGTTGGCGGCACGGGCGTGCCGGGAAACGTTCCGGGATTTGCGTAATTGAGCGTGAATCCCTGCATCGCCGCGGCCGCTTGCGGCTGATACGGATTGGAAGCATCGGGCGCGTACGGATTCGACGTCACCAGCGACGACGATCCGGTGATCTGCTGGGCCATGTCGCCGAACCATTCGCCCGGATCGAACACCGGATTCGCCGTCGCCGGATACAACGTGCCGTTCACGTCCGTCGTAGCGAACTGGTTCTGCGCGAGCAGCGGCGGCCCGGCCGGGTCGGCCGGATTGGGATTGACGTTATTGCCGCTCAATCCGTTCAGATTCGCCTGGCCGGCCGGAGGCAGGTTGTACGGCGCGGCATTCGACGGCTGATACAGCCAGCCCAGAATGTTGTCGTACGACCGGTTCTCGAGCATGACCACGACGACGTATTTGATGGGCGTCGAATTTGAAGGCGTCATACCGAGGAGAGCCGCCGCGGCGACCGATCCCTACCCTCGGACGCCCCACCGTCGGTTCCCGGCGGGCAGAGCGGCTCACCGCAAACGGAAGGGCCCGAAGCGGGCGACGCCGGGATTCGGCGAGGACTGCCACGAGCCGGCCGTCAGTTCCGCCCGTACCGCCGACAGGTCGAATTCGCGCGGCCACGCGAACACCTGCGTCCAGCTCGTGCCGTCGGGACTCGTTTCCCAGAGGACCTGGTCCGTCGGCACGTCGTGCCGGATGCGCAGGTGGCGTTGCGCCGCGGCGTTGTAATTGCCGGCCAGGAAGTAGCGCGGGTTGCCGTCGGCAGTCCAGTAATGCGCGTACAACCGGACACCGGCCGCCGTGCCCTGCACGTTGAAGCGATAGAGATGCTGACCATGCGGCCCGACCGACATCAGCATCTCCGCGGAGACGCCTGTCGGGAAGCCCCTGATCTCGACGGTGGCCTCCCGGCCGCGGAAGTCGTACGTGCGCGCCGAGACGTAGCCGTTGTAGTGATAGCCGGCCACCGCATTCAGCGGCGCGATCTGCAGCTCGCCGCTGCCCTGCGACAGCGAGACCGCCGCGTCGTACGGCTGATCGCAGCCGATGCGGGCGAGGACATGATTGTTCCACTTCGCCGAGTCGCGGGTCACGGTCTGGAAATCGTCCGCCAGCGTATCGTCGAGCTCCCGGCTCAGCGCCGCGATCGGCTCGAGGAACGCGTTGTCGGTCCATGCCGGCAGGCCGCGGTAATAAAGGTGGAACGAGCCGCACCCTTCGTAGCCGTTCGGCCAGAGCCCGCAAAGCGACTTGTCAAACTGCGCCATGCGCTCGGTCGGGAGATAGCTCTCCACCGCGTTGCTGTAGCCCGCCAGCGTCAGGTTCGTGCGCTCCGGAATCCTGGCCCGCACCTTCGGCCCGTACTCCGAAACGACTTCATGCGCGCTCGCCAGCAGCGTCCACGACGTGGGCTTCGCAGGATCGCCGCCGATGCGGATCATCTGCAGCTCGACGGGCAGTTCCGGCATCCCGTCATGCGGCCACGACCGGAACGCGGCCGAAGTCGGGAGGGCCCACGACGGCGTGTTCGCGTTCATCGGGAGGCGAGCGGTCACCGAGGCCGTGGCCAGGTCGCCCTGCAGTACCACCGCCGATGACGCCGCGGAGTTGACGTCGGCGGCCAGATCCTGCCCCAGCTGGACCTTGCCGCCGATCGGATTGATGTCGCCGCCGAATCCCTGCACGAACAGCGCGACGGAGCCGGGCTTCTCCGCCTCGAGCATCTTCCGCGCATCGGACGGGAAATCAGCGGTGAGATAGGCACCTCCGAATGCGGTGTGGGTGTGGACGCCGACGGAGAAGAGCGTCGCGATCACGGAGCTGCCGCTCTTCGCCTGAAGAACGTGCAGGGTCTGCTCGTACGCCGTCTGAAACGGCGGATATCCCGGGCCCTCGTTCCTGCGGCGATATCCGCCCACGGTGGTCGGCCCGGTGCCGAAGTGCAGCGTCACGGCCTGCGTCGCCGAGGCGGCGTCCGTCGCGGCAGCGACCATCCGCTGTTTCACCGCCTCGACGTACTCGGGCAGCGGCACGGCCTCCGCTGCCAGCGACGTGCAGGTAATTCCGACCAGGTGCTTCACCGCCGGGGCGTTGTGCGTGTGCGACGCGTTGATCAGGATCGCCTGCGGCGCCAGACCCGCGATCTGCCTGCTGATGCGCGCGCGCACGTCCTTCACGAATTCGGCGCTGAAGCCGAGAAGGTCGGCGGTGATCACCAGCGCGCGGTTGTGGTTCGGATCCTCGAGCAGCAGCGCGCGAACCGTCAGATCGGACCGCGTGCCGTCGTAGTCGCCGCCGACGCTGTTCGCCGTCGCGGCGCCCCCTCCGGTCGTCTTCACCGATTGCGCCGTCAGCGTGATGTAATCCGAGGGACACGGTAAGAGGTTGAGAGGACACGGGGTGATGTTCTTCTTCGCCACGCCCACCTGAAACGACGTTTGCGCGTGGAGCGCCAGCGTGAAGAGCGCGACGGCGCCGAGCGCCGCGCGGGCGGAGAATCGGAGGAAGGTACCCCGTTTGGTCGTCATGGTTTTTTCGAGAGGGTAACGCGGCGAGAAGCTCCCGAGAGTCAGTAACCTGAAAACATTAGACCCCCGGCCTGTCACGCCGGAGGTCGCGGGTTCGAGCCCCGTCGGCCCCGCCAAAGATCAGCTCTCATGCGCCGCGACTTCGCGGCGTTTCGTGTTTTCAGAGGGTTGCTTAGAAGCTGGCGATCGTGGTGGTGGGAGACAAGGCGCAGGTGGAGATCTGATAGGGGTAGGGAGAGGCCTTCCGGCCTCCCCCTCCCTCCGAACCGGACGGGCGGATCTCCCGCATCCGGCTCTCCAGTTGGTGATCTTGTTCAGGACTGTCGGACGAGCTTAGATGAACTCACGAGGCTGAAGAGTCC
>DASPHC010000059.1:0-19259 GCA_035629865.1 Thermoanaerobaculia bacterium | reverse complement strand
GTGACGTTGCACGTTCCGGACGTAGCGCGGCACGTTCCGGATGTGACGCCGTACGTCCGGAACATGACGCGGCACGCTACGGACGTGACACCGCACGCTTCCGACGTGACACCTCACGTTCTGGAAGTGATGCCGCACGTTTCGCACGTGACACCGCACGTTCCGGACGTGACGTCGAACGACCTGCCGTTGCGGGCGAGGTTCCGAACGCCGGCGCGAGCGTACCGGACGTGCGCGGGAGGCTTTCTGCAGCCCGAGCCACGCTTTCCGGCATGGCTCGGCAGGCCCGGCACGGGCTCCTCATCGCTGCGCGCGCCGAACCGTACTGACTTTTCCTCGTCCTGCACTCCGGATCCGCGACGCGCGCATGAAAGCCGGCATCCGCCGCGCGGAACTGGCGCGGCGCGGGGGGATCAGCCGGGCGCGCCTCGTCAAGTTCGAGGAGACCGGCGCCAAACGCTCACCTGCACGCCGGAGGCGTGCCGGAAATTAGCCGGGGGTTGGCGCGAAGCGCCTACCCCCGGATACGAGGACCCCTAGATCTCGTGCCCCGGAGGGGCATCGGAGCTCGTGTGTCACGCGTCCGGTGCCCCTCCGGGGCACGAGATACGGGGACGTGCCGTATCCGGGGGTAAGCGCTTCGCGCCACCCCCCCGGCTCATTTCCGGAGCCCCGTCGGGGCACTCAGAGGCTGTGAAGAGATCGCCTTTTAGGCCTCGCAAGAGCGATCCGCCGCAGCCGCCGAAGGCGGCGAAAGATCTGTAGACCCGGCCTTCAGGCCGGGTACGTTGAGGAGACAAGGCAAGTCCGCGAAGCGGGCGACAGCAGAGGGTTGCGCGTGACCACTGTTCTATCGCCCGCTTCGCGGACTCGCCTTCGTAGGGCCGCACGATACCCGCCCTGAAGGGCGGGCCTACAGATCTTCCGCCGCCTACGGCGGCTGCGGTAGCCTCTCAGGTTCGGCGCCCCGCGCTGTGAAAGCGTCTGCCATTTCTCGCCTGGACGGCACTCGCGAACCTCAACCCGAAGCCGAGGACTGGCAGATCACTGACAACCGACAACCGACAACGTTTGGCGGCAACCGGACACCAACCGGCGGGAACCCGGAAACCGGCAGCAATTTTTTTGCACCCCTCCCCCCGAACCTTCCGTATATAGCCTGCAGAATGACGGCAATCGTCCCGCAGACCTTCGACTTTCCGACCGCGCTCACCCGGGCGCAGGCGGGGGATCACGAGGCATTTGCGGACCTGGTCGAGCAGCATGAGGGGATGGTCTACGGTCTGGCCTTCCACTTCTTCGGCGACCGTTCCCGGGCCGAGGAGGTGGCGCAGGATGCCTTCCTCCAGCTCTACCGGAACCTCGGCTCGATCGAGTCGGACGCCCACCTGCTCTTCTGGCTGCGGCAGGTCACGACGCGGCGCTGCATCGACGTCCAGCGCCGCGTGAAGATGAAGGCGGTCAGCCTCGACGACGCCGTCGAGCTGCGGGCGGCCGACAAGTGGCAGGATCCGCTGCTCGACCGCCGCCTCAAACAACTCGTCCAACAGCTTCCCGACGTGCAGCGGGCCGTGGTGACGCTGCGCTATCAGGAAGACCTCGATCCGTCGGAGATCTGCCGGATCGTCGGAATGCCCGTGAACACGGTCAAGAGTCATCTGCACCGCGCTCTGCAGGCGTTGCGCAGGAAACTGGAGAAGCAGTCATGAATCTCGAAAACGATCTGAAGCGCGTACTGCGCCGCGAGTCGCCGCCGGCCGGCTTCGCGGGGCGTGTGCTCGAGCGAATCGAAGCGGAACAGACGCACAGGCGTCCGGTCTGGTGGCGTGCCGCGGCCGCGTCCGTCACCCTCGGCCTCCTTCTAGGCGGTTACGCGACGCACCGCGTCGTCGAGCACCGCCGCGGCGAGGCGGCCAAGGAGCAGATCCTCACGGCGATGCGCATCGCCGGCGAGAAGGTTCGCTACGCGCAGCAGGAAGTGCAGCAGATCGGGACCCCGAGACCCTAAGGAGAGCAATACCCATGAGAAAGACCGTCCTCACCCTCGTCCTCACCCTCGCCGTGGCCATGCCGGCCGCCGCGCAGCAGATCAACCTCGATTTCCCCGGCCTCGCCGACCGCGCCGAAGAAGTGGTCGACCTCACCATCGACGCCGACATGCTCCGGGTGGCCGCCAAGTTCTTCTCCGGCAAGAACAAAGACGAACGGGCCATCCGCGACATGATCAGCGGCCTCAAAGGGATCTATGTCCGCAGCTACGAGTTCGCCAAGGCGGGCGAGTACGACATGAAGCTCGTCGACCGCATCAAGACGCAGCTCGGGCCGTCGTGGAAGCCGCTGGTCACCGTCCGCAGCAAGAAGAAAGACAACGTCAACATCTACGCCGACATGCGCGGCGACAAGATCCACGGCCTGGTCATCATCGCCGCCGAGCCGCGCGAGTTCACCGTGGTGAACATCAACGGCCCGATCGACATCGACCGCCTGGCCGACCTCGAAGGGCAGTTCGGCATCCCCAACATGTCTCATAAGGACGACGACGACGATGATCACGATCACTAAGCGCCTGCTGCTGGTTCTTCTCCTGGTCGCCGCGGCGGTTCCGGCGCAGGCGGACTTCAACGCCATCGCCCGCGCCATCGACGGCCATCGCGGGGTCAAGCGGGTCTGGATTCCGTTCCTCGGCGTGGCCCGCTTCATGGTCCGTGCGGTCGAGCCGAAGGGGGTTTACGACTTCCAGCTGGCCACGTTCGAAGGGACCGAGGATCTCGACGCCCAACAGCTCAAGGAGATCCTGCGCTCCAAGATCGGACCGGGCTTCACCCCTCTCGTGCAGGTCTGGTCCAACAGGCGCGACGAGTGGTGCTTCATCTACGCCAAGCCGAAAGGCGAGCGCATCGAGCTGGTGATCCTCGCCCGCGACGACGAAACGGTGCTGGTGCGGGTCGACGTGGATGCCGATCAGGTGGCGCGGGAGATTCACGAGCGTCCGCGGCAGATGACCAGAATGGCGCGGCGGTAGCGGCTCGTTCCGGCCCCTCCTGAGTACAGCTCCCAGCCTTGATGTTGTCAGTTGTCAGTTGTCGGTTGTCTGCCATTCCCTGGCTTACGGGGCGCTCTCCTCGGGAGCCGCCGGAAGCGGCGAAAGATCTGTAGGCCCGGCCTTCAGGCCGGGTTCACCAGGCGCCCGCCAGGCAAGTCCGCGTAGCGGGCGACAGCAAAGAACGTCTGCGCGATGTTGGTGTACTGTCGCCCGCTACGCGGGCTCGAAAAATCTGCCCTCGCGGAACCCGGCCTGAAGGCCGGGTCTACAGATCTTTCGCCGCCTTCGGCGGCTCCCGCAGCGAGGACTGGACACCTATTTCCGGGGTGCTGTACTTAGTTGAGGTGACCAGTCCCTGCACCGATGAAGGAGGAGGCCGGGATCGTGGATGCCGATCAGGTGGTGCGGTAGATTCACGAGCACCCGCGGCAAACGCCGGGTAGGGAAATGGTTCGATCCGGCACCTCCTCAGTGAACGGTGCCTGAATCGGACGAAGAGGCCATCTGGGCCCACGCGCGGAAGATCAAGGAGGCGGCGCAGGAAGAGCTCCTGAAGCTGCCGAACGTCTTCGGCGTCGGACTCGGTCCGAAAGTGAAAGACGGGAAGTGGTTCGACGGGCCGGCGATCGTCGTCTTTACCACCCACAAGCAGGATGTGCCCCCCAGCAACTCGATTCCGGAGCTGATCAAGGGGATTCCCACCGACGTTGAACAGAGGGAGTCGCCGAAGGACGTCACCGGCTGTCCCGACGAGAATGCGAAGCCGTTCGACGCGAAGAAGTATCGTCCCCTGGTCGGCGGCGTCCTGATCCGGAGCAGAGACGTGCTCCTCACGTCGGTCAAAGAGATCTTCGAGGCCAACGGGACCGGTGGCTGTCTGGCCAGGATCATCGATAAGGACCCCGACCCCGACCGGCAGACCGTGGTGATGCTCACCTGCTACCACGTGCTGGTCGACGCTTGCAGCCTGCGGGACGACGGCGGGCAGAAGGTCGGACAGCCGACGCTTTACGATTGCTGCAGGTGCTCGGCGTGTTGCTCGGACATCTTCGGGTACGGCATGCGGCTCATTCCGTCGCTGGATGTAGCCGCAATCGCCCTCGAGGAGGGGGTGAAGTGGTGTGCGGAGATCGCCGGCGCCAAAGACGACGGCGACGGCAAGTTCAGCAACGCATCCGTCCGGGGCAGCCGAACGCTCACGACACTTCCGCCGGAGTACCCCGTTCGCAAACGCGGGATGAAGACCGGCTTGCGAAAGGGGATTCTTCGCTGCATCGACATGTCGCCGCTGGCCTTCGACTATCTCGATTGCAAGGTCGACCCGAAAAACAAGCTGAACCTGTCGTTGCTGATCGACAGCATCGGCAACGATTGGATGATGTGCGCGGGCGATTCGGGATCGGCGCTGCTCAATGAGCAGGACGAGGTGCTCGGCATCCTTTCGCGCGGCCAGACGAAATTGGCTCGAGCCTCTGCGATCGGGGACATCATCGCCGCCTTCAAATCCGGTCCGGAGCCGCTGACCCTGGAGATCGCCACGGCCGACAAGCTCGGCCAGGTGCACAAGGCTCCGAAACCGAAGAACGCGCCGGCCCATCAGGTGGAGAAGCGCACCATCGCCATCGGCGGCTTCGGCGAAGTCCCGGCCGCGATGGCGGCGCGCCTGACCGCCGTGCGCGACGAGCTGACCGCGACGGAGAAGGGACGCGCATATGCGGCGGTCATCGAGCGGAACCAGGAGGAGGCGCGCGAGCTGGTGAACCGGAACAGGCGCGTGGCCACGGTCTGGAAGCGCAACGGCGGCCCGGAGATCGTGCACGCGGCGCTGGCCGTGGTCCAGCAACCGGAGGCGCGGCTGCCGGAGACGATCGCCGGCAAGCCGTTCCGCGACTGCATCCGGCGCATCGCCGCCATCTTCAGCCGTTACGCCTCTCCCTCTTTCGCCGCCGACATCGCCCGCTGCGAAGACGACGTCGCCCGCCTCGGCGGAACGACATACGGCGACCTCGTTTCCGCCCTGGCCTGAGGAGCACTGATGACTGAGACCGAACGCGCCATTGCCATCACGGATGAAGTCAAAGAGCCGACCAAATGAGACGCCCTGATCCGTTGAACGAGCGTGCCGTCCGCCTCGCCGCGCGCGAGGAACTGGCCGGCATCGCGGGAACGACTCTGATTTACGTCGGGTGCAGGACGGTGAACGGGAGAGTGACCGAGGAGCCGGCGCTCGTCGTCGGCGTCGAGCGCAAACTCCCATTGCACGATTTGCCGGCGGAGCAGCGCATCCCGCCGCGCATCCACGGCCTTCACACGGACGTTGTGCAGATTGCGAGTCCGCGGACGTGTCTGGGAATCGACTCCAACGACATGAAGGAGTATCCGAACCTGCGCGGGGGGATTCAAATCGAAGCTTTTACGAGCCCCGGTACGCTCGGCTGCATTGCCACGAAAGACGGCCGGCCCGTCGGCCTGACCAATGCCCATGTGCTCATCGGAGTTAGCAAAAAGGGAAAAGCGGGCCAGGACGTTGGTCAGCCGGTCCTCTCATCCTGCTGCAGCGGCCGGAAGATCGGGCGCGTGGGCGAAACGCATTACACGATGACCAGAGACGCTGCGACTGCTGCGAAGGCGCACAGCCTGGATGCCGGCCTGATCGAGCTTCTCACCGGGGTCACCTACTTGAATGAAATTCAGATTCGCCCCTCCGGCGTCCCGGAGCCTTCAGACCTTCCGGTAGCACACCTGCTCAATGGCTCGCGCCGCATTCCTGACGAAGAGATCCACTCAAAGGCGGAGGTAAGGCCGACGGTCTGGAAACGCGGGGCGGCGACTGGTGAAACCAAGGGTATCATCGCCTGTTACTCCGAAAAGTTGCCCAGCGAAGGGAATTGTTACGCGTTCAGCAAGGAGCCAATCGGCGACCTTGGGATGGTGTTCTACGACCAATACCTCATCAGATCGGTCAACAATAAGCCGTTTGCAACGGACGGTGACTCGGGAAGCGTCGTGCTCGACCAGCAAAACCGCGTGGTGGCGTTGCTTTGGGGGTGGATCGAGGAGAAAGGGATGGGACTGGCCACACCGATCGGCGTCGTGCTCGACGCCCTCGGGATCGAGATACCGGTCGAGACCGTGGCGAACACCATCCGCACCGTTCCGGCAGCGCCGGCTCCCGCCGCTGGTGGCCAGCCTGCGTCACCACCGGCGCCGGTGCCGGCGCTCGCTCCCATGCTCCGGCAAAAGCTGCGCGACGCGGAAACGGAGGTTGCGTCGACGGCTGAAGGACGGCGGTACCGGGATACCGTCCGGAATCATGTCGCCGAGGTGCGGCTGCTGCTCCGCGAGAACTGGCGCGTAGCCGCCGTCTGGAACCGCTACGCCGGGCCAGGGCTCATGCAGGCCATCATCCACGCGGTCAACAAGCCGGACGAGCCGATGCCGGTCGTTCTCAACGACAGGCCGCTTGCAGAATGCGTGACGCGTATCTCCGCGATCTTCCGACGCTTTGGCAGCCCGGCACTGGCGGAGGATGTCCGCGCGCATGAACGGCTTCTCCTGACGCTTGGAGGAGCGACCTACAATCAGATTCTCGCGCGGCTGCGAGCGAGTGATCCGCCCACGGTGCCGTCCGCCTGAGGAGAGAGGATGCCGAATCAGGAACCTTGGAAGCCGTCGCGCCTGCTGGGGCAGATCCTGCAGCCGCTGCACGTCAGCCTGACCGCCATCTTCAGGCGCTACGCCTCTCCCTCCTTCGCCGCCGACATCGACCGCTGCGAAGACGACGTCGCCCGCCTCGGCGGAACGACATACGGCGACCTCGTTTCCGCCCTGACCTGAGGAGCACGATGACCGAGACCGAACGCGCCATTGCCATCAAGGACGAATATTCCGAACGGATCCTCGCCCACCCGGGCGTGGTGGGGATCGGGTATGGCTGGAGGACGCGCGCGGGGGTTCACACGGACGAGCCGGTGATTCGCATCTACGTGTTGCGAAAGATGCCGATCGAGGCTCTATCACTGGACGAGCGGTTACCAACGCAGATCGAAGGGATTCCTACGGATGTGAACGAGTCAGGGTTCCTCCGGCTGCAGGCCGACGGCGATGTCCCCGATGGCCGCTGGATACGGCCTTTGCGGGCAGGTGTGAAGATCGACATGCACGAATCCGGACGGTCGGGCAGCCTCGGTTGCTTTGCCTGGACCGAAGAGGAGACGCCGCGCGCCGTGATGATCACGGCGCAGCACGTGCTCTACAGCAACCGCAAAGAAACGCGTGCCGCGCGCGGTGGGCCACCGGTCGGCCAGCCCTATCTCTGCTCGCGTTGCTCTAAATGCTGCACGACCAGCAACGAGATCGGCGACGTCTGGTTCGCGCAGCAGAACGAGACCGCCGATATCGGGGTGGTGGAACTGCGTGCCGGCGTTCAGTGGTATGCGGAGGTGGAGAATGCTCCAGATCCTCCAATTCCTATCGTTGGGGTTGAGACATTTCAGGGCGGTCTCGAAGCGCTCGAAAAAGCAGACAAGAAGTACGGCAAGTTCGTCTTCAAGCGTGGCTGGAGGACGGGAAAACAAGGTGGCCTGCTGGTAGACATCTCGGCCAACATGCCGCTGAAGTCTCCGACTACCGCAGAGGTCTGGGAGATGACGCACCTCCTGAAATTTGCCGCTCCGGAAAATGCGGTCGAATGGACCGCCTCCGGCGACTCGGGTGGCATCGTGTACATGAATTCACAGAAGATCGCCGGAATTTACATCGGCGTCGATAACGAGGATTTTCCGAAGTTCGGTTACGCCTGCCCGATCGGCGAGATCCAGAAGCAGTTCACCACCCAGTTCAAATTCGGCCTGAAGATCGACACGACGCAGTTCGGCACGAAGGAACGCACCGCCCCTGCCGTCGCCAAACAAGCACTCCCGAAGAACGCCCCCGCCTTCGCCGCGCTCCAGCGCGCGCAGGACGAGATCCGCGCCACGCGTCGAGGACGGGAGCTGGAGGAGGTCATCCACCGGCACGAGCACGAGGCCCTCGGCCTGGTTCGCACCAATCGCCGCGTGGCCGCGGTCTGGCACCGCAACCATGGTCCCCGGATCGTGCAGCACGCGCTGCAGAGCGTGGCCGACCCGAAGGCGAAGCTGCCCGAGTCGTTCGACGGCCGGACGCTCGACGAGTGCGCGCACCGGATCGCCGACGTCTTTCGCCGTTACGGCAGCCCGGAGCTCGTCCGCGCCGTCGACCGTAACGAGGCCGACGTCCGGCGCATGGGCGGCATCACGTATCGCGACTTCCTGACCTGGCTGGAGCCGATCGGATGACCGCGCGGGCCGCGTCCGCCTGAGGAGAGACGATGCCGAATCAGGGAACCCTGGAAGTCGTCGCGCGCCTGCTGGGGCAGATCCTGCAGCCGCTGCACGTCAGCCTGGCCACGCCGGCAGACGCGTCCGGGCTCTTCGCAAAACTCGGCGTGAACATCGAGCCCGCCGTGCTCGAGGACAAGGCAGGGAGCTTCCTCAGCGCCGGCTCGGCTGCCTCGGGGGCGCTCGGCCCGGCCGTCGAGCAGCTCAATGCCGCTATCCTTTCCGGAAAGACGGCGGGTATCGCCGCCGCCGGCGTGCAGGTGCTGGCGAAGGTTGCCGGCGTGTTCACGTCGCTCGATTCCATCGCGGCCCAACTCGCCGCCATAGCGGTCCAACCCGCCGCCATCGACCCCGCATTTGCCGCAAAACTCCCGCGCGCACTCCTCGACCATCTGCTCGTCCGCTTTCTCGAGAGCTCATCGGACGCCGTCGCGACCACGCTCGTCGCCGTCGGCCTCATCGACCGCGACAGCCACCCGGCCGGCGATGCGGCGCATCCGGCGTTCACCTCGCGGACGCTGCGTCTCGACCGCCTGGGCAAGCTCCTCGGCGATCCGAAGGCGCACTTTCAGGAGATCGCAGGCTGGGGCGCGAACCTCGATCCGGCGAAAGTCCTGGCGCGGCTGCACAAGCTCTTTCTCGACCTGAGCGTCGACAGCAACCTCTCGCTCGCCCCGCTGAAGCTGGAGGCGTACATCGCCAATTTCGAGCCGCTGGACGGAGGTCTCGCTTTCGAGATCAAAACCCCGATCGATCTCGGCATGGCGCTCGACCTGCCGCTCACCCCCACGCTCACGTTCCACCTCCAGACCACGGGGAACTACGTTTCGGGGATCAAGGGCACGATCCATCCCCCGGCGTCGATCGAAGTGAAGGCCGGCAATACCCCGCTCGAGGGGAACCTGGCCGCCGGCATTTCCATGAAGCCGGTCTTGCCGGAGCCGCCGGTCATCCTCTTCGGACAGACCGGAGGCAGCCGGCTCGAACTGGCCTCCTTCCGGGCCGACGCCGGCCTGCACTTCGTCTGGGACGATGTCGCGAAGGCGGCGACGGCCGAGCCGCAGCTCTCCGTGGAGCTCGGCGGCGGCAAGATCGTCATCGACACCTCGGGCGCCGACGGTTTCGTGGCCACGCTCACCAACGGTTTCAAAATGGAGGCGGGCTTCGGCGTGAAGATGCGCTGGACGCCTTCCGGCGGCGCGCAGTTCGAAGGGAGCTCCACGATCGAGATCCAGCTTCCGGTCCATGTCTCGATCGGACCGGTCGACATCCCGACGATCTACCTGATCGCGGGGCTGAGCACCGAAACGATTCCGATCGAGCTCTCGCTCGGCATCGCCGCGCGTCTCGGCCCGCTCACGGCGGTGGTCGACCGGATCGGCGCGCGGGCCAGCCTCAGCTTCCCCGGCTCAGGCGGAAACCTCGGGCCGGCCGACCTTGCGCTCGGCTTCAAGCCGCCAAGCGGCATCGGCCTGCTGCTCGACGCCGGGATCGTGAAGGGGGGAGGGTTCCTCAACTACGACGAGGGGCGCGGGGAGTACAGCGGGGCGATGGAGCTGACTTTCAGCGGCTTCTTCTCGCTCAAGGCGGTCGGCCTGATCGCGACGAAGATGCCCGACGGCTCGAAGGGCTTCTCGCTGCTGATCCTCATCACCGCCGACTTCGGCACCGGCATCCCGCTCGGCTTCGGTTTCACCCTGCTCGCCGTCGGCGGCCTCCTCGGCGTGAACCGCACCGTCGACCTGCAGCCGCTGGTGGAGGGCGTGCGCACCGGCGCCGTCGACAGCGTGCTCTTCCCGGCCGGCGTCATCGCCAACGCGCCGAAGATCATCAGCGACCTGCGCACGTTCTTCCCGCCGCAGCAGGACATGTTCCTGATCGGGCCGATGGCGAAGCTCGGGTGGGGGACGCCGACCTTGATCACGCTCACGGTGGGCGTGATCGTGGAGATCCCGTCGGGGAACATCGCCATCGCCGGCGTGCTGCGCGTCGTCCTTCCTGCCGCCGATGCGCCGATCCTGACGCTGCAGGCGATGTTCACCGGCGTCTTCGAGCCGTCGAAGAAGCGCTTCTACCTCTTCGCCGGCCTGTTCGAGTCGCGGGTGCTGTCGACGCCGGTCTCGGGCGAGTTCGGACTGCTGATGGCGTACGGCGACGAGCCGAATTTCGTGGTCAGCGTGGGCGGCTTCCATCCCTCGTTCCAACCGCCGCCGATGCCGATCCCGGTGCCTGCGCGCGTGACCATCGACCTGGTGAATTCGCCGGGGGCGCGGATCTGGGTCGAGGGCTACTTCGCCGTCACCTCCAACACCGTCCAGTTCGGGGCGCGGGCCTCGATGTTCTTCGGCCTCGACGAGGTGAACGTCGAGGGGTACATCGGCTTCGACGCGCTCTTCCAGTTCTCCCCCTTCTACTTCGCCATCACCATCTCGGCGTCGTTCTCCCTCAACGTCTTCGGCATCGGCCTGTTCAGCGTCGGCATCAACGGCTCGCTGCAGGGACCGACGCCGTGGCGCGCCGCCGGCACGGGCTCGATCTCGCTCCTCTTCTTCGACGTCTCGGCCGACTTCGACGTGACCTGGGGGGAGACCCGCGACACGACCCTGCCGCCGGTGGCGATCCTGCCGGAGCTCGTCGCGGAGCTGCAGAAGAGGGAGAACTGGCGCGCGCTGCCGCCGGTGTCGAACAACCTGCTCGTGGCGCTGCGCCCGCTGCCGGAGTCGAGCTCGCTCGTGCTGCACCCGGTGGGCGCGCTGCGGGTGGTGCAACGCGCGCTGCCGCTGGAGCTGACGTTCGACAAATACGGCAACCGCAAGCCGGGCGACGTGAACCGTCTGCGCGTGGACGCCGCCGAGGGCAGCGGGTTGAAAAAGACCGGGACCCTCGACGAGCAGTTCGCGCCGGCTCAGTTCCAGGAGATGCCGGCGGCCGACAAACTCTCCCGCCCTGCGTATGGTCCGCAGCAGGCCGGCCTCGAGCTGTCGCCGGCGGGTGTTTCGACGAAGTCGAGCCACTGCGTGAAGCGGATCGTCCGTTACGAAGAGCACATCGTCGACTCGAACTTCAAACGGATCATCCTGAAGTTCCAGCTCTTCAGCGCGCTCCTCTTCAACCACTTCCTGGCCGGCTCGGCGGCGGCACAGTCGAGCCTCTCCCAGGCCACGCTGAAGTTGCATCAACCTTTCGCCGCAAAGATCGAGGTCGGACCGGAGACGTATATCGTCGCGCTGCAGTCCAGCAACGAGGCCTACGGTCCGGCGTTCTCCAGTGAAGCCAGCGCGCGTGATTTCATGCTCGGCGAAGTGGCAAAGGATCCGAACCTCGCCGGCGTGCTGCACGTGATTCCGAGCTACGAGATGGCGGCATGAACGATCCGATCGCGAATTACTCGTTTCTTCCATGGCTGCGGCACGGGCTGGCCAACCAGATCGGGCCGGACGCGTTCGAAGGGGCCCGGGCCACGATGAACGTCAGCCTGCGGGTGGAAGGGGACCGTCTCGACGGCACCGGCACGGATGTGTCGCCGGACGTCGTTCAGAACGTGGCCCTTTTCGGGCCGGGCGACATCCAGGGGATCGAGAGCCGGGCCATCGTGCGCGTGGAGCCGCGGAACTGGGTCACGAACTTCGAGCCGAATTACCTTCCGGCCATCGAGTTCTACGACGAAGACTTCGTCTGGCGCTACACCCCCGAGGCACCGGTCAACGGACGGCTCAGGCCGTGGCTGGCGCTGGTGGTGCTCGCGGAAGGGGAGTTCGAGGAAGGAAAGAACGTCAAGGACAAACCGCTCGGATACGTCGATGTGAAGACGCTCGACGTTTTTCCCTCCTTCGACCAGCTCTGGGCCTGGGCGCACGTCCACGTCAACAGGAACCTGATCGACGACAAGGTGGTCTTCGACGACATGAATGTGGTGCTGCCGCGCCTGCAGTCGGTATTGCAGGAAAACCCCGACCATGCCTATTCGCGCCTGGTCAGCTCGCGCCGGCTCCTGCCGAAAACCGGCTACCACGCTTTCCTGATGCCGGCGTACGAAAGCGGGCGCCGTGCCGGTCTCGGTCTCGATCCCGGCGGCGCCGGCCCGACCGTCTCCGCCTGGGACAGCAGTTCGAACGGCTCCGAGGGATCGCACTTCCCGTACTACTACCGCTGGTACTTCCGTACCGCGGAAGCGGGCGACTTCGAGACCCTGGTACGGCTGCTCGAGCCGAAACCGGCCGACTTCCGCGTCGGCACGCGCGACCTGGATGTGCAGCGTCCCGGCATCAAGATCCGCGGAGTCGAGAACAAGCCGGAGCTGGGCGGCGTCCTCAAGCTCGGCGGCGCGCTGCGCGTTCCCCGCGCCGGCTTCGAAGGGGAAGAGAAGAAAAAGCTCGAGATGTACGAGCAGTGGGCCGAGCCGTTCCCGCAGCCGATGCAGGAGGACCTGGCGCGGCGCGTCAACCTCGCCGAGGATTACGCGGGCCAGCCGGCGTCCGTGGCGAACGCGGCGGCGAAAATCACGGATCCGGACAACCCCGGCGATCCCGATCCGGTGGTCACGTTGCCGCTGTACGGTACGTGGCACGCCCGCACGAAGCGGCTCCTCGACAGCGGTGCGTCGAACGACTGGCTGCACGAGCTGAACCTCGACCCGCGGTTCCGCGTCGCCGCCGGCTTCGGCACGCGCGTCGTGCAGGAGAACCAGGAGACGTACATGGATGCGGCGTGGAGCCAGGTCGGCCGCATCGTCGAAGCCAATCAGCGCATCCGCTTCGGCCAGTTCTCCCAGGCCGTTTCGACGGTCTGGTACGACGCGCACATCAAGCCTCTGGTGGCCGTGAAACAGGAAAAGGGATTCGTGCTCATTGCGCCGCTGAAGAAGCGGGTGCGCGACGGCAAGGCCACGGTCCAGCAGCACCTGCGCGAGAGTCACGTCCAGCCGGTGCTGACCTCGGGCGCGATGCGCCGCGTGCTGCGTCCCCGCGGGCGGCTGATGCGGTCGCTGCCCTTCAACGGGAAGCAGACCCCGGACAATCTGCTCCACCGGGTGAACGAAGGGGAAGTGAGCGCGGCGCCGCCGCGGGGGACGCCGCCGCCGCTGCCGGCCGTCAACGAGCTGGCCGACAAGCTCTTGCCGAATGTCCCGGCCTGGCTCATCGACCTGATCCGCCACTACCCGAACCTGATCTGGTGGCTCCTGCTCTTCATCGCGGTGCTGATCGTGCTGCTGTTCCTCCTCGCGCCGCCGCCGGTCGCCGTCGCCGCCGCGATCGTGCTGGTCGTCGTCGCGATCGTTCTCTTCGTGTGGTGGATGTGGCTGTACTGGTGGATCAGGGCCGCCGATTCGATCCGGGAGGAGAACCAGACCCACCCCAAAGTCAACCGGTTGCCGAAGAGTCCCGGCTTCAGGATCGTCCCGATCGGCGACACACAACGGTGGCCGGGCGGCGCCGACAACGACGAGGCGAAGGATTTCAAGGAGGGACTGAAACGCGCCTTCGACCTCATCGGCGAGAGCGGGAAGGTGTCGCACAAGCCACCGAAGGAGAAGCTCGACCTCCCCGGCCTTGTCGACACGATGGTCGCGGCTCTCGATCCCGGCACCACCATTCCGGCCCGCATCCTCGGCACGATCGTGCTTCCCGGTCACGTCCAGGCCGAAAAAGGGGAGGGGTTCGTGGAAGCGATGGTCTATCCCGAGCTCAACATGCCGATGTACAAGCCGCTCAACGGCATCTCGTCCGAGCTGTTCGTCCCCAATCTCCATCAGATCGCCGAGAACAGCGTCACCCTGCTGGAGACGAACCAGAAGTTCATCGAGTCGTACATGGTGGGACTCAATCACGAATTCGGCCGCGAGCTGTTGTGGCGCCAGTTTCCGACCGACCAGCGCGGCAGCTACTTCCGGCAGTTCTGGGATCCAGGCGGACATCTCGACACCGGGGGGTTGGATCCCGAAGCGCTGAAGGAGAAGCTGTATGACATCCCGAAGCTGCATCTCTGGCCGAAGTCGAGCAATCTCGGCGATCACGACCATCGCGAGAAGGGGGCGAGCGAAGAGGAAGTGGTGCTGGTGATCCGGGGCGAACTGCTCAAGCGCTACCCGAATCCGGTCATCTTCGCCCAGCGGGCCCGCTGGCAGGAGAAGCCGAAGGGCACCATCGACCTGAAAGCCGAGCGCCGGCTGGTCGAGCTCACCGCCGTCGACGGACAGATCCCGTCGCACGAGGAAGTGCGCACTCCGCTATACGAGGCCCACGTCAGCCCCGACATCACCTTCTTCGGCTTCGACCTCACTGTCACAGAGGCGGTCGGCGGTTCCGGCACGAAGGATAACGACCCGGGATGGTTCTTTGTCATCAAAGAACGGCCCGGCGAGCCGCGGTTCGGTCTCGACACCGGCAAACAGCCGAAGCTCCACGTCTGGAACGACCTCTCCTGGGGGGACGTCCAGCTCTTGAACGACCGCCACGTCAACGTCGACGTGCCGCCCGCGGGGCTGATCGAGCCGGTCGACCCGTCCGATGAGGAGAAGCTCCCGCAGCACGAGGAGGACGCGAAGATCGTCTGGAACGAAGCAGTGACCTCCGCCCATCTTGCCTACATCCTCTTCCAGGCCCCCGTGCGGGTGGCCTTCCACGCGAGCGAGATGCTGGGGGGGTGACGATGCCAGAGGACTTCCACTTACTCCGGACCGAGCTGCGCGCCGCGCGGGAGGAGACGTCGAAGGCGGCCGAGACGCTCTTTCTGGCGCGCGAGCGGCTGGCGCGCGTGGTGTCGCGACAACAGGCGCTCGCACGCTTCGGGAAAGACGATCCCGCACATGCAGGCGAGTTGAAGCATCTCGAGCTCATGCAGCAATCGGCGCTGCAGGCCATTGCGGAGGCGGAGCAGAACCTCGGTGCCGCGAGCAAGTTCGAGCAACTGAAGGCCGAGCCGCTCGCACCGATCACCGACCCGCGCGAGGCGATGCAGTTCCTGGACGGCAGGGTCCCGCTGCTGCTCATGCCGGTCCGGCTGGAGACACGGTTCCGTCCCGCGCAATCGCCACCCGAGCTCTGGGTGCGCGTCTATCCCGACGACTGCTCGGTCGACACCTTCGAGCCGACGTTTTCCGACGACGAGCTGCAGAGCACTCGCGAGTACTGGGCTGCGCTCTGGCAGGCGGGCCGGGATGCCGATCAGGAGCGCGGCGCCTGGCGCCGGCTCGCCGAGGCTCATGGTCCCGGCCGTGCGGAGTGGCTCGTCGACCATCACGCCGCCGCGGACGTGAAGACGATCCCCGAGGTGGCCGGAACCCGCCCGAAGAAGAACGCACCCGCCGACGTCATCCTGACCATCGTGTCCGAAGAGCCGGTGCCGGACGATTTCAACGTGGTGGCGAACTATTGGTTCCAGCTTTGGAACGCCGACGGCGACCGGGCGAAAGAAGAGAACGCGCGAAAGCACCTCGATTTCAACGCAGGGGATCCGGCCCGCGTCGAGCACATTCTCCGCTTTTACCGTCCGTCGAATTTCGACGCGAAGCTCGCCTGGCCGCTGCGGCGGAACGACGTCGATCTCGTGGGGGTGTCATTTCTCTCCTTTCCGGCCGTTCCGGATCGCCGCCGTCACGCCTGGGGCCGGCCGGCGAAGGTCACGACGCTGCCGGACCGCTTCGTCTTCATCGGCATCAACGAAGGGCAGGAACCGCATGTGGTCCTCGGAAACCCGATCCCGGCGACCCTGCACGTCGGCCCCGATCCTGCGGCGCCGAAGCAGCAGCAGTTGCGGCCGACCGACGACAGGCAGGACCTCGTCTTTCCCGACGAGATGAAATGGCTGGTCGAGTTCGACCGCGCCGTCGACGCCGGAATGGGTTTCCGGGTCAACCTGCAGGACGCCAATGCCACCGGCGGCTTCGACCGCGTGCTCGTCTGCGGCGTTCGCGTCACCGACAGCGCGGAAGAAGGCCAGGCGCGTCTGCAGACCCTCATCGAGCATCACCGTTTCAGCCGTGCCGGCTTCGCCCTGATCCCGCAGGGATCTCCGACGAACAATACCGACACCGGCCCGGCGGGCTACAGCAGGACCGCCGACGCCGACGAATCGTTCGACCGCCGCGCGAAAGGCGATCTGTTCGAGCACGAGCCGTCGTGGCTGAAGAAGTCGGACGGCGAGTGGCTGGCCGAGTATCTCGGCATCGATCCCGAGGTGGTGCGGCGTGTGGCCCACGCCGGCGGAACCGACCAGTCCGAAGCGCGGGCCATGAACACCGCCCTCTGGCCGGCGACCTTCGGTTACTGGATGCAGTCGATGATGGCGCCGGTGATCGACAGCGATCCCGTGGTGGCGCTGACGCGCGACTTCTTCACCAGCTTCGTCATCGGCCGGGGCGCCGTGCCGGCGGTGCGGATCGGCCGGCAGCCGTACGGCATCCTCCCGGCCACCGCGCTCTCTCACATGGAGTGGCTGATCAACATCCCCCTCAGCGGGGAGCCGGGGAACAGTGGCGACATCCTGCGCCGCCTGCACTCGGTGCTGTCTGCCATGGACGCAGACTGGGAGGCGCTGCGCGCCGGCGTCGCGCACGCCGGAAAAGAGGGCGATCCGCACAAGACGCTGCTCGACATCGTCGGCCTGCACGCCGGTTCCGCGGAGCTCCGGCAGCGCTGGGCCGAGTCGGCCGAGGCGCTCTACCAGACCGTCTCCCTCTTCGGCATCGACTTCCCCCTGCAGCCCTTCGCGGCGGAGACCTGGAACGCGTTGGCGATGCTGCTCCTGTACAACCTCGGGTATACGGAGCGTCCGGTCCAGCCGGAGCTGCTCTCGAAGTTCTTCCTCGACAAGGTGAACCCGATCGACTTCATCGTCGACGAGGTGCCGCTGTCGGAGAGCGATTCGCTGCAGGTCACCCGCGCCGACAAGAGGAATTACATCGAGTGGCTGATCGCCGCCGGCAAGACGTCCCTCGGGCACCTTTACACGCAGGAAGGGTTCGGCAGCCAGGCTCCGAAGGCGCTGCTGTACGTGATGCTGCGTCACGCGCTGCAGCTCGGCTATCACGACGTCAGCCTGCGCCTGCATGTCAAAAAGGAGCTGCTCCCGGCCGACGAAGCCGCGGGCGCGCGCATCGACGTCCCCTTCCTCCACATCGGCCAATCTACGAAGAGCCGCTACGAATACCTGTTCAAGCACGAACCGCTCATTACCAACACGCCGGATCTGCGAATCGACGAATTCATCGCCGCGTCGCTCGAATCGCTGGATCTCGCGCACCCGCTGCGCGACCAGCTCGAGGCGCTGGAGCATCTGAAGAAAGCCTCGACGGCCCGCCTCGAGCGCGCCTTCCTCGAGCACCTCGACTGCTGCACCTACCGCCTCGATGCATGGCTGCTCGGCCTCGTCCACCTCCAGCTCACCACCATGCGCAGGATGAAAGACGAGCCGGACCCGCCGGCAGAGGTGAAGCGCGGCATCTATCTCGGCGCCTACGCCTGGCTGGAGAACCTCCGGCCGGAGCAGAAGATCCTCACTCCGTTCACGCCGCCGGACGACGACGTGAAGCATGCGTTCCAGGACGGGCCGCCGCTGGTCCGCGATTCGGCCAACCTCGGCTACATCCACGCGCCGTCGCTCAATCAGGCCGTCGCCGCGGCGGTCCTCCGCAACGGCTACAAGCAGAGTGCTTCCCCGGAGAACCGCAAGTCGCTGGCCGTGAACCTGACCTCCGAGCGCGTCCGCGCCGCCATGGCGATGATCGAGGGCATCCGCGCCGGCCAGAGCCTCGGCGCCCTGCTCGGCTATCAGTTCGAGCGCGGGCTGCACGACCGGTACGGCGAGGTCGAGATGGATTCGTTTCTCTACGAGCTTCGCGCCGCCTTCCCGCTGGCGGGGAACAAGCTGGCCTCGACCAAGGAGGAACCGGTGGGCGGCATCCGCGAGATCGAGGCGCGCAACGTCATCGACGGTCTCGCCCTGGTGAACCATGTCGACCAGACCGGCCTGAAGCTTTATCCGTTCGGCAAGCCCGAGCTTCCCGACGCTTCGCCCGGGCAGGCCGCGGCGATCGACGCGGAGGTCGAGCGGCTGCGCGACACCTGCGACGCCGTGGCCGACGTGGCCATGGCCGAGGGTGTCTACCAGACGGTGATCGGGAACTACGATCGCACCGCCTCGACCTATGACGCGTTCTCGAAGGGGACGCTTCCGCCGGAGCCGCAGGTGGTGCGGACGCCGGCGGGCGGCAGGGGACTGACGCACCGGGTTGCCCTGCATCTCGATCCTGCGGCGTTGCCGGTGGCGACGCCCCGGTCGATGGCGGAGCCGCCGCTCAACGCGTGGCTCGGCGCCGTGCTGCCGCCGCTCGGCACGATCGGCTGCCGCGTCACCTTCCTCCACGCCTTGACGAACAAAACGGAGTCGAAGACAGTCACGCTCGCGCATCTCGGCGTCTCCGCGCGCGACGTGCTGGAGCTCGTCCACGACGGCCGCCAGGCGATGAACGAGCTCGACGACCGCGTAGTTCGCTTCGTCACCGGCTCCGGAGCCGTCCGCCCCGACGGGCGCGTCACCATCGAGTACCGCGACAGCGGCGGCACCGCGCTGCCGTTGTTCGAAGTCATGCCGCTCATCCGTCATCTCCGGACGCTGATCGAAGGGGCGCGCCCTCTGCGACCGACCGACCTCACGCTGTCGCTCGAGACCGCACAGGCGCAGGATGAGGCGATGACGATCGACTTCGCCGCGGTCGACGGCGCACGCAAGGCGCTCGCTTCCGTGCGGAAGGCGCTCGCCGAGTTCGCGCCGGCCCCGAAGATCGACCAGACCATCGACGTCCTGGCCACCATCCTCTCGTCGGCAGCGCTCTTCGGCATCCCCCAGACCGGCTGGGG
>DASPHC010000058.1:0-41874 GCA_035629865.1 Thermoanaerobaculia bacterium | reverse complement strand
CCCAATGGCCTTAACTTAAGGCCATTCGAGGCGCAAACTTGTAGGTGGGAGGGTGTGATGGGAAGACCCAGACGGGAAGAGCTCCATCTCGATCTCGATGCGCTGACTACGGTATTTCCGCTGGCCGATATTGAGCGCGTTTTGGTGGAAACCCGGCGGATGAGTCAGCGGTATCGAAAGCTGCCGGCGCCGCTGCTGGTCTATCTGATCATCGTCCTGGGGCTGATGGCCAGCACCGGGGCCAAGGAAGTGTTGCGGCGGCTGCTCGACAAGATCCGCCCTCGGGAGTGGATCGGCGGAGTCCCGCTGGCGAGCGAAGCGGCCATCTGTAAGGCCCGCAAGAAGCTCGGTGTGGAACCGATCCGGGAACTATTCGAGCAAGTGGCTCGACCGATAGCCACGTGGGCCACAAAGAGTGCGTGGTTCCGCAGACGGCGGGTGGTCTCCATCGACGGTAGCTCGTTGCACGTACAAGACTCGAGCGCCAACGAACGTGCCTTCGGCCGGCCCAAAAACGCCGGCCGTCCTGCAGCCTATCCAATGATTCGTTTCCTGATGCTGATCGAGAACGGGACCCGTATTCCGTTGGCTGCGGCCATGGATCGGTGGTCGACGGGCGAGACCACCCTGGCGCGGCGCGTGATTGGCCGTCTCTGCAAGGGGATGTTGTGCCTGGCCGACCGTCGGTTCTACGGCTATGACCTTTGGATGGAGGCAGTTGCAACCGGAGCGGACCTGCTGTGGCGCGTGCCGCGCAACATCAAACTGCCGCGTTTGAAAGTGTTCTCGGACCACTCCTATCTGAGCGAGATCCGTCGCCGCAAGGCTCCTCGGATCCCGGTACGGGTGGTCGAGTACACCGTCAAGGTTGGCTCGAAGATCGAGCATTTCCGGCTGATCACCACGATCCTGAATCCGCGCAGCGCGAAAGCCATCGAGCTGGCCCGCTTGTATACCCAGCGCTGGACCATCGAGACCTCTTTTCAGGAGATCAAGACCTATATGCGAGGGCACGGCGTAGTTCTGCGCAGCCGGGTGCCGGAACTGGTCCAGCAGGACTTCTACGGATTGCTGCTGGCCTACTTCGGCGTGCGATGCCTGATTCACGAAGGGGCGCTCAAAGAGGATATCGAGCCCTCGTCGATCTCGTTTCTGCACGCGCTGAATGTCGTGATTCAACGTCTTCCAGAGATCGTTTCTTTTTCCCCCTCAGGGCAAGCGGCTCTTCCATAGAACCCTGCTCGAGGAGATCGTCCAGCAGCGAGTCCGCAAACGGCCGCACCGGCATTCCCCCCGCGCCATCAAACGATGCAACTCCCCCTTTGCTGTGCTCAGTAAGGACATCCGCACCCAACGAACGTTCACCGAGGAGGTGATCCCGGAGATCGCCTTAAGTTAAGTTAAGGCCATTGGGCCGGTCCGCCCACGTCTTCGTGGGCCGCTCTCGCGCGGCATTCCCCCACTCGCCCCCCTCCCCACGCGGAATCGTCAGCTCCGCGCGAGAGCGGCCCACGAGGACGTGGGCGGACCGGCCCACGGTGACGTGGGCGGTCCGGGGGAGCAAACCGCTATGGGACTACCCCCTGCCGCACTTTCTCCAGGCTTTCCCGGTGCCGCAGCAGCGGCTGCATTTCGTTCACCGGGAACTTCTCGCCGTACAACCGCACGAGCGCCGCGGCAATGGACAACCCCAGGGAAACCGAGCGCAGCGCGCGCCGGTCGGTGATGGTCATGCGGACGCCGCCGCATTCTTCGCCCCGGTGCGTGCTGGCCGTCGGAGTGAAGCGCACCGGCGTGAACGAAACACCGGGCATCGGCCCGAGCTCGCGGATCAGCGCCGCGCCGTCGATGTAGGGCGCGCCGAGAATCTCGAACGGCGTGTCGGTGCCGCGCCCTACGGAGAGGGCGCGCTCCATGAGGCCGATGCCGGGGTAGAGCGCGGCGGCGTTGAGCGAGCGCATGTTCGGCGAGGTATTGACCCAGGGAAGGCCCGCCTCGTCCTGCCAGTGGGCGCGGTTCCAGCCGGCGACGCCGATGACGGTCAGGTCGACGTCGATCTTCCGCTCGTCACGGAAGATGCGGGCCAGCTCACCGACCGTCTTCCCGTGGCGGACCGGGATCGGATGGAAGCCGGTGAAGTTGGTCTCCCCTTCCAGCACCGGACCTTCGACGATCTCGCCGCCGATCGGGTTCACGCGGTCGAGCACGATGAACTTCTTCTTCGCCTCCGCCGCCGCTTCCATCGCCAGGCCCATCGTCGAGATGTAGGTGTAGAAGCGCGTGCCGATGTCCTGGATGTCGAAGACGAGCGCGTCGAGGTTCGCGAGCTGCTCCGGCGACGGCTTGCGGCGCTCGCCGTAGAGGCTGTAGACCGGGATGCCGCGGTACTGCTCGTCGCCGACCTTCTCGTCGGCGGTGCCGCGCAGGCCGTGCTCGGGAGTGAAGATCGCGGCCAGCGTCACGCCGGGCGCGCTGCGCAGCAGATCGACGGTCGGGTTGCCGGACTTGTCGATGCCGGTCTGGTTCGCGATCAGGCCGATGCGCAAGCCGCGCAGCGCCGCGTAACCGCTCGCGTGCAGGACGTCGATGCCGTTCTGCGTGTCGGCGCCGCCGGTGACGAGGCCGGCCCGCCGTTTCGGCGGGGTGAACGTCACGCCGCTCAGCGACTCGGCGACGAGCGTGCCGAGCCTCCGTTGCAAGCCGATCACGCTCCCTTTCCCGTCGGGGTGCACGCGGTTGGACAGAAAGACATAGAACGCGCCCGAGCCCGGGTCGATCCAGAGGAAGCCGCCCGTCCATCCCGTATGCCCGAACGAGCCATGCGGAAAGAGATCGCCGCGCGGACGGCTGTAGGGGGAATCGATGTCGAAGCCGCCGGCACGCTGGATCGCGACCTCCGTGGGCGACGCGACCTCGGTCATCGCGCGCGGAAACATCTTCCCCTGCAGCACCGCGCGGGCGAACTTCGCCAGGTCGGTGACGGTCGTGAAGAGTCCCGCGTGACCGGCCACTCCGCCCATGCGGCGCGCGGTCGGGTCGTGCACGACGCCGCGCAGTCCATCCTCGGTCGGTGCGATGCGTGACCTGTTCTTCGGCCGGAACCCGGTGTCGTGCATCGCCAGCGGCGTGAAGATGTTCTTCTTCGCAAACACATCCAGCGGCTCGCCGGAGACGCGGCGGACGATCTCGCCGAGGAGGATGTAATTGACGTCCGAGTAACGGAAGACCGCGCCGGGACGGTTCTGCGGCACCAGCGCGGCCGCGCGGCGGATCCCTTCCTCGTAGCCGCTCCAGTCGGTGCGATCGAGACCGGGCCGCAGCCCGGAGGTGTGCGTGAGCAGGTGGCGCACCGTCACCGCGCCGTCGGTGAATTCGGGCAGGACGCTCCGCACCGGTGCGTCGAGTTGCAGCTTGCCGCGCGCGACGAGCAGCCAGATCGACGGCGCGGTGGCAACAGCCTTGGTGATGGACGCCGCGTCGTAGATCGTCCCCGTCGTCGCCGGCTCGGCCGCCGGGACCAGCGCGCGCTTTCCGTAGGCGCGGACGTAGCGCTCGCTGCCGCGCTCGATCAGCAGGACGCCGCCCGGGATGCGCTTGTCAGCGATGGCGTCCTGGACGGCAACGTCGATCTCCCACAGTTTGTAGTCGTCGAACGCCGCGGCGACGAGCAGGAAAAAGACGACAGGGAGAAGAGCGATCCGGCGCACGATCGACATGCTATCGCGTCCCGTTTTGGACGCCGTGCAGTCTTATCTGTACGTCCTGCGAGCAGGAATGAATTGACAAAAAAGAGTCATCCCGTAGAATCACGTCCGTCCCTGATCAATCGAATAAAAGGCAAAACCGTCGCGAGGCGGTGACGCAAAGCCGCGGATCTCCGTGCTCTCCCCGAGCCCCGTCGAGACTGCCGGGCCGCCGATCGCAGGTCCAGCCATCCTGAGAGGAGAGAGATTCGTATGAAGAAACGTAGTGTTTTGCTCGCCACAGTTGTGGGCGCACTGCTGCTCGGCAGCGTCGCGCAGGCAGATGTAAAAGTCGTGACCGGCTCGCCGCGTGCGGCGAAGGCCATTGCAGCAGAGGCGGCCCGCACCGCCGCCGCTCCCGCCCCGACCGTCCTGGCCCGTGAGAGCTGGACCGGAACGCGCGCCATCATCTTCGACCAGGCGACGAAGACGGTCCGCAAGCCGAACGCCACCGAAGTCGCGCAGATGGTCTCCCACCTGCGGCAGATGACCAACCGTCCGGAGCGGACGAAGAAGTCGGTCCAGGCCAACCGCACCAGCGGCACGCGCCAGGGCTCGATCGAAGGCGATCAGGCGAACGTCATCGTCGCCCGCGCGAACGCCGACGGATCGTACGAAACGCTCTGCGTCCACACGTTCGAAGAGGCAGCCGAGTTCCTCGGTCTCAAGCGCAGCGCGCCGGGCACCAGCTCCGGTCAATAAGGGAAGGAAACGACCATGAAAACGATCACTCGCTTCCTCCTCCTCTCGCTGGTCCTCGTCTTTGCGGCGATGCCGTCGTTCGCCGCGAACTTCGTCATCCTCAACGCCGACGGCCCGAACGAAGGCTTCAACGACCCGACCCCGGCCGCTCCGGTCGGCGGAAACCCGGGCACCACGCTCGGCCAGCAGCGCATCAACGCGTTCGTCCACGCGGCGAACATCTGGGCGCAGAACCTCGACTCGCCCGAGACCATCTACGTCGTGGCGGCCTTCAACCCGCTCGCCCCGAACGTGCTCGGCTCGGCCGGCGCGTGGGACGTCTTCTCCGACTTCGCCGGCGGCTCGACGTTCCCGGGCGTGCAGTATCCCGGCTCCGAGTATCCGCTGACCTGGTACAGCTCCGCGCTCGCCGACCGGCGCGCCGGTTATGACCACGACATCACCTCGCCGGACATCAACGCGCAGTTCAGCAGCAACTTCAACTTCTACCTCGGCCTCGACAACAACCACGGCCCGCTCAACGACCTCGTCGCGGTCCTGCTCCACGAGCTCGGCCACGGCCTCGGCTTCCAGAACTTTGTCTCCGAAGCGACCGGTGCGAACCTGGGCGGCTTCTTCGACGGCCCCCGGTTCTATCCCGTCCAGACCGACGTCTACTCGCGCTTCACCCTCGACACCACGAACAACCTCACCTGGGATGTCATGACTCAGGCGCAGCGCCAGGCCTCGGCGATCCGCTACGGCCGCGTGGTCTGGAACGGCCCGAACGTCACCGCCGCCGCTCCGGGCGTCCTCTCGCTCGGCTCGCCGATCGTGAATGTCCTTTCGCCGGTTTCGCTTGCCGGTGCGTATCAGTTCGGCGGCGCGAACTTCGGACCGCCGCTCGGCAGCCCGACCGTGACCGCCTCCATCGTCGCCGCGGTCGACCCTGCCGATGTGGCCGGCCCGACGACGACCGACGGCTGCACGTTCTTCACGAACGCCGCCGCCGTGGCCGGCAAGATCGCGCTCATCGAGCGCGGCACCTGCGGCTTCACGCAGAAGGTGGCACGGGCGCAGGCCGCAGGCGCCGCCGCGGTCATCATCTATAACAACGCCGCGAACGCCGGCGTCGCTCCTCCGACGATGGCGACGGATGCGATCTTCGGACCGACGATCACGATCCCCTCGGTGAGCTTGAGCCGTGCGGACGGTCTGGCGATCCTCGCCCAGCTCGGCGGCGGCGTCACCGCCACGATCGGCGTCGACAACAGCCTCCTGGCCGGCGCGAACGCCGCCAACCAGGTCCGCCTCTACATGCCCTTCCCGGTGGCCGGCGGCTCGTCGGGCTCGCACTACGACACGGCCACGCGCCGCAACCAGCTCATGGAGCCGGCCATCAGCGCCGACCTGACCCACTCCGTCAATCCGCCCGAGGACCTCACCATGCCGCTCATGCGCGACATCGGCTGGTTCCCGGATGCGGACCTCGACGCGGTCGACGACAACATCGACGCGAATCCGAACTCGGACCTGAATCCGACCGTCGCCATCGGCGGCTGTGACTCGGGCGTCGGCAACTTCCTCTTCCCGAACGGTGAGTCGCTGATCGACAAGATCAACGCCATCAAGGCCGCGGCCTCGAACCACGGCCAGTACGTCAGCGGAGTCGCTCACCTGCTGAACGACCTGAAGAAGGCCGGCACGATCAGCGGCGCCGACAAGGACGCCATCCAGAACTGCGTCTCGCAGGACAACTAGTACTCGTCTCGATGATGGAGGGCAGGCTGAAAAGCCTGTCCTCCACACGGATTGAGGATGAAGGATTGAGGATTCGTTTTCTCGTCGTTCAATCCTCAATCCTCAATCCTCAATTCTCAATCCTCAGAGATCGTGACCGGCACGCGCCCGCGCATCGCGATCTCCCCCCGCACCGCCCGCACCGCCGCCCGCTGCAGCACCGGCTGCGGCCCCCAGGCACAGACGAACGTGCTGACGTCCCCGAGCTCGCGCAGGATGTAGGGGCTCCCGAAGGCGATGACCACCGTTTTCCGGGGCTGTTCGCGCGCGATCCGCTTTGCCTCTTCCGCAACGGCAATCCTCCCAGCCCCCGAGCGCGGACGCGCCCCGAGGAGGAGCACGATCACCTCGGCCGCGCCGATGGCGCAACCGCCACTCAGTCCCGCGAGTGCATCGTCGAGCGGGTCTTCGCTGAACGCGCGAATGGCGAGGGTCTTGTCGGTGAGGGGGAGGAGGTTGTGGGTGTCTCGGACCAGCGCGATGGAACGCTCAGCGGCGGAAGGCAGGGGGTCCTTCGCCGCCGGTCCATCCCCTCCGAGAGCCTCGTGCGGCGCGGGCGGCGCGGGCGGCTCAGGATGACAGGATTGTTCAGGCGCGTCACGAACAACCTCTGTCATCCTGAGCCGCCACGCGCTGTCTTCTGCTGCTCGCGTTAAAGGTTGTGGCGGCGAAGGACCCCCTCCCCTTGAGCGCACCCGTTCTTTCGCCCTCAGAATCCTCGCCACCGACTCGTCAATCCGCGCTCCCGAAAGCCTGCCGCTGCGCACCGCCTCCCGCACCGCCGCAATCGCAGCATCCGTATCCGCGGAAAAGAGAATCTGGTCCTCTCCCGCCTCGATCGCCCGCACCGCCGCTTCGCCCGGGTCAAAGTGCGCGGCCAGGCCACCCATGTCCATCGCATCCGTGATCACCAGACCGTCGAAGCCGAGCTCCCTGCGGAGCAGGTCGATGACCGGCTTCGAGAGCGTCGCCGGGATCGTCGCGTGGTGCGGCACCTCGGCGGCGAATGTTCCGTACGCGTTCTCGAACTGCGCGCGCACCGGAGCCGGCGTCGCGTCAATGCAGGGCACGCCGAGGTGGCCGACCATCACCGACGAGACCCCGGCGGCGATTGCGGCGCGGAACGGGACCAGCTCCACCTGCTCGAGCCGCTCGCGCGTCACGTCGAGCAGCGGCAGCGAGCGATGCGAGTCGACGTGTGTGTCGCCGTGTCCCGGGAAATGCTTCGCCGTCGCCAGCACGCCCTCGCTCTCCAGCCCTCGGACGAACGCGGCCACGTAGCGCGCCACCTCATGCGGGTCCTCGCCGAAGCTGCGGGTGTTGATCACCGGATTGAGCGGGTCGACGTTCACGTCCGCGACCGGCGCGAAGACGTGATTGATCCCGATCGCCCGCGCCTCGCGCGCCGTGATGCGGGCCTGCTCCTCCGCGAACGCCGGATCGCCGGTCGCCGCGAGCGCCATCGCAGGGAGGCCCCACTCCGCGTCGGTGAAGCGCATCCCCATCCCCGCTTCGAGATCGGCGCTGATCAGGAGCGGCACCTCCGCAAGCGCCTGCAACTGCGCGTTGGTCTCCGCCGCCTCGGCGGCCGTCGTCTGGAACCAGATCACGCCGCCGGCGTGGTTGTCGCGAACGTGATGGATCAGGTCCGGGCGTGGTGCGGCGACGACGAAGAGCTGCCCGATTTTCCTGTCGAGATCCACGCCGTGATCATACCGACCGCCAGCGTCACCAACGACCCGACGACCGCGTACCACGGCCACGCCGTCTTCGTCAGGAACGCCACCAGCGCCACCGCGATCAATCCCGCGCTCATCCCGGCGAGCGCGCTGCGCGTGGTTGCACGCTTCGTCGCGCCAAGGAAAAAAACGCCGAGGATCGGGCCGTTGATCAGCGACGCGACCGAGAGAGCGATGCTGAGCGCAGAGCGATCGCTGCGCTGCAACGCCACGCCGACAGCGATCTGGGCGATGCCGGCGACGACGATGATGACGCGGGAGAGCCGCATCGCCTGCCGGTCATCGCGCGGACGCATCAGGTCGGCGACCACCGTCGAGGCGATCGCGCTCAGCGACGACGACATCGCCGCGGCGAGGATCGCCGCCACGACGAGACCCGACAGTCCGGCCGGCAGGTCGTTGGCGATGAAGTGCGGGAAGATCTGGTCGGGCGCGGTGACGGGCGCCCGCGCGCCGTAGAACGCGAACAGCAGCACCCCGATGAAGAGAAACATCGCGAACTGCACCAGCACCGCGATCCCCGAGGCGACAACCGCCTTCGCCGCGCTGCGGGGGCGATCGGTGCAGAGGTAACGCTGCACCATGTACTGGTCGGTCCCGTGCGTCGAGAGCGTCAGGAACGTCCCGCCGATGAGGCCCGACCAGAACGTGAACGTCTTCGTCAGGTCGAGCGAGAAATCGAAGAGCCGGAACTTCTGCGCGGCAGCCCCCACGGCGATGGCGTGGTCCAGCCCGACGTGGTTCATCAACACCACCGCCGCCGCGATCGCGCCGCCGACGTAGATCAGGAGCTGCACCACCTCGATCCAGACGATCGCCTCGATCCCGCCGATCAGCGTGAAGACGATCATGATCGCGCCGAGGGCCACGATCGAGACCGACACATCCATGCTGGTCAGCAGAGCCTGGATCACGTAAGCCGTGAGCAGCAGCCGCACGCCGTCGGCGATCGTCCGCATGAGCACGAACAGCGACGCCGCCAGCGCCTTCACCGGCGCGCCGAACCGCGTCTGCAGCAGCTCGTAGACCGTCACCAGCTCGCCGCGGAAATACCACGGCATGAACACCGCCGCGATGATCACCCGCGCCACGACATAGCCGAGCACTACCTGCAGAAAGCGAAAGTCCCCGCCGGTGGCCCAGGCGATCCCGGGAACGGAGATGAACGTGATCGTCGACGTCTCCGTCGCCACGATCGACGCCGCAATCGCCCACCACGGCACCCCATGCCCGGCCAGAAAGTACTGCCGCGTCGTCTTCTGCCGCCTGCCGAAGTAGAGGCCGGCGCAGATGACGAGCAGGAGGTAGGTGAGGATGATGGCCGCGTCTACGATCCGTGCAGTCTAAGCAGAACGCTCTCAGTCCACCAACGAATGGGAGACGACCGGGGGGCCTCCGGCGGGCCGGCACGGCCGGCAGCGCTTGTCGAAGCACGTGCGGTCGCGAGACGGGCGATTCGGGCGACAGGCGTGCGTTCAGGCTAGGCCAACCAGCGCTGCCGGCCGTGGCGGCCCGCCGGAGGCCCCCCGGTCGTCTCCCCCATTCGTTGGTGACTGCGAGCGTTCTGCTTAGACTGCACGCATGTTGAACGTCACCGATCTTGGCCAGGGGACTCCGATCGTCTGGATTCACGGATTTCCGCTGGCCTCGTCCATCTACGAACACCAGCTGGCGATCAAGCGGACGCGGCATGTGATGCCGGACCTGCCGGGATTCGGCCAGTCGCGGTCGGCTGTCGGAAACCTGACCATGGACGACTACGCCCGCATCGTCATCGACCTGCTCGATCATCGTGGGATCGACCGTGCGGTGGTCGCCGGCCTGTCGATGGGCGGCTACATCTGCTTCGCCCTGGCCCGGCTCGCGCCGGAACGGCTGAGCGGGTTGATCCTCATCGACACGCGCGAGACGGCCGACACCGAGGAGGCGAAGAAGGGGCGGTACGCGTCGATCGAGAAGGTGAAGAAGGAAGGGATCGGGTCGGTGATGGAGTCGATGCTGCCGAAGATGCTCACTCCCGCCGCACCTCCGGAGATGAAAGAGCGCGTGCGCGAGATCATGACCTCCTCTTCCGCCGATGGAGTAACCGCGGCCTTGCGGGCGATGGCAGAGCGGCCCGATTCGTCCTCACTTCTCCCAGGGATTGCGGTACCGACCCTGGTGATCGTCGGGGAAGAGGATTCGATTACTCCGCCCGCGGATGCGGAGCGAATGGCGGCGGCGATTCCGAAGGCGCGACTGGTGAAGGTTGCCGGGGCCGCGCATCTCGCGAATTACGAGCAGGCGGAAGAGGTGAACAAGGCCGTGGCGGGGTTCATGACGACGGTGTAGGCGGTCGTAGACAAACTCTACGCGAGAGCGGCCCGCGGGACGATCGGGCACGTCTCGCGCAGCTCGATCAGGCCGAGGCGTGCGAAGTAGGCCTTCGTCAGCGTTGCTTTGAGCGGGTATGTATTCGAGGATCGCTACCCGCCATCACTCCCGCCGCCTTCCGGGGCGCCGTCGAAATGTACCTGCAACGCGCACGCGGCTGAGCACGACACCCGTCGCCCCTCGTAGCGTTCCACAATTTTGCTTCGGCCGCGCCAAGCCGTACCATGCCGCTTCGTGACTCTTATAGGTTACTTAGATGCAAACCGCCCCATTGCGTCAAGTGACTCTTTTACATGTCTTATTTACGCCAGCGCGATCGACCCGACTCTTCAATGTCGTCCGCAAGAGCAGCCATCGCCTCCCTGCATACAGCCGCTTGTAGGGTGGCACCGATGACCCTTGGTGACCGAATCCGCGCCGCGATCGACGCGAAGGATCTCAAGGACAATTGGGTCGCAGACGGCGCGGGGATCAGTACGACTACCCTCAGCAACATCATCCGAGGGTTCACACAGGATCCCAGCGTGTCCGTGATCGCCGACATCGCAGACGTGCTCGGCGAGTCCGTTGACGCGCTTCTCGGCCGGCCCGGACATCCTCTCTTGCAGGAGGAGCAGCAAACGCTTCGCGAGGCGGCGGCCCTCATCGTCGATCGTGTACTGCCGCCGCCAAAAAACGACAATGTCGCGGCACGGCGGATCTCCCGGCGGAAACCGAAACGCACGTCCCCAGCGATCGTCTCAACCGTGTTCGCAACGCCGAACAAGCAATTCTTCACCGACGTTCGCGAAGTCCGCCGCTTCTCGATTCCGACTGAGCTTCGCGACCGCGGTGTTCGCCGTGCCTTTCGCGTCGACGGCGATTCGATGATTGACGCCGGCATCCAAAGCGGCGACGTTCTCTTCGTTCGTACGGAGGTCATGCCGGAAGAGGCAAATGGCCGCATCGTCGTCTGTCGTCACGTCGACGACGAATCGGTGAAACGCCTGGAAGTGCACGCAGACGGCCGAGTGACACTGCACAGCGCCAACGACAGGTATCTTCCTGTCACCCTCTCTGTAGAACAGGCGAAGAATCTCTTCGTGTACGGCATCGTGGTAAGCCGCCTCACGGATGTCTGATGAGTGCGAGGCAATGCTGCACTTGCGGCAGTCGCGCGACACGACATGATCTCCGGCGTCATCGCACTTCGGCATCCTTCACGTTGTCGTCGCGCTTCCGGTCGAGCATGGCGCGGGTGAGTTGCTCGTGGATCTCCGCCACGGTCGCAGCCGGCAGCATGGTCACCCGGTCGTGCTTCCACTTCGGGTCGCGCACAGTCAACTGCCGTGCTCGAATTTCACTCGGCCCAAAGGAAACCGACGAGGAGGCCTTCGGCGGGCCGGCGCGGCCGGCAGCGTTGGTAGTGCACGTGTCGTCGCACAAACACGCGCTTCGTGCGACAGGCGTGCGTTCAAGGCTAGTGGCGCTTCAAGGTAGTTTCTGTGGGTGATTTGCGAGCGCCGGTGGTTCGGATGCGAGACACCGCGACGAGTCGATGCGGGGCATCGTCGAGCGAGCGGCGACGAAGCAGCCGGGCCGCCGCCGCCGCAAAGCACCCACAGAAACTACCTTGAAGCGCCACCAGGCCAACAAACGCTGCCGGCCGTGCCGGCCCGCCGGAGGCCTCCCGGTCGTCTTCTCCTGTTGGCGAAATGAAAGCAACCTGTCTCAGTCGCCGCCGAGCAGGTCGCCCAACGGGCCGAGGATCGAGCCTTCGCCCTGTCTGCGTCCGGCGAGGTTGCCGGGCATGGCGGAGAAGACGCGGCTCGCGAAACGGCTGAACGGGAGTGACTGGATCCACACTTTTCCGGGACCGCGGAGCGTGGCGAAGAAGAGGCCTTCTCCGCCGAAGAGCGCGGTCTTCACGCCGCCGACGAACTGGATGTCGTAGCTGACTTGCGGCTGCAGGGCGACGAGGCAGCCGGTGTCGACGCGGAGCGTTTCGCCGGCGGCGAGCTCGCGCTCGATGATGGCGCCGCTCGCGTGGACGAACGCGAGGCCGTCTCCGTCGAGCTTCTGCAGAATGAATCCCTCTCCGCCGAAGAAGCCCACTCCCAGTTTGCGCTGGAACGCGATGCCGACGGAGATGCCCTTCGCCGCGCAGAGGAACGCGTCCTTCTGACAGAGCATGGTGCCGCCGAGCTGCCGCAGGTCGAGCGGCACGATGCGGCCGGGATACGGAGACGCGAATGCGACCTTCTGCCGCGCGCCGCCTTTGTTTGCGAAGACCGTCATGAACAGCGATTCGCCCGTCAATACGCGCTTGCCTGCGGACATGAGCATGCCCATGAGACCGCCGCCGCCTTTGCCCGACCCGTCGCCGAAGACCGTCTCCATCTCGATGCCCGGATCCATGTACATGAACGCGCCGGCTTCGGCGATGCACGCTTCGCGCGGATCGAGCGTGATCTCGACGAACTGCATCTCCGCGCCGACGATCTCGTAATCGATCTCGTCCGCACCGGCGCCACCGCGGGGGGCCGGTGGAGGTGGGATCGCCGCTCCGCCGAACGCCGCGGCAAACTCCCCGCGCGACGTCACCGGCTCCCACGAGGCAAGGCCTTGCGCATGGACGTGCGCGTTTCGCGGGATCTGTCCCGCGCGAATCCGGCGGACGACCTCCTCCGTCGCGTACGGTCCCTCCTGCCTTCCGTCGATTGCTACGTGCCACTGGTCCACTGTCGTCTCCTTCGATGGGTCGCAGATGCGGCGCGGAATCCGAACGCCGCGACGACCTCGGGCGAGCGTCGCCGCACCATCCAGCGCCATCACGATGAGAGATTCTCCGATCGCGATCAGAGATTCTCCGATCCGGATGCGAGATTCTCCGATTCGAATGGGAGATTCTCCGATTCAAATGAGAGATTCTCCGATTCGAATGGGAGATCCTCCGATTTAAATCAGAGATTCTCCGATTTGAATGAGAGATTCTCCGATTTGAATCGGAGATTCTCCGTTCGCTTTCGGAACTTTTTGCAAGGCGATCCGAGATTGCCGTTTCGCTTTCGGAATCTTTTACTACGCGTTCGGTAAATTCTGCACGGCACAGGACCGTATCCCTGGCGTAACTCATTGATGAGACGCAAGATCGGACGTTTACCGGCCCGCAGAGACCCTGGGACGGCCGACGGTGTGCAGCGCGCTGGGGTCAGACGTTCGTTTTTCGCAGGAAATGGAAACGAAGCTCTGGCCCCACCTCGGTACGACGCTGGCCCCACCTCGGTACGACGTCTGGATTCGCCGTGACACACGCGTAAGCCATAGCAAGGAAAGCGCTTGCGGATTCGCCGAAGCCGCCGCTCGGCGGCAAAAGATCTGTAGGCCCGGCCTTTAGGCCGGGTACACGAGCGGCCCCAAAGGCAAGCCCGCGAAGCGGGCGACAGAGAAGGTCATCCGCACGCTTCTTTTCTGTCGCCCGCTTCGCAGGCTCACCTTGCCTGCCGCCCCTGTACCCGGCCTGAAGGCCGGGCCTACAGGTCTTTTGCTGCCTACGGCAGCAAGTGGTTGGCGACTTCCTGGCGCCTCCCCCACCCGCCCAGGTCCTTCGCCGCCATGCTTACGTTTCTTGCGATACGCGCTGCGGCTCAGGATGACAGTCACGGCCGGTACCGGTAATGCCCCGTCACCTGATACGCGAAGAGCACGTCCTCCATCTGCGCGCCTGCGCCGATGTTGTGTACGACCTTGTACCGGTCGGTGCCCGGCACGCGGACGTCGGAGACGAGCCCGATGTGGGGCACCCCCGGGGAGAGCCGCCAGGTCACGATCTCTCCCGGCTTGTAGTCGGCTCCCTGCCGGGTGACCGGCAAGGCCTTTCCTTTGCGGCGGAAGAAGGTGGCGAGGTTGGGGACGCGGCGGTGGTCGATGTTGCGGTCGGGGCGGCGGAGGCCCCAGGTTTTCGGGTAGGCGGCGAAGTGGCGCTTCATGTCTTCGTGCACGAGCACCTGCAGGTCGGCGCCGGCGTGGCGGTAGGCGCGGATGACGACGTCGGTGCAGACGCCGGTGTGCAGCGGGACGTCGCCGCCGGGGTAGCGGATGCTGCGATAGGCCGGGTCGTAGGAGCGGGTTACGCCGACCTGGCGCTTCGCCCCTTCGATGAGCTTCGGCTCTCCCATGAGAGGGAGAGCCAGAAGCGCGGCGAGAATCAGTACGTCAGTGCGCCGTAGCCTCTTCAACCTCTTCCTCCTCCGGATGCCGCGAAAACAGTGTTCCGAGCCTGGTCTTGAGCGCGTCGGCGACGACGTAGAACGCCGGGACGACGAGCAGGGAGAGTGTGGTGGAGATGATCAGGCCTCCCATGATCGCCACGGCCATCGGTCCGCGCGTCTCGGCGCCGGGGCCGAGGGCGAGCGCGGGGGGGACGGCGGCCATCATGGTGGCCATGGTGGTCATCAGGATCGGGCGCAGGCGCACCGGTCCGGCTTTCAGCATCGCCTCGAGCGCGGTCGAGCCTTCGCGCTGCTTCTGCACCGCGTAGTCGACCAGAATGATCGAGTTCTTCTTGGCGATGCCCATCAGCAGCAGCAGGCCGATCATCGAGAAGATGTTCAGCGTCTTCCCGGTCACCAGCAGCGCGAAGGCGGCGCCGGCGATCGACAGCGGAAGGATCGACAGCACGGTCACCGGGTGCAGGAAGGAGTTGAACTGCGACGCCAGGACCATGTACGCGACGATGATGCCGAGGACGAGCGCGAACAGGAGCTGACCCATCGACTCGCGGAACGCCACCGACGACCCGCCCAGCACGGCGCGGTAGCCCGGCGGAAGGTCTTTCGAGATCTGCTCGACGAACATCAGGGCGTCGCTCTGCGACCTGCCCGGAGCGACGTTGCCGTAGATGGAGATGGCGCGCTCGCGTTCGCGGCGGGTGACCGACTGCAGCGCCGGCCGTTCTTCTTCCCGGACCAGCGTGGACAACGGCACGAGCTCGCCCGAGGCAGTCCGCACGCGCAGCCGCGCCAGGTCCTCGGGGCGGGTGCGCTGGCGGGCCAGGAGGCGGGTGCGGATGTCGATGCGGCGGCCGCCGCTGGAGTACTTGCCGGAGCGGACGCCGCCGACGAGGGCGTTGATGGTCGTCGCCACCTCCTCGACGCGCACGCCGAGGTCGGCGGCGCGGGCGCGGTCCGGAACGATCCGCAGCTCCGGCATCCCCACCTGATAGTCGGTGTCGACGTCGGTGGCGAAGCCGCTGGCGGCGAGCTTCTCGCGCATCTCCGTCGACAGCGCGATGAGCTGCTCCCACTCCGGTCCGCGCACCGAGAACTCGATCGGGAAGCCGCGCTGGGCAGTGAAGCCCTGCTGCGAGAGGTCCTGCACCACGGCGCGGACGCCGGGGTAGGAGTTGAGCTCCTTCCGGATGCGCGTCGAGAACTCCTGCTGGCTGACGCGCTGGTCGGGCGGGAGCATGGTCACGAAGAGGATGCCGGTGTTGACGCTGCCGCCACCACCGCCGAAGCCTCCGACGGCGCCGAAGACGCGGGTCACTTCCTTCTGGGCCATCAGGTACTGCTCGGCGCGCTGGAACACGCGATCGGTCTCGGAGAGATCGGAGCCGACCGCGGTCTGCAGGCGGACCATGAGGCGGCTCTGATCCTGCGACGGGACGAACTCGCTCGGCAGTTTCTTGAAGACGAAGATCGAGGCCGCGAACACCAGGGCCGCCGCGATCAGCACCGCCACCGGGCGGCGCAGACCCATCGCCAGCACCCGCCCGTATGCGGCGGCGAGCTTGTCGAAGGCGACGTCGACGAAGTGTCCCAGCTTCGACTGCCGCTCCGCGCCCGCCTTGAGCATCTGCGCGGAGCGCGCCGGGGCGAGGGTGATGGCCTCGACGTACGACAGCAGCACGGCGATGCAGAGCGTGACGCCGAACTGCAGGAAGAACTTGCCGATGATCCCCTTCATGAAGACGACGGGGAGGAAGATCGCGCAGACCGCCAGCGTGGCCGCCAGCGCGGCGAAGCTGATCTCTTCGGTCCCCTCCCGCGCGGCGCTGACGCGGTCTTTCCCCATCTCGCCGTGCCGGAAGATGTTCTCGAGGACCATGATGGCGTCGTCGACGACGATGCCGACGGCCAGGGCCAGGCCGAGGAGGGTGAAAGTGTTGAGGGTGAAGCCGAAGAAGTAGATGAAGGCGACCGTGCCGAGGAGCGACATCGGGATCGCCAGGATGACGTTGAGCGTCGCGCCGAGGGAGCCGAGGAACAGCCAGCAGATGAACGCGGTCAGGATGACCGAGAGCAGCAGCTCGAACTGGATCTCGTGCACCGACTCCTCGATGAACTGCGTCGAGTCGAAGTTGATGCCGAGCTCCATCCCGGCCGGGAGTGTCTTCTGGATCTCCGCGATCGCTTCCTTGACGCCGCGGGCGACGGCGACGGCGTTGGAGCCGCGCTGCTTGCGGATACCCATGCCCTGGGCGGGCTCGCCGTTGACGCGCGAGACGCGGCGGATGTCCTCGAAGCCGTCTTCGACGATGGCGACGTCGCTGAGGTAGACCGGGGAGCCTGCGACGTCCTTGACCACGAGTTGGCGGAACTCGGCGAGATCGAAGGCCTCGCCGAGAACGCGGACGTTGACCTCGCGTCCCGAAGTCTCGAGGCGGCCGGCCGGCAGCTCGACGTGCTGCTGCTGGATGGCGGCCAGCACCTCGCTGGCGGTGACGCGGCGCTCGTCGAGCTTGTCGGAGTCGATCCAGATGCGGATGTTGCGCTCGACGGAGCCGACCTGGATCTCGCCGACGCCCGGGACGGTCTGCAGCTTTTCCTTGACGCGGTAGCGGGCGACGTCGGCGAGGAGCTGCGGCGAGTAGGGGCCGGAGAGGCCGATCCACATGATCGGCTGGTCTTCGGGATTGGTCTTGGAGACGACCGGCGGCTCCATGTCGCGCGGCAGGCGGCGCTGCACCTGGGCGACGCGGGTCTGCACGTCCTGGAGGGCGAGGTCGACGTTGCGGGCGAGGTCGAGCTCCACGGTGACGTTGCCGGAGCCCTGGCGCGAGCTGGAGGTGACGTTGCGTACCCCCTCGACCTGCATCAACGCCTCTTCGATCGGCTCGACGACGTCGTGCTCGATGACTTCCGGCGCGGCCCCTTCCCATGCGGCACTCACGCTGATCGTCGGAAAGTCGACGTCCGGGAACTGCGAGATGCCGATGCGCGTGGCCGCCACGCCGCCGAAGACGACGGTAGCCGCCATGATCATCCAGGCGAAGACGGGGTTCTTGATGCAGACGTCAGTAATTTTCATTGGCGGTTACCAGGAGACTTATGCGCGAGACGAGAGATGAGTGATGAGAGATGAGAGATGAACACCCGGGGGCGGTGGGGCTCATCTCTCATCGCTCATCTCTCATCTCTCTTACTTGGTTACCTTGACCTTCGCCCCATCCCGCAGCGCCTCTGCGCCGCGAATGACCAGTGTCTCTCCCGGGCGGAGCCCTTCCTTCACTTCCACCTGACCGTCGGCGGTGCGCATCCCTAGTGTAAGGATGCGTTGGTGGGCGACGCCATCGGTGACGGTGAACGCCAGGAAACCTTTTTCGCTCGGGCGGATCGCCGTCTGGGGGATGACGGCCGCTTCGCGCGAGGAGGCGATGGGGACGGTGACGCGGGCGAAGGCGCCGGGGCGAAGCTCGGGACGGTTCGGGTTGACGACGTGCGCGGTGATGTCGACCATGCGCGACGACTGGCTGGCCGCAGCGGCGACGTGGGTGATGCGGGCCTCGTTCTCCATGCCGCTCTCGGCGACGGAGAAGCGGGCCATGATGCCGGGACGCAGCGGCTGTGCGTCCTGCTCCGGGACCTGAAAGCGGAGCAGGAGCGGATCGCGGCGGACGAGGGTGGCCATGACGGTGCCGACCGGGACGTACTGTCCGGTCTCGACGGTGCGGGTCTGGATGATGCCGGCCACCGGCGCGCGGACGAAGGCATCGCGCAGGTTGAGCTTCGCGGTGGCGAGCGCGGACTGGGCCTGTGCGACTTCGGCGGCCGCGGTCTGCACTTTGGTGCGCCAGGTCTCGACTTCTTCGCCGCGGATCAGGCCGGGGTTCTTCGCGCTCGCGGCCTGGCGGCGGGAGTAGCCGGCTTCGGCCTCCCCTTTGGACGCCACGGCCTTGCTCAGCGTCGCCTCGGCGGCGTCGACGGTGATGCGGTAACGCTCCGGCTCGATCTCGACCAGCGGCTGACCGGCCGTGACGATCTGCCCTTCGCCGAAGCGGACACGCTCCACCGCCCCGGCGACGCGTGCCGTCACGGCCACACGCTCGAACGCGTCGAGCGAGCCGACCGCGTTGACCGAATATTCGACGTTGCGCGACTCGACCGGCTGCACTTCGACCGGGAACTCCATTGCACCGCGGCCACGGCCCGGACCACCGCCGGCGGCCCCTTTCGCCTCGGCCTCACCCTTGGAGCAAGAGGCTACAAATGCAAAATGCAGAATGCAAAATGCAAAAAGGATCTGCTTCCACGAGCTCCTCGAGGCTTTTCCATTCTGCATTTTGCATTTTGCATTTTGCATTTCGTTTCTCTCTTAAACAGGCCCGACGCCTGACGCTTCCCGCAGCGACAGATAGGCGAGTGCCATCCGGTAGCGTGCAGTGACTTCCGCCACCTCGGCCTCGAACAGCCGCTGGGTCGCGTCCGCGAGCTCGAGCGCGCTGGCCAGCCCCTCGCGGTAAAGAATGGTCGTCTCTTCGAGGTTCTTGCGCGCGGCGCGCAATGCGGCGGCGGCCTCGCGCAACGCGGCCTGTTCGGTCGCGACCTGCACCGCCGCGCTCCGGACCTGGCGGTCGACTTCGCGCAAGGCGAGCTCCAATTCAAGCTCTTCGCCCCGCAGCAGCGCCTCGCGCTCGACGCGCTCCGCGTTGCGCACGCCGGCGTCGAACACCGGCCAGTTCAGGGTCAGGCCGACGAAGCCTTCGTTGTTGCGGTTCGCGATCGCACCGTCGTTGATGTTGCGCGTCTGCGCGTTGAGCAGCACGGACGGGAGGAAGCGCGCCCGCGGCTCGTCCGCGAAGGCGCGCGCCGCCTCGACGCCGGCACGCCGCGCCGCGAGATCGCTCCGCCGCCCCTGCGCTTCGGCGATGACGGCATCCGTCAGCGCCGGCGCCGCGGCCGCCGCTTCGAGCAGCGCCACCGGCGGCTCGAGCGCACCGACGCCGGCTTTAAGCAGGTTCTCCAGCTCCACGCGCGATGCCTCGACGTTCCCGGCCGCCTGCGCGACGCCGCGCACGGCGGTGGCGAGCTCCAGCTCGGCGCGGGTGACGTCGTTCGAGCTGACCAGCCCCGCCTCGAAGCGGGCCCGCACGTCGTCGAGGTTCGTCTGGGCGAATTTGCTGCGGTTCTGCGCGGCGAGCAGGACCTGCTCATAACTCAGCGCGGTGAGAAACGTCGCCGCGGCGTCGAAGCCGAGGATGCGCTTGCTCTCCACGGCGGAGAAGCGGGCCGCGTCGCGCTCGAAGCGCTGCATGCGGTAGAGGGGGAAGACGCGCGCGTCGAACAGCGGCTGCGTGAGCAACGCGGCGGTGGAGAGCGTGCGCTCGGTCTCGTCGGTGTAATCGCCCCGCAGGTTGCCGGTGATGTCGACGCGCGGGAAGAACGCCGTCCGCGCCCGGCGCACGCGCGCCTCGGCCGCTTCGACGCTCGTGTCGGCGATGGCGGCGCGCTCGTTCCGCTGCATGGCGAGCTCCACCGCCCGCTCGATGGAAAGAGCGGTCCCCTGTGCGATGAGACAGGGGGAGAGGACGAGGGTGAGAAGTACCAGCGGGCGCTTCACGAGCGCATTAGAACACGCCCGTTCGGTTTCCCATTTTCGCCGATGTCACTGCACTGTAGCGATTACGTCGACTGTTGTGCCGACGGACGGATCGGACTTGGCCGTGATCTTCACCGCCTCCCGCAACTCGCCGGCCTTGGCGCGCGCGGCATCGATCGTGACGGTCAGGTTCTCCTTCGCTTTCGGCGGAATGATCCGGGCGTGCTCGTAGAAGAGGCAGCGGCAGGCGGAGCGCGCCACCACGATCGTCACCGGCTGGTCGGTGTTGTTGGTCAGCTCGAACTGCCGCGTCGCACGCGTTCCCTTGCGGATGGTGCCGTAGTCGTGCGATGGCGGCGCCGCGGCGAGCCCTTCGTCGACCGTGGCGGTCGCACCGGCGGTGGTGGCGGTCTCGGTGGCCGTGGTGTCGGTGGTGTCGGCTGTATCGCCGGCAACCGGCCCGTCTTCGACGATGCCGGTCACCGGCTTGCGATCGGAGCTGGCCCACCAGGCCAGCCCGGCCATGGCCGCGAGAGCGATGACGGCTGCGCCGAGGATCAGGGGGAGCCGCGAGCGCGGCTCGGCTTCGGTTTCCGGCAGATCGTGGTTCTCCGGCACGATCAGCGGCTGCGTCCCCGCCTCGGTTTTCGGCGCGCTTCCGCGGAACGGAGGCGGAGGAATGGCGGGCGGCGGAGGAAGGGGCATCGTGTCGCCCCCTTCGAGCTCGTCGAGCTTGACCATGTTGCGGTCGATCTCGCCGATGAGCCGCTGGTACTCCGAAGCGAGATGCTCGGTCGGAGCATCGGCGTGCATCCGCTGCAGCGCATCGCGGTGCGACCGGTAATGCTGCCGCATCACCTCGATCTCCCGGGCCCGCTCCCCGCGACGAACATTGATCGTGCCGAAGTCGTCGGACATCGCGGGCGATCCTAGCAGAACAGGTGCCGGGGAGAGTTACGAGGTACGAGGTATGAGGTATGAGGTATGAGTAGGGAACCGGCACGGTCGATGGCTCTCGCCAACTCATACCTCGTACCTCATACCTCGCAACTCACATAGGCAACCAGTACGAGAACTTCACCAGAAACACATCCTGCGAGGCCGCATCCACCAGCGACCGGAAATCCCGGCCGAAGCGGAAGTCGCCCACGCCCGCCACACCGGAACGGTTCTCGTTCCACACCACGTACATCGCCGAGCCGGGGCGGAACTCCCAGCGCACGACGGCGCTGCCGCGGACGCTGCGGAAGTTGAAGTCGGGGCTGCCGACCTCGGCGTCCGCCTGGGCGTCGCCGAGCGGCGTGAACTCGTCGTCGCGGGCGCGGGTGAGGTACTTGAAACGGGAGTAGTCGCCGCTGGCGACGAACGGCTGCAGGTAGAGCTGCATCGAGAGGCGCGCGCTGGCGGTCCACTCCGTCCGGATGCCGATGTCGAGCGTCTTCCGGTCGAGCTGCGAGAAGACGTAGCGCTTGCCGTATGTCGCTGCGTAGGCCGGGTCGTCGACCGTGGAGACGTACTGCACCGCTTCCCGGGCCTGGTCGTACATCGGCGTGAGCGAAAGGCGGATCGACGGCGAGGGGCGGTAGGTGAACGAGGACCAGAGGAAGTTCCCCGCGCTGCCGTCGACCGACGTCCAGCGCTCCGTCTCGATGGCCATCGAGTACTTCTTCCGGCTGTCGCTGTTGAAACCGCCGCCGACATACTCGTTGCCGCGGTTCAGCATGGCCGGGCCGCCGCGCGTGGCGCGGTCGTCGAACGCGTTCCAGCGCTTCCCGGCCCACATGTAGACCGACCAGTAGCTCTTCAGCATCATGTTGAAATTGCTGGCCACGCCGTTGGCGGTCGTGTCGCCGTCGAAGTTCCAGTTCTGGAACTTGCCCACCCAGCCGGTCAGCTCGCGGTAGTGCTTCTTCACGTCGGTGTCGACGTAGTGCACGAGGGCGTGCGTGGAGATGGCGTCGGTGCGCGGGAGGAAGCCGACGTCGTTGATCTCCAGGCCGGGCGAGAGCACCTGCACCTGCAGGTTCGGGCGCCACTTCCCCTGCTGCTTGGACAGCATGGCCCGGCTCATCCAGCCGGTGAGCGAGGTGCGGGTCGGGTCGTACTCGACGTGGCCGGCGTCGGGGCGCTGGTAGTAGCGCGCGCCGTTGCGCTGCGTCGCCGCGATGGCGTCCGCTGAGCCTTCGACCAGCGACGAGCCGGCCAGCCACTCGACGATCCACTTCTTGTCCTTCAGCAGCGTGTAGCCGTCCGCCCCCGCAAAGTAGGCGCTCTGGCGGAGCGACGGCTCGAGATTGTCCGACAACCGCCGGTTCACCGAGGTGAACATGAAACCGGCGCGGGAATCCTTCCCGTACTCCCGCGTGGCGCGGGCGACGAGATAGTTCGTCATCGGCTCGACGGTCTCGGTGCCGACGGTCAGGCCGGTGCTGTACCACCCCTTCTCTTTGTCGGTGAGCGCGTCGAGGATGCCGACCGTCCATTTCTTGCCGACCTTGCCGGTGACCTTCGCCGCGCCGAGGATCGTCGTCTCGCCCGGGGCGTCCATGTAGTCGGCGTCGATGCCGGCTTGCGGGGCGCGGCCGATGCGGCGCGAGTAGAAGAACGTCGGGAACGACATGTTGAAGCCCCAGCGGCTGTTCGCCGGGCCGTTGCCGAACTTGAAGACGTCCGCCCCCTCCGTGAAGAACGGCCGCTTCTCCGGGAAGAACGTCTCGAACTGGCTGAGATTGAGGACCGCGGGGTCGACCTCGACCTGGCCGAAGTCGGGATTGATCGTGCCGCTGAGGGTGAGGCTGGACGTGAGGCCGTACTTCAGGTCGACGCCGCCGTCGAGGCGATGGTCGCTGGCCGGCACGAACGGATTGTCGGCGCGGCTGCGCAGGTCGGTGCGCGCCACGCCGTACGGCATCACCTCGAAGCGGCGCTTCGGCTTGATGCCGGTGATGCCGGTGAGGTCGGCGAACTTGGAGACGAACACCGACTCGGTCTTCGGCGTGAAGACCAGCCGCGAGCTCTCGCGCAGGCGCGCCTGCCACCGGCTGACGTTCAGGCCCCAGGTATGGATGTCCTTCTCCGGGAAGCGGAGCTGCGAGTAAGGGATGCGCAATTCGGCGGTCCAGCCGTGAGGACCGATCTTCGTGGCCGAGCTCCAGACGGCATCCCAGCTGATGTCGTCGTAGATGTCGTTGTACAGGATCATGTCCATCTGGACGTTGGAGGCGTTGACGACGAACGCGGCGCCGTTCAGGCGGTCGTGCTGGGAGTCGATGCTGATGCGGATGTAGTCGCCGTTATTGAGGTCGCTGTCGCGGCGGGCCAGCAGCGGCGTGACCGGGCCGGCGTCCTCCATCAGCGCCCCGAAGTAGATGGCGTCGTCGTCGTAGGCAACCTTCAGCTTCGTCTGCTGCGTGGCCGGTTGCCCCTCGTTCGGGTCGCGCTGGGTGAAGCCGGTGATCTCCGGAGCGGTGCTCCAGACGGCGTCGCTCAGGTCGCCGTCGACGACCGGCGCCACCCAGGCGCGCACGGCGCCGTACGACGGCCGCGGCTTCACCTCCTGCGCGAAGGAGAAAATCGGGAGCAGCAGGAACAGCATGGGGACGATGAGCTTCATCATTTCCTCTCGCGCGGCAATTGAGATAGGTTGTGTTTCGTTCTGATAGACGGTGAGTTGCGTGCGAAAGTTAGAAAGTCGATGAAGGTTTACATCGGGCAGATCAATTCCACGATCGGCGCCATCGCCTCCAACGCCGAGCTGATCCGGCGTGCGTACGACGACGGCGTCCGCGCCGGAGCGGACGTGGTGCTCGTCCCCGAGCTGGCCGTCACCGGCTACCCGCCGCGCGACCTCCTCGACCGCCCGTTCTTCATCGACGCGGCACAGGAGGCGAAGAACGCGCTCGCGGCGATGACCGGCGCGGCCACGCTCATCTTCGGTTGCCCGGTGCGGACGAAGCGCTGGTGCGGCAAGCCGCTGCACAACGCCGCCATCATCGCCCGCGACGGGAAGATCCTCCTCGAGCAGCACAAGGTGCTGCTGCCGACCTACGACGTCTTCGACGAGATGCGCTACTTCGAGCCCGGCACGAACGTGCAGGTTGTCGAGATCGCCGGCCGCCTCGTCGGCGTCTCGATCTGCGAGGACTACTGGTTCGACGACGAGGCCTTCGGGACGAAGCTCTACTGCCGCAACCCGGTGGACGACCTGGCGCGGCAGGGAGCGGAGCTTTTCCTCAACATCTCCGCCTCGCCGTTCAACGCCGGCAAGCGCCGCGCACGCTGGGAGATCTTCTCGAAGATCGCGAAGCGCTATGGCGCGCCGCTCGTGTACGTGAACCAGGTCGGCGGCAACGACGAGCTGCTGTTCGACGGCTCGTCCATCGTCTTCGACAAAACCGGCCAGACCATCTTCTGCGCCCCCGCGTTCGAGGAGCACGGCTCGCTCGTCCAGCTCCAGGGGAGCCCGTGCGAGATGGTGCTCTCCCTCGGCGAGGAGGAGGAGATCGGCCGCGCGCTGATCCTCGGCCTGCGCGACTACATCCGCAAATGCGGCTTCACCGACGTCGTGCTCGGCCTTTCCGGCGGCATCGACTCCGCGCTCACCGCGGCCATCGCCGCCGAAGCGCTGGGGCCGGAGCATGTGACCGGGATCGCCATGCCGTCGCAGTACTCGTCGGAACACTCCGTGAACGACGCGCGGGCGCTCGCCGAGAACCTCGGCATCCGCTTCCACATCGTCCCGATCGCCGGCATCTACGCGCCGTACGAAACGGAGCTCGACACGCTGTTCGGCGAGCACAAATTCGACACCACGAACGAGAACGTGCAGGCGCGCATCCGCGGCAACATCCTCATGGCCTGGTCGAACCGTACCGGCGCGATGGTGCTGACCACGGGCAACAAGTCGGAGCTCGCCGTCGGCTACTGCACCCTTTACGGCGACATGGCCGGCGGCCTCGGGCTCCTCGGCGACGTCTACAAGACCATGGTCTACCGCGTCTCCCGCTGGTTCAACCGCGAGCGGGAGCTCATCCCCGAGTCGACGCTGACCAAGGCCCCCTCGGCGGAGCTGCGCCCTAACCAGACCGACCAGGACACCCTCCCGCCATACGACGTCCTCGACGGCATCCTCAAGCTCTACATCGAGGAGTGGAAGGAAGTCGACGAGATCGCCGCCGCCGGCTTCGACCGCGACCTGGTCGCCCGCATCCTCAAGCTCTGCGACACCGCCGAGTTCAAACGCCAGCAGGCCGCCCCGACGATCCGCGTGTCGCAGAAGGCGTTCGGCAGCGGCCGGGACATGCCGATCGCGCAGCGGTGGAGGAGAGAGCCGGCGAAGTGGGTGCGGTAGCTCGTTCGATGACGAAGACGATTGCGCCGCACCCGCCGCTGACCCGCTACTACGACGACCCGTCGAAGCGCGAGGCGTTCGTCCGCGACATCTTCGACGACACGGCGCGCTGGTATGACATGGCCGCGAACATGCTCTCGTTCGGCTCCGGCGACTTTTACCGCCGCGAGGCCATGAAGCGCGCCGGGGCACGTCCGGGCCTGCGCCACCTCGATCTCGCCACCGGCACCGGCGTCGTCGCCCGCGCCGCGGCCGCGGTCACCGGCGATCCGCGGTCGATCGTGGGGATGGACCCGAGCATCGGGATGCTGCACGCCGGACGCACCGCCGGCGCGAAGGTCCAGGCTCCGGCGGAGTTGCTCCCGTTCGCCGACACCTCCTTCGACCTCATCACCATCGGCTTCGCCCTCCGCCACTTCGCCGATCTCGGCGTCGTCTTCCGCGAATGCCGCCGCGTCCTCCGTCCCGGCGGGAAGCTGGTGATCCTGGAGGTGACGGCACCGGAGAATGCCGTCGCCCGCGCCATCCTCGGCCTGCACATGGGAACCATCGCGCCGGCCATCATCCGCCTGCGCACCGGTAGCTCGCGCGCCGCGGAGATGGTCCGCTATTACTGGGAAACGACGCGCAACTGTGTCCGGCCCGAGGTCATTCTCGACGCCCTCCGCGATGCCGGCTTCTCCGAGGTGAGCCGCGACGTGCAACTGGCCATCTTCAGCGAATACTCCGCGGTCAGCTAAGCAGAACGCACTCAGTCTGCCCACAGGAAAGACGACGAAGGGCCTCCGGGCCGGCACGGCCGGCAGCGCTGGTTGGCCTAGCCTGAACGCACGCCTGTCGCACGAAACACGGGTTGCGCGACAACACGTGCACTACCAACGCTGTCGGCCGTGCCGGCGCGAGAGTCAGCCCGCGATGATCTCGTTGAGCCCCTCGATGATTCGTTCCAGCTCTTCCGGTGCGACGCGCGCCATCCGTTTGCCGAGCCGCTCGACGGAAAGCGTGCGAATTTGACCGATGCGAGCCCACGAACGCTTCGGCAGCTTCGCTGTTGTGATCTCCAGCGTCAGAGGAAATCCCGCTCGCGGCTCCTGGCTGGTAATGGCGACGGCAATGACAATACCGGAGCGGTCATTGAAAACGTCGTGACTGAGAATGAGAACGGGACGCTGGCCGCTTTGTTCGTGACCAACCGTCGGACTGAGCTCTGCCCAGTAAACCTCTCCTCTCAGTATTCCGGCCATTCACTCTCTCCGGCATACCCCTCGTCCGCGAGTGCCTGCTCCTCGCGTAGATCCAACTTCGCGCACTCACGCGCAAGCCTGGAACGATACAGTTTGGCGATCCGGTCCTGGACAGCCTCCTCGATCGCCTTGCTGCGGTTCGGGAACACACCCCGTTCCACCAGACGATCGATCTCTGCCAGCGCACGCTCGTCAACAGTGATCGCGATTTTCGCTCTGCCCATGGTGTGATGATAGGTCATACCCTCCATGACCCGCAAGCGCGCACATGAACGAACTCCCCGGTCCCCGATGATCATGGCTAGAGCATGGCGGCGAAGGAGTTGGGTTGGGAGGGAGAGCAGTGGTTACAGATCCCGCGGCGGCACGGCGCCGGTCGGGAGCTTGCCTCCCGGCTGGGGGGCCCGGCCATCGGCGGCCGCGGCCTTTCTGCGCTTCCACTTGGCGGAGAAGGGCACCCAGAACATCCAGATACCCGTAACCCACATCAGCAGGAGGGCGATGCCGCTGGGGAGGAAGATGGCGAGTTTGGGCAGCTCTCCGCCGAAGAACGAGCCGTCGTGGAGCGCTTCGATGAGGTCGGAGCGGCGGTAGGCGGTCTGGAGGATGCGGCCGGTGCCCAGGTCGACCTGGACTTCCCAGCCGCTCTTGAGCCAGACCTTGGCCATCCCTTTTCCCGGCCGGACATCGATCCGGTTGACGTCGTCCCAGCCGGTGACGCCGAGGTTCGGCACGGCGCGCACGGCGGCCAGGAGGCCTTCGAGATCGACCGCGGGCGACGTGCCGGTGCCGCGCCGCTCTTCCGGCTGCACCCAGGCCCAATGCTTCTTCATCTGAAGAATCAGGCCGCTGCAGATGATGACCAGCACGGGGAGCGCGACGAAGGCGGTCGCCCAGTAGTGGACTTTGCGGTTGAGTACGTTGAAGCGCATCCGGCTCCCGGTCAGGAGCGAGCAATATAGAGGATGGAAAGCAGCGCAGCCCGACACAATCGCGTGAACCCGGGCCGTCGCACAGCCCGCGGCCTCCAGTCTCGCAAGAGCGATCACGCGCCGAAGCCGCCGTAGGCGGCGAAAGATCTGTAGACCCGGCCTTTAGGCCGGGTAAAGCGCGAGGAGACCAAGCGAGCCCGCGAAGCGGGCGACAGAACAGAGGTCACGCGCAAGCCCTGTTCTGTCGCCCGCTTCGCGGACTCGCCTTCGTGGAGCCGCACGACTACCCGCCCTGAAGGGCGGGCCTACAGCTCTTCCGCCGCCTCCGGCGGCTGCGGGAACTACCGCCCCGCTCTGGCCAGCTCCTGCTGCAGCCGCGGGAGGTCGATCGCGTTCTTTGAAAACTCGAGGTGCGATATGGCCTCGAATACGAGGCCTCTGGCTTTCTCATTGGTGACCGCGCCGCCCTCTACGGAAGTGGCGCAGATGACGTTTCCCTCATGGAACCGCGTGACCATCATGTGCTTCGAGGGGCGGCCCGGGATCTGTTGTTCCGGGGTGAGCTCCCAGTAGAGGACCGGGGTCCCATCCGCGAGCCGGTCGGGCCACGACTCGACCGTCGATCCGGCGCCGAGCGTTTTCCGCATCCCTTTGAGCTCCCAGTCGCGATGCGCGCGCAGCGTGGCCTCGACGTCTGCAGCGGCGTTCCGGCGGAAGGCCCTCGCTTCGATCGAGTTGAGCTGCAGGACCACGCCGTCGATCATGAACAGCGCCCGGCCATCCGAGTACCCGCTCGCCAGCAGTGCGGCCACCCTGGTCTTGAAGAACGGTTCCGTGCGATTCCAGACGATGACCAGGCCGTCATGGTCCTTGAGCGCGACGACGTCGCCCATTTGCGCCGAGGCGGCAGTAGAGAGGAGAAGGGTAACGGCGACCGCATTGGCTCGTGCAAAACGAATCATGGGTGACTCTCCGTCTCTGCATTTCGCTTGGCCTCTTCCAGCCGCGCGATCTGAATGGTCAGGAACTCCCGCAGCGGCTGTTCCTGCTCGGCCGACAGCGAGGCAAATGAAATCGCGGATCGGAAGACATACTCCGGCCCCTTCTCCCCCCGCCGCACCTGCACGATCGAACGGAGCACCTCGCACGGGACGTAGATGCCGCCATAGCTGGGGAAGATGAGCGTGGCGGCGGCGCCGGCCTTCACGGGCGACCGGTGGACGACCGCGGCTCCCGTGAGACTGAGGTCGATCAACTCACCGTTGACGTCGGAGAGCTGCACCGGAATCGACGCGGTTGCGTATCGTTCCGAGCGTCGGCGGTCTTTGCCTGAGGCCATCGGCTGGCCTCGATTATAGCGGGCGCAGCTCGACGCGTTCGAGACGCCGCAACTGCAGGCGCTCCGCGGCGCTGGCGTTGGCGATCGAGATCTCGATGCAGCCGCTCGATCCGGCGATCAGGAACGGCCCCGGCGCGGCGTCGCCGTAGTTCTCTTCGAGACGGTCCAGGGTCAGGTCGCGCACGTGCAGGACGAACGGCGAGAAGGGGATGCGCGCCACCTCGACGTCGGTGATCACGTTGCCGAAACGGTCGACCGCCACCACCGTACCGTGGACGACGTCACCGTACGACGGCCGCTCGTACGGGAGCGCATTCATTGCTGGCACTTCCGACCCGAGGTCACGCAGCGGCAATCCGTTCGCCAGCGCCGCCGCCACCGGCGCAAAGCGGTCGCGCCCGTGGAAGGTGTTGCTGCCGCCGGGGAGGAAGAGCGACGCGTTCTCGACCGCCACGATCGTCCCGCCGTTCCGCACGAACGTCAGCAGGCCGTTGTCGGGAGCGAGGAACATCCGCCCCTCCTGTTCGAGCGCAAGGATCCGCCGCTTCGTCCCGACGCCGGGATCGACGATGCAGACGAAGATCGTCCCTTCGGGCCAGTAACGGTAGGCCGTGCCGAGGAACCAGGCCGCGCCGAGGACGTCGAAGGGGGCGATCTCGTGCGTCAGGTCGTGCAGCGGGACGCTCGTGCGCGAGGCGATCACGCCCTTCATCGCCGCCACGTAGGGGTCGCGGGTGCCGAAGTCGGTCAGGAGGGCGATGGCCGATGTGCGCGTCAAGATCGAGTGAATATACTGCGGCGCGTGTTCCCCACCGTCCCTCCCCCGCCGCAACGCCTGCTCGTCTTCGCGCGCCTGCCGGAGCTCGGGAAGGTGAAGACGCGACTGGCGGCGGACATCGGGCCCGAGCGCGCGCTCGCGGTCTACGAGGCGATGCTCCACGATCTCCTCGGTGGCATCGGCAACTCGACCGAGGACACCGAGATCGAGTTCCTCTGGCCGCCGACGCCTGCCGCCAATGGTGCGGCGCTCCGCCGCGCCTTCGCCCACCACGCCGTGGCCATGCAGACCGGCCCGAACCTCGGCGACCGTCTGGCGATGGCCCTCTCCGAGCGCTTCTTCTTTCACAAGACGCAGAAGATCGTCGTCATCGGCGTCGACGACCCGACCCTCGACCGCCGCCTCATCGACTACGCCTTCGCCCTTCTCGACTCGTGCGAGTACGTCATCGGCCCCGCCGACGACGGCGGTTACTACCTCCTCGGCTGCCGCGCCCTCGCCTTCGACACCACGGTCTTCATGGACATCGACTGGGGCACTGCGACGGTCTTCGACACGACGATGGAGCGGATCGCCGCCATCGAACGGACCGTGGCCGTGCTCCCGGAGCGCTACGACCTCGACACGGGCGCGGATCTGGAACGCTACGCGCGTGAAGGAAGTCATGGGGAGCTCGAGCGACTCTTGCAGGAATGGGAGGAACGATGAACGATGAGAGATGAGAGATGAACGAAGGCCGAAGCCGCTCATCTCTCATCGCTCATCGCTCATCTCTCGTTTTATGAAAATCCTCGACGCAAGCCAGATGAGGAACATCGATCGCCGGACGTCCGAGCGTTTCGGCGTGCCGTCGATCGTGCTGATGGAGAACGCGGCCCTCGCCGTCGTCGACGCGATCTTCGAGCACTATCCCGAAAGCGACCGCGTGGCGCTGCTCTGCGGCACCGGCCAGAACGGCGGCGACGGCTTCGCGGTCGCAAGGCACCTCGAGAACCGCGGCGTCGTGCCGGTGATCGTCGTCATCGGCGAGCGCAGCGCGGTCCAAGGCGACGCGGAGACGAACCTGCGCATCTGCGAGCGGCTCGGTATCCCGATCTACGACGTCCGCGCGCTCGACGACATCGAGACCGCCCTCGCCCACGCTGCCGACGCCGACCTCTTGGTCGACGCCATCTTCGGCACCGGCCTCAATCGCCCGCCGGAAGGAATCCAGGCGGAGCTGATCCGCGCGCTCGCCGAGCTGCGCATCCCGGTGCTGGCGGTCGACCTTCCGAGCGGCGCGAACGCGTCGTCGCACGAGCCGTTCGACCCGTGCGTGCAGGCCGAGGTGACGGTCACGTTCGCCGCGCCGAAGCTCTGCCACATCTTCGAGCCGGCCGCCCTCTACTGCGGCGAAGTGATCGTCGCCGACATCTCCATCCCCGAGATCGCGATCGACGACGAACAGGTCAGCCTCGCCCTGATCACCCCGAAAGACGTCGAGCCGCACGTCGCCCCGCGCCTGGCCCTGACCCACAAGGGCACGTACGGCCACGTCGCCATCATCGCCGGCTCGCCCGGCCGCAGCGGCGCCGCCGTCCTGTGCGCACGCGGCGCAATCCGCACCGGCGCCGGGCTGGTCTCGGTGATGACCGACGAGACCACCGCGAAGCTCGTGCATGTGGGGTCGATCGAGTCGATGACCTACGCCGGTACCGACCTGGCCTTGTTTTTAAAGAACAAGAACGCCGTCCTCGCCGGTCCCGGCCTGCAGGACGACGAGCAGGCATACGAGACGACGCGCGCCCTGATCGACGCCATCGACCTCCCCCTCGTCATCGACGCGTCGGCGTTGAACGCCTTCGCCGGACGCCCGCAAGACCTCAACCCTCGCAACCTCCCGCGCGTTATTACCCCCCACCCCGGCGAGCTTGCCCGCATCCTCGGCACCGAGGCCCGCACCATCAACACCGACCGCATCGCCGCCGCCCGCCAAGCCGCGCACGCCACCAACTGCGTCGTCGTCCTCAAGGGCTACCAGACCCTCGTCGCCGAGCCCGACGGCCACGTCTACGTCAACCCCACCGGCAACCCCGGCATGGCCACTGGCGGCATGGGCGACGTCCTCGGCGGCATCATCGCCGCGCTCCTCGCCCGCGATACCGACCCGCTGGACGCCGCGTGTGCCGGCGTCTATCTCCACGGGTTGGCCGGCGATATTTTGCGAGACGAGATGGGAGATACAGGATTGGCGGCGATGGATCTGGCGGAGAGGATTCCGGCGGCGATCCAGAGGGTGCGCGGAGCGAACTAGAGCACTTCGAGACCGAAATCATCGGCCGTGGTGTCGATGATGGATTGGATTGCTATGTGCGTGAGCGCGAGGTCGGAGATCGGTTCGCGTGGGACGCAATTCTTCCGCTTCGCACGCTCGAAAAGTGCGATGTTGAAGTCTCCGAGCGAAATGACCGAGCGGTAGTAGATTCCGTCGAGATTGGGAAAGAGGGTCCAGATTGCACGAGCCCACTCACGGGAGACGTCGCGTTTGCCGCTGATGATTTCATCCGGCGACCCTCCCGCGCGGTAAATCCAGGCAGTCGTGAGATCCAGCAGAGTGAGTGGTTCGGCCAGAGCAAACTGGGCAAGAGCCGGTGTGCCGCGCGTGAGATGAATCGATCCGGCTGAATGAAAAACCTCGACCAGCGCCGTGTGGGGACGCTCCGCAACGTAAAGAATCTCCCGATCCTGCTCGTGCGGTGGAGGTCCTTCGTGATGGTCGAAGCGGCATTCCGAATGCGGTCCCCAGGCCCGAAACCCATTCCATTCACTTGGGTAGTCGCCGGCCCGGAAGTACACCCGGTAGAGCTGCGATCCCGCCCTAAGAAGCTTCTCTTCGATTGCAGTAGAGGCCAGCCGGTCGAGGTCGACCGGCAATCAGATGGGTCTCCCGACGAACTCGGCGAGATGGGCGACGACTCCCGGATCCCCACCCGCCTGGAGCCAGGCGAGCGGCGAGACGTGCTGATCGCTCAACTGTAGGTCGGGATTCTCGCGATGAAACCAGTTCACCACCTCGAGCGGATGAAGATCGTGGCGCAGGCGCGGCACTACCCGATCCAAATCCCGGACGATCTGTCCATGAGCGAACTGAAAAGCCGGGACACGCCATCCGAGCTTGGACTCGAAGCCATAGAGGCGTCGCCGAGTCAGACGCTCTTCCGTGACCGGCAACGATTCTCGGAGTAGTTGGGCCACTGTGGGGACGTCGAGGCTGTTCGCGAGCAGCAGCGTGAACCTCTGGCGCGTACGTGCTCTCGGGTCCGGCGATCTCCGCATACGTTCTTCATCCGCTGCGTTCATCTCCCGCAGTTCAGGCGAGACGTACTCGTCAGCGGAACCCTCAGTCCCACGGAGGCCGTACGCAAGCAGGGCTGCAGCACCACCAGCGGCAAGCGCTCCGACGACAATCCCCGTCATCGGGATGCCGTGCGACTCCTCCCGTTCTTCGGGGTCGGGCATTTCTCCCATAGTTGCCGTCCTTGTGGCATGAACCGTACCGCAACCTCGCGAGCCGGTCAAACCAAGCCTTCTCTGCAACATAGGTCCGGAAAGGTCTAATCCGCAACGAGCTTCGCTGACACTCCATCGCCCGATGCAGTGTGGAAGGGGGATGGGACCTATGGGACCTATAGGACGAATGAGGGCAGGGGCCATAGGTCCCATAGGTCCTATTGGTCCCATAGGTCCCATCCCCATCCAATAGAATCCACCGCACATGCAGATCACCCCAGAGCTCATCCGCTCCCACGGCATTACCGACGACGAGTACCAGCGCATCCTGCAGATCCTTGGGCGGGAGCCGAATTACACGGAGCTGGGGATCTTTTCGGTGATGTGGTCGGAGCACTGCTCGTACAAGTCGTCGCGCGTCCACCTGCGGAAGTTCCCCACCACCGGGGCGCGCGTGGTGCAGGGGCCGGGGGAGAACGCCGGGGTGATCGACATCGGGGACGGGTGGGTGGCGGCGTTCAAGATGGAGTCGCACAACCATCCGTCGTTCATCGAGCCGTACCAGGGAGCTGCGACCGGCGTCGGCGGCATCCTTCGCGACATCTTCACCATGGGGGCGCGGCCGATTGCCTGCCTCGACTCGCTTCGTTTCGGTGAGCTCGACGCGCCGCGGATGAAGTACCTCGTCGACGGGGTCGTGCGCGGCATCAGCGGCTACGGCAACTGCATTGGCATCCCGACGGTCGGCGGCGAGACGAGCTTTCACTCTTCGTACAACGGGAACATCCTGGTCAACGTCTTCGCCCTCGGCGTGACGCAGCGCGAGAAGATCTTCAAGGGGACCGCCAGCGGCGTCGGCAATCCGGTGATCTACGTCGGCTCGAAGACCGGCCGCGACGGCATCCACGGCGCGACGATGGCCTCGGCGGAGTTCGACGAGGCGTCGGAGGAGAAGCGCCCGACGGTGCAGGTCGGCGATCCGTTTACGGAGAAGCTCCTCCTCGAAGCCTGCCTCGAGATCATGGACTCCGACGCGGTGGTCGGCATCCAGGACATGGGGGCCGCGGGCCTCACATCGTCGTCGTTCGAGATGGCCGGCCGCGCCGGCACCGGCATCCGCATGCATCTCGACCGCGTGCCGATGCGCGAGAGCGGCATGACGCCGTACGAGATCATGCTCAGCGAGTCGCAGGAGCGGATGCTCATCGTCGCCAAGCAGGGACGCGAAGAGGAAGTGGTCCGCGTCTTCGAGAAGTGGGACCTCAACGCCGCGGTAGTCGGCGAGGTGACGGACGACGGCTTCGTGCGCCTCTTCTGGCACGGCGAGGAGGCGGCCGCGATTCCGGTCGACCCGATCTCCACCGAGGCGCCGCTGTACGAACGGCCGATGGCGCGGCCGGCCTACGCCGACTCGATTGCGCCGGTGCTCGAGCGCACGCGCGAACAGGATGGCGACCGCACCGACACGCTGGTCCGCCTGCTCGCCTCGCCGAATCTCTGCTCGAAGCACTGGATCTGGGATCAGTACGACACGACGGTGCGGACGAACACCGTCGCCGGTCCGGAGAAGCGCGACGCGGCGGTGGTGCGGGTGAAGGATACCGGCCGCGCGCTGGCGATGACGTCGGATGTGAATCCGCTCTACTGCTATCTCGATCCGTATGAAGGCGGCAAGCAGGCTGTGGCCGAGGCGGCGAGGAACGTCGCCGTGTCGGGAGCGCGGCCGGTGGCGATCACCGACTGCCTGAACTTCGGCTCGCCCGAGCGGCCGGAGATCATGTGGCAATTCGCGGAGTGCATCCGAGGGATCAGCGATGCCTGCCTCGCGCTCGACACGCCGGTCGTCTCCGGCAACGTGTCGTTCTATAACGAGACCGAGGGGCGGGCTGTGTATCCGACGCCGAGCGTGGGGATGGTCGGGATCATGGAGAGCGACCGCGACGGCTGCGGCCTCGCCTTCGCCGACGCCGGCCTGGAGGTGATCCTCCTCGGCGAGACGCGCGATGAGCTGGGCGGCAGCGAATGGCAGCAGATGTATGCCGCAGACGCACTCGCCGCCTCACCGCGCGTCGACCTGGAGCGCGAAAAGGCACTGGTCGACCTGTTGCTCGAGCTGCACGGCGAGAAACTGTTCCGCAGCGCGCACGACCTCTCGAACGGCGGCCTCGGCATCGCGCTGGCGGAGATGTCGACCGGCGGCATCGGCTGCCATGTGGACCTGGCGGGCCACGCCGACGGCCTCGACGCCACCGGTCTGCTGTTCAGCGAATCGCAGGCGCGCGTGCTGGTGGCTTGTAATACGGAGAACCGCGAGCGCGTGCTCGCCGCCGCGGGGAAGCATGGCGTGCAGGCACAGCGGATCGGCCACACGGCTCACGGAACGTTTCTGATTGAACGCAACGGCGTTCCGCTGGTGCGCGTGGCTGCACAGGAGTTGGCACGCGTGTGGCGGACGTCGTTCTCCCTGTTGCTTGGCGGCGACACCATTGACAACGTGCTGCGCGGGGTGGGGGAAGAAGCGTTGGACGTGATGGCGCATTAGGGATGGGGCCCTATTTGTCCCATAGGTCCTTTAGGTCCTATTGAACCTGGTCGCGGAGTTCCTCCAGGTGCACCGCGGCAATCACTGAACCTTCGGTAAAGCTAGTCGCAAATCCCAGTGCGGTCCGCCCTTCCACCAATGCGGTGCGCATCTGCGCGAGTTGCAGCCCCAGGACAATGCTCCCGAGGGCGGGTGTGGGGGCGAACGAGAACGCGCTCAGTCCCGCGGCGGTGCGGACGGCGTTGATCGCAGACCGGAGTTGCGTGACGTGCACGAGCTTCACCTTCACGCCGGGAAGCGCCGCGTCGCTGAACATCACCGTCGTGGCGAAATCGGGGGCGCTGAGCGAGATCGTCTCGTTTGCGCCGTTGCGCGCCAGCACCTGGTACAGATGCGTCGTCGTGGCGGCGCGGCCGGTGTCGGTCCAGTTCAGCGCCGTCACGGTCGTCGCCAGCGCGTAGGCGCCGTCGCCGACGCGACGGTAGACGTCGTACGACACCGCGCCGGTCACCGGCGTCCAGCTCACCGCGATGCTGGTCGTGCTCAGCGCGGTGGCGGTGACGATCGCGGCGTCGGGCGGAGCGACGGTCACGTCGACCGTATCGGAAGTCGTTAGGTAATTCGTGTCGCCGCTGTACTCCACCGTCAGCGTGTGCGCCCCGGCGGCCAGAGGTCCGATGGTGAAGGAAACGGATTCGGCGGCCGGCTTCGTCCCGTACACCGTCGCCCCTTCGCGCAGGGTGATCGTGCCGGCCGGAGGTGCGGCCTGGGAGTACTCGCGCGCCAGCGAGGCCGAAACCGTCACCGTGGCGCCGCTCGCCACCGTCGAGGGTGCGGAGGCGCTCAGCGCGATCGTCCCTTTCGCGATCGTGATCGTGGTCGTGGTTGTAACAGGAGCAAAGTACGCGTCGCCGCTGTACTCGACGTCGAGCAGGTGCGTTCCGGCCTCCAGAACCACCGCCGGTCCGGAAAACTCGTTGGCCAGCTCGTAGCCAAGCAGGACGCCGTTCTCCCGGACCGTGAAACTGCCCCCCGGCGTGTACCCGGTCTCGGAGACCGCCCCGTAGACGACGGCCAGCGGGCTGCCTGTGTACGTCGTCTCGCCGGAGAACGTGTCGAAGGTCATGGCCAAGTCCGCCCAGGCATCCTTCCCGGTCAGGCGGACGGTGACGGTTTGGCAGTTGACCGTCACCACGTCGTCGGTGCCATTGCCATCCAAATCGGCGAGCGCGAAGCCGTAGGGGTACGGGCCCCGCAGCTTCGTCGTTTCGGCGAAACCGCCATTCCCGTCGCCGCGGAACATCATGCTGTACGAGACCATGTCGCGCGCCCCGTCGCCGTCCAAGTCGGCTGCCGCCGGCTGGACTCCGGGCCCGTCCTCGGCGGCGATCTGCCGGGCCGGCCCGATCGTCATGCTGCCCGGCACCCCGGGCAGGATGGTCAGCGTCGGGTACTTCCACAGCAGCAGATCGCTCGCGCCGTCGCCGTTCATGTCGAAATGCTCGACGGTTTGCTGACCCCTCTGGATCACAACCCCGGGGGAGGTGAAGGCCGCACCGGCCGCGCCATAATGGATGGTCGCGGTGCCTACGTCGTCGCTCAGGTAGTCGGGATCGCCGTCGGCATTGAAATCAGCAACCGAGCCGTACCCGGGGAGGTCGGGCTGGATGGCGGCGCCGAATCCGCCCGCACCGTTGCCGGGATAGATCCGGGGCCCGTCCGGGGAGGGAATGAGGACATCGTCGTGACCGTCGTCGTCGAAATCGTCGACGAACATCCGGCTGGCGCCGCTCGTGTCGGTACACGGAGTGGCGGTGAACGTGCCGGCGCCGGCGCCGAGGAAGACGCAGAGCTTCCCACCGTTGTCGACGATGAGGTCCATCTGCGTGTCGCCGTTCAGGTCACGGGGGACCATGCGGTAGCCCTCGTAGGTCGCGGGCGTGTCGATCGGCGCCCCGAACGTCCCGTCGCCGAGCGAGGGCAGCACCGTCAGAAAGTTCCACGGCGGCCCGATGACGGCGCTCCTCATGGTGATGATGTCCAGTTTCCCGTCGCCGGTGACGTCCGCCGCCGCGACCGGCCTGGCGCCGCAGGAGGCGTCGGTGAACGGGTAGGAGGCGTTCGCGCGGAACGTCCCGTCGCCGTTGCCAAGGGCGATGCCCTCGGTGCTGACTCCAGGTCCGAGGATCGTCGTGCCGGTGAGGTCGACGTGGCCGTCGCCGTCGAAATCGCTCACGAGCGCTCCGGTGGCCTCATAACCGCGTACGGCGCCGAACGTGGCCCCGCCGTTGTTGAGCATGGTCATCACCCGCTCGCTGTACTCAGCGAGCAGGTCCGCGCGCCCGTCGCCGTCCAGATCGGCGGCCACGAGCCGCTGCATCGCCGCCGGGAAGGTATGAGTCGCCCCATCGGTGAACGTGCCGTCGCCGTTGCCGAGAAGGATGCGTGAGTCAGTAGCGACGTCCAGGTCCCCGCCGCCGTCGAAGTCGGCGAGGGCGATGAACGCGGTCGTGCCGATCGTCGTACGCGCCGACCACGTCCCTCCGGACTGTGCCAGCCGCAGACCGAGCTGATTGCCCACAAGGGAAAAGACATCGGCCGATTCGTCGCCGTTGGCGTCCCCTAGCTCGAAGGTGCTCGAAGAGTCGGTCGTCGTCACCGGCGCCGCGAATCCGCCGGCGCCGTTGCCCGCAAACACGCACAGGCCGGACACGACGACGTCCGCATGACCATCGCCGGTGACGTCGGCCATGCGCGCGACGGTGAAGGTGCTCGCCGCCGCGGTCAGCGTCGCACCGGCGGTGAGTCCTCCGGCCACACCGCTCAGCAGGACGCGCCCGCTGTTCGCGCCGTTCTTGTAGAGCAGATCGGCCCGGCCGTCGCCGTTGACGTCGCCTGCTGTCAGGAATGTCTGCAGCGAGAGGCCGGAAGTCGAGGTCGAGACCGGCGCGGCGAACGTGCCGTCGCCGTTCGCGCGGTAGACCAGCAGCGCGCTGCCGGTGAACCGCAGCCAGTCGGTGTCGCCGTCGCCATCGAAGTCCGCCACCGTCACGAGTACCGAGAGGTGCATGTCCTTCGGCCGCAGCACCTCGCGTACGAGCACCGTCCGCGCGAAGAGACTTTCCGAGCATAGGAGGAGCAGGAGAAGGGAGACGAGAGGACGGGGCATGTGGTAATTCTAACCACATTTCCGCATCTCCACATGGCACCGCGTACCGCGCGGCTCGATGCGCACGTCGGCGTCGATGAATCTGCGGATGGTCTCGATGTTCGTGGTCGTGTGCGTCGACGGCTTGATGGTGGTGAACTCCCCGCCTGCACCAGCGGCCATCGGCAGCAGGAGCTGGTCGGCGAGGTGTTCGCCGACGGCGGCATTCGAGGCGAGGTAGCGGCGGAGCTCGTCGACGGCGCGGCCGGCCACGTCTTCCGCGCGCACGCCGCGCTGGCCGAAGCCGGTCACGACCTCGGTCACGTGCTCGCACTCCAGCTCGATCGTCACGACATTCCCCGGTCCGAGGGAGCCGGTGAGGGTGTGCGCCTGCAGCGACTCCGGCGGCCAGCCGGTCTTCTGCTCCACCACCGCGATCTCCCGGCGGGCGATGTCGTACGGCAGGTTCGCTACGACGGCGCGCGCACGCCGGCCGACGATGGCACCGCGCTCGACCAGCTCGAGCGCGCCGAGCTTGCGGGCCGGCTCGATCGACACCACCAGCCGTCCGCCGCCCGCGGGATAGAAGCCCGGCCGCTCGAGCGTCGCCTCGACCTTCGCCCCCATCCGCCCGAGGAGCGGGAGAAAGGAGCGGGTCAGGAAGTCGAACGACGGCGCCGCCGGATTGTGCGTCCCCCCTTCGAGCTCGATGATCGACGGCTCCGGCGCAATGAGTAGCGGCACGAGGATGGTCTGGAGCACGAGCGTCGTGCTGCCGGCCGTGCCGATGGCGAACGCGTACTTGCCGCCGCGCAGCGTCCGCGGCACGAACGTCAGCTCCTGCGATCCCGGCTCCGCCCCGTCGACCTGCGCCTCCCCGACCGCCGCCGCCGCGGCGACGCTGGTGAGGTGCTGCCGCAGCAGGCCGGGCGTCTTCCGCGCCGCGCGAATGTGTGTGATGCGGAACGGCTCGCCGGTGATGAGCGAGAGCGCCAGCGAGGTGCGGAGGATCTGCCCTCCGCCCTCGCCGAAAGAACCGTCGATTTCAATCATGGTTTGCCGCCCTATCCCTTTACGCACACCACCTGACGGAGCGTGTGCACCACGTCCACCAGGTCCTTCTGGGCCTCCATCACCGCTTCGATCGGCTTGTAGGCGGCCGGGGTCTCGTCGATGACTTCGGCGTCCTTGCGGCACTCCACGCCCTCAGTCGCCTTCACGTGGTCCGCCACCGAGAAGCGGCGCTTCGCCTCGGCGCGCGACATGGAACGGCCCGCTCCGTGGCTGCAGCTATGGAAGCTCTCCGGGTTTCCCTTCCCGCGCACGATGAACGACTTCGCTCCCATGCTTCCCGGGATGATGCCGAAGTCGCCCTCCCTCGCCCGCACCGCCCCCTTGCGGGTCACGAACACGTTCTCGCCGTAGTGGTTCTCGACCGAGACGTAGTTGTGGTGGCAGTTGACGACATCCTCCGTCACCTCGAACGGCGGGAGCGAGCTCACGCCGCGCACGGCCGCCACGACCGCCTCCATCATCAGCCGGCGGTTCCACATCGCGAAGTCCTGCGCCCAGTGCACCGCCTCGACGTAGTCGTCGAAGTGCTGCGTCCCCTGCGGCAGGTAGGCGAGATTCGCGTCCGGCAGGTTGATGTAAAAGCGCTCCATGTCCTTCTTGGCCAGCTCGATGAAATACGACCCGATCCGGTTCCCGACGCCGCGCGACCCGCTGTGCAGGAGGAACCAGACCTGCTGCTCCTCGTCGAGGCAGACCTCGATGAAATGGTTCCCCGTGCCGAGCGTGCCGAGGTGATTCAGGTCATTGCCGCGTCCAAGCTTCGGATGCTTCTCGCGGATCGCGTCGTAGCGCGGCTTCAGCTCCTCCCACACCTCGTTCTGCCGCGACGGCGAATTGCGCCACGCGCCGCGGTCGTTGCGTCCGCCGTTGTCGGTGCGGCCGTGCGGGACGGCGCGCTCGATCGCCGAGCGGATCTCCTTCAGGTCGTCCGGAAGCTGGGACGCGTTCAGGGTCGTCCGGGCGGCCATCATCCCGCAGCCGATGTCGACCCCGACCGCCGCCGGGATGATCGCCTTCTTCGTCGGAATGACGCTGCCGACCGTGGCCCCCATCCCCCAGTGCACGTCGGGCATCGCGGCGATCCACTTGTAGATGAACGGGAGCTGGGCCACGTTGAGGAGCTGCTGCTTTGCCGCATCCTCGACCGCCACGCCGCGCGTCCAGGCCTTGATCGGAAATCCGCTCTCGCCGGTGATGACCTCGTAATTCATGTCTGCCTCCTGACTCTTCTCATGGCGAGCGCGATGCCACAAAGCTAAGTCTTTGATTTCAATACGATTGTCCGGAATCGTGCCTGCCAGCCACAGCGACAATCCTATCGCAGGTGATACGGATTTATAATCCAGGCGAGATGAAGAAGGTCGTGGTCCTCGGCTTCATCGGTCCGCAGCTCGACTCCGGAGCCGGGGCCGCGCGCTGGTCGAAATGGCGTCCCAGCGTCGCGCTCTGCCAGCACGAAGACCTCGTCGTGCACCGTTTCGAGCTCCTCACCTCGAAGAAATACGAGAAGCTCGCCCATCAGGTCGCCGCCGACATCGCCACGGTCTCGCCCGAGACGACGGTGAACATCCGCGACTTCGAGCTGCAGAACCCGTGGGATTTCGAGGAGGTGTACGCCGCACTCCACGACCTCGCCCGCACCTACACGTTCGACCCGGAGCAGGAGGAGTACCTCGTCCACATCACCACCGGCACGCACGTCGTGCAGATCTGTCTCTTCCTCCTCACCGAGTCGCGCCATTTCCCCGGCCGGCTGCTGCAGACCTCCCCCGGCGGCCACGATCCGGTTCCCGGGACGTACTCGATCGTCGACCTGGACCTCTCGCGCTACGACCGCCTCGCCT
>DASPHC010000057.1:0-48875 GCA_035629865.1 Thermoanaerobaculia bacterium | reverse complement strand
TCAACGACGGCACCATCATGTTCGGATTCAGCGCCAACAGCTCCATCTCCGATCCGGTCGGCGGCAACAACAGCGAGACCGAGTCTACGGCGTACGTCACGCCGGATGCGGACGTGTACGTCCTGGTCGCCGACTCGCCCGACCCGGTCACCCCCGACGGCAACATCACCTACACCGTCACGGTCGGCAACAACGGCCCCGACACGGCGCCGAACATCACCCTGAATTCCTTCGGCGGCAACAACCTGCGCTTCGTCTCGGCCACCATTCCGGCCGGCTGGAACTGCACGCTTCCGCCATCGGGCACGCAGACCACGTCGTTGAGTTGCACCCTGGCGAGCATGACCAGCGGCGACAGCGACGTCCTCACTTTCGTCATGGAGGCCGACTCCGACCTCAACGGCTTCAACGACGGCACCATCATGTTCGGATTCAGCGCCAACAGCTCCATCTCCGACCCGGTCGGGCCTAATAACAGCGAGACCGAGAGCACGGCCTACAGCACTCCGGACGCGAATCTGAGCGTGACGGCAACCGATGCACCGGACCCGGTCGCGGCGGGAAGCAATCTCACCTACACCGGCACGATCGCCAACGCCGGTCCGGACGCCGGAACGAACACGACGTTCACCGCGGCCCTCGACCCGAGCCTTCTGTTCCAGTCGGTCGTCGGGCCGGCCGGGTTCACCTGCACGACACCCGCCGTCGGCGCGACCGGCAACATCACCTGCACGATGGCGTCGATGCCGAGCGGCGCATCGCTGCCGTTCTCGATCGTGGCGCAGGTCAATCCGGGCCTGAACAACGGTCCGGACGGCGTGCTCCAGTCGACGTTCCTGATCGGCAGCGGCGCCGCCGACCCGGTCCTCGCGAACAATGAAGTCGACGTCGCGACGTCCTATACGACGCCGGATGCCGATCTCTCCACTACCAACACCGATACGCCCGATCCGGTCGTGCAGGGTGGAACCATCACCTACACGCAGACGATGACGAACAACGGCCCCAACCCGGCCGTGAACGCGACGCTCACCGAGACGCTCCCGGCCTCGGTCGGCTTCCAGTCGATCGCCGCACCGGCCGGCTACACCTGCTCCACCCCGGCCGCCGGCGCGAGCGGCCTGATCACCTGCTCGATCGCCTCCCTGGCCAGCGGCGTGACCTCGACCTTCACCGTCGTGGTCGAGGTGCTCGCCTCCTCCGGCACCGTCGGCAACACCACCACCGTCGACAGCGACACGTACGACCCCGACCCGGCCGACAATCAGGCCACCACCTCGACGACCATCACCCCGCCGGCCAGCGCGGACCTGAGCATCAGCAAGTCCACCCCGACCACCACGGTCACGCCGAACGGGACGTACACCTACACCATCGTCATCACGAACAATGGGCCGGACACGGCCACCAACGTGGTGATGACGGACGTGCTCCCCGCGCAGCTTCAGTTCCAGTCCATCACCTCCCAGGCCGGCTGGACCTGCACCACCCCGGCGGTCGGTGCGAACGGCACCGTCACCTGCACGGGCGGCGCCCTCGGCAACACCGGTACCGCCACGTTCCAGCTCACCGTCCGCGTGGCACCGGGCACGGCACCGGGCACGGTCATCTCGAACACGGCCAGCGTCTCCTCGGCCACCGCCGACGGGGATAATTCGGACAACAGCAGCACCTCGGCGACCGTCGAAGTCAACGCCACGAGCGCCGACCTGAGCATCGACAAGACCACCACCGCCACCTCGGTCGGCCCCGGAGCGACGTACAGTTACACCATCGTCGTCACGAACAACGGCCCGAACACGGCCAGCAACGTGGTGATGACCGACGTGCTGCCGGCGCAGCTCCGGTTCCAGTCGATCACCACCCAGGCCGGCTGGACCTGCACCACCCCGGCGGTCGGAACGAACGGCACCGTCAACTGCACCGGGGGCGCACTCGGCAACGGCGGAACCGCCACGTTCGTGCTCACGGTCAGCGTCGCTCCGAACGCCACGGCCGGCGCGATCGTGAATACGGCGAGCGTCTCCTCGGCGACGGGCGACCCGAACGGCGCGAACTCGAGCGACACCGCGCCGACGGTCAACGTCAGCGTCCTGACCTCCGACCTGAGCATCACCAAGAACACCGCCACCACCAACGCCCCGGCCGGCTCGTCGTTCAACTACACGATCGCCATCACCAACAGCGGACCCGACGCAGCGACGAACGTGGTGATGACCGACACCCTGCCGGCCTCGCTCCTCTTCCAGTCGCTCACCATCCCGACCGGCTTCACCTGCACCACCCCGGCCGCCGGCACGACCGGCACGATCACCTGCAACGCGGCCACCCTGGCCAACGGCGCCACGGCGACGTTCCAGCTCACCGTCCGCGTCGCAGGCAACGCCACCTCCGGGAGCGTGACGAACAGCGCCTCGGTCAGCGGTGCAAACAGCGATCCGGACGGCGGCGACACCACCGACCCGGCCCCGCCGGTGGGCCTCGGACCGGGCAGCGCCGACCTGTCGATCGTGAAGATGACTACCTCCACGACGGCCGTCACCGGCAGCATCGTCAACTACACCATCGACGTCACCAACTCCGGCCCGTCGCAGGCGACGAACGTCGTCGTCACCGACACCCTGCCCGCGGGCCTGGAGCTGGTCTCGGTCACGCCGTCGCAGGGAACCTGCAGCGGCACGACCACCATCACCTGCAACCTCGGCACGATCAACAACGGCGGCAGCGCGACCATCAACCTGTCGACCCGCGTGATCGCCACCAGCGGAACCATCTCCAACACCGCCTCCGTCGACGGCAACGAAACCGACCCTGACGGAGGCGATACGTCCTCCGGTACGCCCCCGATCCCGGTCGGCGAGCCCGGCGCCTTCGCCGCCATCCCAACCATGTCCGAGTGGGCGCTCCTGGCCCTCGCGGCCATGCTGGGGATGCTGGCGGTGATGAAGATGCGGGAGTAACACTCACGAAGAGAGAGCCCCGCGCGAAAGCGCGGGGCTCTTTTGGGTGGGGCCATGGGACCTATAGGACCAATGGGACCTATAGGACTTTCATAGGTCCTATAAGTCCCATAGGTCCCATTCGTCCCATCAGCTCTCGCGTTACGCGTTCAACACCACATCCGCAATCGCGAAAATCGCCCGATCCAGATGCTCGCGCGTATGCGCCGCGCTGATCTGGCAGCGCAGCCGGGCCTGCCCCTGCGGCACCACCGGGTACCCAAACCCGGAGACGTAGATCCCGCGGTGCAGAAGCTCCTGCGACATGGAGATCGCCTTGGCAGTGTCGCCGATGATGATCGGCACGATCGGGTGGATCCCTTCCCGCACGTTCACGCCGCGGGCGACCAGTTGCTCGCGGAAGTAGCGGGTGTTCTCGCGCAGCGTGTCGACGAAGAACGAATTGTTCTCCACTAGGTCGAGCGCGGCCATCGAGCCCATCACCACCGCCGGCGGCAGCGTGTTCGAGAAGAGATACGGCCGCGACTTCTGGCGCAGGTACTCGACCAGGATCTTCGGCCCGGTCGTGAACCCGCCGTGCGAGCCCCCCAGCGCCTTGCCGAGCGTCGACGTATAGGCATCGATCTTCCCGAAGACCCCCTGCTCCTCCGCCGTCCCACGGCCGGTCGCGCCGAGGACCCCGGTGCCGTGGGACTCGTCGACGACCAGGAACGCGCCGTACTCGCGAGTGATCTCGACCAGCTCCGGCAGCGGCGCCAGCGAGCCTTCCATCGAGAAGACCCCGTCGGTCATCACCAGCTTGTTCCGGGCATCCTTCGCCGCATCGAGCGCGCGCCGCAGGTCGGTCAGGTCGCGGTTCTTGTAACGCTCCTTGCGCGCCTTCGAGAGGCGCACGCCGTCGATGATCGAGGCGTGATTGAGCTCGTCCGAGATGATGGCGTCCGTCTCGGTCATGACGGTCTGGAAGAGCCCCTCGTTCGCGTTCCAGCAGGAGCCGTAGAGGATCGTGTCCTCGGTGCCGAAGAACGCCGCGATCCGCTCCTCGAGCTGGCGGTGGATGGTCTGCGTCCCGCAGATGAAGCGGACCGACGCCAGGCCGTAGCCGAAATCGCGCTCCGCCTTCTCCGCCGCCTCCACGATCTTCGGGTGATTGGCCAGGCCGAGGTAATTATTCGAGGTGAGCATCACCACCTCGCCGATCCCCTCGACCTCCACCATTGCCCCCTGCGGTCCCTTGAGCGCCAGTTCGCGCTTGAGGGTCCCGGCGGACGACATCTGATCGAGCTCGGTCGAGAGGGTAGCTAGCAGTGACATGGGGGGATCATATCCAAACGAGAGATGAGCGATGAACGATGAGAGATGAGCACCGGGTGCTCATCTCTCATCGTTCATCGCTCATCTCTCGGCTTCACTCGTTGTCGTACTTCAGGTCGCGCCGGTAACAGCGCTGCGCGTCCATGTCGAAGACGACGCAGGAGTCGATCGGGAGCGAATAGACGTGCATGCTGACGGCGCGCTCGTTCCACTCGGCGAGGTTGCGGATGCGGTGGATGGTCTGGGTCTTGTCGACCGTGTTCAGCGGGCCGCTGGGGATGGCCAGCTCGCTGCCGAGATGCTCCATCTCGATCTGCGTGGCGCCGGCCAGACAGTCCATGCCCACCACCTGCTGATTCTCCGGGCGGTTGCAGTTCACCTTGCAGTAGTTGTCGACCAGCAGCTTCCCCTCGATCATGGTCATCCAGCCGAGCTGCCCGTTGTGAGTGTGCAGCGGCGTGACCGCGCCGGCCGGCCAGCAGATCACCATTACTTCGATCATCTCGTTACGGAAGACCTTGTTGCGCGTGTGCCGGTCCGGCAGCCAGTTCTTGTAGCGCTCCAGCTCGTCGGCCCGGATCTCGTACGCGACCAGGTAGTCGTAGATCTTCTGCTTGGTGATCAACCCCTCGGAGAGCCGGCGGACGCCGTCGACGAACTGCTCCGCGGAAACAGGAGTGGGCGAATAGATCGCCTGCGGTACGGCGGTGATGTTCTGCGTTTCCATGCGAGCCCTCCGGCGAAATATAGCCTTCGCCGCGCTCCGCAGCGAGCAATTTCTGTGACAGCAACCTGTGCTAGTCTCCGCCCGGTCCGACCATGAGAAACAAGGTTCAGAACGTAGCGGTCATCGGTGCGCAGTGGGGAGACGAGGGGAAGGGGAAGATCGTCGACCTCCTCTGCGAGGAATTCGACGTGGTCGCCCGCTACCAGGGTGGCCATAACGCCGGCCACACCGTGAAGTTTGCCGACAAGCACTTCGCCCTGCGGCTCATCCCCTCCGGCATCATCCACCCCGACAAGCTCTGCCTCCTCGGCAACGGCATGGTCATCGACCCTGCCGCCCTGCTCGAAGAGATGGAAAACCTCCGCGGGAACGGCATCGTCATCGGGGACAACCTCCTCATCAGCGACGCCGCGCACTGCATCCTCCCCTACCACAAAGCCCTCGACCTCGCCCGCGAGGAGGCGGCCGGCGTGGCCAAGATCGGCACCACCGGCCGTGGGATCGGCCCGGCGTACGAGTCGAAAGTCGGCCGGTACGGCATCCGGATCGCCGACCTCGTCGACCCCGAGGTGCTCAGGCAGAAGATCGAGTTCACCTGCGCCGAGCGCAACGCCGTCCTCAAAGGCGTCTACGGCCGCGAGACCTACGACCCGGCGGCCCTCTACGAAATGTACCTGAAATTCGGCGAGATCCTCGCCTCGCGCATCACCAACGGCGCGGTCTGGATCAACGAGCAGATCCGGGCGAAGAAGCGGGTCATGTTCGAAGGCGCCCAGGGAACGATGCTCGACATCGACCACGGCACCTACCCCTTCGTCACCTCCTCCAACACCGTCGTCGGCGGCGTCTGCACCGGCCTCGGCGTCGCCCCGAAACACATCAACGTCGTCGTCGGAGTCGCCAAGGCCTACACCACCCGTGTCGGCGGCGGCGCCTTCCCCACCGAGCTCGACGACCACCACGGCGAACACCTCCGCAAACGCGGCAACGAATTCGGCACCGTCACCGGCCGCCCGAGACGCTGCGGCTGGCTCGACCTGCCGGTTTTGCGCACCGCCTCCATGATGAACGGCATCGACGAGCTCGCCGTCACCAAACTCGACGTCCTCGACGAATTCGAAGAGATCCAGGTCTGCACCGCCTACAAAGTCCGCGGCACCACCTGGAACACCTTCCCCGCCTTCGCCGTCGCCCACAACGACTACCAGCCCGAATACCGCACGTTCAAAGGCTGGAAAACATCGACCGCCGGCATCACAGCGTACGAAGACCTCCCGGCCGAGGCGAAGGACTACGTGAAGTTCATCGAGGACGAGACGGAGACGAAGGCGGCCATCATCTCGACGGGGCCGCGGCGGGAAGAGACGATCCTGCGGTAGGGTCGGCCACACCTGGCGGGGCGTCGGCGCCCCTAGTAGCCGCCAAAGGCGGCGAAAGATCTGTAGGCCCGGCCTTTAGGCCGGGTAAGCGATACGTCAGATAGGTGAGCCTGCGAAGCGGGCGACAGAACAGACCGCCGACGGTTGTCCGTAGTCTGTCGCCCGCTACGCGGGCTTGCATTCATTGCGCGGCGTTGAACCCGCCCTGAAGGGCGGGCCTACAGATCTTTTGCTGCCTTCGGCAGCAGAGAACCCGGTATCAGCAAGGCGAGATCGCCGCCGCCTCATCCTCCACGATCAAAGCGATCGCCGCGGAGAGGTTCTCGCGCGCTTCTTCGGGTGAACGACCCTGCCCATTTGCGCCTGGAACTTCCAGGCAATACGCCACGAACCAGTCTTCGTCTGATTCGACGGTGACGGTAAGGCGGTTCTGCATCGGCAGATAAGCGGGGCCGGACGTCCCTACTGCTGCGCCGCGCCTTCTTCCACAGTCACCTGCTCGTCGACCGTCTTGCGGAGCTCGCGGAGGAGTTGGTCGCTGGTGAGGCTTTCGTCGAGCTGGATCATGCGGGTCGGGGACCAGACGCCGTTCTCGTACACCACGAAGCGGAACTGGGCGTCGGGGGTGTAGAGGACGATGCGGCCGTTGCTGATGAAGGCCTGCACCGGGGCGGTGCTGCCCGAAACCAAGTGGGCGCTGGGGGTGCGGTGCTGGCCTCCGCCGCTGCCGTTGCCGTTGCCGGCTTTGCCGGGGCGCCACATGCGGGCGTTGCCGGCGATCTTGCGGGGGATGAGCTTGGCGCGGTTGACGGCGGTGGAACGGTCTTCGCCGAAGATCACTTCGACGCCTTCGCCGGAACGGACCATCGCCAGCGGCGGATGGATCGCGGCGCCGGTGTCTTCCGGCTCCGCGAGTCCCTGATCTTCGACGGCGGTGAGGATCGAGACGTCGTCGGAGACGCGCTCGCCACCCTCGAACGCCACCAGGGCGTACTGGGGATGCACGTGCTCGCCGTCGATCTTCCACCAGGCGGCGTGCAGGAACGTGGTGTCGATGGCCGCGGTTTCTTCCGTGGCCTCTTCACGATGATGGGTCATGACGACCTGCAGCGCGGCACGCTTCGAGCCGTCGGCCGCGAGGACAACCGGCTCGGACCAGGAGTCGTCGGCGCGCAGGGCGGCGACCACGATCTCGTCAGCCTCTTCGATGGCGCGGTTCCAGATCACGAAAAGCGCACCGGAGCGGCTGTCCCACGCCAGGCGGGCGTTCGACTCGACAGCGTCATCGTTGGTGCCGGGAACGAGGATCGCTTCCCGGAACTCGCCCTTGCGACGAATCAGCTCCAGGCGCGTTGTGTGCGCCGGCACACTCACCGTCCAGAACGTGCTGTCCGAAGTCAGCACGCTCTCCACCTCGGCCGCGAACAGGCTGCTCGCGAGGAGGGTGAAGACGACGATCGTGGCGAAGACGCGGATCTTCATGAGACTCAGGCCTTCCAGTTAACCACAGAACAGAGGTCCACGGCTACCAGAAGCTGCTTTACATTCTTGAAATCGGGGTAGTAGCTGGCGACGACGTCGAAGTACCCATCGGCCTCGTCGTGGCGGTCCTGACGGACGCAAATCTCTCCAAGCAAATGGTTTGCGTTCCGCACCTGACGCTTCACCGAGGCGATCTCGAGCGCGCGGCGGCCGAACATCTCGGCAGCCTCGTACTGGGCGCGCTCCAGATAGCCGAAGCAGAGGTCGAGGCAGGCCTCGGCGATGATGTAGTCGTCATCCAGGCGCGGCAGTACGGTCTCCAGCAGCGCGATCCCCGAGTCGGTATCGCCGCTGAGAACTTTCGCCCCGCCGAGGTTACCGATGACGACGTTGCGCAGGCCGACGAGGCGGGCGTCGTGGTCGTGAGCGGCGTTGATCGCGGTCAAGGCACGGTCGAAGGCGTCGATCGCCTTCCGGAACTCGGAGTCGACGACGTAGATGACGCCGATGCCGTTGAAGACGTTCGCGCAGGCAAGCGGCTCGCCGAGCTCGGTGGCAGCAGCGCTGGCGGTCTCACCATAGAACAGGGCGCGCTTCCGGTCCTGCGTCTCCGAGTAGCGGCGCATCAGGGTATAGGCCGCGAGATAGACATGCCGAGGCGAGCGCCGCCGCATGATGATCGAAGGAAGCTTGGCGACCTCCGCACCTTCGCGGTCGGCAGCGATGAGCGCCTCCGCTTTGCGGATCGTGATCAGCTCGCGCGTGTCTTCGGTCTCCGCCAGGCTTGCGCCCCGGTCGTAAACCGCGATCGCCGAATCGACCTCGCCCTTCCACATGTGCTGCAACCCAAGGTCGCAGAGCTGCAGGGCTTCCCGTTCTCTCTCAATCATCTCGAACCTTGTTATTCAGGAGTTGGCGCATTCTATCCCGACTTCTCAAAAGAAGTGTGGTTTATCACTGTGCCTGCTTCGAGATCTTCAGAATCTCGTCGATCGTCGCCTGGGAGACCGGGTGATAGGACGGCCTCGCCCTGGCGTAGACCTGTTTCGCGAAGGCGAGGTCATCCGGGTTCTTCGCCAGCTTCTCGTAGATCGGCTTGAGGAACTTGCGCCGTCCCTGGATCGTCAGGAAGCGCTCGATGGCGGGCCGGGCGGCGACGTAGCGGGAGTCGATCGACTTCTCCAGCCAGGCCGACAGGACTTCGCTGTTGCCGCTCTCGCTGAGGTCGAACCGGCCGTCGAGCATCGCCATCCGCTCCGGCGGCAATGCCGGCAGCGACTGGATGAAATGCACCCGCTCGTGCGACGACCACTTGTCGAGCGTCAGCGCTTCCGGCGGCGCGCCGGCTGCATACGACTTGGCCTGCGCCTCGACCGTGGCGAATGCTTCCGAGCGCGGCTGCGGCGCATTCGGCGGCAGGCCAGGCCCGTGGATCCAGGCGTTGATGTCGACCTTCTGCACGACGTCCGGCAGCGAGGCCCGCAGGTGCTCCTCGAATTTCGGGGTCGTCATCGCCTGGAAGGCGAACTTTTCAAAGTACGCCTTCAGGAACGCGTCCCACCGCGCCCGTCCGGCGGTCTCTTCGAGAAGCCGGAGAAAGAGCGCTCCCTTTTCATAGACCAGCGTCGGCGCGTCGTCCGGATCGCGTGCGGTGAGATCGACGTAGAGGTTCTGGTCTTTCACTGGCAGCGCCGCCAGCTCTTCCCTGACCTCGGTCACGCCGAGGCTCCAGAGCATTTCGGAGTACTCGCGTCCGTAGAGCTGCTCGGTGATCCGATGCTCGAAGTAGGTGGTGAAGCCCTCGTTGAGCCAGAAGTCGTTCCAGGTGGAGTTTGTGACCAGATTGCCGGACCACGAATGGGCGAGCTCGTGCGCGATCAGTGAGACCAGCGAGCGGTCGCCCGCGATGATGGTCGGCGTCAGGAAGGTCAGCCGCGGGTTTTCCATCCCGCCGTACGGGAAGCTCGGCGGCAGCACGAGCAGGTCGTATCGTCCCCACCGGTACGGGCCGTACAACGCCTCCGCGGTCTGGATCATCTTCGGCGTCTCGCTGAACTCGTTCTTCGCCGCCTCGATCACCGACGGCTCCGCGTAGACGCCGCTGCGCGTGTCGAACGGGCGGAACTCCAGGTCGCCGACCGCGATCGCCAGCAGGTACGACGGGATCGGATGCGGCATGCGGAACTGATAGACCGACTCCTCGTTGCGCGCCTGCGGATTCTCCGCGCTCATGACGGCGAGGAGCCCCTTCGGCACGCGCAGCGTGGCGTCGTAGGTGAAGCGGACGCCGGGACTGTCCTGACACGGCACCCAGGTCCGCGCCAGGATGGCCTGCGACTGCGACAGCAGGAAGGGATGCTTCTTCCCGGCGGTCATGGCCGGCTCGAGCCACTGCAGCGCACGCGCGCCGGGGCTGGACGAATATTCGACCGTCACCGTCTGCGTGTCGTCGTGGATCGGGATCTCCAGCGCGCTGCCGAGGATCGGGTCGGCCGGGGCGAGCTTGAACTGCACCGCCTCCCCGCCCGGCTGCAGCGTCACCTTCCGGATCTCGAGGCCGTTGGTGTCGAGGATCAGCGGCTTCCCGTTCGTCTGGTTCTTGATCCGCAGAACCGCCGTCCCGGCGAGCTGCTTCTTCGCAAAGTCGACGGTGAGGTCGAGCGTGATGTGCTCCACGCGCACCTCGTCCGGCCGCGAGTACGAGTGCGGATCGCGGGCGACAGCGGTCTGTACAGGCGTGGCCGCGGACGATGTCGTCCCGGTCTCCACCGGCTGTTCGTTGCGGCAGGCAAAGGAGAGGAGAACGAGAAGAAGGGGAAGGCAGCGTTTCATCGGGGCGAGAGAGTACCTGATGTTATCGGTTATCGGTTGTCAGTTGTCTGTGCCGCATCGCGTAACCGCACGGCCTCGCGAGACCGGTCCGGACAACTGACAACCGACAACGGACAACCCCATACAATGCTCTCGCAGGCATGTCGCTCCCGTCCGGCACCAGGCTCGGGCCTTACGAGATCCTCCAGCCGATCGGGTCGGGAGGGATGGGAGACGTCTATCGCGCCCGCGACTCGCGCCTCGACCGCGACGTGGCCGTCAAGGTCCTGCCGGACCGCTACGGACGCGACATCGAGGCCCGGCAGCGTTTCGAGCGGGAGGCGAAAGCGGTCGCGGCGCTCGCGCATCCGAACATCCTCTCCATCCACGACTACGGCTCGACCGACGAGGCCGCGTACAGCGTCACCGAACTGCTGGAAGGGCAGACGCTGCGGCAGCGGCTCAACGAGGGGCCGATGGTCTGGCGGAAGGTCGTCGAGATCGGGTCGGCGCTCGCGGACGGCCTCGCCGCCGCCCATGCGAAGGGAATCATCCACCGCGACCTGAAGCCGGAGAACGTCTTCCTCACCGACGACGGCCGGGTGAAGATCCTCGACTTCGGGATCGCCCAGCTCGTCCGCCAGGAGCCGCAGGACCCGAACGCCGACCCGACGACGATGCCGACCGCGCCGATGAAGACCGACCCGCACACGGTGGTCGGCACGGCCGGCTACATGGCGCCGGAGCAGCTCCGCGGCGAGCCGGTCGACGCCACCGCCGACATTTTCTCCCTCGGCTGCGTGCTCTACGAGATGGCCACCGGCAAGGCGGCCTTCCTCCGCAGGACGGTCATCGACTCGCTCTCCGCAATCCTCACCGACACCCCCGACGTCTTCACCACCTCGCAGCGCCTGATTCCGTTCGAGCTGGCGCGCGTGATCCAGCGCTGCATGGAGAAGAGCCCCGCGCAGCGTTTCCAGTCGGCCCGCGACCTGTCGTTCGCCCTCCGCGCCATCGGTACGTCGACGACGCTGACCTTCGAGGCACCTGCGGAGCGGCAGCGCCGGACGATCCTCTGGGGAAGCATCGCCGCGCTGATCATCCTCGTCACCGGCGCGTACGTCTATTACGCCACCCGCAACACCCTCGGTGAGCTCCGCATCGTCCGGGACGAGAAACCGGATCCGTCCGCGGCCCGGGTGATCCGCTCCATCGCCATCCTTCCCTTCGTCAACGCCACCGGCGACCGCGAGGCGGAGTACCTCTCCGACGGCATCACCGAGACGCTGATCAACACGCTGGCGCAGGTGCCGGGGCTGCGGGTGATGTCGCGCACCTCGGTGTTCCACTACAAGAGCAAGGCGCCGAATCCCGCCGGTGTCGGGCGCGATCTCCGCGTCAGTGCGGTCGTCATCGGACGGGTGGAAGCGGTCGGCGACCGCCTGGTGATCAGCGCCGAGCTGGTCGACACCTCCGACAACGCGCTGATCTGGGGAAACCGCTACCAGACCGCACGCGCCGACCTGTTCGCGATCCAGCAGTCGATCGCCTCGGAGATCGCGCGCATGCTGCGCCTGCAGATCGGCGGCCGCGAGCAGCAGCTCCTCACCAAGCGCCCCACCACCGACGCCCGCGCGTACGAGCTCTATCTCAAGGGGCGCTTCCAGTGGAACAAGCGGAACGCTGAAGGGCTCTATAAGGCGATCGAGCTGTTCAACCAGGCCATCGAGATCGACCCGCAATACGCGCTGGCGTACGCCGGTCTGGCCGACTGCTACAACCTCCTCGACATCTGGGCCGGGCTGCCGACGAACGAGACCTTCCCGCGCGCGAAAGCGGCGGCCCAGCGGGCGCTGGCCATCGACGACCAGCTCGCCGAGGCCCATACGTCGCTGGCGTACGCGATCCAGACGTACGAGTGGGACTGGACGGCGGCGGAGCGCGAGTACCTCCGGGCGCTCGAGCTCAACCCGAACTACGCAACCGCGCGGCAGTGGTACGCAGAGATGCTCACCGCGGCCGGCCGCTTCGACGAGGCGGCGGCGCAGGGAAAGAAGGCGCTGGAGCTCGACCCGATGTCGCCGATCATCAACGCGGTCGTGGTCTGGAACTCGACCATGGCCCGCCGCTACGACACCGCCATCGAGCAGGGCCAGCGCACTACCCGCCTCTTCCCCGACTTCATGCCCGGCCACGCCTACCTCGGCCTCGCGTATCTCGAAGCCGGCAAGCCGCGCGAAGCGATCGCCGAGCTGAAACGCTCGCAGGAGCTGGTGGACATCGTCGTCGTCCACACCTGGCTGATCCGCGCCCACCTCGCCGCCGGCGACATCGCCTCGGCGAGAAAGATGGTGACCGAGCTCGAAGCCCGCGGAAAGCGCGAATACCTGCCCTCGTACTACCTGGCCGCCCTCTATGGCCACCTCGGAGACTACGACCGCGCGTTCCGCGAGATGGACCGCGCGCTGAAGGAGAGAACCGGGGCCATGGTGTGGTTTGGGGTAGACCCCGGGCTAGATCCTCTGAGGAAAGATCCCCGGTTCCGCGCGATCGAGGAACGGCGATAGGACTTTCTAGGACCTATAAGACCGATAGGACCTATAGGGAGATACACCCCCGCATCTGTCCTATAGGTCCCATAGGTCCTATAGGTCCCATAGGTCCTATCGTCCCCACCTCCTACCTTAAAAACGCGTACGAAACCTTCAAAAACAGCGACCTTCCCGTCTCCACAAGCTGATTGTTCTCCAGCAGCACGCGGTCATCGCCGTACCCCACAAACAACACCGTCTGCCAGTTCAGCTTGTAGCTGTACAGCACCGACCCCAGGAACGACCCATCGTGGATGTCATTCGCAAACTCGTTGTCCACGTACTGCGCGATCGCGCGCACCAGCGACTTGTTCGAGAAGCTGTATTGGGCGCGGATGCGCTGGACGTCGGCGGTGAACAACCGGCCGCTGACGCCACCGGTGTCGACGTCGAGCCATTCGCGGTTGGTGTTGAGCTGGAGGTCGAGACGGTCGGTCGGCCGGACCGTTGCGCCGAGGCCGATGTACGCGCCGTGGCCGACGAGGGCGCCGCCGAAGTCGATCGACTGGCCGACGCGGGCCTCGAGCGAAATGCGCGGGATCCGGCGTGAGGGATCGAACTGGACGAACGCCCCTCCGTACGTCTGCTCGAGAATCTTCCCGCCGACGAGAATCTGCTCCTTCGGACGGAAATAGACGTCGAACTGGGTGTTCTTTGCTCCGAAACCGTTCACGCCGAGGGAAACCGCCTGGTAGATCTTGTCGTTGTCCTGGTTCGTCTGCCGGGTGACGAACAGATTCGGCCGGATGAACCGCAGCTTGCTGTCCGCCGGGTAGAAGCTCAGGCCGCCGCCGGCGGTGACGTCGCGGTAGCCGACCTGCGGGATGAAACCGAGATCGGCCCGGAAACCGTCCCCGATGTCGGTCAGCGAGGCGAACAGGTCATGGCTCGGCTTCACGCGGACGGCCGAGGCGCGGAAGGCATGGGACCGAAAGCTCTCCCCGTTCCACGCGTCCGAGAGATCGGGACGGTTCGGGTTGGTGGTGTCGCTGATGAGGAACTGCGCCGTAACCGCGTGAGAGTCGTCCGGACGCCACTGCCCATCGGGACCGAAGACACGGTTGTGCCCTCCCCCGTCGATCTCGCGGTCGGTCAGCACGGCGCCGACGAACGACGAGCCGATGTCGTGGCGCACGCGGCCGATGGTCGCGTACGACTTGAAGTCCTGCGGCGCGAAGCTGGAACCGAGCGGCCCCGGGAGGATCGCCAGCCCGCCGCCGCGGTCCTGCGTCGCCAGGATGGTGTACGCGGTGGAGCCGCGCTTGCCGGTCGCACGCGCGCCGAAGCGCGGCGAGGTGATGGTGCGCGTATAGGCAACCCGCATCGGCGTGTCGAAGAGGTCGAAGCCTTCCAGGAAGAACGGCCGCTTTTCCGGGAAGAAGACGGCAAAGCGGCGATTGACCGTGATCTGCGGGACGTCGGCCTCGATCTGCGAGAAATCGGGGTTCAGCGTGAGGTCGAAGGCGGCGTTCGCGCTCGGCGTCCACTTCACGTCGACGCCGGCGTCTCCGTCGAACTCCCCGCTGTCGAGATCCGAGCCGAGATCCGCCTCCGGCTGCGCGATGTGCTGCGCGGTCACGTACGGCGCCACGACCATGTGGCTCGCCTTCGGAAGGCGGGTCAGGCCGGTGAGTGGATGGGTGAAGCAGATGTGGCAGTTCGCCCCGCGCGGGATCGGCGCGCTGTGGAAGGCGTAGCGGAAGTCGCGCGGGTAGTTGCGCCACACCAGGATGTTCCACGTCTGCGGATCGCCGGAGCCGTAGCGGAGGGACGAGAAGGGGATGCGGAACTCGGCGCTCCAACCGGTGGCGTCGATCGTCGCCGCCGTGTCGTAATAAAAGTCTGGCGAAAAGTCTTCGCTCGAGTTGGCGTCGTTGAAGATCCCGTCCGCCTGCACGCCGCGCGGGTTCACCCGCAGCTCGATCGCCGAGCGCTTGTCGTTCCGGGTGTCGAGGAAGATGGCGATGTTGTCGTCCGTCCCGATCACGCCGTCGCGGTCGACGAACGGCGCCCGGATGCGCTGCGGCTCCGGATCGTCCGCCCGGATGCCGATATAGAAGTAGCGGTCGTCGTACGTCACATAGGCGACCGTCTTCACCTTGGCCGGGATGTTGTCGCCGGGGGAGGTTTCGTAGAACTGGTCGATGACCGCCGCCTCCTTCCAGGCGGCGTCGTTCAGGGTTCCGTCGAGGTCGATCGGGGCGGTGGTGCGGGGGATGGTCAGGGGGGCCGGAGCGGTGGGTTGGGCCAGCACGGAAAACATCGCGCAGAGCAGCACCAGCAGAATCGCGAGACGGCGAAAGTGCATCCTTGGTCCTCCGTTGTACGAAGAATTACGTAGCGGGCGGAGGAAAGTTGCAGGGGGGGTGTCATCCTGAGCCACAGAATTGATCCCAGGAGCGAAAAGCACGGTATGCGCTACCCCACGACCCCCCGGAAATACTCGATCGTCCGGCTCAACCCCTCTTCCAGCGGCACCACCGGCTCCCACTGCAGCAGCCTTCTGGCCTTCGTGATGTCCGGACGCCGGATCTTCGGGTCATCCTCCGGGAGGGGGCGGAAGTCGATCGGGGCATTCGTCCCCACCAGGCGCTTGATCTCCTCCGCGAACTGCAGAACCGTCATCTCCGAGGGATTCCCGATATTCGTCGGCTGCGTCTCGTCCGACATCAACAGGCGGTAAATCCCCTCGATCAGGTCCGAGACATAACAGAACGAACGGGTCTGCGAGCCGTCGCCGAACACCGTCAGCGGCTCGTTGCGCAACGCCTGGGAGATGAACGCCGGGACCACCCGGCCGTCGTTGACCCGCATCCGCTCGCCGTACGTGTTGAAGATCCGCACGATCCGCGTCTCCACACCATGGAAGCGGTGATACGCCATGGTCATCGCCTCGGCGAACCGCTTGGCTTCGTCGTACACCCCGCGCGGGCCGACCGGGTTGACGTTCCCCCAGTACTCTTCTTTCTGCGGATGCGTGAGCGGGTCGCCGTACACCTCGGACGTCGAGGCGATGAGGTAGCGCGCTCCCTTGTCTTTGGCCACGCCGAGCGTCTTGTGCGTCCCGAGCGACCCGACCTTCAGCGTCTGGATCGGTTTCTCCAGATAGTCGATCGGGCTGGCCGGCGAGGCGAAATGGAGGACGTAGTCGAGCGGACCGTCGATGTGGATGTAGTTGGTGACGTCCTGCTTGATGAACGAAAAGCCGTCGCGGCCGAAGAGATGCTTGATGTTGTTCGGAGAGCCGGTCAGGAAGTTGTCCATGCAGACCACCTCGTGACCGCGCGAGAGAAAGAGGTCGCACAGATGCGACCCCAGAAAGCCGGCGCCGCCGGTGATCAGTGCACGTCCCATCAGCGGACCCTCTTCCTGCGGTCGTCCACACGGCCGACCGACGTATAGCGGAACCCGTACGCCGCCATGCGGGGCGGGTCGTAGACATTGCGCAGGTCGATCAGCACCGGCTCCCGCAGCGCCTTCTTGATGCGCTCGAAGTTCAGCGCCCGAAACTCGTTCCACTCGGTGGCGAGCACCAGCGCGTCGGCCCCCTCGGCGGTCTCGTACGCGTCGGCGCAGTAGGTGACATCCTTGAAGATCGACTTCGAGTTCTCCATCGCCTGCGGGTCGTAGGCGCGGATCACCGCCCCCCGCTCCTGCAGGCCGCGGATCAGGGTGATGGTCGGAGAATCGCGCATGTCGTCCGTCTCCGGCTTGAACGCCAGGCCGAGCAGGCCGATCACCTTCCCCTCGGCCTCCCCTTCGAGGCCGTAGACGACCTTGTCGATCATCCGAAGCTTCACCGCGTCATTCACCCGCAGCACCGCCTCCATGATCTGGAACTCATAGCCGTGGCGGCGGGAAATGTCGGCCATCGCCGAGGTGTCCTTCGGGAAGCAGGAACCGCCGAAACCGGGGCCGGCCTGCAGGAACTTCGGACCGATGCGGGAGTCGAGGCCCATGCCGATCGCGACGTCGTGCACGTTCGCCCCGACCTTCTCGCAGATCACCGCAATCTCGTTGATGAACGTGATCTTCGTCGCCAGGAAGCCGTTCGCCGCGTACTTGATCAGCTCCGACGACTCGACGTTCGTCACCACGAACGGGATCTCCAGAGAGTGCAGCGGCGCGTAAATCTCGCGCATCATCTCCGCCGCCTCCTGGTTCGTCACCCCGATGACCACCCGGTCCGGCTTCATGAAGTCCTCGATCGCCGAGCCCTCGCGGAGGAACTCGGGATTCGAGACGATCGACGCCTTGTGGCCGTTGCCGGACGAGTCGATGATCCCCTGGATCATCGCCCCGGTCCCGATCGGCACGGTCGACTTGGTGATCACCAGCTTCGGCCCGTTCATGTGCTCCGCGATCGAGCGGGCCACCTGCTCGACGTAGCGGAGGTCGGCCGAGCCGTCGGCCTTGGGAGGCGTCCCGACGGCGATGAAGATGGCCCGGGCGGTCTGGATGGCCTCGGCGAGGTCGGTCGTGAAGCGCAGCCGTCCCTCGCTCACGTTCTTGTTCACCAGCGTGTCGAGCCCGGGCTCGTAGATCGGGATGACCCCGCCGCGCAGCGCGTCGATCTTCTTGACGTCGACGTCGACGCAGATCACGTCATTGCCGAAGTCCGACAGGCCCGCGCCTGTCACAAGACCGACGTAGCCGGTGCCGATAACCGCAATATCCACTTGTAGGAGCCTCCGGAGGTTGAGTGCGCCCGCGAGCGAGCGCGGCGCATCCTATGCGAGTTTGCTGCCGTGAGCGCATGGGAAGACCGGCCGGGGGGCCTCCGGCGGGCCGGCCCGGCCGGCAGCGTTGGTTGCCCAAGGCTGAACGCACGTTTCTGGCGCTGAACGCCGTCCAGGCGAAAACAAACGCTGCCGGCCGGGCCCGGTCCGCCGGGGGCCCTCCGGCCGGTCGCCACGCATTTACAGCAGATACTGCTGTGTTGCCCTCTCCGCCGAGCCGGGGAGAGGGATGTTCGGCGCCTGCGCGTGGCAAATGCGTTGGCTATTCGAATTACAGCGTAGTTGTTAGAAGTTCAGGCACCGGACGGGGTGAGGGGCCGTGCCACTTGCGCAAAGTGAACAGGTCACGCCGTCTTCTGCGCCTGTCGAAGCTGCTCGTAAACCGCGCGCACGTTCTCGATCCCTTCCAGCGCAGGCGGCGGCGTCTGGCGATTTCCGGGAAAGGCCGATCCGAACCACCCCACCCCCTCGGCCCGGCCCAGCGTGATCGTCCCTCTCCCATCCGGACGCTCCGCGAGCACCACATCCGAAAGCGTACGCAGGCTCAGGCTCTTCACCGTTCGCTTGAACAATCCGCCGATGATGATGATCCGTTCGTTTGTGAGCCCGTAAATCGTGTGCTTCCGCTCGACCGAATCGGCAATGAAACGGCCGAACACCATGTAGAGACCGACGAGCACGAACGGGATCCCCCACAGCTTGAAGAAGAAGGGGGCAGGACTGGCGAGAGCAGTCGCCTCCCAGAAAATCGCGAAGCCGCACCAGAGGAGGCTGAACGGAATCAGGAACGCGTCGGCAGCCCGAAGCATGACCCCCTGCCGCGGCCGCCCACTCCATAACAGCCGCTCATCCCGGCCCAGCTCCCGTGTCAACTGCTGTTCGACCTCATGCCGTTCCATCCCACAGATCGTAGCATCGCCATCCTCTTACGGCGGGACGCCGTACGCCGGCGAGACGCTGTGTCCTGCCCGTCACCTCGCGGCCGTCGTGAGCGGGTGAAGGCGACCAGATACGCTTCGCCGTGCGGCTCGACGCGCACTTTGTAGAGCGTGCCGCCCGCCGTCGTTTCGGCTTCCACCCAATGGTACGCTCCGGGCCGTGGATCCAAACGAGCTCAAGACCGAGGCCGAGGCTCTTCGCATGGCGTTGTCGGCAGGAGTCATCCGGCCGGTGGACGTCATCGACTGGGCGGATGCGTGCATCGCCGCGGAAGCGGCTCCGCACATTTCGCTGATCGAAATCGCGCTGGCCGTGAACGAAGGCGTCGAACGCCTGGGGCATCGCCTTGCTGATGTCCCTGGCGAGGCCGACGAATCGCTTGCCATCCGGATCATCCTGAAGGCACTACTCGAGCAGCTCGACGGCGAGGGGGCCGATCCTCGGCAGGTCGCGGATCATCTCTATACTCTCGCGCGCAGGCCGGACTGGCTGGAATCAGAGTTCGGAACGGAACCATACTGGCTCGATGATCTCTTCAACCGTGAACCGTCTTATCGCGGAGTGTTCTACACCGAGGCGTTAGCAGCGTTTCGCGCATATCTGACCTCGCACGCCATCAAGGTGCCGGCACAATCGGTGAGGCGTAACGCCGAGAACATTCTCGGGATGGCGCTCAGATCACGCTGATGCACTCGCTTCCGCAGGCAATGGGCGTGGTGTTCCGGCAGCTCGACCTGGAGGACGTGGGCGAGCTTCAGGTTCTGTTCGAGCGATGCTCCGCGTTTTTCGAGCTGACGGAGGGAGCTCCGGTGTCACCTCGAGGCGCCGAGGACGAGCTCGGACTCCGCGCGAAGGGAAAGGGGCCGGAAGACACGTTCTGCATGGGAGCTTTTCGCGGGGAGCGTCTGGTGGGGTTCATCCATCTCACCCGCGATTATCCGAAACCGAACGAATGGTGGCTCGGGCTCCTGTTGCTCGATCCGGAGGCGCGAGGTGCCGGCCTGGGTGCGGCAATTGACGAGGCGCTTCGATCGTGGGCCATGGCAAACGGCGCGCGGGTGATGTGGCTCGGGGTGCTCGTTCAGAACCAGGCCGCTGAGCGTTTTTGGCGGGGACGAGGCTATGTGGAACGCGAGCGCCAGGCGTATGTATCGGCTGCCGGGCTGCAATCGACGCTGGTGATGATGTCGCTTGATTTGCTCAGGTGAAGATGTCCAGCATGAGCGGTGGCAGCAAGCTATACCGATCGTTGCTGAATGGCCGCGCGCGGCCATTCAGACTGCATTGTCAGTTCCCCACCGCCCACAATCGCACAGCTTTCGAGCGGCGAATTCCTCGATCCCGCGTCGCAAGGGGAAGATCGCGGGCACGCGCGGTGGCGACGATGATGCGGTCCGCAAGGTCGCCGTGGAAGGATCTGGGGAGGTTGTTGAGCGCCAGAATGACCGCCACGTCGAGCGGAAGGAGTTGGACAACAGGGGCGGCCGCAGCCTGAAGAATCCAGGCTTCGAAGGGAAGCTCGAGCTGGAGGCGGCCTCGCGCATGAAGCATCTGCGCCTCCCAGAGGCTGATTGCAGAGAGAGCCAGTTCTCCGGATTCGGCCGCCGTCCCGAGCGCCTGACGCTCTGCCTTCGTGAGCGTGTCCTGCCCGGTCACCCACCAGATCCAGAAGTGAGTGTCGAGCAGCACCGTCACCGGCTCGCCTCGAAGTCACCCTCCTCCAGGACCGATTCCTCCGGAGCGGCGAGAAGCGTTCCCGTTCCGTGCAGGGCCTCCCATGGACGAGCGGACGCCGGCGCGGCGGGGATGATTCGCGCGACGACGTGTCCATGGCGTTCGACGTCGACGACAGTCCCTTCCCGTTCGACTTCGCGGACGATCTCAAGTAGACGCGCCTTCAGCTCCGAGACGGAAATGGTCATTTCGTTCTTCGGAATGACCATTGGGGCGGCGAAATTCCGCTCTCGAAGTCGCTGGCTTCTATGGAGCGCGTGCTACGTCCCGTCGTATCCGTGGCTGCCGGCGGCTCTGTGGTCGTCGCCGGGGGCGCCGTGGTGGTCGTTTCCGGGATCAGCACTGCCGGAGGGAGCACGCTCTCCGGGGGGACGGGGCTCGCGTCGGCCGGCGGTACCGCGAACGGGGGCGGCGGGATGTTGGGGACTTTTTTCTGTTCTTCGACGCGCTTTTCGATGCCGGACTGCTGTCGGCTGCGAATCAGCCAGCGGAGGAGCTTGGATTCGTTGATGCCGATGAGGATGTCGTTGACGGACTCGTACATCGACGGGTCGGTCAGGAGTTTGCCGGCGGTTCCTTCGCCGTTGTTGATCTTGGCGGCGACTTCGTTGAGCTGGCGGACCAGGATCGTGAATTCGTTGAGGGCCTGGTCGCCGTACTCCTTGTCGTTGAGGAGGCGGGGGACGAGGCCCTGGCCGGTCTGCATGGTGGTGGTGAAGCCGGAGAGGTTGGACGAGGCGAGGCGGAGGTTTTCGATGAGCTCGTAGACGCGGGCCTTGCCGGCAGGGTCGTTCATGAGGGCGGGGACGAGGCCGTCGCCGCTTTCGAAGCTGCGCTGGACGCTGGTGGCGACGGCCTGCAGGGACTGGGCGGCGCCGGTGACGGAGACGGTGAGCTGTTCGCCGAACTGGTCGTCGTAGATCAGTTTGCCCATCACCCCCTTGCCGCTCTCCATGTGGGTGAGGGCGGCGTTGGTTTTGTTGAGGGTGGTCAGGAGGGTGTCGGTGATGCGCTGCTTGGTCTCGGGCGAGGTGGTCATCTCGCCGAGGAGGCCTTCGCCGCGGTCGACGCGCTGGAGGACGTTCTTGAGGGAGTAGGAGATCTGGACGAGGTTCTCCATCAGGTCTTCGCCGGAGGTGATGAGGGCCTCGACGTCGGTGCCGCGCTGGGAGGGGATGACCGAGCCCGGCTCGAGGGTCGGGTAGCGCGGCGAGCCGGGGGTGACTTCGATGAAGCTGTCGCCGGTGAGGAGGCCGAGCTTCTTGAGGCGGACACGCGAGTCGCCGCGCACGCGCTCTTCGTATTTGCGGTCGATCATGACGGTGATCTCGACCTGCTTCTGTTTCGGGTCCTGCGGCAGCTTGATGTCGCGGATGGTGCCGATGGTGACGCCGGACATGCGCACGGGGTTGCCCTGCGAGAGGCCGGTCACGTTCTCCAGCCGCACTTCGTACTCGTTCTTGCGGGCGAAGATCTTCTGTTCGGACCCGATGAAGAAGAGGAAGACCATCAGGACCAGGAGCGCTCCCGAGACGAGCAGCCCTACGCGGATCGATTTGTCGTTTTTTGTTTTTGCCATGGTTCATTTGCTCGGCTGCGCTGCGACGACCGCGCTGGCCTTGAGGAATTCGCGAAGCTTGGGGTGGTCGGAGTCGCGGGCGTCGTCCATCGTGCCGATCCATTCGAATACGCCCTGGTTGAGGAAGGCGATGCGGTCGCCGACCGAGAATGCGGAGTGGATGTCGTGCGTGACCACGACCGAGGTCACGTTCAGCTTGGCCTGCAGGTCGATGATCAGCTCGTTGATGGTCTGGGCGGTGATCGGATCGAGGCCGGTGGTCGGCTCGTCGTAGAGGATCACTTTGGGGTCGAGCACGATCGAGCGCGCCAGGCCGACGCGCTTGCGCATGCCGCCGGAGAGGTCGACCGGCATGAGGTGCTCGGTGTTCGGGAGGTTGACCAGCTCGAGCTTCTCGCGCACGGCCCGGGTGATCTCTTCCTCGCTCATGTCGGTGTGCTCGCGCAGCGGGAAGGCGATGTTCTCGAAGACGGTCATGGAGTCGAAGAGGGCGCCGCTCTGGAAGAGCATCCCGAACTTTTTGCGGATGCGGTACAGCTCTTCTTCCGGAAGCTCGGTCACGTCTTCTTCTTCGACCACCACCCGTCCGGAGTCGGGAGCTTCGAGGCCGAGCATGTGGCGCAGGGTGACGGACTTCCCCGTGCCGGAGCCGCCGAGGATCACCAGGACTTCGCCGCGGTAGACCTTGAGGCTCGCGCCGCGGAGGACCTGCTTGGGACCGTAGGCCTTGTGCAGGTCGAAGAACTCGACGAACGGCTCGCGCGGCGTACGGCGCCGGTCGGGGATGCCGCGCTCGACGGCGCGCCGGTCTGGAATGGCGGTCTCGGTCATCAGAAGAGGAACAGGAAGAGCTTAGTGAGAAAGAAGTCCATGATCAAAACGGTGATCGCGCCGGTGACGACGGTCTGGGTCGTCGAACGCCCCACGCCGTCGGCGCCGCCGGTGGTGCGCAGGCCGTTGTAGCAGGCGATCAGGGCGACGAAGAAGCCGAAGAAGAAGGTCTTGCCGATGCCCGAGGCGAGGTCGTTGTACCGGACCGCCTCGACGACGCTGCGGAAGTAGTAGTTGGCGTCGAGGTGGAGGTTGGTGACGGCGATGAGGCCGCCGCCGCCGATGCCGAGGGTGATGGCGACGATGGTCAACAGCGGGAACATCAGGGTGCAGGCGACGACGCGCGGCACGACCAGCTTGCGAACCGGGTTGGTGGCGAGGGCCCGGAGGGCGTCGATCTGCTCGGTGACTTTCATGGTCCCGAGCTCGGCCGCCATGCCGGCGCCGACGCGGCCGCCGACCATCAGGGACATGAGGACCGGGGCAAGCTCGCGCACGAGGGAGAGAGAGACGATGGTCCCGACGAACATCTTGCCGCCGAAGTCGGACAGGGCGTACGCGGTCTGGAGCGCCAGCACCATGCCGATGAAGGCGGAGGTGATGACGACGATGGACATGGAGCGGACGCCGATCTGGTCGAACTGGGCGGTGAGGAGGGAGCGCTCCATCGGCCCGCGCCGGAGTTGGGTGATGGTCTGTCCGGCGAGGTCGGTGAGGCCGCCGACGTAGAGGAACGCCGCTTCCGCCTTTTCGCGCATGCGCGAAAAGAACGATGGGGCGCTCGGCAGTTCGTTGGCGGCGGCGGTCATTCAGGGTTCTTTAACGTACGGCAGCGGCAGTTTAATCGCTGGGGCGGTGAAGAGCGCTTTTGCCTACGGGACCGTTTCATCGTTGCTGGTTGCTGGTTGCTTGTGAGGCAGCGCCCTGGGCCTCAGGCGAAAAGTCACAAGGAACCAGCAACCAGTAACCAGTAACCGCTTGTCAGTTATCCCCGAAGATCTTCCGCAGCAGCCCTCGGATCCCCTTTTCCTTCTGCTTCGCCTTGCGGCGTTGTTCTTCGGCGCGGCGCTGGACCTCGGCGGGGTCGAGCGTGCCGCGGCGATCGTCTTCGTTGAAGACCGGCTGCTCGGGCCAGTAGGGGCTCGGCTCGCCGCTGCCGGCGTGGAGGGGGCAGACGGATTCGGGCTCGGTGCCTGCCACGTACACCTCGCTGCGGGTGTTCGGGCAGTACGGCGTGGCCAGCATGCCCGACCGCGGGTCGATCTCCCGCTCGTTCACGTCCTCGGGGCGGCGCCAGTCGACGTCGGCGATGAGGCCGTCGATGCGGTTCATGTGGCGGGTCCAGATCGGCAGGCAGGCGTCGCCGCCGGCCAGGCGGACGCTGTGGCCGTCGTCGAAGCCGATCCAGACGAGCGAGAGGATGCGCGGCGAGTAGCCGATGATCCAGGCGTCGCGGTAATTGTTGGTCGTGCCGGTCTTGCCGGCGTAAGCGTGCTCGAAGCCGAGGGAGCGGGCGCGGCCGGCGGTGCCGTAGTCGAAGACGTCCTTGAGGATATCGTTCATAACATAACAAACGGACGCCGGGGCAACGCGCTTCATCTTCACGTTGCGCGTCTCTTTGAGCTCCCCGTCGCGCGTGACGACGGCGAGGATCGAGACCGGCTCGGCCTTCACGCCGAGGTTCGCGAAGACCGAGTAGGCGAACGAGATCTCCAGCGGTGTCACTTCGAACGAGCCGAGGGAGATCGAGGGATACGGCTGGAGCTTGCTCTCCACGCCGATGCTCGTCGCGGTCTTGATGACGTTCGGCACGCCGGCGTCGATGGCGGCGCGCACGGCGGGGATGTTGTACGAGTGCGCGAGCGCCTCGCGGACCGTGACCCGGCCGTGGTAGCGGTTGTCGTAGTTCTGCGGGCGCCAGACGGCGGTGCCGGCCTGGATGGAGATCGGCGAGTCGTCGAGGACGGTCGAGGCGGTGAGGGCCTCGTTGCCGCGGGCCGGATCCATCCCGGTGACGTAGACGAACGGCTTGAAGAGCGAGCCGGGCTGGCGGCGGGCCTGGATGGCGCGGTTGAACTGGGTCTTCGAGTAGTTGCGCCCGCCGACGAGCGCCTTGACGTATCCGGTCCCCGGCTGGACGGTGACGACCACTCCCTCGAGCGGCGTCTTCGAGGTACGAATGTGCTTGTACTTTTTGTTCAGGCTGGCGATGCCGTTGTCGAGGGCTTCTTCCGCCGACCGCTGCATGATGGTGTCGAGGGTGGTGAAGATGCGCAGCCCGTGGGTCTGGAGCTGGGTCTCCGGATAGGTCTCGCGGAGCTGCTTGAGCACGAGATCGACGAAGAATGGCGCGCTGCGGGAGGTCTTCGGGAAGCGCGTCACCACGAGCGGCGAGGCGACGGTCTCTTCGTACTCGCGGGCGGTGATCCGTCCCTGGTCGTGCATCAGCTTCAGCACGACGTCGCGGCGTGGCTTGGCGCGCTCGGGGTATTTGAGCGGCGAGAGGACGTTCGGCGAGCGGATCATGCCGGCCAGAGTCGCGGCCTCGGAGAGGGTCAGGTAGGTGACCTTTTTCCCGAAGTAGACCTGCGACGCCTGCTCGACGCCGACGATCTGCACCGAGCCGTTCTGGCCGAGGTAGATCTCGTTCAGGTACGCCTCGAGGATCTGCTCCTTCGAATAGCGGATCTCGAGCAGCACCGACATCAGCGCCTCGACGGCCTTGCGGCGGAAGGTCCGCTCCGGGTTGAGGTAGAGGTTCTTGGTGAGCTGCTGGGTCAGGGTCGAGCCGCCGGCGACGAGCGACTTGCTGCGGATGTCCTGCACGAGCGCGCGCAAGGTGCCGCGGATGGAGATCCCTTCGTGGCTGTAGTAGGTCCGGTCTTCGGTGGCGATGATGGCGTCGAGCAGGACCTTCGGGACGCTGTCGAGCGAGACCGGGACCCGGTCCTCCATCTCGTTGTCGTAGATGGAGGTGATGAGCTCGGGCTCGATGCGGACGCCGCGCAGGTTGATGCCGTCGGTGAGGCGCTTGAGGCCGCGAACGGACGCGGAGTTGTCCATGTCGACGAGCACCGGCATGGCGTGGAACTCCATGTCGGGGTACTCGAAGTTGTTGAGAAAGATCTCCAGGTCGTCGCCGGAATAGCGGTACTCGCCCGGGTTCTCGACCCGCTTCTTCACTTCGCGGTAGCCGACGTGGTTGAGCTTCGGCTCGAGAAGGGCCCGGGGATAGCGGACGCCGCGGACGATGGGGGTGGCGTCGGAGTAGACGCGGCTGGGAAGGTCCCACCGGGCGGCGGAGTCGAATTTCTTCGTGATGACGACGTAGGTGTAGCCGACGAAGCCGAGGAAGGCGACGAAGAGCAGCATCACCAGGAAGGCGATGCCGGCCGAGTGACGCCACAGGAAGTCCTTGAAGCGCGAGCGCTTGGGCTTAGCCATCAGTCCGTGTAGTCCAACAAGCCGCGGGCCAGTCTATTCTCCGGGGGGCCTGGAGGGCCTAACGGCAGGAGAATAGGACCCGTGGGACCGACGGGACCTATAGGACGGCTCAGTCCACCACCCGAACCCTTCTTCTAACAGGTTCTACTAGCGGGCGGCTTTGACCGGTTTGGGCATGGTCACGGTCTTCAGCCTCACCCGCTCTTCGGGAGTGAGCGCCTCGCCGAGCCATTTCACGGCTTCGTCGGTGTTGCGGAAGGCGCGGCGGTTGTCGCTGTTGGAGCTGCGGAGGATGCGCTCGACCTGCAAGGCGAAGATGGCGCTCTCGTTGATGAGGAAGGCGGCGCGCTCGACACGAGCGGCCGCCGCCGAGAGCAGTTGAATCAGCGATTCCGAGATGGCCGGCACAAAGACGTGGGCGTCGTGCAGATCGACGAGGCCGACGTACTTGCCGGGGAGTTTCTTGAGGACCGCGTTCAGCTCGAGAACGAACTGCTGCACCTCCTCCGCGTTCAGCGGCGAGGCGAGCCTGACTTCAACCAGTCTTCCGACGTGATGTTCAACATTATGCATGCGTGACGTCTCTCCCGATGGCGGGAGTGAAGTGTACGCGATCAGAACTGCGGCTGCACTCCCATTTCGAGCAAAACGTTGTGGGCGCCGTCGACGGCGTCCATGACCCAGAGCATGTAGCGGGAGTCAACGTGGATGGTGCGGGCGATGTCTGCTTCGACGACGTAGTCGGAGCCGACGCCTTCCCAGTTCGAGTCGAAGGCCAGGCCGCAGAGCTCACCCCAGGCGTTGAGGGTGGCGGAGCCGGACGAGCCGTTGGTGACGACGTTGGTGGAGATGAAGGCCACCGGGAGGGTCTCCATGTCGGGGTCGGCGTAGGTGCCGAACTCTCTCTTCGCGGCGCGCTCCAGGAGCTTCGGCGGGCTGTTGAACGGCTCCTCGCCTGTATCTTTTTGGACAATGCCGCGGATGTCGGTCTGCCCCGAGTACCAGACGGCGTTGCGCGGGACATAGCCTTTGACCTGGCCGAAGCCGACGCGGAGGGTGGAGTTGGCGTCGGGGTAGAGGCGGCCGCCGCGGGAGACGCGGAGGGCGTCGAGGATCCGGGGGCGGAGGCGGGACATGGCGCCGGTGAGGGCGGCCTCGCTCTCATCGAGCTCCTGCGCGAAGGGGCGCAGCGAGGCGGCAAAGGCGAGCATGGAGTCGTTGCGCGCGGTGAGCTGGGCGGTGGTCTCGTTCAACATCGCCGTCTCGGCCTCGGCGTCACCGATCTTCGTCGACGAGTAGAGCCGGTCGAGCAGCGCGTCGATCTGCTCCTCCGGTGTGCTCTTGCCGGTGGCGGCCAGCGCCGTATCGATCGGGGTGATCCGCTGGCCGGCCGGAAGCTTCGTCGCTTCGAGCAGCATCAGCCGCAGGCCGGCGCGGTCGCTGCCCGGCTCGATGGAGCGGCGGGCCCGGGCGACGGTCTGCTGCAGCCTGGTCCGGTTGCGCTCCGTGTAGTCTTCGGCGCGATCGAGGTCGTTCTTCGTCTTCTCGACGCTCAGGCGATAGAGCCGGTTCGCCTGGGCGAGCATTGGCGAGGAGGAGTAGAGCCAGGAAAACAGGGTGTCGCGCTCGCGCGTGGCGCTCTGTCCGGCCAGCAGTCGTTCGACTTCGGCTCGTGCGGTGTCGTAGGCGGCGCCGGTCTTCTCGTCCAGCGACTCGCGCATCTTCCGCTCGGCTTCCTGCGTCCCGGCGGTATAGCTGCCGCGCTTGAAGGCTTCGAGGGCGCCGGTGTCTTTCTTCAGGTAGTTCTCGTAGCTGGCGATGCGGCTGGCGTTCCGGAGGGCGATGGCGCGGTCGTTCTTCCCGCGCTCCTGCAGCAGCTCGGAGAGCATGCGGCGGTAGCGGACGCCGGTCGGGAGGTCGAACTGCTCCGCGGCAGCGACCTCGGAGGCGAGGACGTGGCGATGCGTGGTGCCGGGATAGCCGCTGACGAGCACGAGGTCGTCGGCATCGAGATCGCGCGTGGAGATCTTCAGCCAGTGCTTCGGCTTGAACGGCACGTTGTCCTTCGAGAATTCGGCGGTCTTGCCGTCCGGACCGACGTAGGCGCGATAGAAACTGAAGTCGCCGGTGTGGCGCGGCCAGATCCAGTTGTCGATCTCGTCGCCGAAGTTACCGACGCCGAGGGCCGGCGCGTAGACCAGGCGGACGTCGCGGATCTCCATCCGGGTGATCTTCAGGTACTGGGCGCCCTCGAAGAACGACGCCACCTGGCAACTGAGACCGCCCGGCTTCTCGCAGGCGTTGATCATCTCGCGGCGGCGGCGGGTGATGAGGCGCGAGCGCTGGGCATCGGTGGTTCCTTTCGGAAAGGTGCCGATGATCTGCTTCGTCACGTCCTCGATCTTCGAGGTGACCCAGACGCGCGCGTCGGGCGTGGCCTGGATCTCTTCGGCGCGCGTCTTTGCCAGGAACCCGTTGCGCAGGTAGTCGTTCTGCACGGTGGAGTTGAACTGCAGCGCTCCGGCGACGCAGTGGTGGTTGGTGGCGAGCAGGCCGTCGGGCGAGACGAACGACGCGCTGCAGCCGCCGGTCGACACGATGGCTCCCATCGGGAAGCCGGTGAGGTCGGCGAACTGGCTGGGGTCGAGCTGCAGCCCGAGCTTCTTCAGCTCATCGCCGAGGGCGGGGATCTGCTGCGGCATCCAGAGGGCTCCGTCGGCGAAGGCGCTGGTCGACAGCGCCGCCGCAAGAACAACGATACTGAGACGGTGGAGCATTGCGGATTCTCCTAAAAAGAGATGGGACAAATGGGACCTATGGGACGAATGGGACAGACCTTCGCCGCATAGGTCCCATCAGTCCATTCGTCCCATTACATCGATGACATGGCGTTGAGGAACTCGCTGTTGGTGCGGGTCTTCTCGAGCTTCTCGACGAGGAGCTCCATCGACTCCACGGTCGACAGCGGGGAGAAGACTTTGCGGAGCACCCAGATGCGATTGAGCTCGTTGCGCTCGAGGAGGAGCTCTTCTTTGCGCGTGCCGGAGCGGTTGATGTCGATGGCCGGGAAGACGCGCTTGTCGGAGAGCTTGCGGTCGAGGTGCACTTCCATGTTGCCGGTGCCCTTGAACTCTTCGAAGATGACGTCGTCCATGCGCGAGCCGGTGTCGATGAGGGCCGTGGCGATGATGGTCAGGGAGCCCCCTTCCTCGACGTTACGCGCGGAGCCGAAGAAGCGCTTCGGGCGCTGGAGGGCGTTGGAGTCGACGCCGCCCGAGAGGACTTTGCCGGACGGCGGCACGACGGTGTTGTAGGCGCGCGCCAGGCGGGTGATGGAGTCGAGGAGGATGACCACGTCGCGCTTGTGCTCGACGAGACGCTTGGCCTTTTCGATGACCATTTCGGCGACCTGCACGTGGCGCGAGGCCGGCTCGTCGAAGGTGGAGGAGATGACCTCGCCTTTGACCGAGCGCTGCATGTCGGTGACTTCTTCCGGGCGCTCGTCGATGAGGAGCACGATGAGGGTGACCTCGGGATGGTTGGTGGTGATCGAGTTGGCGATGCTCTGCAGCAGCATCGTCTTGCCGGTACGCGGCGGCGCGACGATCAGTCCGCGCTGGCCCTTGCCCACCGGCGCGATCAGGTCGAGGACGCGCGACGACATGTGCACCGGCGTCTCGAGGCGGATGCGGCCCTGCGGGTAGAGCGGGGTGAGGTTGTCGAAGAGGATCTTGTCGCGGGCGACGTCGGGATGCTCGAAGTTGACCGCCTCGACTTTGATCAGGGCGAAGTAGCGCTCGCCCTCTTTCGGCGGACGCACCTGGCCGGAGACGGTGTCGCCGGTGCGGAGGTCGAAGCGGCGGATCTGGGAGGGGGACACGTAGATGTCGTCCGGACCCGGGAGGTAGTTGTACTCGGGAGCGCGGAGGAAGCCGAAGCCGTCCGGCAGGCACTCGAGGACGCCCTCGGAGAAGATCAGTCCCGACTTCTCGGTCTGCGCGCCGAGGACCCCGAAGATCAGGTCCTGCTTGCGCATGCCGGAGGCGTTGTCGATGCCGAGCTCTTTGGCGAGCTTGGTCAGATCCGGCAGCTTCATTTCCTTCAGCATCCGGATGTCGAGCAGTTCGGCGGCGGGCAGTTGCGGCGCAACCTTCGGCTTGCCGTTCTCGGCGGGAGCGGCCGGCTCGGCGGCCGGAGCCGCTTCCGCGGCGGGAGCGGCAGCAGCCACGGGGACCGGGGCAGGCTCGGGCTCGGGGAGCGGTGCCGGACCGTCTTCGACGGGAGGAGCGGTCGCGTCCGCGGCCGTCACTTCTTCGACCGTGTCTTTCGCCGCGGCCTTCTTGCGGGGAGCGCGCTTCGGCTTTTCCGGCTTCTCGGCCGGGGGTGCTTCCGCTTCGATGACGGCAGTGGCGTTGTCGGTTTCTGTCTGTGCCATGGTTTCCTCGATACTCACAGTCGGCCGATCATCTCGCGCCGAATCTGGTCAATTCCCTTCTTGGTGACCGCCGACGCGGCAATGAGGGCCGCATCGTCGATCTCGAGCTCTTCGGCAATGGCCCGCCGGCTCGTGGCGAGTTGGTTGTTGGAAAGCTTGTCGGACTTGGTGAGCACGATCCGTTCGTCGACATCCTGGAGGTCGCGGGCCCACTGGTGCATCTGCAGGTCGTGCTCGCCCGGGGTACGCCGGATGTCGAGCAGGAGAAAGATCAGCCGCAGTTCCGCCGCGTTTTCGAGGTAGCCGCGCACCAGCTCTCCCCACGAGCGGGACATCGTCTTCGGGACCTTGGCGTAGCCGTAGCCCGGGAGGTCGACGAGATAGAACTTGTCATTGATCAGGTAAAACTGGACAGCCTGGGTCTTCCCGGGAGTCTGGCTCACCCGGGCTACGCCCTTCCGATTCAGCACGGCGTTGATCAGCGACGACTTGCCGACGTTGGAGCGGCCGACCATGGCGAACTGTGGTCTGCCGTCACGAGGAAAGTCGCCAGGCTGGTACGCCGCCCGACTGAATTCAACTGACCGGATGTCCAAGAGAGATCACGAAGCTTGATGTAACTACGTGTCACGCTCGGCGCGGTTACGTGCCGTGCGTTGTATGGCTGTTACAAAAAGCGGTGTGTGCGCTACGGGGTACTGCCGAAGAAGTTGTGAAGCTGAACGGGTGAGATTGTGGCGATATTCGCCGGGGGTGTCAATGAACGGTGAGAGGTGATACGGGTTGCTGGTTACTGGTTTCTTGTGACGTTTCGCCAGGACGACGCTTCACAAGCAACCAGCAACCTTCAGGAGTTAGTGGGTGACGGGCGTGTTTGGGGAGATCACCTTCTCGGGCTCGGGAAGCTTTTCCTTGGCCGCTAATGGAACAATCGTGCCATCGAGCGCGACCGTGGTGACCTCATCCATCGATTCGACCAGGTGGAACTCCATCCGGTCGCGGACGTCGCGCGGGATCTCTTCGAGGTCGCGCTCGTTCTCGGCCGGCAGGATGACCCGGGTGATACCGGCACGGGCCGCGGCGAGGATCTTGTCCTTGACGCCGCCGACCGGCAGGACTTTGCCGCGCAGCGTGATCTCGCCGGTCATGGCGACGTCGCGGTGAACCGGAATCTTGGTGACCGCGGAGAGGAGCGCCGTCGCCATGGTGATGCCGGCCGACGGGCCGTCCTTCGGGATTGCTCCTTCCGGAACGTGGATGTGGATGTCGAGCGAGGCGTGGAAGTCGGGGTCGAGGCCGAACATCTCGGCGCGGGATCGGACGTACGACAGCGCCGCCCGAGCCGATTCCTGCATGACGTCGCCCAGCTTGCCGGTGAGGGTCAGGTTGCCTTTGCCGCGCGAGAGCGCGACTTCGGTGGTCAGGATCTCGCCGCCGACTTCGGTCCAGGCCAGGCCGGTGGCAAGGCCGATCTCGGCGGTGTCGTGGATCTGGTGGGAGCGGAACTTCGCCTTGCCGAGGAGCTCGCGCACCTTGGCGCGGTCGACGACGGTCTCGAAGTCGGGGCCGGACTTGACCACGTGGCGGGCGATCTTGCGCAGCACGGCGCCGACCTCGCGCTCGAGGTTGCGGACGCCGGCCTCGCGCGTGTAGGAGTCGATCAGCTCTTCGAGCGACGAGTCTTCGAAGGTGATCTTCGCATCCTCGAGCCCCTGCTCGGTCTTCTGCTTCGGCGCCAGGAACTGCCGGGCGATGGCGAGCTTCTCCAGGTGCGTGTAGCCGGAGAGGGAGATGATCTCCATCCGGTCCTTGAGAGGCGCCGGGATGGTGTGGGTGACGTTGGCGGTGGCGATGAACATGACCTTGGAAAGGTCGTATTCGACGTCGAGGTAGTGGTCGACGAAGGCGTTGTTCTGCTCCGGGTCGAGCACTTCCAGCAGCGCCGATGAGGGGTCGCCGCGGAAGTCCATCGACATCTTGTCGACTTCGTCGAGGAGGAACACCGGGTTGACCGTGCCGGCCTTCTTCATCCTTTGAATGATCTGGCCGGGGAAGGCGCCGATGTAGGTGCGGCGATGGCCGCGGATCTCGGCTTCGTCACGCACGCCGCCGAGGGAGAGGCGGACGAACTTGCGGCCGGTGGCGCGGGCGATCGACTTCGCGAGCGAGGTCTTGCCGACGCCGGGAGGGCCGACGAAGCAGAGGATGGTGCCCTTCGGCTGCTTGACGAGCTGGCGCACCGCGAGGAACTCAAGGATGCGGTCTTTGATCTTGTCGAGGCCGAAGTGGTCTTCGTTGAGGATCTGCTCGGCCAGCTCGATGTCCTTGATCTCCTTGGACGACTTCTTCCAGGGAACGGAGACGAGCCATTCGATGTAGTTGCGGGAGACGGTGGCCTCGGCGCTGACGCCGGGCATGGCCTCGAGACGCTTCAGCTCCTGGAGAGCCTTTTCCTTGGTCTCCTTCGGCATGCCCGCTTCTTCGATCTTCTGGCGAAGCTCTTCGATCTCGTCCGAGCGGTCGTCCTTGCGGCCGAGCTCGTGGTGGATGGCCTTGATCTTCTCGTTGAGGTAGTACTCCTTCTGGGCGCGCTCCATCTGCTTCTTGACCTTGGAGTTGATGCGCTTGTCGATGTTGATCTTTTCGATCTCGATCTCGATGAAGTCCTGCAGCTTCTGCAGGCGCTCGTACGGCGAAGGAGTCTCGAGAAGCTGCTGCTTCTCGGTGGTGGTGATCAGGAGGTGCGAGGCGAGCGTGTCCGCGAACTTGTCGGGGTCGTCGAGCTTGAGGGTCGACATCACGCCTTCGAAGGCGAGGTGGTGGCTCATCTTCGCGTACTGCTCGAAGATCTCCATCAGCTTCTGCATGTACTGCGAGACTTCGGGGGTGAGCGGGTACTTGGTGTCGATCTCGCGCACCGCCACGGTGACGAAGCCGGTGGACTCGTGCGAGGTGACGATCTCGCCGCGGGTGAGCCCTTCGACCATCACTTTGACGTTCTGGTTCGGCAACTTCAGGTTCTGCACGACGGTGGCGATGACCCCGACGTGGTAGATCTCCGTCATCGACGGGTCGTCGATCTTCGGGTCCTTCTGGGTGGCCAGGAAGATCTTCTTTTCGGTGGTGGACAGCGTCGCCTCGAGCGCCATGATCGACGCGCGCCGGCCGACGACAAACGGCGCCATCATCGAGGGGAAGACCACCATGTCCCGCAGGGGGACGAGGGGAAGCTGCACGATGCTGGATTCAGGAGTAGACATGTTCGAGACTGTTATACGCCAGTTGGATGCGAAAAACTTCCCGCCGGGAAAGGCAGAAGGCAGAGGGCAGAAGGCAGAAGGTCGGAAAAGGAAGGGCCAAGGGTCAGAAAATGAAAAAGGCAGAAGGGGCGGTGGCCCACTTCTGCCTTCTGCTTTCTGACTTCTGCCTTGACTACCCGGCCTTTTTGTACAGCGTGACCGGCTGGGTGCGGTTGTCGACCACTTCGCGGGTGATGACGCACTCGCTGATCGAGTGCTCGGAGGGGATCGTGTACATGATCTCCAGCATCAGCTCCTCGATGATGATCTTCAGGCCGCGGGCGCCGACGTTGCGCTTGAGCGCTTCCTCGGCGATCGCTTCGAGGGCGTCGTCGGTGAAGCGGAGGTCGACGTTCTCGAAGCCCATGATGGTCTGATACTGGCGCACCAGCGAGTTCTTCGGCTCGCGGAGGATCTCGATGAGGGCGCCGCGATCGAGCTCGCCGAGCGTCGCCACCACGGGGAGGCGTCCGACGAACTCCGGGATCAGGCCGAACTTGATGAGGTCTTCGGGATGGACCTGCGCGAGCAGCTCGCCGGTCTTCTTCTCTTTCTTCGAGGCGATCTTCGCGCCGAAGCCCATCGACGTCTGCGACAGCCGGCGCTCGATCACGTTGTCGAGGCCGACGAAGGCGCCGCCGCAGATGAAGAGGATGTTCGTCGTGTCGATCTGGATGAACTCCTGGTGGGGATGCTTCCGTCCGCCCTGCGGCGGGACGTTGGCGACGGTTCCCTCGAGGATCTTCAGGAGAGCCTGCTGCACCCCTTCCCCGGAGACGTCGCGGGTGATCGACGGGTTGTCGCCCTTGCGGCAGATCTTGTCGACCTCGTCGATGTAGACGATGCCGCGCTGGGTCTTTTCCTTGTCGTTCCCGGCCGCCTGGTAGAGCTTGAGGATGATATTCTCGACGTCTTCGCCGACGTAACCGGCCTCGGTGAGGGTGGTGGCGTCGACGATCGTGAACGGCACCGACAGCATCCGGGCCAGGGTCTGCGCGAGCAGGGTCTTGCCGGTGCCGGTGGGGCCGATCAGGAGGATGTTCGACTTCTGCAGCTCGACGTCAGCCCGGGTGTTGCGCTGCTGGTAGTCGATCCGCTTGTAGTGGTTGTACACCGCCACGGCGAGCTTCTTCTTCGCCCGTTCCTGTCCGATGACGTAGAGGTCGAGGAACTCTTTGATCTCTTTCGGCTTCGGAAGCTGGCCCGAGCCTTCGAGCGCCCCGGGCTCATCCTTCCGGTCTTCGGCGATGATGTCCAGACAGATGTCCACACACTCGTCGCAGATGTAGACCGTCGGTCCGGCGATCAACTTCTTGACGTCTCGCTGTGACTTGTTGCAGAAGCTGCAACGGAGGACGTCGCCGCTGTTCCCCTTCTTCGACATGTCCGATTGGGTCCTTTTTCTGAGGTCCGCTCAAGATTGAACCCGAGCGTCGCTCAAGTCAACTCAGCATTGGGTAAATCGCATTCCACTCCCGGGAGAGCCGGCAGCCCTTCTGCCTAGTCCCTCTTGGAGATGACCTGGTCAACAAGACCGTATTCCTGCGCCTGATTGGCCTGCAGGATGTAGTCGCGGTCGGTGTCTTTGTCGATCTTTTCGATCGGCTGGCCGGTGTGATTGGCCAGGATGTTGTTCAGCCGCGCCTTCATCTGCATGATGTCCTTGGCGTGGATATCGATCTCGATGGCCTGCCCTCCCAGCCCGTGCATCAGAGGCTGGTGGATCAGGACTCGGGAGTTCGGGAGGCAGTAGCGCTTTCCTTTCGACCCCGCCGCGAGCAGCACGGCGGCCATCGAGGCTGCCTGGCCGATGCAGATCGTGGCGATGTCGGGTTTTACGTACTGCATGGTGTCGTAAATCGCCAGGCCGGACGTGATCGAGCCGCCGGGCGAGTTGATGTAGATCGAGATGTCCTTCTCCGGGTTCTCGGCCTCGAGAAACAGGAGCTGGGCGATGATCAGGTTCGAGACGTTGTCGTCGATCGGCTGGCCGAGGAAGATGACGTTGTCTTTGAGCAGCCGCGAGTAGATGTCGTACGCACGCTCGCCGCGCGACGTCTGCTCCACGACCATGGGGATCAAAACCATCTGAGGGTCTCCTTCACACACGTCATTCTATGCGTGTTGCTGATTCGCGGTTGTCAGTTGTCGGTTGTCAGTGATCTGCCATGTCTCGCCAGGGCGAAAGGCTCCCTGGACTGACAACCGAGAACCGACAACATCCCGCGATGCGTGCGCGAACTATTCGCGAGTGCGAGCCTCTTTCAACACCAGCTCCAGCGCCCGGTCCTGCGCCATCGACCCCCGCAGCGCCTCGTATCCGCCTTCGTGCTTGAGGTGGTGCTTCACCTCGGCGAACTCGCGCTCCTGTTCGCGGGCGGCGCGGCGGATCTCCGCGTCGACCTCGACGTCGCTGACCGCAATGCCTTCCTTCTTCGCGATGGCTTCGAGGATCAGCGACCGCTGCACCCGCTTGACGGCCTCGGGGCGGAAGTCTTCGCTGAGCTTGCGCCAGTCGAGCTGCGCGGTCTCCAGGTTTACGCCCTGGGAGGCGAGATAGCGGGCGTAGTTGTTCAGCGACTTCCCGAGCTCGTCCTCGACCATCGCCTCCGGCACGTCGAAGTGGTGCGCAGCGAGGAGCTTCTCGCCGACCTGGTTGCGCTTGAAGCGCAGCGCTTCCGCCTCGCGGTGCTTGCGGATGTCGGCGGAGATCGCTTCGCGCATCTGCTCGGCCGTTTCCCAGCCGCCGACGCTCTTCGCAAAGTCGTCGTTGACCTCCGGCTTCTCCTGCACGCGGATCTCTTTCAGCGTGACCTCGTGGTGCATGGTCTTGCCGCGCCACGCTTCCTGGCTGGCATTCTCGTCGTAGGTCTTGTCGAACGAAGCGGTCTCGCCGGCCTTCTTGCCGCGCAGCGCCTCGTGGAGCTCCGGCAGCGGCGAGTCCTCCCCCATCTTGAAATGGCCGGAGTCGCTCTTCGCCTCGACGTCGTCCGCGCTGGAGACGATCTCGATCACCGCGAAGTCGCCGTCGTCCAGGCCGCGCTCGGTCTCGATGCGGTAGGCGCTGGCCTGATCGCGCAACCGCTCGATCATGGCCTCGACGTCCGTGTCGCTGATCTCGATCTTCGGGTCCTCGAGCTCCAGGCCGCGGTACTCGCGCAGCTCGATGACCGGCTTGACCTCGAAGCGCGCCTTGAACTTCATCGGCACCCCGTCGATGAACGGGTCGATGTGATCGAGCGTCGGCTCGCCGACCGGCTCCAGCCCCTTCTCGTGCATCACCTCGAGGAAACTCTGGCTGAGGAGGCGGCTGACCACTTCCTCCTGAATTTCCTTCGCGAAACGGGTGCGGATCACGTTCGCCGGGATCTTGCCCGGACGGAAGCCCGGAACATGGGCCTGGCGTCCGAACTCGTTCGCGACCCTGCTGGCCTCGCGGGAGATGAGGTCGGCCGGAATCTCGACCTCGACGGACTTCTGGATGGGAGAGAGATCTTCGAAGTTCAGTACGGTCATGTTCGTGTGAGTCGAATTCAAGAGTGGTGCGAAAGGTGGGACTCGAACCCACACGGCTTTGGGCCACTGGATCCTAAGTCCAGCGCGTCTGCCAATTCCGCCACTTTCGCAGGATGCGCTCGTGCTTCGCGCGGGGGGAGTCTATTCGAAAACAACAAGAGGACCGAGCGCGGTCCTCTGGCATTCTCGTCTGTTGGTGCCCCCACCAGGACTTGAACCTGGAACCAACGGATTAAGAGTCCGCTGCTCTACCAATTGAGCTATGGAGGCTCGGGGCCGCTACAACAAGCGAAGGCGGAAAGTATTTCCGGGAAAGGCGTTTGTCAAGCGCTCGCCGCAAGCTCGTTGTGGACGATCTTCTCGGCGCGGCGCATGTAGTCCCAACCGGAGATGAGGGTCATCAGCATGGAGGCGCGGAAGAGGATCTGGAGGAGGCCCAGAAGCTGGGGGAGGAAGGCGTTGACGGCGATGGTGGCGGCGATGGTCACGGCCTGCAGGACGGTCGAGGTTTTCCCGAACGCGGTCGGCGGAAAGCGGGTGATCCGGATGCGGGTGTACATCAAGTAGGCGAAGAAGACGAGCAGGACGTCGCGGCTGAAGACGGCGAAGGTCATCCAGCGGGGAATGGCCACCCGCGGCAGGTCCTGCGCGAAGGTGTAGTAGAGAAAGCCGCACATCATGAGGGTCTTGTCGGCGGCGGGGTCGAGGAGGGCGCCGAGCCTGGAACGGACGTTCAGCCGGCGGGCGATCATGCCGTCGAGGATGTCGGTCACGGCCGCGGTCACGAAGAGGGCGAAGGCGACGGTATACATCCCCTGCATCGAGGCGACGAGAAAGCAGGGGACGAGCACCAGCCGGCCGAGGGTCAGGATGTTGGGGATGTGCTTAACGACAGGGTTCAGGACGATTCCTCTCGAAACTGGTCCAGCGCCGTCTTCTTGAGGTAGATGGTCTTTCCTTCCGACAGCAGCAGGCCCTGCCGCATCAGGTCGTGGATGATGCGGGAGACGGTCTCGCGCGAGGTCCCGATCATGTTGGCGATCGACTGGTGGGTGGGCCGGGTCACGGCGACGTAGCCGGTCTCCAGTGGGACCCCGGCGTCGCGGGCGAGGTCGATGAAGAAGCGGGCCAGCCGGCCGTAGACGTCCATGGTGGCCAGCGACTCGATGCGGCTGGAGGCGGTCCGCAGGCGGCGCGACAGCTCGGCCAGGATCTTCTTGGCGATGGTGTGGTTCTCGGCCAGGATCTCCAGGAAGTCGTTGCGCCAGATGCTCACGACGTCGAGCGCCTCGGTGGCGACGACGGTGGCCGAGCGCGGCTCGTCGTCGAGCAGGGCCATCTCCCCGAAGAAATCGCCCGGTCCCATGATCGAGAGGATGATCTCCTTCCCTTCCGGGGAGGTCATGGTGACCTTCACCTGCCCTTCGCGGATCAGGTAGAAGATGTCGCCGATCTGGTCGGCATAGAACACCACCTCCCCCATCGGGAAGCGGCGCGGCTTCGCCACCGCCGCGATCTCGGCAAGCTCGCGGTCGTCGAGGTCCGCGAAGAGGGGGAACTTGCGAAAGAAGGAGGGTTGCATGGGCGAACGGGGGAGATTGTATAGAAGTTGTCGGTTGTCGGTTGTCGGTCCAGGGGCAGTTCGTCGCCTGGACGACACATGGCCCCTTGGGATGCCGTTCCCCGGACTGACAACTGACAACCGACAACCCGCAGCGTAGACTGCGGCCCGAGTGCTCAAGCGCATCATCCCCGTTTCGTCCGGAAAAGGCGGTGTGGGCAAGACCACGTTCGCCATCAACTTCGCCATGGCGCTGTCGCGCCACGGCAAGACGATCCTGGTGGACCTCGATACCGGGACGTCGGCGATCCGCAACGCCATCGACGTCCCGATCGGGAAGGATCTCTACCATTTCTTCCGGAAGGGGGAGCCGCTGGCGAGCTGCGTCACGACTCTCGACGACCGGATCGACCCCGAGCGCCGGTTCCGCAATTTCGGCTTCATCGCCGGCCCGCTGCACCTGATCGAGGAGATCACGAACTTCGGGCCGGCGCACAAGGCACGGCTGATCCAGGCCATCAACGGTCTCCCCGCCGAATACGTCGTGCTCGACATGCGGGCCGGGCTCGACGCCAACGTGATCGATTTCCTCCCCTTCTCGAACTCCGGCATCCTGATCTTCACACCGCACCTGCCGAGCGCCACGCTGGCCGCGTCGGACATCGTGAAGGCGATCCTTTTCCGGAAGCTGCGGCTGATCTTCAGCAAGGAGTCGCCCTTTTTCGAGACGGTGGGCGACAGTACGTTCAACTTCAAGCTGATCAACGACCTGATCGACCAGGTGGAGGACGTGTACGACTCGTCGGTCCAGAATCTCGACGCGTTCGCGCTCGACCTGGCCCAGAACCTCGGCGATCACGCCATCACCCGCACGGTCCAGAACACCATCGACGAGTTCCGCGTGCACTACGTGCTGAATCTCTTCAACGGCGTGGAGGATTCGTTCAACACTGCCGTGAAGCCGTTCCTCGACAATCTGACCCGCAATGTCTCCGCCCGCTGCGGGGTGACGAATCTCGGCTGGGTGACGCGCAGCGAAGCGATCCACCAGGCGAACTGCAACCGCCTTCCCGCTCTCCTGCTCGATACGAAGAAGAAGGGGAAGCCGCAGAAGGGGGAGCTCGACATCCGCGCCCTGGTCGGCCTCGAGCCGGCGGCGCCGAAGAAGAGCGCCGGATCGTCGACCCAGACGACGCGCACCGAGGCGGCGCTGGACGATCACCTGTCGCGGCAGCTCCACACGCTGAAGTCGATGTTCGACCAGAAGAAGGACGACGATTTTTACTCGAACTTCGACTACATCACGCAGCGCACGCTCTTCTCGATGAAGAACCGCCGCCCCAGCGAGCTGGGGGATGTGCGGATCTACACGCCCGCGGAGATGCTCGCCTCCCTGTTCGCGAAGTCGAATGTGCCGACGACGATCGACTGGGGCGAGGTGGAGTGATTCGGGATTGAGGATTGAGAATTGAGGATTGAGGATGACGGGGGTTGGCGGCTCCCAATCCTCAATCCTCAATTCTCAATCCTCAATCCGGTCGCTACACTACGCGGCGCATGAAACGGCGCCTCGCTCTCCTTCTCGCACTATCCCTCCCCCTCTTCGCCGCCGACTCCCCCAACCTGCAGACGATCACGCGGATTCGTCAGGAAGGGTTCCGCAACTCCAAAGTCATGGAGTATGCACAGACCTTGACCGACACGATCGGCGCGCGCCTCACTGGGTCGCCCGGCATGCGCCGCGCGAACGAGTGGACGCGCGACGAGCTGACGAAGATGGGGCTCTCGAATGCCCGTCTCGAGCCATACACCTTCGGCCGCGGCTGGGTGGCCGAGTCGGCCTCGGTGCGCATGCTCGCGCCCGGCGCGCAGCAGCTCTATGCCCTCCCGATGGCCTGGTCGCCGGCAACGGACGGCCCGGTGCGCGGGAAGGTGACGAAGGTCAAGCTGGCGACGAAGGAAGACCTGGAGAAGAACAAGGGCAAGTTTGCCGGGGCGATCCTGATGGTCGCCGACCCGCCGGAGGCGAAGCTGCAGGAGAAGGGCGCCCTCTCGCGGTACGACGAGGAGGAGCTCGAGGAGCTCGGCACCTACAAAGTGCCGTCCGAGCGCGACAACGCGCGCAGCAGCGAGTTCCGCAAGCGCCGCGAGCTCCGGAAAGAGCTGGCGAAGTTCGCGATGGAGGAAAAGGTCGCGGCCATCGTGCAGCCGGGCAACGGCGACGGCGGCGTCTTCCGCGTCCAGAGCTCCGGCACCTGGCGCGACGACGAGCCGGTCGGCGTCCCAACCGTCGGCATCGCCCCCGAACACTACTCCCGCCTGGCGCGCCTGATCGACGCAAAGACCGACGTCGAGCTGGAGATCGACATCCGCACCCGCTTCCTCGAAGAGGACAAGAACGCCTGGAACACCCTCGCGGATCTCCCGGGGAGCGACAAAAAGGGAGAGGTGGTGATGCTCGGCGCGCACCTCGACTCGTGGCACACCAGCACCGGCGCCACCGACAACGCCGCCGGCGTGGTGGCGATGATGGAGGCGATGCGCATCCTGAAGTCGCTCGGCGTCACCCCGAAGCGCACCATCCGGATCGCCCTCTGGAGCGGTGAGGAGCAGGGACTCCTCGGCGCGCGCGGCTATGTCGAGCAGCACTTCGCCAGGCGCGCCGAGCCGAAGGATCCGGAGCAGGCGAAGCTCCCCGCCAGCCAGCGCACGGAAAAGGGGGAGTTGACCGTCAAGCCGGAGCACGCGAAGGTCGCGGCCTACTTCAACATGGACAACGGCACCGGCAGGATCCGCGGCATCTACGCCCAGGAAAACGCGGCCGTGGTGCCCCTCTTCACCGCCTGGCTCGAGCCGCTCCGCGACCTCGGCGCGACGACGGTGACGATGCGCAACACCATGAGCACCGACCACATCCCGTTCGACGAGGTGGGGATCCCCGGCTTCCAATTCATCCAGGACGACGTCGAGTACTCGGCCCGCACGCACCACACGAACTGGGACACATACGAGCGCCTGCAGCGCGAGGATCTGATGCAGGCGGCGGTGGTGATTGCGACGTTCGTCTGGCAGGCGGCCAACCGGGAGGAGATGATTCCAAGGAAGCCGATGGTGAAGTGAGGGGGGTGATAGGACCGATAGGACCTATGGGACCTATGGGACCCATAGCCACCCGACCCCTATCGGTCTTATAGGTCTTATCGGTCCTATCACCCCAGGAACCGCGTTCTCGTCACCGTCCACGCGATCCGCAGCGTGTCCTTCAGCGGCTTGTAGTGGCTGGTCGAGAGGCCGTCCACGAACCCCAGCTCGATTGGGATCGTCACGATGGTGAATCCGCCGCGGCCGGCGCGGACGATGACTTCGCTCTCCATGTCGAAGCCGTCGGTGCGGAGGGTGAGGGCGCGCAGCATGCGGGCGGAGTAGAGGCGGAAGCCGCTCTGGGAATCGCTAACCCGCTTGCCGGCGGCGATGGAGATCGTCCAGGCGGAAAAGCGGTTCGCCATCCGCCGCCGCGGGAGCATGCCTGCGAACAGGTGGGAGCGCCCTCCGATGATCAGGTCCGCGCCGCTCTCCTCGCGCTCCTCGAGGAACTTCGGGATCTCTCCGGGGAGGTGCTGGCCGTCGGCGTCGAGGGTGATCACGCCGTCGAAGCCGTTCTGCAGCGCCCAGACGAAGCCGGTCTTGAGGGCGCCGCCTTTGCCGCGGTTGTGCTCGTGCCGCAGCACCGTCGCGCCGACCGCACGTGCCACTTCGCCGGTCGCGTCGCGCGAGCCGTCGTCGATCACCACGACCGGCTCCAGCTGCAGCCGCGCCTCGGTGATGACCGGCGCTACGGTCCGCTCGGCGTTGTACGCGGGGATGAGCACCGCGAACCGCTCGGTCATGCGCCCTCCCGCGACAGGACGGCGCAGACGATCCCGCCGCCGGCGGAGACGGAGTGGACGAGCAGGTGGCGCAGTTCGGCGTCGCGCGTCTCGCGCGTGACCGGCAGGTCGCCCTGCTCGAACCCCGGCGACGCGTGCAGTTTCTGCTCGTCGAGCGCGATCAGCGCCGCCGCGAGCTGCAGCGCACCGCCGGCCGCGTATTCACCGAAGAGTCCCTTCGTCGCCACCACCGGCGGCACGTTCGCGCCGAACAGCGACTGGATGGCCTGCTGCTCCACCGCGTCGCCGCGCAGCGACCCGTTCGCCGAGGCGTAGATCGCGTCGATCGACTCGAGTGGCAGCTCCGCATCGTCGAGCGCCGCCTGCATCGCCACGACCACGCGCTGCGGATCGGAGCCCCAGTCGGAGATCGAGGCCGTGGTGTCGCGCGCGATACCGAAGCCCGACAGCCACCCGTACGGCTTCCGCGTCCCCGCACCGGCGATCAACACCGCGCCTCCTTCGCCGAGGGCGATCCCGTTGCGGCGGCGGTCGAAGGGACGAGCCGCTTCGTCGGCAGTACCGTTCGCGTGCGCCAGCGCCCCGATGCGGTCGAGGACGCTGAACAGCATCTCGTTCGCCTCCTCGACGCCGCCGATCAGCGCCGATGGCACCGACCCCTTCACGATCTGCGTCGCCGCATACATCGCCGCGGCCAGCGCCGACGACTCCCGCTGCGTGATGGTGACGTTGAAGCCGCGCAGTCCCCACTCGATGGCGATGTGGCTGCCGGGCGCGTTCGCCACCGACTCGGCGAAGAGCTGCGGCGGAGCGAGCGAGGGGCCCTTCTCGACGTACTCCTGCATGTACTCGACGGAGGTCTGCACCGGACCGAACGACGTTCCAATGGCCACGCCGGTCTCCGGCCCGGGAGCCGCGCCGCAGTCGTCGATGGCCAGTTTCGCCGCCGCCACGCCGAGGCGCGAGAGGGCGTTCATCCGGCGCATCTTCATCGGCGCGATGTAGTCGCGCGGCTTGAAGTCGCGGAGCAGCGCCGCCTTGTGCGCACTCAGGCCCGCAGTGTCGAAGCGGTCGATCTCCACGACCGAGCTGCGCCCGCCGGCGAGCAGCGCGCGGAACGCGTCGACGCCGATCGCGCCCGGGGCGACGACACCGATGCCGGTGATCGGGATGCGGACCATTGGCGGGTTATAACCTCACGCTTTGCGGAACGCCAGCGAGACGTTCGAGCCGCCGAATCCGAATGTGTTCGAGAGGACGTTCGTCATCGCCATCGGCCGCGGCGTGTGCGGGATGTAGTCGAGCGGGCAGTCGTCCGCGGCCTGCTCGAGGCGGAGCGTCGGCGGAGCGATCTGGTGCTGCAGCGCGAGCACCGTCACCACCGCTTCGATCGCGCCCGAGGCGCCGAGGGTGTGGCCAAAGTACGACTTGCTCGACGACACCGGCACGTCGGAGCCGACCGCGGCGATGATCGCCTTCGTCTCGGCGGAGTCGTTCAGCAGCGTCCCCGTCCCGTGCGCGTTCACGTAGTCGACGGCCGTCAGACCGGCCTCGCCGAGGGCACCGCGCATCGCCGCCTCGGCACCGCGGCCCCCTTCATGAGGGGCGGTCGGATGGTGCGCATCGCACGACGCGCCGTAGCCGGTGAGCTCCGCCAGGATCGTCGCTCCGCGCGCGACCGCGTCATCCCACCGCTCGAGGACGAGAAAGCCGGCTCCCTCGCCGAGCGTGATCCCCTTGCGCGTCGCGCCGAACGGCGAGCACGGCTCGGGGTCGACCGCCTGCAGGACGTTGAAGCCGCTGTAGGTCAGGCGGCACAACGCGTCGCTGCCGCCGGCGATGGCCACGTCGGCGTGTCCCGATTTCAGGTAGTCGGACGCCATGCCGATCGCCGCGCCGGCGGAGGCGCAGGCGGTGGCGTTCGAGACCACACCGCCGCCGAGACCGAACACCCGCGCCACCGCGTCCGTGGGACCGGAAGTCGGCTGCTGCAACACCTGCGAAGCCGGCGCACGGCGGCGCCCGCGTTTCAGGCGGCGGAAGTAGTACTCCTCCCCTTCCAGCAGACCGCCCGTCGAGGTCCCGGTCGAGACGACCGCACGCTCGAGCGGTAACGGTACGGATGCCCCGTCATTCGCCTGCTCCAGCGCCTCGCGCGCAGCGACGACCGCGAGCAGGTCGGTGCGCGACAACCGCTTCGCTTCCCGCCTGCCGATCGGCAGCGTGTTCTCCGCCTCGGCCGCGATGTCGGTCGGGAAGGTCTCCCCGGCGAACCGGGTCAGCTTCGCGATCCCCGCCCGCATCTCGACGATCGACTGCCAGACCTCGGCTTTGTTCCGTCCGGTCGAACAGATGATGCCCGCGCCGGTGACCGCGATGCGGATGGAGGGATCAGGCTTTCGCATGTCTTGAGGGCCGAGGGCAGAGGGCCAAGAGCCGAGGGAGGCTGAGTTATCCCTCGGCCCTCGGCCCTTGGCCCTCTGCCCTGTTACCGGCGAGATAGAACCTGCCCCTCACTACGTCTACTCCATCGATCCGTCCGATTCCGCTGAAGCGGAACGTGCCGCCAAACTCCGCCTCCAGCGTCACCGTACAAGCCACGACGTCCCCCGGCACGATCTCCCGCAACACCTCGCAGCGGTCCACGCCGGTCAGGAAACCCTGCTCCTTCAGCACCAGCCCGCCGGCAAACTGCGCCATCGCCTCGACAGCCATGACGCTCGCCGGGAGGAAGTCGTTGACGGTGCAGAGGTAGTCCCCCTCGATCGTCTTCTCGTCGACGCGCCGGACGGCACTCGCCGCGCGAAAGGGGATCTGATGAGGAAGATTGGAGAGCCAGGACATTCTTGCGCGGGCAACTAAACGGCTGCTTCGGAGCGCTTCTTCTCGACCAATTCCGCAAGCGTGGAGACGGACCGAAAGTAGTCCCTCGCCGAGCTCTCGTTCTTCACCTTGATGCCGAACTCACTCTCCAGCATGACCACGATCTCCAGGGCGTCGATCGAGTCGAGGCCGAGGCCTCCGGCGAAGAGGGGATCGTCGTCGCCGATGTCCTCGGGGGTCATGTCTTCGAATTTCAGGCGCTCGATGAGGAGCTCTTTGAGCTTGCGTTTCAGGTCCATGGGGGTCGCATTCTAGTGTGGATTTCAGGCTGAAGCGGCCGAGGGGACGGCGTCCCAGTTGATGCGCTGGGCGATGCCCAGGCCGGCCTTCTGCAGTTTCACGAGCAGGAAAAACAGCGCCACACTCAGCCGGTTGTTGCGCTTCTCGAAGATGTCGCCCGCCAGGATGCCGACGACGGCGTCGAGCATCCCCCAGCGCTCCGAAGGCTGCAGGAACACCTCCAGGAACTCGCGGTCGTAGAAGTGCTCGATGAAACGGAGGTACTGATCGAGGCCGCGGGTCATGGTGCGAGCATAGTCGTCGAGATACTCCGTCGTCCCGCTCTTCAGACGCTGCACCACGCCGTCGACGACCATGTCGGCCGACTTCATGGCCATGAACACGCCGGTCGAGAAGATCGGATCGAGGAAGCCGGCCGCATCGCCGATCAGCGCGTAGTTCTCTCCCGCGAGATGGCGCATGCGGAAAGAAAAGTCCTTCCGCGCATGGATCGGCGTGATCCGCTCCGCGTCCTTCATCCGTTCCGCCATCCAGGGCGAGCCGGCCACGGTCCGCGCGAACAGCTCTTCCGGCTGCAGCCCGCAGGCGAGGACGTGGTCGCGGTCGACGACCAGGCCGACGCTCATCACGTCCGCGCTGACCGGAATCAGCCAGAACCAGCCGTTCCGCAGGATCACCACACCGGTGCTGCCGCCGTCCTTCCCTTCCGCCCGCGGCACGTTGCGGAAGTGGGCGAAGAAGGCGATCTTGCGCAGCGACGCCACGTCCTTCCGCTCGCCGACGCGACTGCCGACCACGGAATGGTGTCCGCTCGCGTCGATGAGGAAGCGCGCCTTCAACGTCTCTCCGGCAGCGGTCTGCACGATGGCGCACTCCGGCTCCGCGAGCTCGACGCCGACGATCTGCGTCTCCTCCCGCACCTCGACGCCGTGCTTCCGGGCGTTCTGCAAAAGCAGGTGATCGAAGTCGGCCCGCTTGACCTGAAAGGCGTTTCGGTACGGATCGGCGAGCCGCTGGTCGAAGCGGAATCCGGACATGAAATCGCCGTCGCCGGTCACGAAGTAGGCGCCGTACTTGGGGATGTGCGCCCCACCCAGCTCGTCCGGCGAGACGCCGAGCCGGGCAAAGAGGTCGTTGTTGTAGGGCAGCAGCGATTCGCCGATCTGAAAGCGGGGAAAGCGCTCGCGCTCGAGAACGGTCACGGCAAGCCCCTGCCGAGCGAGCAGCGTCGCGGCGGTGCTTCCCGCGGGCCCCCCGCCAATGACGATCACGTCACGCATGCCGGGAAGCAAACGCAACGGAGAGCGAATGTCATCCCGGGCCGACCGTGGGGGACGACGAGGAACCCAGTGGAGCGCCGGATTTCATCCGGCCGGTCCGCCGACCTTCGGTCGGCAGTGTGCGGAAGCATCCCGAGAGACGGCCGGCAGAATGCCGGCGGACCGGCCGGATGAAATCCGGCGCTCCGCTGTCGTCTCCCACGGTCCCCCGGAATGCACCCTCGCCTCCTCTGTTATTCTGCCCTGCCGGTCCGATGCTTACCCACTTCCTCTCCCTCGTCGCCGCGGACGCCTTCGCGCTCGCGCTCATCGACGCGGAAACCGGGGCCGTCACCACCCGGGCCGCGCTCCTCGCCCGGGCCGGCGAGCTCGCCGCCCAGCTCACCGCCTCCGGGATGCGCTCGCGTGACGCCCTGGCCATCCAGCTCCCGAACTCTGTCGACTTCGTCGCCGCCTTCCTGGCCGCCCTGCAGCTCGACCTTGTCGCCGTCCCGATCGACCGCGACGCCCCGGAAACCGAGGTCGCCAACATCCTCGCCCACTTCGCCGTCCGCGGCCTCGTCTATCGCTCCGGCCGCACCGAAGTGACCACCCGCGAGCTCTCCACGCGGCCGGCCCTCCCTGCCGACGCGCGCCTGATCAAGCTCACCTCCGGCTCCACCGGCAGACCGAAAGGCATCGTCACCACCGAGGCCAACCTCGTCGCCGACTGCACCAACATCTGCGCCACCATGGGCATCCACCCCACCGACCGCAACCTCGGCGCGATCCCCTTCTCCCATTCCTACGGCTTCTCCAACCTCGTCACCCCGCTCCTGCTCCAGGGGACCCCCGTCGTCGTCTCGAACGACTACCTCCCGCAGGCGCTCCTCGAGCTGGCGAACCGGCATCGCTGCACGGTGGCACCGCTGATCCCGATGGTGTTCGCCCACCTGGCCACCTCCGCCCACGGCGACTTCGAGACTGTCCGCACCTTCATCTCCGCCGGCGCGCCGCTCCCCCCGGCCACCTCACGCCGCTTCCGCGAGCGCTTCGGCCTCGAAATCCACTCCTTCTACGGCTGCAGCGAGTGCGGCGGCATTACCTACGACCGCCTCGGCGGCGCCGTCGAGCGCGGCACCGTCGGCGCGGCGATGGAGCACGTCACCCTCACCACCACCGGCACCCGCCTCGGTGTACAAAGCGCCTCCGTCGCCTCCGGCTACCTCCTCGACGCCGCCACCTTCCAACCGATCGCGGACGGC
>DASPHC010000056.1:0-10145 GCA_035629865.1 Thermoanaerobaculia bacterium | reverse complement strand
AATGGCGCCGGGCTCTCGCTGGATGCCGACTGCACGATAGTCGCTCCCGACTCGTACCGATATGATCGGCTGACTCGGATGGACGCGTTTGAAGTGGAGGCTGGGATGCCAGGGGTTCTCCCGGAAAAGCAGCCAGGCCGCGACGGCTTGCTCACGCACGTTTCGTGGAAGGCCGGCGAGGAGCTTCCGAAACGACGCATTCGTTCGCGACTTCAAAGGGGCTTTTCCGGATCGAGCGGCTCGGTCAGTCCTGCCTCGTCTTCGCGAATCGCCTCGGCTGCCATTTCGGCGAGGAGATCCGGGGAGCGGGCGAAGAGGTCGTCCCACCGCCGTTCGGACTCGAGCTCCGCGAGGATCCACGCTCCGACGGCATCCTGCTCCGCTTCGGGTAGCTTGGTCAGCTCGGTCAGCGCCTGCTGGAGTACCTTGCCCATTCGGCGATTCTAACCTCCACCGGCTGGTGCTGCTTCCCCAGGGACATCGTCGACTGACGACAAATGGCGTCTTTGCGAGACGCGCGTTCAGCCCTGGAGGCGGGTCAGGGTCACACCTTCGCTTTCGGCAGAAGAACGAAGGTGTGACCCCAGCATGTCCCGGCCCATTCCTATACTTTCGGCGCCGAAGGGATGTTGCGGTCGATGGCGTCGGCGAGCCAGGCCGCACCGAATCCGTCCCACAGGTCGTCAGCGCGATGGGGTTCACGCAACGCATGAGGCACGGCCCCTCACCCCGTCCGGCACCTGGTCTTCTTCCTAGCGAGCGGCAATCCGCACCGTTGTGAGGATGGCCGCGCGCAGTGCCGGACATCCCTCTCCCCGGCGCGGCGGGGAGAGGGGCAACAAACCTCTGCATGTCACTGTAAGTGCAGGCTTCTACTGTCACCCCGCCAGACACTCCTCGTAATGGAGGTCACCCTCGCAAAGTTCGACGCCTATATGGTAGTGTCGGGTTGCTGGTGCGACTCCGATGACGTACGATCTGCAGAATTTTAACTATCGCTTAACATCATACGTACTCGCAGCTACAAGATCTCTCGTGGCGGAAGTACGTGAATGTCCCAGTGAGACCGTGCGCGTTGTCTACGGTGAGTTATTTAGCTCAGGAGGCACCAGCCGACGAACACCGGAAGGGTACTTGTCCGAGGAAGAGATCCGGATGGCGGTGGTTTCAGAAATTCATCATCTCATGCGAGATCTCGAATCGCGGCACGCGATTAAAGACCGAGATCAACGCGGATCTGATGCTGAAGTGTTTCAGTTCCAAGACGTTCTTCGCGACTTGATCGATGACCATCGAGCGTCTCTCGGTTTAGCACCGATGAGCTGGCCTGGCGACGACGCGTGAGTCCCGGTCAGACCTCCACCCCATGTTCCCGCCGATGCCCGATAGGCGGAACCAACACGGCGGTATTCCGGACCGCTCTAACACTTTTTGAATTGCTTGGGGATCAGTTTCTGCCAAGCTCAAGATACTCACGTCCGCTAGTTCCTGTGGCATCTCCGATTCCGGGGCCGCCACGGTCGTCGTCGTGGACCGCACGGGAGAGCTCGAGCTGATGACGCAGGAGCGGGACAGAATCACAGGTCGTCGAGAAGCTCTCCCGGGCGGATCTTCAGTGCCGTTGCGAGTTGGAGGATGACGGTGAGGGTGGGAACGCTGTCTCCGCGCTCGACGAAGCCAACGTAGGTGGCGGTGATGCCGGATCGTTCGGCGAGCGCCTCCTGGGTGAGGCCGCGGCGCTCACGGAGCCGCCTCACGGCGGCGCCGAACTTCTCGGCTTCGGGCCGGCGCTGTTTTTGTCGCGGCACTCTTGCATCTTAACGATGTTTAACTTACATTGTCCCATAACGATGTTTATGTATGCGCCGCGGCGGTCCCTCGAAGAACGCTACCGCATGCTCGATCGTGAGATGGGAGAGTGACATGCCACAGGGAGAAAACCGTAGCCATCAATCGACCCGGCACTTCCGCGGGCCGGTCTCCCGCCGTGCGAGCAGGCGTGGCGGCGGTGGCGGGAAGCGCGAGCTCGTCGTTTCGTCGATCAGTCAGACGGAGCGAGCGCGATTTCGTCGTCGTCTGCGGGTCGTTCCGTATATCCGACTTTCCGGGCAGTGGCTGGAGCGGCTCGGGTTTGCACGCGGGTGCCGGCTCGAGGTCACCTCGGGCCGGAAGCGGATCGTGCTGACGGTGGTGGAGGAGGATGGATGGGTTCCGGTGCGTGGACGATGAGAGCTGGGGTGTGGTGATCTGAGATCGGTCCGCCATTCGGGGCTTCGCTGAGTCGAAACGCTCATTCTTGGAATCAATGTGTTCATTCGCGGAGTCAAAGCGTTGATTGAAAGAGTCAAAACTTTGATTCGCGGAGTCAATGCTCTGATTCAAAGAGTCAATGCTTTGATTCGCGGAGTCAAAACTCTGATTCAAAGAGTCAAAGCTTTGATTCACGGAGTCAATGCTTTGATTCAAACAATCAATGCTTTGATTCGCGGAGTCAAAGTTTTGATTCAAAGAGTCAATGCTTTGATTCAACGAGACGAAGTTTTGATTCGCGGAATCAATGCTTTGATTCAAACAATCAACACTTTGATTCGCGGAGATGATGTGTTGACTGGCGGAGATGGGGCGCTCACACCGCGTAAGTCATTGCAGAGACGGGTGGTTGCGGTTTGTTGCCGTTCGCCGCTGAGGGAAGAGGCGCGCGGAACCGGGCGCTGATGGTGAGTGGACGGGCGCAAGGGCGTTCCCTCGGCGCTCGAGGCACGGCCCCTCACCCCGTCCGGCACCTGGTCTTCTTCCGAGCACGTCGCGGTCCGCACCATCGTGGGAATTGCCGCGTGCAGGTGCCGGACATCCCTCTCCCCGGCTCGGCGGGGAGAGGGGCAACAAACCGTCTATCGCACTGTGAACACGGGGTTGCAGGATGTGCGGGCCCGCTCCTCGGCGGCGTAGGGGCGAGGGCGACCGCGGGCCGCTCTGGGCGCCCCTTCGGGATGCGCTATGTCCGCCCGATCCTGTCCGGTGGCTGTGCCGCTGGGCGGCTTGCCACCGGCTACCTTCTTCTAGTCCCTCCCGGGACACCTGTGGTGCGAACCGGCGCGGGTGGGAGCGCGCCAAGGGTCCGGATGGGGAGAGCTGACCGGGCCGGGTTCCGGCTCGCACGGCGCACGATGTTCATTTTTGGCGGCTGAGATCCCACCGCTCCCTCACGCCCACCCGCCCTCGCTCGGGATGACGGTGGGGAGGGGTGCCCCGAGGGCGGGCTTGTGGCAGGGCGTCGTTCCGGCGCTCAACAAAAAAGGGAGAGGCCTTGCGGCCTCTCCCTTTCCCTTCGTCGGGGAATGTCGGGGGATCACTTCGTCTCGGTCGTTCCCTCAATCTGTTTCGGGGCGGGCGGGGCGAGTTTCTTCCGGCGGGCGCGCATGGTGCGCAGGGCGTGTCTGAGGTCGTCGATGTGGGTCTTCATCGGGTCGCCGGCGTCGATGGTCATGTAGACCTTGCCGAAGCGGAAGATCGCGCGGGCGATGGTGACGGCCTTGAGCTTCTTCCGGTAGATGGCCAGGTCGACGCGGCGGGCGAAGGCGTGGGCTTCCTCGCTCACGCCGTTGTAGGCCAGCTCGAAGGCGATGGCTTCGCGGAGCACGGGCAGGTCGTTGGCGAAGACGGCCACCACCTCCGGCGCCGCTTCGGCGAACACGGCCGCTTTCTCCAGGGCGGCCACCGGCGTTCGGCCGGCGAGGATCTTGTCGGCTCTCGTCAGCGCAACCGGCTCGGCCTCATCGGGGAAGTCCACACCCATGTCCCGCAGGCGGGCCATCCGCTCCTGCGCATCGGCGGTGAAGATGTTCGGCTGCGGCGCCGCCGGCTCGACTGTCGTCGGCTCGGCCGCGTCGGCGTCGGGGGGTTTGATGACTTTGTTACTCATGCTGTCGTCTCCTTTTGAAGGTGGCCGGCGCCGGTTTACAGGTCGCGGCCGGCTTTGAACTGCGTGCGAACCTCCGGGGCGGCGAGGGCGTCCATCTGCCGGATGAAGATCTGCAGCGCGCCGCGCCACACGAGCGGCAGCAGCGGCAACAGGCTGACGAGGGTCAGCAACGTCTTGACCCTGCTCCAGGTGCTCAGCACGCGGTCGAACGGCTCGCCCGGCTCCACCGGCCCGTTCGGGTTGTCGGCCGGCAGATTGGCGAACATCGCGCGGATCTGTGCGTCGATGGTCTTGCGGTTCGCGGCGATGAGGGTCCTTGCAGCATCATTCGGAAATTGACTCAAGTTCGTTCTCCTTTCCATGCCGGCTTCCGCCGGCGGTTTGTGGAGTGATGCGACTCATTGCGCCGCGGACCGGCGCCACTTCGGCGATGCCGGATTCACGGCCGGACGCTGGTGCGGCCTGGGGATGGGGATGTGCGCAGCGGTGCAGTCGACGGGGTGGACTTTGAGGCCGACCTCGGACCACGCTTCGGCGACGACACGCTGGATCCGGCCGCCGTTGCCGAAGAGCTCTCCGGCGATGTCGACGGTGGCGCGGGTGAAGTCGGCGAAGGTGGCGTCGGGGCGCAGGCGGTCGGTGACGGCGGTGTACCAGATCCGCCCCAGCACTTCCCACGTCCATCCGCCGAGGGTTTTTGCGGCGAGGTAGAAGGCGTGGTTGAGGATGCCGGAGTTGATGTGGACGCCGCCGTTGTCGGCGGTGGTGTGGACGTAGTCGCGCATGTGCCATGGCTGCGGGTCGCGGCCGAGGAGCGCGTCGTCGTAGGCGGTGCCGGGGGCGGCCATGGAACGTATGGCGATGCCGTTGACGCGGGAACCGAGGAGCGCGGAGCCGATCAGCCAGTCGGATGTTTCGGCGGTCTCGTTGTGGGTGTACTGGCGGACCATGATCCCGAAGGCGTCGGAGAGGTGCTCGTTCAGCGCGCCGGTCTCGCCGCTGTAGCCAAGCGACGCGCTGTACTGCGTCACGCCGTGCATGAGCTCATGGGCGATCACGTCGAGGGAGGCGGTGAAGCGGGTGAAGATCCGCCCGTCGCCGTCGCCGTAGACGATCTGCCGGCCGTTCCACATCGCGTTCTCGAACCGCGTCCCGTAGTGGACGGTGGAGTCGAGACGGATGCCGCGGCCGTCGATGGAGTGGCGGCGAAAGATCCGGGCGAAGAAGTCGTAGGTGGCGCCGCTCCCGTCGTACGCTTCGTTGGCCTCGACGTCGGTGCTGGGCTGCTGTTCGCTCCGCGCGAGCTTGCCGGGCAGGTGAAACTGCTGCCCGGCGTCGTAGACGCGGCGGCGTTTTCGAGGGGGAACGGGTTCAGGGGACGGTGCCGGCGGGGACTCGATGAGCGTCCGCGCGCGGCCGGTGGCAACCTCGCGCATGTGCTCGATCGTCGTCCGGGCGTCGTCACCGACCGGGTCTCTCGTCCGCTCGGCCATCCGCGCCAGGATGTGTGGCGGGATGACACCGCAGACGTGTTGCGGTATGGTTCTCATGACATTGCTGCTCCTTTCTTGCGACTGGCGGCGCGTGTCACGTCCGGGCCGCGTTCCAGCGCGGTCCGGGCATCTCTTCGATCCCCACCCTTCGGCGTCGCCGTTTGCGACGCAGCCAGCGGGTTGCTGCGGTCATGGTCTTCCTCCTTTCTTCATGCAGGGGACGACGAGGGGCCTCCGGCGGGCGGGCACGGCCCGCGGCGTTTGTTTTCGCCCGGACCGCGCTTCGTGCGACAGGCGTGCGTTCAGGCTTGGCCAACGAACGCTGCGGGCCGGGCCCGCCCGCCGGAGGCCTCCCGTCGTTTCTCTGTGTGCGTGAATGGATGACTCGCATGCGTGTCTTTCTGTGGCAAAAAAAATGGATCACGGCCAGATGGTCTGTACGTCGAGGGCGTGGTGGACCACTTCTTCGAGGACGTCGCTCACCGTGATCTCGCGCTCTTCCGCCCTCGCCCTTTCCTCGGCGAGGAGGGCCAGGCGGTCCCACAGGTATTGCGGCAATTCGACGCGCCCCCGGACGCTGCGCGCCAATGGCGGCACGTCGGCCGCCGGGAGCGCTCTGCTGACCATGCGGGGCGTCCAGCGGACGAGCAACCCGAGGGTCACCACTTCCTCCCACGGGATGCGGATCTGTCCTTCGTGGTCCACGGCGTCGATGCTTCCCTCCGCGATCGCCTCCCGCACGGCAGGGGGCTGCATCCGCAGAATCTCCGCGGCCTCGGCGACGCCATACCAGGGCCGCGGGGCGCGGAACAGCTTCCGGATCCGTGCACGGTCGGAGCTGCGCGTCGGAGGATGCGGTGTGCTCATCGAACGAGGTCTCTGCAGACAGCGGTAAGAAGCAGAAGGAAGGGTGGCGCCGGGGGACCGGATCTCAGTGAAAGAACACGCTCAGGACGACTTCTGGACGGAGAAGATACGGAGATGTCGTTCCGGAGTAAAGTCGCATTTGGTAGCTTGCTAACGTTGCAATTGGTAGCTTGCTAATGTTGCAATTGGTAGCTTGCTAACGCAGCAATCGTCCGCCTGTCACGGCTTGCCCTTCAAGGTTTCCCGGTACTCGGCCGCAGAGACTCCGAATGCGGCGATGAAGGCGCGGTAGAGGGTACTGCGGTCTCCGAGCGCGCTCGCGGCGGCGATCTCGTCGAGCCCGAGGTCGGTGACGCGCAGGAGGCGCCTGGCCTCGTCGAGGCAGAGCTCGCGCAGGATCTGGCTGGGCGGTTTCCCGAAGAGATCTCGAATGATCCGGCTGAATGAAGGGCGGCTCTTCCCGAGGAACTGGGCCAGCTCGGACGTGCGGGCGACCGTGTGGCTCGCGCAGCAGTCGCGCACGTATTTGTGGAAGATGGCGTCATAGCGGCGGCGATCCGCGATGCGGTGCATGCGGTGGTTTGCCCGCGCGGATACTCTCTGCGATGCCATGACGCACCTCCTCCATGGAGGTTGAATGATCAACCCCCTACGCCGGAGTGACGCGCACAGAGGATTCCCTACCCCGGAAAGAGGGTGGTTGTCTGTTTATTTTCTGTCAGGGCCTCGGGGCGGGGACGGGCGGCGTCAACTCCTGAAGGAGCCGGATGACGAGCTTCCGAACCCGGGCGGGTAACGATGCCGGGCCGGCGGCGGGACGTTCGATCCTGACGGGAACAGGCTCCGCGCCTTCGAACACCCCCCGCGGCTGCGTGACGGCGGCGTTCGCTTCCGCAGCAGTCAGAGCCCCGAGCACAACGACTACCGCCAGACCACGTCTTCCTCGATTCAGCATGGATTGCCTCCTGAATGAGGGGAACCGCCTCGGTGCCGTTTCCTTTGAACCTGCCCGGTCGAACGGAAGCGGCAATCCTTGTCATCCTGAGCCGCAGGAATCTCCCCACGAAGCGGGAACATGACGGCGAAGGACCTGGGCGGGAGGAGGAGCGCTGCGTTCCCCTCCCACCCAGGTCCTTCGCCGCCATGCTTTCCGCTCGTGGGGAGATCGTGCGGGCTCAGGATGACAGGGGATGTTTGTTAGCCGGGAGGCGGTGCGAATACCAGGTCGGGCGCTCGCTCGAGGTCGGAGAAGTATTTCCGGACGGTTTCGATATCGCCTCGCGTCAGCCGGCGGGCGGCGGCGCATTCCTTCAGATAGGAGGCCGCCCTCAACGCACCGGTCAGCATCTCGGCGCGGGTGAAGAACTCGAACAGGCCGGCGCAGGCCGCTTCGACCGCGTCGAATCTGCGGAGGATGAGCAGCGCTTCAGCGAGGTCGAGATGCGCCCGTGCCGCATCCCCGATGATTCCAAGCGCGGTAAGATCCCTGATGATCGGGGGGAGGCTGTCCGCCGCATCCTCCGGGTTCCCCGCCGCGAGAGACAGCATCACGATGGACCAGCGCGTATGCACTACCATCGCCTGCGATCCCAGCGCCTCGTACAGTTGCAGTGCCGTCAGGAAGTACCGGCTCGCGCCATCGATGTCGCCGGCCTCCCGATATGCGATACCCAGATTCCGGGCTGCTCGCGCCTTCATGTCCGGATCTCCGAGTCGATCGGCGAATACGGCGGCTTCCTCATAGGTCGTTCGGGCCGACTCAACGTCTCCCATCTGGTGCAGGATGATCGCCTCGACCTCTCTGGCTTGAAAATAGCGGCTTCGCTCGAGGCGTTGGTCGAAACGACTGGCGGCGGAACGGATGAGCTGGAGCGCGTCCGGATACTGTTCCCGCTCGAAAAACAGGAGCGCCCGGCAGAGGTTCACCACCGCCAGATCCACCCCGGGATCCGGCAGTTTCCGGTACGCCCTTTCCGCGCGCCGCAGCGCATCGAACCCATTCTCGATCTGCCCGAGATACCGGCATGCGGTCGAGTAGTCCTTCCACGCCGTACCGCGGAGTCCATAAACGGCGTCGGCCGGGTAATAGTCGTCAGGAAGCCGCTCGGCGATGGCGTACGCCGCCTCCGCCAACATCAGCGCAAACAGCGGCTCCTTCACACACTGCCGGCGGACTTCCTCGCACAAGAGGCGGACCACCCCTCCGGTATGGAAACGCTTCTTCCGGAGAACGTTCGCCCCGGCGAAGCGGTATTGCGATTGGAGGAGCGGACGCACCATCGGCTCGGCCTCGGCGTCCTCGGCCTCGCAGCGGAGAGCGAACTCCCGCAGGGCCGCGCTGAGATCCGCTCCGCCTCCGGCCGCCCACCAGGTCGCGTCATCGCCCAGGCAGTCGGCGAACGACCGGAGCTCCGCCACTTCCGCGGCGCACGGTTCGCACGAAGAGACGTGCGCCCCGACGGCCGGATCCCGCACCGACGCCGGATCGTCGGCGTACGCGATCAGGAGATCCTCTTCAATGTGTATCGTGTGGTCCGGCATCAAGGCACCCGCGAAATGCGCTCGAAGATCGCACGGGCCTTTTTCCGGCACACGTGCATCAGGTAATTGACGTTGCCCTCGGAGGTCGCGAGCGCCTCCGCAACCGACCGCGTGTCGTCTCCGTCGAGGTAGTAGCGCTTCAGCGCCTCGCGGCAGCGCGGGTTGAGCCGGGCCAGCGCCGAGGCCACCATGAGGTTGCGGGCCACGCCCTCGAAGAGATCCCGGTCGCTCAGCACCTCCGCGACCGCCGGGCCCTCGTCGTCGAAGACGCGCTCCTCCGAGCCGCGGGAGCGCCAGTAGTTCCGGCAGGCGTTGCAGATCGCCCCGATCAGATAGGCGCGCAGGTCGGCCCGGACGCTCCTCGTGGAGGCGATGTAGTTGATGAAGACGTCGTGCACCAGCGCCTCCGCATCCCCCGGCGGCACGCGGAACTTCCGGATGGCCACCCGCCGCATGACCATGGCATGCTCGAGGTACGCCTGGTCGGGAGCGGCCGTGCGGGAAGCCGGCAGCAGTCCCATGCCGATGGCGGGATTCCGGTCGCTCCGCGGAGCTTCGAAGGCCGCTTGCTTGGTCATGGGTGTGGAAAGAATACGCCGGATGGGGGTGAATCGATCGCGTCTTATCTCAGGAGACCGGCCGGGAGGCCTCCGGCGGGCCGGCCCGGCCGGCGGCGTTGGTTGCCCAAGGCTGGACGGACGCCGCTCGCCTGGAACGCGGTCGCGGCGGTTCTCATGCGGTAGAGTTTGGCGAGCGTCCCGTCAGGCGCGGAATGGCAGACTACCGCGGTTTTTGCACGCCGCATATCTGCTACCCTCAACTGTTATGAACGTCTCGGTCGAGGAGATCGAAAAGGATCCGCGCGAGTATCTTCACCGTGTGCTGGAAGGGGAAACGGTGGTCGTTTTCGAGAACGATCGGCCGGTGGCCGAGATGCGTCCGATTCCGAAACGAACAGGGTTGCGCCCCATCGGACTCGCAAAGGGTGATTTCGTCGTACCGGACGATTTTGATGATCCGTTGCCGGAGGATGTCCTTCAGTTATTCGAAGGCGAATGAGATTACTGCTCGCATGCTGATCTGTCAGGCTTTACAGCACGATTTGCAAGTCGTGACGTCCGACGCGCTGTTCACAAGGTATCCGATCATCGTATTTCGTGCCGCCTAGCTCATTAAACGCGGTTGAACGTAACCGCTGCGCGGTAGCTGCGCTCGGGCGCCGTTTGCGCGACAGCTACGAGGTGTGGCGAGTGCTGACGTGACCCTCCCGCCCTCGCCCGAGGGCGTACTCGGGGTAATGCTTCCTGCTGAAGGAGGCAGTC
>DASPHC010000055.1:0-240988 GCA_035629865.1 Thermoanaerobaculia bacterium | reverse complement strand
CGGACTTTCCGCTGTTCGAGTGGGACGAAGAGTCGGGCCGGTACTTCGCGCGGCATCACCCGTTCACCTCCCCCGCGCCGGGACACGTGGAATTGATGGACAGCGACCCGGGCGCGACGCTGGCGCGCGCGTACGACGTCGTGCTGAACGGCCTCGAGCTCGGCGGCGGGTCGATCCGGATCAACCAGCCCGAGGTCCAGCAGACCATGTTCCGTGCCCTCGGCATCAGCGACGAGCAGGCCCGCGCCCAGTTCGGCTTCCTGATCGACGCCTTCCGCTACGGAGCCCCCCCGCACGGCGGCATCGCCCTCGGCGTCGACCGCATCGCCATGCTCATGGCCCGCGCGGACTCGCTGCGGGACGTGATCGCCTTTCCGAAGACCGCCAGAGCGCAGGATCTGTTGAGCGCCGCGCCCTCCGAGGTGGACACGAAGCAACTCGACGACCTCGGCATCGCCGTGAAGAAGGCATGACACCCTTCCTCACCATCCACCAGGCCTCGGCGTCTTACCCGGTCTTCGTGGGCGCCAATCTGCTCGGGCAGGTCGGCTCGCTCGTGCGTCCGAAAGGCAAAGTCTTCGTCATCACCTCCACCGCCCTGCGCGAACGGTTCGGCGAAACCGTCGCGGCCTCGTTTCCCGCGGCGGAGCTGCTGACCATCGGAGAAGGGGAGAAGCACAAGACCGTCGACACCGCGAACGAGGTCATCACCCAGCTCCTCGACCGCGGCGCGAAGCGCGACTCCATGGCCGTCGTCGTCGGCGGCGGGATGATCGGCGATACCGCCGGCTTCGCCGCTTCGATCTTTCTGCGCGGCATCGACCTGGTGCACGTCCCGACCACGCTGCTGGCGCAGGTCGACAGCTCGATCGGCGGCAAGCTGGCGGTGAACCATCCGAAGGGAAAGAACCTCATCGGCAGCTTCTTTCCCCCGCGCGCCGTCATCTCCGACACCTCCATCCTCGACACCCTCCCGCCGCGCGAGCGCCTCAGCGGAATGTACGAGGCTTTGAAGGGCGGCGTCATCGGCGACCCGTCGCTCTTCGACATGTTCGAGGCCGGAGGCTTCTCCCTCGACGAAATGGTGCGCAAAGCCATCCACGTCAAAGCGGAGATCGTCTCCGCCGACGAAAAGGAAGCCGACCTCCGGCGCCTCCTCAACTACGGCCACACCATCGCCCACGGCATCGAAGCCGCGCTCCATTACGAAGGCATCACCCACGGCGAAGCCGTGGCCTGGGGGATGATCGGGGCGAACGCGATTGCGGTACGGCGCGGGTTGTTGTCGCAGGACGAGGCTTCGCGGATCGAGCGGGTCATCCTCGCCTACGAACCGTCGCCGCTGCCTGCCCTGGACCGCGCCGAAGTATTGGCCGCCACGGAACACGACAAGAAAAACACCGGAAGCGCGCGGGTGATGGTTTTCCCGAAGCGCGTCGGCTATTGCGTCGTGGTCTCGGACGTGACGGAAGAAGAGATCGCGTACGGGATTGCGGCGATTTAGAACCCACGGCGTGCGTCACTCCCCTTACGGCGAGACGCCGTCCGCCGGCGGGACGCCGCCGGGCCAGCCGACGCGACGTCGGCGCTCCGGCGCATGACCGCGCTCCTCGCGAATCGGTCGTGCGTGGATCGAAGCGACGCGTGACGCCATTCATCGCAAACCGTACGTCCGCGCGTGGAGCGCCCGCGTCGCGCGGGCTGGACCGGCGGCGTCCCGCCGGCGGACGGCGTCTCGCCGTAAGGGGAGAGAGGAAGAGGCCTGATGGCCTCTTCCTCCCTCGTGTCGTGTTACTTCGTGCCGTTGCGCAGTTGTTCGATGTGACTTGCCTTCACTACGGTGACGTCTTCGGTGATGGAGGGGTCGGTGTACGTGAGTGTCGGGAGGCCGAGGGCCAGTCGGGCGGCGTCGAGGTTCGTGCGCAGCTCGGTGACGTGGAGGCGCTTCATGATCGTCGTGGCGGCGGTGAGCGTGGGGTCGGTGAAGGTGGCGGGGGAGAGGTTCGCGAGGTCGAGCATGGCGTTGATCGCGGTGCGGAGCTGGGTGAGGTGTACGGCTTCGACGGGCGAGGTGCCAGCCACGAGCGGAGTGTCGGCGTAGATGATGGTGGTCGCGGCGTCTTTGTTGCTCTTGTTGGAGAGGGTGCCGCCGCCGTTCCGCGCCTGGGCGCGGTAGAGATACGACGTGTTGGCGGTGCGGCCGCCGTCCACTATCGACGAGCCGGTGGTAGTGCCGATGGTGGTGAAGGCGCTGTTGTCGAGGCTGCGCTCCACGATGTAATTGGCCGCCCCGGCGACGGAGCCCCAGGTGACGATCACGGCGGAAGTACCTGTGGCGGTGGCGGTGAGGTTCGGCGGCGGCGCCAGCGATGGTCCGCTGGCGCCGATGCTCTGGCACGCGGAGCTGCCGGACTCGCAGCCGGCGACGGAGACGGCGCGCACGATGTAGCGGTAGGTCGTCCCGCCGGCCACGCCGGTGTCGTCGAAGCTCGTGCCGGTCACGCCTGTGGCAATGCGCACCGGCGTGCTGCCCATGGGGCACGCGCCTGTCTCGCGGTAGATGTTGTAGCTGACGCCGGCCGGAGCGCCGGAGCTCCACGCGAGGTGCACGGTGTTGGCGGCAGGCGCGGTGAGCGCCAGGCCGGTCGGTGCGCCGGGAGGCGTGCAGGCGACACAGGGTGTCTCGTAGGTGATCTTCACGTCGTCGATGGACCAGCCGGGGTAGACGATCGAGGAGTCGGTGAGCGCGGTGAAGGCGATGAAAAGCGTTTTCCCCGCGCAGCCGTTGGTGTTCCCTGCGATGGCGTTGCAGGCGGCGTCGAGGTCGATGATGCTGTTGGTCATCGCCGCGTTGAAGGTTCCGCCCCAGACGGCCTGTCCGAAGGCGCTGGCGTTGTAGTTGCCGAGCAGGATTGCCGACGTTGGGACGTAGGTGAAGCCGGCGTCGCCGAGCCGCCGGATGCGTATGACTCCGCCGTCGAACCCCCCTTCGAAGGCCAACCGGTGCCAGAAGTCGAGCCGGCCCTTGGTGGCGCCGGCCGGGACCACGATTCCGGTGGCACCGTTGATGACCGCCAATGCAGCGGCGTTGTCCTGGTAGTTCGCCGTGCAGCCGGCGCCGCCGAACCGGAACACCTTGCCGGCGCTCTGGTTCGGAGAACAGGCCATCACGCCGCGCCAGTCCGCGGTGCCGGTGCCGGAGAGGGTGAAGCCGGCCAGGTTCCCATCCGCCAGGCCGTCGAAGTCTTCGAAGTATGCCTCGGTGAGCAGCCCGCCGGCGGTTCCGCTCTGCTGCACCGTATTGCCTTCCTCGACCCCATTCTCGACCGCGCGGACGTTGTAGTAGTAGGTCGTGCCGGCAGAGACGTTGACGTCGGTGTACGCGACGGCGATCAGGCCGAGCGCGATGCGATTCGCCGGGGAAGGAGTGAAGCCGGCGCTCGTCGAACGGTAGACGTTGTAGGTGACGGGGCCGGAACAGCTCCCGGAGGCGGCCGCCCAGGCGAGAGCCAGCGTGCAGGTGGCGGCGTTCGGCGGGGTCACGCTCGCCAGTCCGGCGAAGGCCGGCGGAAGCGTGCAGGCGCCGGTGGCGGTGGCGCTGTCGCACGCTGAGAGCGCCGACTCGCACGAGCCGACCGAGGTGACTTTGTAGGAGTAGGTGCCGCCACCGCTCGCGGTGAAGTCGTCATAGGTGACGGTGGGCGCGGAAACGGTGGCGAGCAGCGAATAGCCGGAGACGGGGCAGCTCGCGCCGGGGCCGGCACGATAGACCTTGTAGGAGACAGGGGAGCCGGTGGACGCAGTCCAGGTGACGGTGATGCGGTTCGGCCCCGAGGCGGTGGCGTTCACTCCTCCGGGGACGCTCGGAGCGGTCGTGCACGACTCTCCGGAGATCACCAGCGCGAACGGCTGGGTGTTGCTCCCGCTCTCGGCGTTGCCGGGGACGTTGGTGCCGGCCACGGTAATGGTCCACAGCCCGGTGAGCGGGCTCGTGACCTTTACCTGCTCGACGTTGTTGAGCGTGTCGGCGCCGGAGGTCTTGTCGACGCCGTTCGGGAAGTAGGTCGTCGCTCCTCCCGGCGCGGTGACGGTGAGGTCGAGGTTGTTGACCAGCTTCGTGCCCGCTCCGGTAGCCGCCTGCGGGTCGGTCCAGACGAGCGTGACGATGAGCGGGTCGCCGTTGCCGCCGACGTCGAAGGTGAAGTTGCTGCTGCCGCCGGTCTGCAGGCCGGACGTCACGTCGTGAACCTTGAGCCGCTTGCCGGCGGCATCCTGGAAGCCGGAGCCGGGGAAGAGCGATTTCTCGACGTCGACGCGGCCGAAGCCTTCGGTATTGTTCGGCAGGGTCTTGCCGGTGTCCCACGCGGCCGGAATCTCCTTCGTGGCCCCGGTGCCGTACTGGCCCGGGCTCATGTCCCACGCGCCGTTGATCAGCGTCGCCTTGACCAGCGCCGCCGAGGGATTGAACCCCTGTGCCGGCACCGGGGAGACGTTGGTGACGGTGCTGTTGTTGGCGTGCCAGCCGTCGGCGTAGTACTGCCGCACGAGCGTGGCCGCCCCGGCGGTCAGCGGGTTGGCCATCGAGGTTCCGCCCTGGGTGGTGTAGTACGGACGGAAGCCGGCCGGAATCGCGCAGACGCCCCAGTGATCGTAGGCCTGGTTCACGTCGGTGCGGGTGGAGGTGATGGCGATGCCGGGCGCGACCAAGTCGGGCTTGAAGCGGCCGTCATCGGTCGGGCCGCGGGAGGAGAATGCCCCCATGCCGTTGGCGTTGTCGGCCATCAGGTCGGTGGAAATGGGAGCAGTGCCGAAGTTCGTGTTGTTGAACCAGCCCCACGTTTTCTGCTCGATGCCGTTGGACGACGTACAGTCGCCCGCCGGAAACTCGTAGACGAAGCTCGGCAGGTAATTCTCTGAGGCGCCCACGGCGATGCAGTTCTTGGCCGTGGCCGGAGCGCCCATCGAGTCGAGATTGATGATCCCGTCGATCGGGCCGGGGCTGATCGTGTCGCGGCCGCTGTTTCCGGCGGAGTAGGTGATGACCATGTCCTTGTGCAGCCACGTGAACTGGTCGACCTCCTGGGAGAGGATCGTGTACTGGCCGTTGGTGTCGGAGCCCCAGGAGTTGGAGTGGACGCGCGCGCCGTCGTTGTAGGCCTGCTGAAAGAGCGTGCTGAGGTCTCCCGGAATGCCGCCGAGCCCTCCGCCGGAATCCATGATCGACTGGAACACGAACTGCGCTTTCGGAGCCGTGCCGGCGTAGGAGGTCGAAGGGAACGAGTTCGTCGAGGGAGACGAGCCGGAACGGAATCCGTTTCCGACGATCGACCCCGAGGTGTGCGTTCCGTGCCCGCCGCCGGTGGTCTGGTCGTCATTGCAGTTGCCGATGCGCCCCAGGGCATAGCAGGCGAGCACGCGCAGGGGATTGGTGCCGGAGCCTTGCTGGCCGAAGTCGTGGTGCAGCGTGGCCAGGGTGCCGGTGGAGAGTCCGGTATCGGATGCGGACGCGATCTGCCCTTCTCCGCGGATGCCGCGGGCCCAGACGTTCTCGACGTCCATGATCGGCCCGTTCAGCGCTCCGCGTCCGGTGACGATGTTCGCCGACGAGCGCGCGGTGTTGTTGCTGACGTGCGGCGCGACGTAGCGCTCGACCCAGAGACAGCCGGGGAGGAGCGCGATGCTCCGCGCACTGACCGCCGTCCCTTCCACGCGGATGCTCCAGTCGCGGGCGCGGCGAGTGGCCTGCGGATCGCTGAGGCCGAGGGCGGCGAGGCGGTCGAGCAGCAGCTTCACTTCCTTCTCGCTGTCGACGTCGAAGAGCGCGCGGAGCTGGATCTTCTGCGCCGGGTTCTCGTCGATGATGAAGTCGAGGAGCGGGTCGACGCGGAAGGCCGGCGAGTACTGGCCGGCCCAGAACACCTCGGGGCGCTGCTCGAGCAGCGCCCGATCCTCCTGCGAGGCGCGCACGAGATACGCCAGTTGCGGGATGTAGTCGAGAATCGGGATCTCATTCGATTCCAGCCAGGCGCGAAGCGCGCTCTGGTCGGCGGCGCTCTTCGCCTGAACGATGAAATAGTCTTTGCCGGTGGTGAGGAAGGGGAGGGTGTCGAGTTCGCGCGCGAAGGTGCTGAGGTCGGGCATCGCATGAACGCGCTGGCCGTTCGAAGAGACCGACACGAGGTCGTCGGTCTCGAAGCGCATCGCCGCGAGATCGATGACGTGCCGGCCGGATTCGGCCTGCAGCTCGGGGAAGCGCTGGGAGAAGGGATGCCGCTTGCGCCAGTCTTCGGGGATGACGATTCGCGCCTGCGCCGGGGAGGCCGGCTCGTGCTTCGCGGCCATGGTCGCCGCTGGTGCCGCGGCTGCTGCCGGCTCGACGGGCGCGGGCCGCGGCACCGCGAGACACGACGTGAGAAAGACGGTCGAGGCGACCAGAAGGCCGCGTCCCTCGCTGCGGATGATCATGAGGATGTCCTCCACGGCCGTTGCCGTGCCTGAATCCCAGGTCCGTTCGTAAGTGAATTTGGAACGGAGGGAAGTGTAGCTTTTGGAATGCGGGGACGCCAGTGGCGGGCCTCTACGCCGCCCGTTTCACCGGCAGGCGCAGCACCATGCTGGTGCCCACTCCTTCGATGGACGCCACGCTCACTTCGCCGCCGTGGGCTTCGACGACCTGCTTGACGATGTAGAGGCCAAGCCCGGTGCCGCCGCCGCCGCGGAACGACTTGTTTTTGCTCTGCTTGTATTTGTCGAAGATCTGCTCGATTTCGTCCGCGCGGATGCCCATGCCGGTGTCGGTGACGGTGACGACGATGGCGTCGGGGACGTCGCCGTTGCGGACGATCTGGGCGCCGACGGAGATCAGGCCCTTCTTCGGGGTGAATTTGAGGGAGTTGGAGATCAGGTTGATGACGGCCTGGGTGAGTTTTTCGACGCTGCCGATGATCTGGGGGATGTCGCGGCCGTGAGCGCTGAGGAGGAAGATCTCGTCGCGCGCGGCGACGGACTGGAGGCTGCGGACGGCGCGTTTGAGGACCCCGGCCACCCGGACCGGCTCTTTTTCGACGGTGAAGTTGCCCGACTGGATCTTGGAGAAGTCGAGGATCTCGTTGATGAGGCTCATCATCCGCTCGGATTCGCGATGGGCCTCCTGCAACAGGTCGGAGTAGAGGGAGTCGAGCTTGTTTCCTTCCTGGGCGAGGACGAACTCCAGCGTTCCCTGGATGCCGGAGAGGGGGCCGCGCAAGTCATGCACGATTTGCGCGGTGAAGTCGGACTTGGCCTGTTCGGCCTCGCGTTGCTGGGTGACGTCTTCGAACGAGAGCGCGACGCCGGGGCCGTCCTCGTCGATGCGCATGAGGCGATCGATGCGGTAGACGCGCCCTTCGATCTCGACGTCGAGCGTCAGGTGCTCGTCTTCGTGCTCGAGAAAGAAGCCCTGCAGCCAGCCGCGCTCGCCGGCCACGGCGCGCGCGGCCTCCTGGAGCCAGTCGGCGGCGTCGGAGCCGAAGGCCTGTTCGAAGGCGCGGTTGCGGAAGCGGGTCGCACCGTTGTCCGCCACGACGGCGATGGGGGTCGGGAGACGCTCGAGCAGCGATAAGGCGAATGTCATCAAGGCACCGTGATGGCGCGCTCGTGCTGCAGCTTCGCCAGGATGAAGATGGTGTTGAACGGATCGAACGGGCTGAGGATCATCAGTTTCTGGACGTCCATGCGCCCGTCGATGAGAGAGACCAGGTAGCCCTCCTGGGCGTTGAGGTCGAAGCGGTCGAAGTTGGTCAGGAAGTCGGCGCTCAGTTTCGGCACCGCATTGAGGCCTTTCGGATGGGCCAGGAGATCCTGGACGATGTTGTTGCGGAGGATCTCGACGTATCCGCGCAGGGAGAGGTCGTCCGGATACGCCCGGCGCGCCTCGAGGAGCTTGGTGTATGTGTGCCAGACGCCATGCTGCTTGATGGACTCGCCCACCAGGCGTGCCCAGTCCTGTTTGGGGGGAGAGATGGGGGACACCGACATTCGAGTTGGATTCTACAAGAGCGCGTGGGTTGTTGCTGTTGCTGGTTGCTTGGGACTCAACGCCTGGCCGGAAGTCTGCGAGTCACCTGTAACAGTCACATCCGCGGAGGCCGCGAAGGATCGCCCTTTCGTTTTCGCAGGAACGATCACGCCGAAGCCGCCGAAGGCGGCGAAAGATCTGTAGACCGGCCTTCAGGCCGGGTAAAGCCCGAGGAGACGAGGAAGCCCGCGAAGCGGGCGACAGCATAGGGGTTTGCGCGGACCGCTGTTCTGTCGCCCGCTTCGCGGACTCGCCTGCATGGGGCCGCACGATACCCGCCCTGAAGGGCGGGCCTACCGATCTTCCGCCGCCTACGGCGGCTGTGGCAGCTGGTTACTCCCAAGCAACCAGCAACCAGTAACCCTTCTCGGGATGACTTCCCGCCTCGCTAGTGGTTAACTTTATCTGTGACAGACCAACCCGCCGACCACGCCGACCATCAGCTCATTCCCCAGACGCCCCCGTCGCGCCGGCGGTCGCGGTTGCTGACGTTGCTGATCGCGGCGGCGCTCGGGATTCCGGCGGGGTTCCTGTTCGCGCATGCGGTGCGGAGGCCGCAGGTCAGGAAGCTGGCCGATTATCAGCCGGCGATCATCACCCGGATCTATGACCGCAACGGCGTGCCGTTCGCCGAATACTCGATCCAGAAGCGGATCGTCGTCCCGAAACGGGACATGGCCCAGGTGCTGATCAACGCCATCGTGGCCACCGAGGACTCGGAGTTCTACAAGCACGGGGGGGTCGACCCGAAGGCCATCGTGCGGGCCGCGATCAAGGACATCATCGAGCGCCGGCACGCACAGGGTGCGTCGACGCTCACGCAGCAGCTCGCGAAGCAGGTTTTCCTGACTCCCGAGAAGACGTTCCGCCGGAAGATCAACGAGGCCTTCCTGGCGGTGCAGATCGAGAAGGATTTCACCAAGGACCAGATCTTCGAGCTGTACGCGAACCAGGTGTACCTCGGCCACGGCGCCTATGGCGTCGAGGCGGCGTCGCGGATGTATTTCGGCAAGCATGCGAAAGAGCTGACCCTCCCCGAGGCGGCCGTGATCGCGGCGCTGATCCGCTCGCCGATGTACTACAGCCCGATGACGCACCCGGACCGCGCCAAATACCGGCGCGATTACGTGCTCCGGCGGATGCTGACCGAGCGCTTCATCAACCGCCAGCAGTACGACCAGGCGGTGAACGCGCCGATCGTGCTGGGGACGTATAAAGAGGAGGCGCCGCGCGTCGGCGCGTACTTCACCGAGCAGATCCGCCAGTACATCGAGCATCACCCGGACGAAAAATTCGGCGCCGAGGATCTCTACAACAGCGGCCTGAAGGTCTATTCGACGCTCGACCTGCGTATCCAGCAGATCGCCGAGGGTGCCTTGCAGCGCGGTTTGCGGAAGTTCGACAAGCGCCGCGGTTTCCGGCGGCCGACGCGGAATCTCGTCGCCGAGGGATTGGATCCCGAGACTTATCGCGACCCGAGCTGGAGCAACGAGCCGGCGCAGACCGACAAGCTCTATCCCGCGATCGTCCTCGACGTCCGGAAGGACGGGATGACCGTCCGGGTGCACCGGGAGAGGCTCGAGCTCGATCCGACGGCCTGGGCGTGGACGAGGAAGAAGACGCTGGACGGGGTGCTGAAGCGCGGCGACATGATCCACGTCCTCCAGCAGGAGGATGTGAAGACGCAGACCCGCAAGTGGATGTTCGACCAGATGCCAGTGGTGCAGGGGGCGGTGGTCATCCTCGACGTGAAGAGCGGGGAGATCCGGGCGCTGGTGGGCGGTTACGACTTCGCGTACTCGAAGTTCAACCGGGCGGTGCAGTCGCGCCGGCAGACGGGATCGGCGTTCAAGCCGTTCGTCTACGGGGCGGCGTTCGAGACCGGACTGACGCCGGCGGACACGCTGTTCGACGCGCCGATCGCGATTCCGGTCGGCAACCAGATTTACGCGCCGAAGAATTACTACGGCAAGTATGCCGGCATCGTGACGATCCAGCGCGCGCTGGAGCTGTCGATCAACGTGCCGGCGGTGAAGACGTACATGATGACCGGCGGCGACCGGATCGTCGATTTCACCCGCCGGCTCGGCGTCACCGCCGACCTGCAGAAGTATCCGTCGCTGGCGCTCGGCGCCGCGGGCGTGTCGCCGCTGGAAATGACGGCCGCGTACAACGTCTTCGTCAACAGCGGGGTCTACACGAAGCCGCGCTACATCCTCAAAATCGCCGACCAGGCCGAGCGGGTGCTGGAGGAGCAGCAGCCGGTGCTCTCCGAGGCGACGACGCCACAGGTCGCGTTCGAGCTCGCGTACATGATGAAGGGTGTGATCGACCGCGGCACCGCGTACGCGGCGCACACGCTCGCCGATCCGCTGGCGGGGAAGACCGGGACGACGAACGGCTACACGGACGCGTGGTTCATCGGCTTCTCGCCGGAGTACACCGTGGGGGTCTGGACCGGCTACGACGATCCGTCGAAGTCGCTCGGCGGCGGCGCCACCGGCGCCGACGTGCCGCTGCCGATCTGGATCGACATCTTCAAGCAGTTCGAGGAGCAGAAGCTGCGCGTCGGCAAGCCGGACTTCGAGCCGCCGCCCGGCGTGGTGGTCGTGCCGATGGATCTGCGCAGCGGTCTGCGCGGCACCGGCCCGTGCGCGCGCGTGGTGATGCAGGCGTTCGTCGCCGGCCAGGAGCCGGACAAGGATTGCAGCGGCGCCGGCGTGAATGTCGCGAAGCTGCCGTATTACCTCCAGCGGCCGATGTATCAGCCGAAGGAGGGGGAGCCGACGCAGGCCGCGAACGACGCCTCGGCGCAGGCAGGGGAGAGCGCCGAGTCGCCCGCGCCGTCGACCGATGTGCCCCCCGAAACGTCGACCGAGACGAGCGGGGACACGAGCGGAAACCAGCTCTGACGATGTTCGAGGTCATCGCTTTCGACGCGGACGACACGTTGTGGCACAACGAGTCGAATTTCCAGGCCACGGAGAAGCAATTCGCGGCGATGCTGGCCGCGCATCACTCGGAGGAGTGGGTGCGCCAGCGGCTGTTCGCCACGGAGATGCGCAATCTCCGGCACTTCGGCTACGGGGTGAAGGGCTTCATCCTGTCGATGATCGAGACCGCGATCGAGCTCACCGAGGGAGAGATCGTCGGGAGTGAGATCCAGCGCATCATCGAATGGGGGCATCACATGCTCAGCGCGCCGGTGGAGCTGCTCGACGGAGTCGCCGAGACGATCCCGGCGCTGTCGCGGAGCTACCGGCTGATGCTGCTGACGAAGGGCGACCTGTTCGACCAGGAGTCGAAGCTGGCCCGCTCGGGCATGGGGGAGCACTTCGCGGCGGTGGAGATCGTCAGCGAGAAGAACACGGATACGTACCGCCGCGTGATCACCCGCGCCGGCATCGCCCCGGGGCAGTTTCTGATGATCGGGAACTCGGTGAAGTCGGACGTGCTCCCGGCGATCGAGGCGGGCGCGATGGCCGTGCACATTCCCTATTACACGACTTGGGCCCACGAGCACGTGCCGGACGAAGTCGCGGGGGAGCTGACGCGGCTTGAGAGTATCCGGGAGCTGCCGGAGTGGTTAGGACGGGGATGACGGGGTTGCTGGTTACTGGTTGCTTGTGAAGCAGCGCCTGACGCTCGTGCGTAGACTCACAAGGAACCAGCAACCAGCAACGCTTTTTGACCTACCGTGCCGCCGGCACGTACCGCGTGATCATGTCGACGATCTTGTCGCGGGTGAGCGGTTTGCGCATCCAGGCGTTGGCGCCGGAGCTGGGGAACATCTCTTCGAGCGAGCGCTCCGGCAAGTCGGAGATCAGCACGATCGGGATGTCTTTCTTGTTGGACTGGGACTTGAGCACTTCGCTGAGGCGGTTGCCCTTGATGCTCGGCAGGTTGACGTCGAGGAAGATGATGTCCGGCGTGTTGCTCGCCAGGACGTGGTTGAACTCGATCCAGCTCGACGCGGTGAGCACGGTGCAACCCTCCCGCTCCAGCAGGGCCCGGCCCAGCTTGAGCACCAGCGGGTTGTCGTCGAGAATCAGGACGGTGACGTTGGACAATGCAGCCATTGGGCACATGATAACCTGTCGAGCCCGATGACGGTGCTGCAAGAAAGCGACGACAAACGCGGGTTCCGCTGGCCTGCGGATTACTACTCTTCGCCCTCCCCGAAGGCAGTCCTGCCGCAGTGGCTGACTTATGGCTGCGGCGCGGCCGGCGTGTTCGCGTTGCTGGTGATCTTCGTGGGCGGGGCGCTCCTTTCCCGCGGCGGTTTCACCGAGTTCATGGACTTCGCGATCGGCATGTCGGTGGGGGAGATGCGCGGGATGTACGCCCCCGACGTTTCCGCGGAGCGCAAAAAGTCTCTCGACGCGGAGATCGCCCGGATGCGCGAGAACTATCGCCAGGAGCGCGTGGCCATGCAGGCCCTGCAGCCGTTCCTCCTGTCGATGCAGGATGCCATCTCGGACAACCGCGTGACCGGTGCGGAAGCGGCCCGTCTCGAAGCGGCGGCGCGCAAGATCAACGCGCGCGCGCAGAAGCGATGACGCCGAAGCAGCGGCGCTGGGTCTTCATCTTCGCCGGCCTCGGCGGCCTGATGGGCATCGCCTCTTTCGCTTTCGTGATCTGGCTGACGGTCCGCAGCGTCACCAACCCGCTGCCGCCGACCGCGGATGAGAAGCTGCTGGTGCTGAACGCGAAGGCGCTCGAGCCGTTCGGCTACGAGGATTACAACCCGGCCGCCGAAAGCCTCACGGTCCTGCGCCAGTTCGGGACGCGCACGATTCAATATGGGTACGACTCGCGGGAGATGGGCGAGGACGAGGATCCGGTGGTCATCTCCTCGATCACCGAGGTGCACCCGCAGGCGCTCAACGCCGTGCAGTCCTACCAGATGCAGAAAGTCGGCGTCAAAGCGGGCGTCGCGTTCGCCGGCGACGCAAAGATCGTCGACGCGCCGGCGCTCCTCCGGAACACCGCCGACGAGGGGTACGCCGCCCTGCTGAAGAACGAAAGCTACGTCGGCAATATCTTCATCATCCGCCAGGGGCGGGCCATCCACACCATCACCATCGCCGGCTACTACTTCGACGATCCCCAGGAGGTGAAGAAGCTTCTGGGGCCGTTGCTCGCGGAGTCGAAGAAGCAGATGGCCAGGCGCTGAGAAGCGCGCCGTTGCTGGTTGTCGGTTGTCTGGGCCTTTCGGGCTGGCGAGGCACTTGCCCCGAGTGCCGCCCAAGCGAAGAGGCGCAGACAACCAGCAACCAGTAACCAGCAACCATCCGATAGGATGCACCCCATGTCCCGTTTCAACCTCATCTCTCCTTTCCAGCCGCAGGGTGACCAGCCGGAGGCGATCCGGCAGCTCACGGAGGGGCTCGAGTCCGGCGAGAAGCATCAGGTGCTCCTCGGCGTGACTGGCTCCGGGAAGACGTTCACGGTCGCGAAGGTCATCGAAGCCGTCAACCGGCCGACGCTGGTCCTCAGCCACAACAAGATCCTCGCGGCGCAGCTCTATCAGGAGTTCAAGAATTTCTTTCCCGAGAACCGGGTCGAGTATTTCGTCTCGTATTACGACTACTACCAGCCCGAGGCGTACATCCCGCAGAACGATCTCTACATCGAAAAGGAGATGACCAAGAACGACGAGATCGACAAGCTGCGGCTCTCGTCCACGAAGGCTCTGTTCGAGCGCCGCGACGTGATCATCGTCGCCTCGGTCTCCTGCATCTACGGCATCGGCGAGCCGGAGCTCTACTACGGCATGCTCCTCTTCTTCGAGCGGGGGACCGAGAAGCCGATGACCGAGTATCTCCGCAAGCTGACGGAGATGCAGTACGAGCGGACGCCGTACGACCTCGCCCGCGGCAACTTCCGGGTGCGCGGCGACGTGCTCGAGGTCTGGCCGGCCTATGAAGACGACGCGGTGCGCATCGAATTCTTCGGCGACGAGATCGACAAAATGACCCGCATCGACCCGATCACCGGACGGACGACGGGCCGCGAGTACGACCGCCTGGCCATCTATCCCCGCACCCACTACGTCACCCCCCGCGAGCGGCTGATGACTGCGATGGAGAACATCCGGCTGGAGCTCGACGAGCGGGTGGTCGAGCTGCGCGCGAACGAGCGCCTGCTCGAGGCGCAGCGGCTCTCCCAGCGGACGATGTTCGACCTGGAGATGATCGCGGAGCTCGGCTACTGCAACGGCATCGAGAACTACTCGCGCCATCTGAGCGGCCGCGCGCCCGGACAACCGCCGCCGACGCTGATCGACTATTTCCCGAACGACTTTCTGCTGGTCGTCGACGAGTCGCACCAGACCGTGCCGCAGGTGCGGGCGATGTGGGGCGGCGACCGCGCCCGCAAGACGACGCTCGTCGAGTACGGCTTCCGCCTCCCGAGCGCCATCGACAACCGTCCCCTGGCGTTCGACGAGTTCGAAGGGAAGCTGGGGCAGATTCTCTACGTCTCGGCGACGCCCGGACCGTACGAGCTGGAGAAAACGGGCGGCCTGTTCGCCGAGCAGGTGATCCGTCCGACGGGATTGCTCGATCCGCAGATCATCATCCGCCCGGTGAAGGGGCAGGTGGACGACCTGATCGGCCTGATTCGCGAGCGGACGGCAGTCAACGAGCGGGTGATGGTGACGACGCTGACCAAACGGATGTCGGAGGACCTGACGCGGTATCTGATGGAGCTCGGTATCAAGGTCAATTACCTTCACTCGGACGTCGAGACGATGGAGCGCATCGCCATCCTGCGCGACTACCGGCTCGGTGTGTACGACGTGCTGATCGGCATCAACCTCCTGCGCGAGGGGCTCGACGTGCCGGAGTGCTCGTGTGTGGCGATCCTCGACGCCGACAAGGAAGGGTTCCTCCGCTCGCAGACCTCGCTGGTGCAGACCATCGGCCGCGCCGCCCGCAACATCAATGGCGTGGCCGTGCTGTACGCCGACAAGATCACCGACTCACTCCGCTTCGCCATCGACGAGACCACCCGCCGCCGCGCGGTGCAGCAGAAGTACAACGAGGAGCACGGCATCGAGCCGGCGACGATCATCAAGTCGATCGACTCCGACCTGGTGAAGATGGCGAACCTCGACTATCTCGACGTCCCGCTCCCGGGACAGAAGTCGAAGCTCGACATCGCCGGCGGCGAGGACATCGACAAAGCGATCAGCCGCCTGACGAAGGAAATGAAGGACGCCGCCAAGAACCTCGATTTCGAGCGCGCCGCGGAGATCCGCGACAAGCTGCGGGAGCTGAAAGAGGCGCGGATCTTCGTGTAGTTATCGGCCGCCGGCCTGAGTTCCGGATCGCGTCTTCTCCTCCGGTAAATCCATACGGCTCAAAAAGTTATTGATTGCCCTGGCGAGGTGAAATCCCTACACTCCGCGAATCTAATCCTACGAATTAAATCGCGAAGGAGCTGGCTCGATGAATTTCGATCTGGCGACCATCCAGTTTCCGGATGGCCGCGTGGCGCAGGTCACGCCGACAGAGTTCTATGCGATTCCGCTCGGTGAACGGATCGAGCTGCTGACCAGCAGCCGGATCAAGTTTCACGACAAGGACAAACAGTTGATCTCGCCACTGCTGGCGCTGAAGAAGAAAACATGAAGCGCTGGATCGTTCCGCTCGCTCTCGTACTCGCCGCCCTCATCTGGACCGGCACGGTCGCGGCCGCATATCGCGCCGTACGCCTGTTCGAGACCACTCCGGGGGAGGCGGCGACGGCGCCGTCGAAGTGGCCGAGCAAGAGCGCCATCCGCCGCGCGGATGGGGAGTGGTCGCTGGTCATGCTCGTCCACCCGCGCTGTTCGTGCAGCCGCGCCAGCGTGCAGGAGCTCCAGGCCGTGCTGGAGAAGTCGCCCAGGTCGGTGAGGACGCATGTGCTGGTCTACCGCCCGTCGGACTTTGCGCCGGGATGGGAGCAGACGGACGTCGTCGATTCGGCGAAGCGGCTGCGGCGGGCGAACGTGATCATCGACGAGAACGGGCGGGAGGCCGATCTGTTCGGGGGCTTCACCTCCGGGCAGACCTTTCTGTACGACGGCGGCGGCAAGTTGCGCTTCGCCGGAGGCATCACTTCGCTGCGAGGGCACGCGGGACTCAACAGCGGCCGCACCGACCTCATCGACATCGTGAACGCGCGGGCGGAGTCGGGCGACCACCCGGTCTTCGGCTGTGCGATTTCCAGCCGGGAAAAGAAGGAGACGAGATGAGCGCAGTCGCCGCTGTGACCAATCCGGGCGTAGCCGCACGTGCCGCCGAGTTGCGCGACGCGCAGATGCTGGAGCGCCGGGCCAAGGTGGACAAGATGTTCGCCCTGCTGCTGGTGGTGCAGTACCTCGCCGGGATCGGCGCGGCGCTGTTCGTCTCGCCGTACGCGTGGCAAGGGAAGGAGCGCGTGCTGCACATGCACGTCTGGGTCGCCATCCTGGCCGGCGCCGGGTTCGCGCTCCTGCCGGTGCTGCTGGCGTTTCTCCGTCCCGGGAAGCCGCTGACCCGCCACGTGATCGCCGCCTCGCAGATGCTCTCCTCGGCGCTGTTGATCCACCTCAGCGGCGGCCGCATCGAGACCCACTTCCACGTCTTCGGATCGCTGGCCTTCCTGGCGTTCTATCTCGACTGGAAGGTCATCATCACGGCGACGGTCGTCGTCGCCGCCGACCACTTCGCCCGCGGGATCTTCTGGCCGGAGTCGGTCTACGGCGTCGCCAACCCGGAATGGTGGCGCTTCCTCGAGCACGCCGGCTGGGTGGTCTTCGAAGACATCTTCCTGATCTGGGCCTGTATCTTCAGCGCCCGAGAATTCGGCACCATCGCCGTCCGCCAGGCAGAGGTGGAGTACCTGTCGGAGCAGGAGCAGCTGAAGAGTGCCGCGCTCGAGATGGCGCTGGCGGAGATACAGCCGGCCACGGCGTAGGGCAGTTGCTGGTTGCTGGTTCCTTGGGACTTTGCGCCTGGACGATGTGTGCGGCTCGGAATGCGAGGTGCAGAAGTAGCCGCGGAGCGGCGGCAGAATGTAGCCCAGGGCGTTAGCCCTGGGAAACGACGGCGTGCATAAGTTAGCCGCGGAGCGGCGAAAGAACGCGCCACTCGCAAAACGTTCTTTCGCCGCTCCGCGGCTGAGCCGGGGAAACGCATGTTCCCCGGGCTAACGCACGGGGCTACACTCTTTCGCCGCTCCGCGGCGGAGCAGAACCCCAACGAGTTATTGCCGTCTCTCAGCTGCCGTAGGCAGCGAAGGATCTGTAGGCCCGGCCTTCAGGCCGGGTACAACGCGTACCCACCAGGTGAGCCCGCGTAGCGGGCGACAGAAAAGACCACCGCGCGTTCCTCGGCGTGAAAGGTCTTTCTCACAGCCCCTTCAACGCCGCCCTCACCCTCTGCAACCCCTCCTCGCAATCCCGCACGCTCACCGCCCCTGCGCTGAGGCGGAACCAGCCGTCTTCGCGTTTGAGGCCGAAGGCCTGGAAGGGGACGACGGCGAATCCTGCCTGTTCGAGGAGGAACTGGCGGATCTTTTCGTTCGTGCCGAGGCGGTCGACGAGGTTGAACTGCGCGGAGAGGTAGATGGCGCCCTGCGGGGCGATGGCGTCGACCGGGAGTCCGTCCTGCTTCATCCGCATCAGGCCGTCGTAGAGGGTGTCGAGTCGGAGGCGGAGCTCGCGGATCATGGTCTCGTGGAAGGACGCGATGTCGTCGGGTTGCTGGAGGAACTCGGCGACGGCGAGTTGCTCCGCCTTCGGAGCCCAGGCGCCGATGTGGCCGATGATGTCGGACATCCGCTTCACCACCGCCGGCGGCGCGATGGTCCAGCCGACGCGGATCCCGGTCGCCGCGAGGGCTTTGGAGATGCCGTCGACGAAGATCGTGTAGGCGGCCGATTCCGGGACGACCTGCGGCGGAGTCCAGTGCCGGTGCTCGCCGAAGGTGAGCATCCAGTAGACCTGATCCCAGAGGAGGAACAGCGCCCGCTCGCCGGCTTCGGCTCGGCGCTCGTTCTCTTCCACGACCAGCCGGGCGATCGCCTCGACCTCCGACTTCGCCATGACCGTGCCGGTCGGGTTGAGCGGCGTGCAGACGGCGATGAGTCGCGCCTCGCGGACGTGCGGGCGGATCATGTCGGCGGTGGGCATGAAGTTCGTGCCGGCGCCGACCACCAGCTCGACCGGCTGGCCGCCGACGAGGTAGGTGTAGTGATTGTTGTTCCAGGACGGCGTCGGGTAGATCACCTTGTCGCCGCGATCGACGACCGCCGCATACGCTGCATAGATGATGGGGCGGGAGCCGCCGGCGACCATCGTCGACTCGACGGGGAAGGTGAGATCGAGAGCTCGTTTGGAGAAGGCCACCACACTCTCGCGCAACTCGAGCGTTCCCTCCGAGGGCGGATAATTCGTCTTGCCGGCCTCGATGTTCCGGATGATCAGCCGCTCCAGCGGCTTCGGGATCCGGAACTGCTCCGGCGAGAAATCGCCGACGGTCAGGTTGGCGACGGAGCGGCCCGAGCGGACCAGGGCGGTGACCTCGCGGGAGACCTTCAGCACTTCCGATCCGATGAGGCCCTGCGCCAGGGACGAGAGCGAGAGATCGGTGACCTCGTTCAAAGCGTCGATCATGACCGGCGATTGTAAGCGCGATGGATCTTCCATAGATCCTTCAACGCGCGGCCGAAGTCGGTCGACTTCACCTTCGATCCCTGCACGTCGTGCCAGGTGGTGATGGGCAGCTCGTAGATCGCACGGGCGGCGGCGTCGCGGCCGCGCTGCCGCACGAAGCGGGCGATGATCTCGACGTCGAAGATCCAGCGGGAAAGAAACGGCTCGGCGAACAGGGCGCGCATCGCTTCGCCGGCCCGGAAGAGCTTCGCGCCGCACTGGGTGTCGTAGACCGCCAGGCCGAGGGAGGAAGAGATGAGCGTCGCCCCGACCCGGCCGAAGTAGTGACGGCCGGGATTGCGGCTGATCGAGCGGCCGAGGAGCCGGACGCGTGCGGCGAAGACCATGTCGATCTCCGGACGGCTGGCGAAGACATGGAGAAAGCCGGGGATCTCGGACAGGGGGGTGGCGAGGTCTGCGTCCCAGAAGCCGGCGAAGTCCGGTTTGCGCTCGAGGGCCGCCAGCATCCCCCGGCGGACCGCTTCCGCCTTCCCGCGGTTCTGCTCCAGCGACACGACGGAGAAGCGGGCAGGATCGGCGTCCCGCAGCGACTCCAGCAGGCGCAGCGTCCCGTCGGTGCTGCCGTCGTCGACGAAGAGGATCTCCACCCGAGCCCCTGCGAGGGCGAAGCGGCGGAAGTCTTCGACCGGGAGACGGTGCTCCTCGTTGAAGCAAGGGACGACCACGATCAGGTGAACCACGGCGCGCATTCTCCAGTCAGGCGGCGCATTACGCAACCGGATAGAATGTCGGCCGGATGACTGGTCAATAGGTTGACTAGTCAGCGCGCTGAATCATGATCGTCCGGACCATCGAGACCCCCACGCACGGCCGCGTCCTCGTCGAGGACCGCGGCGCCGATCGCTTCCTGGTCGGCTTTCACGGCTACGCCGAGTCGGCGGAAACAAACCTGGAGCAGCTGGAAACGATCCCCGGGATCGCCGGCTGGAACGTTGCCTCCGTCCAGGCGCTCCATCCCTTCTACACACGCTCGGGGAGCATCGTGGCGAGCTGGATGACCAGCCTCGACCGGGAGCTGGCGATCGCCGATAACGTCGCCTACGTACGGCAGGTGGTGGAGGCGCTCGGAAGCCCCCGGACGCTGGTCTTCCTCGGTTTCTCCCAGGGAGCCACGATGGCCGCCCGCGCCGCGGCGTACTCCGCTAATCCTGCCGGCCTGATCCTCCTCGGCGGCGATGTCCCGGACGAGATCCGCGACGACCCGGCCGCCGTCCTCCCGCCGATGCTTCTCGCCCGCGGGGTGCGCGACGAGTGGTACACGGACGAAAAGTTCAAGAAAGACTTGAACTCGCTGCAGGGGCGAACCAGGGTGACGCCGCTCGTGTTCGAGGGAGGGCACGAGTGGACGGACGAGTTTCGGGTGGCGGCGGCGGGGTTTCTGGGGACGGTTGTCTGATGGGACTAATGGGACCTATGGGACTGATGGGACTGATGGGACCGATGAGCTCATCCGTCCCATTTGTCCCATAAGTCCCATAGGTCCCATCCCAGGATGACGCCGCTCCTGATTCTTGTTCTACCTCCGCCTGATGTCCGATCGCCTCGACCGCCTCAAACTCCGCCTCAAAGAGATCCCCGAACGGCCCGGGGTGTACCTGCACAAGAACTCGGCGGGCGAGGTGATCTACGTCGGGAAGGCACGGCACCTCCGGAACCGGGTGACGTCATACATCGTCGGCCGGGGGGCGCGGGACGCCAAGACGATGACGCTGATCAACGAGATCGATGGGATCGACTTCGTCACCACGAACAACGAGCTCGAGGCCATCCTCCTCGAGAACAACCTCATCAAGGCCCACCAGCCGCGCTACAACATTCTCCTCCGGGACGATAAGAGCTACCCCTACCTCAAAGTCACCATGTCCGAGGACTACCCGCGGGTGGTCTTCACACGGCGGATGGACCGGAGGAAGGGAGACCTCTTCTTCGGGCCCTTCTTCGCCGGCACCGCGCGCCGGATCCTCAAGCTCGTCGCCGACCAGTTCAAGCTGCGGAGCTGCGACCTCGTCATCACCAAAGGGAAGAACGCCCTCACGCGTCCCTGTCTCTATTACGACATGCACCAGTGCCTCGGCCCGTGCGTGGTCGGCCTGACCACCTCCGAGGCCTACCGGGAGATGGTCGACGACGTGGTGCTCTTTCTCGGCGGGAAGACGCGGGAGCTGCAGGATCGCCTCAGCAGCCGGATGTACCTTGCCGCCGAGACGGAGAACTACGAGGTCGCGACGTACTACCGCGACCTGATCCGGACCGTCGAGCGCATCCAGGCCGAGCAGCAGGTGGCGTCCGCCGAAGACGAGGACATGGACGTCTGGGGGCTGTACGAGGAGGGGAGCGACGTCGCGGTGCAGCTTTTCGTCATCCGCGGCGGCAACGTGGTCGACCGGCGGGAGCTGTTCTGGGAGAAGGTGGGGGAGTATCAGCCTGGCTACTTTCTGAGCGAGATCCTCCAGCGTTACTACCAGGACAATCTCTTCATTCCCAAAGACATCCTGATCCCGTTCGACATCGAGGAGAAGGAGCTGCTCAACGACTGGCTCGGCTCGCAGGCGAACCGGAAGGTGCAGGTGCGCGTCCCGCAGCGCGGCCGCGGCGTCGACCGGATCGAGCTGGCCAACCGGAACGCCCGGCTGTCGCACGAATCGCGTTTCAAGAAGTCGACGCAGGACCGGCTGCAGATCGCCGCTTCCCGGCTCGGCCAGATCCTCGGTGAGGCGTTCGGTCTCGGTACCCGGGAGATCGAGAAGATCGAGTCGTTCGACATCTCGAACATCCAGGGGACCGACTCGGTGGCTGGGATGGTCGTGTTCGACCGCGGGAAGCTCGATAAGAACCAATACCGGCTCTTCAACATCAAGACGGTCATCGGCGCGGACGATTTCCGCTCGATGGCCGAAGCGGTCGACCGGCGGTACCGGCGTGTCCTGGAGGACCAGAAGGCGTTGCCGGACCTGATCCTCATCGACGGAGGCCGCGGCCAGCTCAACGCGGCCCTGGCGGCGCTGAAGAAGCTCGGCATCGAGGAGATCCTGATCGCCGGCCTGGCGAAGCGCGAGGAGGAGATCTATGTGCCCGACCGCGAGGAGCCGATTCGGCTCGAACGCCACGACCCGGCCTTGCAGCTCCTGCAGATGGTCCGAGACGAGACCCACCGCTTCTCCGTCTCCTCCCACCGCCGCCGCCGCGCCAAGCGAACGCTCCATAGCGAGCTGGATGACCTTCCCGGTATCGGCGGCAAACGCAAGCGGCTTCTGCTCGAGCGCTTCGGCAGCGTCTCCGCCATCAAACAGGCCAGCGCCCAGGACCTGATGAACGTCCTGGGGAGGAAGGTGGGGCAGTCGCTGTACGACGAGTTGCACGGCGCGGCCATGAGATACGAGGCATGAGCAGGCATGGCTGACCCCCGCGTGCGATAATCGCCGCCGGTCCGAGGGACTTCATTACCGAAGGAAGAGGGCGGGGGCATGCTCGAAGGCGAAATCAATCAGATCAATCTCGTAGAGCGGCTCGTCGAGCTGTGGCGCGAGCAGTTCACGGGGGCGATCCGGTTCGAGAACGACGGGATCATCAAGATCGTCTACTTCAAGGGCGGCGACATCCTGTCGGCGAGCACCAACGACCGCTCCGACAGCATCGACGAGATCCTGATGCGCGCCGGGAAGGTCTCCCGCGATCACGTCAAGCAGGCCCTCGCGAAGCGGAAGGAGAACGAGACCCTCGGCGACGCCCTCCTGAATCTCGGCTTCATCACCCGCAAGGAGCTGACCTGGGCCCGCCGCGTTCAGGTGGTCGGAGTGATCCGGTCGATCGCGGCCTGGAGCGAAGGATCGTTCACGATCGTCGCCGATTACCTTCCGAAGCGCGACGAGGGGACGCTCTTCCCGCTGCCGCAGGTGCTGGTCGAGCTGATCGTCACCGAGCAGGACCGCGGCCGCTTCGAGAAGGCGCTCGACGGCGGCAACGCCGTTTTCGCCAAGAACGCCGACTTCGACGAGGTCTGGCGCCGGCTCGGCCTGAATGAGGACGCCGAGGCGATCGTCCGCGAGATCGACGGGGAGAAGAACGCCGGCGAGGTGGCGACGGTCTCGGGGCGCGATACGTTCAACGTCTACAAGCTGCTGCATGGTCTGGCGACGCTGGGGATCCTGCGCCGGATCGAGAAAGCTCAAGTACAACCTGAGTTTTCGCTCGACGACTTTGCCTCGGCGGGCGTCGCCGATGCGGCCGATATGTGGGCGCAGCCGGAACCGGTGGTGGCGCAGCAGTTCGAGCTCGACGAGGCGGAAGTGCCGGCGCCATCGACACTCGACATCCCGGTGATGGCCATCCCCGAGGAGGCGCCGGCGTATCCGATGGCCGACGAGCCGCCGGCAACGATCCCGGCGACCTCGGCGTGGGACGACGAGACCGAAGAGGTGCCGTTGCCCTTTGCGCCGCAGCCGGCGTTGAACGAGCTCTCGCCGGTTTGGGATGCCGTTCCGCCGTCAGTGGCAATCGAGCCGCCGGTGGAGCCGGCTGAGCCGCAGTACGGCTTCGACGAGGCCCAGATCGAGACGGCTCGGCGGGCGGCGGTTCCGGTGACGCTGGGCGAGCCGCTTCCGGCGACGAACGGCCGGGTGTCGATGAAGCAGCCGAAACGCTCGCGGTCCGGACTCTGGATCGCGTTGCCGGTCGTGCTCCTGCTTGCGGGTGTGGCGTACTTTGGCTGGCAATGGTGGCTGACGCAGCAGGAGCCGGCGGCCGTGGTTGTGCGGAGACCGCAGCGAACGTCGCCTCCGCCGAACCCGCCGCCTCCGGACACGAACACGACCACTACCGCTCCGACGGGCACAGCCGCGACGGCGACTATCGTCGAGACGACGCCTGAGACCACGACCACGGCTCCCGTCCCCGTGCCGGTCACCGTAACACCGGTCGCGACCACCACGACCGCGGCCCCCGAGCCCGCTCCGGCGCCGTTGCAGGTAACGGCGCTGCCGCGGGTCACTCCCGCCAACACGCCACGCCCCGTGGCGAGCGGCGCCGGGCGTGAGCGCTACGACGCCATGGCGCGGAACTTCGCGGCAAACACCTCCGGCAACTTCACCGTGCAGATCCAGATCCTCTGCGACACCGGCAACCTGGAGAAGGCGATGCGAGCCGGCGGCGACAGCCTCTGGTTCGTCCCGCAGACCATCGGCAGCCGCGCCTGTTACCGCGTCTTCTGGGGGCGGTACAACACGCGCGACGAAGCGCAGCAGGCGCTGGCGCAGGTGCCGGCCGGAATCCGCGACCGCGACTCGGCGGTCAAGCCGGTCCCGAAGGGGTAGTCGTGCCGTACCTCATCGACGGAAGCAACGTCCTCGGCGTCATGCACGTCGATCGTCACCACGATGAGTCGAAGCGGATGCTGGTGCGCCTCCTGGCGAGCTTCGCCCGGGCGAAGAAGACCAGGGTCACGTGCGTCTTCGACGGCCCCGAGCCGGCGTCTTTCGGCAAGTCGCTCGGCGCCGTGAGCGTCGTCTTCAGCGCTCCCAGGACCGGGGACCAGGTCATCATCGAGCGGGCGGCACAAGGACGCGGGTGGAGTGTCGTCACCTCCGATCGCGAGCTCGCCGCGAGAGTGCAACGGCGGCAGGTGGAGATCGTCGCGCCGGCCGTGTTCATCCGGGAGATGGAGACTTCGTCCAGCAGCGAGCCGGAAACCGGTGGCGACTGGGACACTTACTTTTCAGACGACAAAAACCGCCTGAAATTTTGATGTCGGCCTGCCGACATTCTTTGTAAGTGGTTAAAACAGCAACAATTTAGCGGAAAGAATTTCGCTCGCCGACACCCTGTTATGCTGCGTTGCGTGGAGCGGACCGGAGGATCGCGGTCGAAGATTCCGAGCGCAAGCGAGGATCCAGATCGAGGAAAGTCCGAACTCCTACGGGCAGCAGGCTGGCTAACGGCCAGGCGCGGTGACGCGACGGAAAGTGCAACAGAAAACAAACCGCCGACCGTCTGTCGCAAGGCAGGCGAGGTAAGGGTGAAACGGTGCGGTAAGAGCGCACCGCGTCGCACGTGAGTGTCGACGGCATGGCAAACCCCCTGCGGAGCAAGACCAAATAGGGACGCAATGGACTCGCCCGTGTCCGTTCGAGTGTCCGGGTAGGTTGCTTGACCGCCGCGGTAACGCGAGCGGCAGACGAATGATCTTCACCCCAAGCGCCTCGGCGCGCGGGGAACAGAATTCGGCTTACAGGTCCGCTCCACGCTTTTTTCCCGCCGCCCCCCCGCCGGGCATGGGGTACGAGGTATGAGGTATGAGTAGGTGCTATCGCGCATTGCGAGTTTCCGCCCACTCGTACCTCATACCCCGTACCTCCGTGGCCCGGGCGTTGCGCTACCATCCGCGCCGCATGCTCATACCGCCGCGCGCGCTCCCGGACACAGCCCACATCGCCATTCTGGCGGCCTCCGGCCCGTCAGAGCGCGAGCGCATCGAAGAAGGCGCGCGCGCCATCGAAGCCCGCGGTCACCGCGTCACCATTGCGCCGAACATCGACCACCGCTACCGCCACTATCTCGCCGGCACCGACGACGAGCGCGTGGCAGAGCTCAATCGCGCCTTCCGCTCTCCCGAGTACGACGCCTTCTTCTTCGCCCGCGGCGGCTACGGGGCGATGCGCATCCTCGACCGGGTCGATTACGACGCCTTTGCCGCCAATCCCCGTCCGCTGGTCGGGTTCAGCGATGTCACGGCGCTGCATCAGGCCGTCGCCCGGACCGTCGGCGTGGCGAGCTTCCACGGGCCGATGGTCAATCTCGACTTTCGCAACGGGCTGACGCCCGACGTCGACGAGTGGCTCTGGGCGATGCTTTCCGGCGCCGCGCCGTTGACGCGTGCCATCCCGGCAAACGACGTGATCTGCGAAGGGGAGGCGGAGGGCGTGCTGTTCGGCGGCTGTCTGGCCCTCACGACGTCGCTGGTCGGCACGCCGTACGACTACTGGGTCGACGACGGCATCTGGTTCTGGGAAGACGTCGACGAGCCGGTCTACCGCGTCGACCGTATGTTGACCCACTTACGGCTGTCTGGCAGAATGCAGGCGGTCCGAGGTGTAATCATCGGTGCATTGAAAGACTGTGGCGACGGGGCGAATCTGCTCGCGTTTCTGCGCGAATTCTTTGCTCCGTACCAGATCCCGGTCGTGCACAATCTCCCGTTTGGACATCATGGAAACAACCTCCTCATGCCCATCGGGAGACGGGTTCGCCTCAGCACGGCCGACCAGACGTTTACTGTGAGCGAGCCGGCGGTCGTCCGATGAGCGATGAATCTGCAAGAGGGATGAGGGCGGTGTTCAAGACCACCGGCGGCGGGTCTCCCAAGGACCCCGTCAAAGACTCCCAGCTCGCCTTCAATGCCGGCGACAAGATCTTCTCCCAGGGTGACCTCGGCACGGAGATGTTCATCGTCCAGGACGGCACCGTCGAGATCATCAAGCACATCGGCGGCGAGTCGCACACCCTCTCCCGCCTGGAGAAGGGCGACTTCTTCGGCGAGATGGCGCTGCTCGAGGCGATGCCCCGCACCGCCGACGCCGTGGCGCTCACCCAGGTCCATGTGGTGGCCATCAACGGCTCCCGCTTCGACGAGATGCTGCGCAAAAACCCCGAGGTGGCGGTGCGCATCATCCGCAAATACTCCAAGCGGCTGCGCGAAGCCAACACCCTCCTCGAGAAACTGGTCGGCCGCGAAGTCGACGCGGATCACGTGGCCATGGACGCGACCGTCATCGCCCCCGCCGAAAAGGCGACGCGGCACCGGCTCGTCGACGTTGCCACCGGGACGGCCTTCTTCTTCAGCAACGGTGACGAGACCACCATCGGCCGCGCCGACCCGGTCACCGGCATCCTCCCGGACATCGACCTGACCCCGGTCGACACCAACCGCTCCGTCTCCCGCCGTCACGCCAAGATCATCAAGAGCGGGAACGACTACCACGCCCTCGAGGAAGTCGGGACGGTCAACGGGACCTACGTCAACGACCAGCGCATTCCCACCGGCGTCCCGGTGACGATCCACAACGGGGACCTGTTGAAGATCGGCTTGATCTCGATGAAGACGGTATTTGATTAGAGATGAGAGACGAGCGATGAGAGATGAACAGAGCCTGAAACCTCGTTCATCTCTCATCGTTCATCTCTCATCGTTCATCTCTCTAACCAGCGTAGAACCGTCCTTTTCGCACAAAATATCCGCGTGCCGATTTCCCCGTCCACCCCCGTCACCTTCCTCAAAGGCGTCGGGGAGGGGCGTGCGCGGCTGCTGAATGGCGCCGGGATCGAGACGGTCCGCGATCTCCTCTACTTCTTTCCCTTCCGGTACGAAGACCGCCGCCATCCCGCCCGCATCGCCGACCTCGGGCGGTTTCTCGATGTCCCGGTGCTGCTGCGGGGGCGGGTCGTGTCCGCGGTGGCGCGGGTCTCGCCGGTCAAGCGGATGCGGCTCTTCGAGGCCGTGCTGGACGACGGCACCGGCTCCGTGAAGCTGATCTGGTTCAACCAGGCCTTCCTCGCCGAACAGATCAAGCAGGGTGACCGGCTTTCCGTTTATGGTGCGCCGCGCGCCGGCGGGTCGCGCGCCCTCACCATCGAGAGCCCCGACTGGGAAAAGTTCGAGGGGGAAGAGGATGAAGAGGGGGCGATCGTCCCGATCTACTCCAAGGTCGGCAACATCCCGCCGAAGGCGATGCGGAAGATCATCGCCGCGGCGCTGACCGCGCTCCCCGAAATGGAAGATCCACTCCCTGAAGAATTGCGCGACCGCCTCGGCGTCACCGATCTCCATGCCGCCATCGCCGAGCTGCACCAGCCGGCCGAGCTTCCCGAGCCGTTCCTCGCCCAGCGCTCACCGGCACACCTGCGGGTGATCCTCCAGGAGTTCTTCACCTTTCAGCTCGCCCTCCGCGTCCGCCGCGCCGGCGAGGAAACGAAGAAAAAGTCGCGGACCATCGCCGTCGACGACGCCATGCGGGAGGAGGTCAAGCGCATCCTGCCGTTCAAGCTGACCAGGGCCCAGAAGCGGGTTCTGCGCGAGATCGCCGACGATCTCCGCTCCGACCGTCCGATGTACCGCCTGCTGCAGGGAGACGTCGGCAGCGGTAAGACCATCGTCGCGCTCATCGCGGCGGTGCTGATGATCCGCAACGGCCATCAGGTGGCGCTGCTGGCGCCGACCGAGATCCTGGTCGAGCAGCACTACCAGCGCATTCGTCAACTAGTTGACCACTCGATCGTGGTGGCGCGCGCGACCGGCTCGATGTCCGCCGGCGAGCGGCGCACGCTCGTGGCCGGCCTGCGCGACGGCTACATCCAGCTCGTGATCGGTACGCACGCCGTCCTCGAGGAGAAGATCCATTTCAAGTCCCTCGGCCTGGCCATCGTCGACGAGCAGCACCGCTTCGGTGTCGAGCAACGGCAGAAACTGTTCGCCAAGGGCGACCTGCCGGACATCCTGGTCATGACCGCCACCCCCATCCCGCGGTCTCTCGCCCTCGCCATCTACGGCGACCTCGAGCTGTCGGTCATCGACGAGCTGCCGCCCGGCCGCCAAAGGATCAAGACCGTCGTCCGTTCCTCCTCCGACGCCGCCCGGGTGTACGACTTCGTCGACGAGCAGGTCGGCGGCGGGGCGCAGATCTACATCGTCTACCCGATCATCGAGGAGTCGGAGAAGTCGAACCTCAAACCGCTGACGCAGGGCTTCGAGACCGTGAAGCAGCGTTTCCCGCACCGCCGCGTGGCGATGATGCACGGGCGGATGAAGACCGACGAGAAGGAAGAGACGATGCAGCGCTTCAAGCGCGGCGAGATCGACATCCTGGTCGCCACGACGGTCATCGAAGTCGGCATCGACATCGCCAACGCCTCCATGATGCTGATCGTCGACGCCGACCGCTTCGGCCTCTCCCAACTCCACCAGTTGCGCGGCCGTGTGGGGCGAGGGGAGCGGAAGTCGTACTGCGTCCTGCTGCGCGACGACAAGGCGTCGTTCGAGACCAAGGACCGGCTGGCGCTCTTCGAAAAGTCGCGCGACGGGTTCGAGGTGGCGGAGCACGATCTGCAGATCCGCGGGCCAGGGGAGTTCCTGGGCACGAGACAGTCCGGCGCCATGCGTTTCCGGATGGGCCACATCCTCCGCGACTATGACCTCATGGAAAAAGCGCGCGACCTCGCCATCGCCTGCATCGCCGAGGACAAGGCGGCGGCGGAAGCCACGGCGCATGCGCTGCTGGGGATTGCCGTGCCCGAGGCGGCCGCGCGGGATTGATGGGACCTATAGAACTGATAGGACTGATGTGGGGGAGGGTCCCATTTGTCCTATCCGTCCCATCTGTCCTATCCTAATAACCAACAGAACCCCCGGCAGCCCCGTACTCCCCCATAGCCCATGCGCCCCCTACTACTTCTAACGCTCTCTCTCCTGACCGCCAGCACCCTCGCCGCCCAGTCCGACCTTTCCGTCACCGCCAGTGTCGTCGGCATTCCGCACTACACCGCCCGCACGGAACTGGCGGTCGTCGTCACCAACGCCGGGCCGGCCGCGGCGACGAACGTCCTGGTCACCTCAACCGCGGGGATGGACGGCGATCTCGATGCGCGCTGCGCCATCCACTACGACGACGCGACCGGCGCGGCCGAGACCCGGTGCACGGTTGCGTCGCTGGCGGTGGGGGAGTCGACGACCTTCCGTCCGCTGACCGGGTCGCATTCGTCCGTCCAGCCGCTGGTGATCCCTCTGCGCGTGAGCGCGGCGCAGGAAGATCCGAACCTCGCGAACAACGAGACGACGCTTCTCTTCGACTACGTCGACCAGCATGACGCCGCCGTCGCCATCACCGCGCCGGCCACTCTCGGACCGGATCGGACCGCCACCGCGCGCATCGCCTTCACTAACCGGACCCAGTACGGCACCGAGCCGGCGACGCTCACCTTCTATGTCACGCAGCTGGAGCGCCTCGTCACGTACAGCCCGGGCTTGTCGTGCTCGGTCCTCCCGGCCGGCGTGCCGAACAGCTTCAGCACCATCACCTGCCAGACCCCGCCGGTGGCTGCGAACAGCACGACCGAGTACGCGTTCGAGCTGCAGTTCGTACGCGAGTCGCGCGTTGCCTTCTCCGCGACGGTCTTGTGGGGAGGCAACACCTACCACGACTACAAAGAGCAGACGTACACCCAGCCGTTCCCCGTGACCAACACCAACGACGCCGGCCCGGGGTCGCTGCGCCAGGCGCTGCTCAACGTCAACGCGACCTGCCTCTCCGAGCTCCACGCATGCCGCGTCGAGTTCGCCCTCACCGGCGAGCCGTCGCCCGGCGGGTGGTACATCTTCCGCCCGCTCACGCCGCTGCCGGAGATCACGGGGAACTGGATCGTGGTCGACGGCGAGTCGCAGAGCCGGCTCGCGAACACCAATTCCGCCGGCCCCGAGATCTTCCTGGACGGCGGCACCACCGCCGGAGTCAGCGGCCTGACGTTCCTCGGCCGACGCGCCGAGGTGGTGGGGATGGCCATCGGCAACTTCGAGCGCCACGGCGTCTACATGGAGTTCACGGGCCTCCCGAATTCGAGCTACGTCGGCAACTACCTCGTCGCCCGGAACTATCTCGGCGTCGATCCGGCCGGTGCGGCCGCCGCGCCGAACGGCAGCCGCGGCGTGATGATCATGTCGGGGAGCGCGGAGATCGACGACAACGTCCTGAGCGGCAACGTCCGCAGCGGCATCTACTTCTCGGGACTCAACGCCGCCATTCGGCGCAACCGCATCGGCGTCGCCGCGGCGAGCGATGCGCCGATCCCGAACGGCGCCAGCGGCATCTTCGTCGGCCGGCACTCCCGCGGCTACAGCGCATCCGGCATTACCGGCAACGTCATCGCCCATAACGCCGACATGGGCATCGCCCTCGCCGCGGACGCCGTGGCGGTCATCGGGCAGAACCGCATCTTCAGCAACCGGCAGGGCGGCATCGACATCCAGCTGGACGGCCCCACCGTCGACTTCCCGGCCGGCGGCTCGCCGGCCGTCCCAGCGACTCCGATCATCCAGAGCGCGTTCTTCGACGGCACCGCCACCATCATCGAAGGCATCGGCATCCTCGGCGGCGCCGCCGGCAGCGCCTTCAGCCACCCGCTGAACGTCAGTCTCTACGCCAACGAGGAGCTGGACTACCTCGGCTTCGCCGAAGGCGAGCAATACCTCGGCGAAGCCACCGTCGCCACCTCCACCCTCCGCTTCCGCCTCCGCGTCGAAGCCGACCTCCGCGGCCGCTGGATCACCGGCGTCACCCTCCAGCACTCCAGCTTCTTCGGCGGCGAGTGGACGGAGCTCTCCAGCTCCGAGTTCAGCAGGCCGGTGAAGGTGGAGTAGAGGCTGTTGCTGGTTGTCAGTTGTCGGTTGTCCGGGCCGTTCGGCCTGGACGACCGGAACGGCGATCGGCAAATCCTGCTGCCGCAGGTAGCTAAAGACCTGTAGACCCGGCCTTTAGGCCGGGTACAGCGGCCGGCCCCAGGCAAGCCCGCGAAGCGGGCGACAGAGAAGATCTCCGGCTGCGGCGTTGGTGCGACTCTTTTCTGCCGCCCGCTTCGCGGGCTTACGGTTGGATCGTGGCCGCTACCCGGCCTAAAGGCCGGGTCTACAGATCTTTCGCCGCCTTCGGCGGCTTTGGTCACGCCCGAACGTACCGCTCTCGCTAAGAGCGTCGCAACGACCAGAAGGCCCAGACAACCAGCAACCTCCCCGCCGCGAGCGCGACTCTCGGGACAAGCCTCCCCACATCCTCGCGATGAGCTACACTTCGCCCTCATTTTCAAACCCCATTTCGTGAGCTCGACTTGAATCAGGTTTCTCAACACGTACTCAGCGGTCTTCGTCCCACCGGGCGCGTCCATCTCGGCAACTACTTTGGCGCGGTCAAGAACTGGGCGGAGCTGCAGGACCGCTATTCCTGCTACTACTTCGTCGCCGACTGGCATGCACTGACGACCGACTACGCCGATCCGTCGAAAGTCCACCAGGCGACCTTCGACGCCGTGGCCGATTGGATCGCCGCCGGGCTCGATCCCGAGCGTTGCGTCATCTTCATCCAGTCCGAGGTGAAGGCGCACGCCGAGCTCCACCTCCTCCTTTCCATGGTCACCCCGCTGCCGTGGCTCGAGCGCGTCCCGACCTTCAAGGACCAGCAGGCGCAGCTCCAGGAGAAAGAGCTCAACACCTACGGCTTCCTCGGCTATCCGCTGCTGCAGACTGCCGACATCATCCTCTACCGTGCCGGCTACGTCCCGGTCGGTGAAGACCAGGCCTCGCACCTCGAGCTCTCGCGTGAGATCGTCCGTCGCTTCAACCACTTCTTCGGCGACGTCTTCCCCGAGCCCCAGCCGCTCTTCACCGCCACCCCCAAAGTGCCGGGGCTGGATGGGCGGAAGATGTCGAAGTCGTACGGCAACACCATCGCCCTCACCGCGACCGCCGACGAGATCCGCGCCCAGGTCTCGACCATGTTCACCGACCCGAACCGCGTCCGCCGCACCGATCCCGGCAACCCCGACATCTGCAATCTCTTCCAGTTCCACAAACTCTTCACCGACGACGCCACCATCGCCCGCGTCGACCACGAATGCCGCACCGCCCAGATCGGCTGCGTGCAGGACAAGAAGCTGCTGACCGACATCATGATCGAGAAGCTGGCGCCGATCCGCGCGCGCCGCGAAGAGATCGACCGCAACCCATCCATCGTCTGGGATGCGCTGCGCGACGGAAACCGCAAGGCGAACGAGCGCGCCGAGGAAACCATGGCCCTGGTGCGGAAGGCCGTGAAGATCGACTATCCCGAGTTGCGCGGATGAGCGACGAAGAGAAGAACGACGGCGCCGTGGCGCAGCCCGGAGCAGTTGCCGAATCGCCCGCGGACGCGCCGGCCGAGGGGACGGCAATCACCCAGGGCGCTCCCATGCCCGAGGAAGAAGAGAAGAACGAGTCCGCCTACAAATTCGACCTCCCGTCCTTCCACGGACCGCTCGATCTCCTGCTGCACCTGATCAAGAAGAACGAGATCGACATCTACGACATCCCCATCGTCCTGATCACGGAGCAGTACAACGCCTACCTCGACACGATGGCCGAGCTCGACCTCGACATCGCCGCCGACTACGTCTACATGGCCGCGCTGCTGATCAACATCAAGTCGCGCATGCTCCTGCCGCGCGACGAGAACGCCGAAGGGGAGCCGATCGACGATCCGCGCCGCGAGCTGGTCGACCGCCTCATCGAATACCAGCGCTTCAAGGCCGTCGCCGAATCGTTCGCGGAGCTCGACGTGCTGCGCATGGGAATGTGGACCCGTCCGCGCGCGCCGCTTCCGGGCTCCGACGAGCCGGCCGAGATCGACATGACCGACGTCGGGCTGTTCGACCTCATCGACGCTTTCCGCACCGCGCTGGTGCGCTACCGCCAGAACCATCCGCAGGCCATCGAGCTGCGCCGCACCGTCCACAAGATCTCCGACAAGATGCGCGAGCTCTATGCGAAGGTGCGCGAAAAGTCCCCCATCCGCCTGCAGTGGTTCCTCGAAGGACGCGACCGCAACGAGCTGATCGCGATCTTCCTCGGCATGCTCGAGCTGGTCCGCCTCGGCGGCGTTGCCCTGCAGCAGGGCGAGATCTTCGGCGAGATCCTGATCAACACCACCCCGACCGCGATCGAGGAGGCCACCTTCGCGCTCTTCGACAACAGCTGAATGAGAGAGATGAGAGATGAGCGATGAGAGATGAGCCAAAAGCGGGGACCGGCCTCCGTCGTTCATCTCTCATCTCTCATCGCTCATCTCTCGTTGTTAGGTGATACTCCACATGCCAATGGAAACGAGTGAGCTAAAAGCAGCGTTGGAGGCCATCCTCTTTCTCTCCAGCGATCCGGTCCGCGTCGAAGACCTCGCCGAATCGCTGGAGGAGCCGAAGGAGGTGATGTCGTCGGCGCTCGAGGAGATCAAACGGACGCTCGACGAGCACGTCGGCGGGTTCATGCTCGAACAGGCCGCCGGCGGCTGGCGGCTGACCACGCGCGCCGAGCACGACTCGGTGCTGAAGAAGTACTTCGCCAAGAAGGGGGAGAACCGTCTCTCCCTCGCCGCGCTCGAAACGCTGGCCATCGTCGCCTATCGCCAGCCGATCACCGCGCCGGAAGTCTCGGAGATCCGCGGCGTGAATGCCACCGGCGTCATTCGCACGCTGCTCGAACGGCGGATGATCCGCGTCGGCGGCCGCAAGAACGTCGTCGGCTCGCCGTTCCTCTACCGCACCACCAAAGACTTCCTGATCCACTTCGGCCTCAACGACATTCGCGACCTGCCGCGCCTCGAAGAGTTCGGAGACCTGATCGGCGAGAACATCAACGACGATCTCGTCGCCGCCATCAACGCCGCGCCGGAGCCGAGCATCGAGAACATCATCGACACGCCGGAAGGCGAAGGCACGGCTTTCGAACAGCAACCGGAAGCAGCGCCGGAAACGGCGAGTGAAGCAACCGCCGAAGTACCAACCGGCGACGTTGCATCGAATGACGCGAATGACGTGAATGAAAGTCAGTTAGAATCGTCGGGCCGCGTTGGCGACGAAGAGTGATGGAACTCGAGCGACTGCAGAAGATCATCGCCCACGCCGGTTTCGCATCGCGGCGGGAAGCCGAAGCGATGATCCGGGAGGGACGAGTCACGGTGAACGGCCGTGTCGTCACCGAGCTCGGATCGAAAGCGGAGCCCGGCCGCGACCACATCAAAGTCGACGGCAAGCTGATCACCCGCGCCGAGACCCACCGCTACATCCTTCTCTATAAGCCGAAGGAAGTGATGACCACGGTCGAAGACCCGCAGGGGCGCAAGACCGTCATCGACCTGATCAAAGGCGTCCGCGAGCGCATCTACCCGGTCGGCCGTCTCGACTTCCACTCTGAAGGGTTGATTCTCCTGACCAACGACGGCGACCTCGCCTTCAAGGTCTCGCATCCGAAGCACGGCTCGGTCAAGACGTACCACGTGAAAGTGCGCGGCGTCCCGACCGAGCGTCTCATCGAGAAGCTCGAGCGCGGTATCACCATCGACGGCAAACGCACCCTCCCGTGCGAGATCGCGCAGATGAAGACCACCGGCCGCGGCGAGGAAGGAAACTCCTGGTATGAGGTCCGGCTTCGCGAAGGACGGACGCAGCAGATCCGCAAGATGTTCCAGGCCGTCGGGCATCCGGTCTCGAAGCTGCGCCGCGTCGCCATCGGCCCGATCTCCGATCCGGGACTCAGCTCCGGCGACTGGCGCGAGCTCACCACCAAGGAAGTGAAGATGCTGGCCACGATGCAGGAGCCGGCCAAGCCGAAGCCGCGCCGCACGCCCGCGCGTCCGAAGCCGGCGACGGCCGCCAAGAAACCTGCCGCGGCCGCGGGCGCGAAGAAAAAGCCGGCCGCGAAGGCCGCGTCCACGCGCGTGAAGCCGGCCGCCGCTTCCCGCTCCAAGTCAGCGGCGGCCGCGCGTCCCAAGTCGTCCTCCCGTCCGAAAGCAGGACCGCGCCCGAACGCGTCCACGCGGCGTCCCTCCCGCGCGGCGGACAAACCGCGAGAGCCGCGCCGCGGCCGGGGATAACCACGCGTGGCGCTGATCGTCGCGATTGAGCCGGCACGGCCGGCAGCGCTGGTTGCCAAAGGCTGGTGCACGTGAGCTCCGAAAAGGGTTCTCTCCTCGTCGCGATTGACGGACCGTCCGGCGTCGGCAAGACCACCACCAGCAAACTCGTCGCGCGCGAGCTCAATCTCCCGCACATCGACACCGGCGCCATGTACCGCGCCATTGGACTCGCCGCCACGCGCGGCGGCATCGGCGTCCACGACGCCGTGGCGCTCGAAGACCTCGCCGCGCACACCTCCATCGAATTCGTGCCCGGCGATCTGCCGCGCGTGATGCTCAACGGCGAAGACGTGACCGGCCTCATTCGCACGCCGGAGATCAGCATGGCCGCCAGCCACGTCTCCGCCGTCCCTGCCGTCCGCCGCGTGCTCGTCCGGATGCAGCAGGAGCTCGGCCGCCGGAACGGCGGGGTGCTCGAGGGGCGCGACATCGGCACCAAGGTCTTCCCCGAGACCCCGCACAAGTTCTTCCTCTCCGCCCGCGCCGAAGTCCGGGCCCACCGGCGGTACGCCGAGCTCGTCGCAAAAGGGGAGAGCATCGATCTCGACACCGTCCTGGCTGAGGCCGTCCAGCGTGACCAGCAGGACTCCACCCGCGCCGACTCCCCGCTCATGTACGACGACACCTACACTGTAATTGACACCTCGGACCTTACGATTTCGGAAGTCGTCGAGCGGATCGTGCGTGTCGTCCGGGAACGAGAGATGAGCGATGAGAGATGAACGATGACCACAGGAGACTCAACCTGCCAAAGGTTGCTCGGCCCTGTTCATCGCTCATCTCTCATCACTCGTTCCCCGCTCCTCAACGTTCCTTCCTTTCTTGACTCCCTAATGACCCACCGCTACACTCCCGATTTCGACCTGTATCAACAACTTAGCTGTTGTTAGGGTGCGCGCAGGAGCGTGTGTCGGGCAGGTGGATTACTTCGCGCAGGGGGTTCCCCAGTCAATGGCGTCCAATGACGAGACCAAGAAGCCGAATCAGCCGCGTCAGGCGGACTCCGGGAATCTGGAGAACCTCGGCATGGAAGAGCTTCTCGATCTCTACAGCAAACCGACGCTGACAGAAGGCGAGATCATCCGTGGCCGGGTCATGAAGATCACCCCCACGGATGTGGTGATCGATATCGGCTACAAGTCCGAAGGCCTCCTCCCCGTCGGTGAAGTCACCGGCTACAACGGGGAGATCAGCGTCAAGCGGGGCGACGAGATCGAGGTCTTCATCGAGCGCCTGGAAGACTCTTCCGGCTACGTCGCCCTCTCCCGCGAAAAAGCGGCCCGCATGCGGGTGTGGGACGTCATCGAGGCGGCCTACAAAGCCGACGAGCCGATCGGCGGCCGGGTCCTCGACCGCGTCAAAGGGGGCCTCTCGGTCGACGTCGGCGGGGTGAAGGCCTTTCTCCCGGGCTCCCTGATCGACACCAAGCCGGTCAAGAACCTCGACGCCCTCCGCGGACACGAGATGAAGTTCAAGATCGTCTCGTTCGACAAGAAGCGCAGCAACGTCGTCCTCTCGCGCCGCGCCATCGTCGAGGTCGAGCAGACCGCGGCCAAGGCCGCCACCTTCGGCCGCCTCAAAGAAGGGGAGCTGACCCACGGCATCGTCAAGAACATCACCGACTACGGGGTGTTCGTCGATCTCGGCGGCGTCGACGGCCTGCTGCACATCACCGACATCTCCTGGGGCCGCGTCACCCATCCGTCCGAATACTTCAACGTCAGCGACGAGATCGAGGTGCAGGTCCTCAAGTTCGATCCGTCCGCCGAGCGTGTGTCACTCGGCTACAAACAGAAGTCGCCCGATCCCTGGTCCGACGTCGCCGATCGCTATCCGCTCGGCAGCAAGGTCGCCGGGGCGGTGGTCTCGCTGACGGACTACGGCGCGTTCATCGAGCTCGAAGACGGCGTCGAAGGGCTGATCCACGTCAGCGAGATGTCGTGGACCAAAAAGGTCCGCCATCCGGCCAAAATGCTGAACATCGGAGAGCGGGTGGAGGCGGTCGTCTCCGACGTCAACGTCCCGAACCGCCGTATCTCCCTCTCGCTCAAGGCGCTCGAACAGAACCCCTGGGACACGATCTCCGAGCGCTATCCGGTCGGCACCATCATCGAAGGAAAGGTCCGCAACCTCACCGATTTCGGGGCATTCGTCGAAGTCGAAGACGGGATCGACGGGCTGATCCACATCTCCGACATGTCGTGGCACCGCCGCCTCAAGCACCCGAGTGAAGTCCTGAAGAAGGGCGACACGGTGAAGGCGCGGGTCATCAACGTCGACGGCGACAACCAGCGCCTGTCGCTCTCGATCCGCGAGTTTCTCCCCAACGAGTGGGACAACTTCGCCAAAGGCCACAACATCGGCGACGAGGTGATCGGAGCGGTCTCCAAGATCACCGACTTCGGCCTCTTCATCCGCCTCGCGGACGGCGTCGAAGGGTTGGCGCATGTCTCCGAGGTGCAGCGCGACCCGCGGCAGAAGCTCGACAAAACCTTCCATGTCGGAGAGGCGATGCGGGCCCGCATCATCAAGATCGACGTGAACGAGCGGAAAATCGGCCTCACCACGCGCGACGTCGAACCGCTCACTGAAGAGGAGCGTACACAGTTCTCCGGTCCCGCCGTCGATGACACGGGTGTGCCGCCGGAGACGAATCCGGAGAGCTGATTCGACGCATGTCCGAGCTCGAGCCTCCGCAGATCGATCCCGGTGACGGACAGGAAGTTCCTCCTGCCCCGCCGCCTCCTCCGGCAAGCACGCCGGCGGCGGCTGCACCGCACCCGCAAGCTGCTGTCGCAGCCGCGCCGCCTGTCGTCCCGCCGCGCCGCCGTACCGGAGTCTTTTTCTTCGGTGCCCTGACCGGCTGCGCGATCGTGGTCGCCGGCCTGCTCTTCCTCGGCCTGATGATCGCCATGTTCGCCGACGACTCCGGCGAGCTCAGTCTCGCCGGCGACAAGGTCGCGGTGATCTCCATCGAAGGGGAGATCATGGAGGCCCGCGAGACCGTCGACGCGCTGAGAAAGTACGCCGACAACGTCACCGTCAAGGCCATCGTCATCCGCATCAACAGCCCCGGCGGCGCCATCGCGCCGTCGCAGGAGATCTTCTCCGCGATCCGCCACACCCGCCAGTCGTCGGGGAAGCCGATCGTCGCCTCGATGGACAGCATGGCCGCTTCCGGCGGCTATTACATCGCCGTCGCCTGCGACGACATCGTCGCCAATCCGGGGACGATCACCGGCTCGATCGGCGTGATCCTGCAGTGGTTCGACATGAAGGAGCTGGTGCGGTGGGCGAAGCTGAAGCCCGAGACCATCACCAGCGGCGCGCTCAAGGACGCCGGCTCGCCGTACCGCGAGCTGACCGACGCCGAGCGGCAGTACTTCCAGGACATCGTCTCGCAACTGCACTCGCAGTTCGTGCGCGACGTCGCCCTGGGCCGCGCCGGGAAGTTGAAGCATGACGAAGTAGCGAAGCTGGCCGACGGGCGCGTCTTCACCGGCGAGCAGGCCCTGAAGCTCAAACTGGTCGACCGGCTGGGAAGCGTCGACGACGCCGTCCGCCATGCCGGCAAGCTGGCCGGCATCAAAGGCGAGCCGGCCAAGCTCTGGCCGCGCCGCCGCGAGCCCGGGCTGTTCGACCTGCTGTCCGATACCGACGCCGACACGCTGATGCAGCGCATCGTCAGCCGCCGCGTCCCGCAGTTCCTGTACAGGTGGTAGTGATGCCGACCGACGAGGAGGTCCCATTGGACGAACGCGATGATCTCGATCTCGAGCACGACGACGAACGGGAAGGCGAGGGGGAAGGCATCGAGCTGAATACCGGTGTCATGACCAAGGCCGAGCTGGTCGACGAAGTCGCCAAGGTCGTGCAGCTCACCAAGAAGCAGGCCGAGACGATCGTCAACATCGTCTTCGACTCCATCGTCGACTCCCTCCGCGCCGGCCAGAAGATCGAGCTCCGCGGCTTCGGCAGCTTCCGCCTCCGCAGCCGCAAGTCCCGCACCGGCCGCAACCCCAAGACCGGCGAAAAGGTCGAAGTGCCGTCCAAGAAGATCCCGTACTTCAAGCCCGGGAAAGAGCTGAAGGAGCTGATCAACAAGTCGTTGGGCGAGGCGAGCGAGGATGGGACGGCGCCGGTGGTGGCGACGGGGGAGTAAAGCGAAATGCAGAATGCAAAATGCAAAATGCAAAATTGAAAAGAGGTTTGAGCCGGCCTCGGTTTTCAATTCTGCATTTTGCATTTTGCATTTTGCATTGCTCCCCATGGAAACCCTCTTCACTCCCTGGAGATACTCCTACTTGACCTCCCCGAAAACGGATCAGCCGCAGGGCTGCATCTTCTGCATTGCCGCCGCTTCGGACGCCGTGCGCGATACGCTCACCCTCTACCGCGGTGCCGACGCCATCGTGATGATGAATCGCTACCCCTACACCAACGGGCACCTCATGGTCGCGCCGGTGGCGCATGAGGCACGGCTGTACGACTCCACCGACCAGTCGCTGCGGGCCCTCATCCGCCTCACCGCCGACGCACAGCGCGTCCTTTCCGACGTCTACCAGCCTCACGGCTTCAACGTCGGGATGAATTTCGGCGCGGTGGCCGGTGCGGGCGTCGCCGATCACTACCACCTGCACATCGTGCCGCGCTGGAACGGTGACTCGAACTTCATGACCGTCACCGCCCAGACCCGCCTCGTCCCCGAGGAGCTCGACGTTACGTACGACAAGCTCGTCCCGCACTTCCGGGAGCTTGCAGGAGCGCGCGGCGGGGCATGCGGCGCCGAATGAACGTCCGCGCGGTCGTGGCCATGGTCCTGGCCCTGCTCGTCCCCGGCGCCGGCCACTTTTACCTCGGCCGCCGCAAGCGTGCCGCCGCCTTCCTGGTCATCGTGACGCTGCTCTTCGTCATCGGCCTCGCCGTCGGCGGCAGTCTCTACGTCCTCGCCGAAAGCCGCGACTCCCTCCTCCACACCCTGGCCAGCCTCGGCTCGATGGGCTCCGGCCTCTTCTACTTCCTCGGCCGTACCGTCGGACCCCCGGGCGACGTCTCGGCGATGACGTTCGAATACGGCCGGATGTTCACCCTCAGCGCGGGACTCATGAACCTCCTCCTCGTGATCGACTGTTACGATCTCGCCGTGCGGGGGAAACTGTGAGCTTCCTCCGCAGCCACATGGTGCTGATGTTCCTCTACGCGCTGCTCGTCGCCGCCTTCTTCTCCCTCCTCTGGAAACACGACCGCTCCGCGCGCATCCGGACGTTCCTGGTCATCTTCTGTGCGCTGTTCTTCGGCGGCATCGCGGTCGGCTGGGCGATGTTCCCGTTCCCTCTCAGATGAAGATCGCCATCGTCGCCGGCGAAGCATCCGGCGATCTGCATGCCTCCGAGGTCATTCGCGAGCTCAAACACCTCGACCCGGAGGTGCAGATGTTCGGCATCGGCGGAGACCTGCTCGCCGCCGAGGGGATGACCCTGCTGCACCACGCCAGCGAGATGGGGATCGTCGGGCTGTTCAACGTCCTGCGGCACCTGCCGATGTTCCGTCGCGTCTTCAACGAGCTGATCGACCGGATCGCCGCCGAAAAGCCCGACGTCGTCTTCCTCGTCGACTATCCCGACTTCAACCTTCGCGTTGCCAAACGCTGCAAAGAGCTCGGCCTGCGCGTCGTCTACTACATCTCCCCACAGCTCTGGGCATGGCGGAAGGGGCGCGTACGGCACATCGCCAAATACGTCGACCGGATGGTGGTCATCTTCCCGTTCGAGGAAGAGTTCTACCGTAGGCACGGCGTTCCCGTGACCTACGTCGGCCATCCGCTGATCGAGCAGCTCGACCATCTGAAGAAGCCGGCGCGGAATCCGGACGTGCTCCGGATCGCGCTCCTTCCCGGGTCGCGGCGGGGGGAAGTCGAATCGCTGCTCCCGCCGATGCTCGACGCCGTCGCGATCCTGCAACGCGAACGGAAGGTCGACGCGTACATCATCCAGGCCCCGACGATCGACCGCGAACAACTGGAACGGATGGTCGCCGGGAAGGGGATCGCCGTCCCGGTACTCCGGCACGACCGCGGCGAAGGCGTCGTCGCAGCCGACGTCGCCCTCTCGTCCTCCGGCACCGCCACCCTCGAATCCGCGATCCTCGGCACCCCGGTCGTCGTCATGTACCGCCTCAGCCGCGCCAACTACCTCCTCGCCCAGACCCTCGTCCGCCTGCCGCACTTTTCCCTCGTCAACATCGTCGCCGGCAAGGAAGTCGTCCCGGAGCTGATCCAGAACGACGTCAACGGCGAGCGCATCGCCGCCGAAGTCCGCAACCTCGTTGCCCCCGGCCACTACGAACAGATCTGCGCCGACCTCGCCGCCATTCGGGCGAAACTTGGAGAGCCGGGCACGGCACGACGGGTTGCGGACGAAATCATTAGACTGAGGAGAGATGAACGATGAGCGAAAAGAGATAGACGATGAGACATGAACGGCGAAGGATGAGCGATGAACGCAAGATGCGCTCTCTGGCGGGAGTCGCCGAAGGCGGCGAAAGATCTGTAGGCCCGGCCTTCAGGCCGGGTACAACCAGCGCCCACGAGGCGAGCCCGCGTAGCGGGCGACAGAAAAGACCACCGGCGCGTTTCTGGTCTGTCGTCCGCTACGCGGACTCGAACATCGATCCACGCTTTACCCGGCCTGAAGGCCGGGCCTACAGATCTTTTGCTGCCTACGGCAGCAGAGGCATGGGCGTCCTGTCGCCGGCCGGCCCCCGTTCATCTCTCATCGTTCATCTCTCATCGCTCATCTCTCATCTCTCGCAACATGACCCCCCTCCGCCGCCTCTACGGCTACCTCCGCGCCTACAAAGCCTGGGCATTCCTCGCCTTCGGCTCGATGATCGTCTTCGCGCTGACCCAGACCGTTCTCGCGGCGCTCGTGCAGCCGATCGTCGACGACGTTCTCACGCCTCCGGGCATCCAGAGGAAAGGGGAGCCCAACCCCCGCGTCTCCGGCGCCGAACGATTCCTCGAGCAGAACCTGCCCGCCGTCAACCGCGTCCAGAAGCGCTTCAAGGCGTGGTGGAACGGCGACCCGAAGTTGCGCTGGAAGCGCGTCCTCACCATCCTGCTGATGGTCTTCGTCGTCCGGGCCATCACCTCGTTCCTCTCCGAATACTCATTCCAGAAAGTCGGCCTATCCACCGTCCGCGCGCTGCGCAACCAACTCTACGAACGGATGATCGGCCAGAGCCATCGCTTCTTCAGCGAGCGCTCCACCGGCGAGATCGTCAGCCGGGTCGTCTCCGACGCCGACGCCATCCAGGCCGCCGTGTCGACCCGCATGGGCGACCTGCTGCAGGAATCGGTCACGCTGGTCGGCCTGATCTGCTGGCTCTTCATCCTCAACCCCGTGCTCGCCCTGGTCAGCCTCGTCGGCGCACCGCTGATCGTCTTTCCCGTCGTGCAGTTCGGGAAACGCCTCCGCAAGACCACCCATCGCTCCCAGGAGCGCATGGCCGAGATCGCGACCCTGCTCGAAGAGACCATCCGCGGCGTCCGCATCGTCAAAGCCTTCACCATGGAACCGTTCGAGATCGGCCGTTTCCACGAAGCCACCCGCAAGCACCTCCGCTGGACCCTTAGCGCGCAGCGCGTGCAGGCCATGACCTCGCCGGTGATGGAGCTCCTGGCCGGCTTCTGCATGGTCATGCTCTTCGGCTACGCCCAGTCCCGCATCGCCGCCGGCACCCTCACCGGCGGCGAATTCGCCAGCTTCCTCACCGCCCTGGCCCTGATGTACGCGCCGATCAAGAAGCTCAACAAAGTCAACCTCTCCCTCAACACCGCCTTGTCGGCCGCCGAGCGCGTCTTCCGCATGCTCGACATCCCCAACGAAGTCACCGAGAAGCCGGACGCCGTCGAGATCCAGTCCGTCGGCAGCGGCGTGCACTACGAAAACGTCACCTTCACCTACGGCAACGACCCCGTCCTCCGCAACGTCAACCTCGACGTCGCGCCGGGCGAGATCGTCGCCCTCGTCGGCGGCAGCGGGGCAGGGAAGTCCACCCTGGTCAACCTCCTCCCGCGCTTCTACGACGTCAGCGAAGGCCGGATCACCGTCGACGGCGTCGACATCCGCGACACCCGTCTCAAATCGCTGCGCGGCCTCATGGGCTTCGTCACCCAGGAAGTCATCCTCTTCAACGACACCGTCCGCAACAACATCGCCTACGGCCGCTCCGACGTCGACGAACGCCAGGTCATCGAAGCCGCCCAGGCCGCCAACGCCCACGAATTCATCACCAACCTCCCCAAAGGCTACGACACCTCCATCGGCGAAAGCGGCGTCCTCCTCTCCGGCGGCCAGCGCCAGCGCCTCGCCATCGCCCGCGCCCTCTTCAAAGACCCCCCCATCCTCATCCTCGACGAAGCCACCTCCGCCCTCGACACCGAATCCGAACGCCTCGTCCAGCAAGCCCTCAACAACCTCATGCGAGGCCGCACCACCCTCGTCATCGCCCACCGCCTCTCCACCATCCGCAGCGCCCACAAGATCGTGGTGCTCGACAAGGGAGCGATCGTGGAGGTGGGAACGCACGAAGAACTGCTGGCGCGGCGCGGGGTGTACCGGAAGTTGTATGACCTGCAGTTTGTGGATGACGAGTTACCGCTACAGCCGGCAGCGGGGTAGACAGCTCACGGCTGTCTCGGTTCTGTTGAAAAACCAGATCGCGTACGTTCGCTGGGTAGGGACGAAGCGATGTGCCGACACTCCTCGCCTGGAGGCAGAGCAGCGACTTCTGATCCCAACGTCGACTTCTGCGCCATCTAAGTGCCGTTTCCAGGAAACGGTGTCCTCTGACCTTGCAGGAGCCGCCGAAGGCGGCGAAAGATCTGTAGGCCCGGCCTTTAGGCCGGGTTTCACAAGCGCCCCTCAGGTGAGCCCGCGTAGCGGGCGACAGAAAAGCACGTCTGCGCGGGCTTGTGTTCTGTCGCCCGCTACGCGGGCTTGGAACGTGTCCACGCGTAACCCGGCCTAAAGGGCGGGCCTACGCAGATCTTTCGCCGCCTTCGGCGCCTCTCGTCGGAGTCTTTGCACCCGCGAGCGGCCGCCTATTTCCGGAAGAGGTGGGGGTCAGAGCAGTCGGTACGGCACACCGTTGCGAGGAAGCGGTACCATTCCGCCCTCACTCTCCGACCGGCGAAGCACATCGCTCCGGAATCTTGAAACACACGGGAGCAGGACATGGAGCTCGGCGCGTTTTCGATCAGCCTGGCGGTCAAGGACCTCGGCGCATCGAGGGAGTTTTATGAGAAGTTCGGGTTCAAAGCGTTCGGGGGCGATCCTTCCCAGAATTGGCTGCTCCTGAAGAACGGCGACCATGTCATCGGGCTCTTTCAGGGCATGTTCGAGAAGAACATCCTGACCTTCAACCCTGGCTGGGACAGCAATGCCCAGGAGTTGGCGACGTTCACGGACGTCCGCGAATTGCAGCGCCAGTTGAAGGCACAGGGCGTTCAGTTCGTCAGCGAAGCCGATGAGAGCACGACCGGTCCGGCCAGCTTCATCGCGGAGGACCCCGACGGAAACCCGGTTCTCGTCGATCAGCACCGCTGAGGGTGCCGGTTCCGCCGGCACGTCCTGCATCACCAACGCCGGTGGACATTCGCCGCCGATCTCTCGATCATGGCCGCATGCCGGACACGTCCCTGGTCGCAGCCGGTGCGGCTGCCTGCGCGGTCGCGGCGTTTTTCTGGCGGGCCGACAGCAAGGCGCACCGGAGCCATGAGGTGTGGTGTGCCGGAGCGGCGAAGGCCGAAGGCTTCGTTTCCCGCATTGGGAGGAGAGGACATCTGTCGAGGAACGCCCCGACGTCCAGCGATTCGTTCTATACCGTTCCCATCGTCCGCTTTCGCGCGGCCGATGGCGTCGAGTACGAGATCGACGCCGCCGATGCTCCCAAAACCGTCGGGGCGCCGCTGCAGGTGGCGTACGACCCGAACCTTCCCTCGGGCGCCCGTCCCGTTCCCCGTACCCGCAAGATCGGCTGCTCCGTGGTGCTGCTCGCCATCGGAATCTTTCTCGTGGGGTGGGGGATGACGCACTGAGGCGCGGAGGAAGGGGCGGTGACCCCAAATTTCTGGTTCGTCACTGCGGCGGTATTCACTGCGAAGGAGATCCCGTCGAAGGCCAGGTCCGCCAGTGGCGTGCCAGCTCGACGATCGATTTGATGACAATGTCCGGGTTCTCGAACTGGACGTGATGCTCAGTCCGAACGACGATATGCTTCGAGCGCGGCGACCGGGACGCGAGCTCTTCCTGCAGGCGCATCCGGGTTTCGATGTGTTGCTTCCACGCGATCGGAGGATAGTTTCGCGGCGTAGGCCACTCGGTCGCGGTGATCACGACAACCGGTACCTGGAGACGCCGCTGCTCGGGCGTGAGGTCGTCCTGTGCATCGGGCAGGCTGTTTTCACGGAACCGTGCATCCCACCAGTTCTCCGACCCGCTGCGAGGTTTGAGCACCCTGAGCATGCTCTTCGGGACCTTGTCATGGAATCCCATCTCCTCGAACTGTCCGGACACACGCCACCTCTTCATCTGTTCGCCTCTCGCTGCCAGAGCCTTCGCCTGTGCGTCGGCGATCTCGCGCGATGCGGTGCGGCGTCCGTCCTCGTGCGACGAGTCGACGAGCACTAATCCCGCGACCTCGTCCGGATAGCGCATCGCGTACCGGCGGACGAAGAGTCCGCCCAGCGAGTGACCGACAAGAAGATAGGGTCCGCGCTCGCCCGAACGACCCAGCAGTTCATGAAGGTCACTCACCAATCCGGCAACAGACCGCGGGGCCGGATCGGGATCGCTGAACGCGATGCCGCTGCGGTCGTAGGAGCAGGCACGATACTGCCGTCCGACGGCAGGCTGTACGAGAGCCCATGCGTACGAGCCTTCGCCGAGACCGGATTCGAAAACGACGGTTGGGGAGCCGGCACCGACGCAGAGCAGATGCAGACGCCGCCCTCCGACATCGACCATCCGTCCCGGAGGGCCGGCGACCGTCTCGCACCAGGCGGGCGATGAAACCGTGAGGACGCACAGCAGAACCAGCGGGAGAACGCGAGTCATCATGGAGCGCACCAACTATGTACGCACGATGGCTTGCCGTGGTTTGGTAGCTCTCGTCCACACCCCTGCCGGCCTCCCGAGCACCTCCGCTCCCGCCACGGGGAGCGCCGGCGTCTCCCCCGTCTGGTCGGGGGCCGTCCCGGCGCCGGCGGCGTCTCGCCGCAAGGGATGTCGGGAAAGGGTCCAACCGTCAGTCGATCTCGCAACTGGCCGGCAGCCCATACTTCTCCACCAGCGGTCCAAACCGCGCATCCTCGCGCAGGCTGTCGAACCTTGGGTCCACCGGGATGAAGTACGCCCAGGCGTTGTGCTCGTCGAGCGTTTTCTCCAGCGCGGCCAGGGCCTCGTCGTTCTGGCCGAGGCCCGTGTGGGCGATGGCGAAGCCATAGGGGGAGACGTAGCGCTGGCGGGCCATGGTGTGTAGCTCGTCGACCATGCGCGTCGCGTCGGCGGTGCGGCCGGCGGAGGCGAAGACGTGGGCGATGCCGCCGAGGAAGATCGGGGCCGGGCCGGCGATCTCGATGGCGCGCTCGATGGAGCGCGCGGCCTCGTCGTACTCGCCGCGCATCTGCAGCGACATGCCGAGGTAATAGTGGCCGGGGGCGAGCGTCGGGTCCATCTCCAGGACCGAGCGGTAGCAATTCACCGCGTCGTCGTAGCGGCGGGCGATGTGGAGCGGGATCCCGGCGCTGACGTTGATGATCGGGGAGAGCGGATCGAGGTCCTTCCCCATGTCGATCAGCTCCAGCGCGCGCCGCGTATGCCCGCGGCCGGACATGAGGATGCCCAGCCAGTGCGGCGCCCACGGATAATTCGGGTTGAGGCGCATCGCCTCCTCGAGCTCGAGCTGGCCGGCCTCCAGGTTCCACTCGAACAGGCCGGCGGCATAGCCGAGCGTGGCGTGCGGATCGGCGAGCAGCGGATCGAGCTCGATCGCTTTCTTCGCCGCCGCCTTCACTTTCGGCAGGATCTCCCGCGGCGGGAGGGCCTGCATGAAGCCGAGCATCACGAAGCAGTCGGCGAGACCGGCGTAGGGGAGGGCGAACGACGGGTCGCGCTCCACCGCCTGCTGGAAGAAGGTCATGGCCCGCTTGACCGCCTCCGGATGGCGCTTGATCCACTGGAAGCGCCCCTTGAGGTGCAACTGCTCCGCTTCCACGTCGATGGCTCGCTTCTTCTTCGCTGCGCGCCGCGGCGACGTGGTGGTGCCGCCGCGGATCCGTTCCGCGATGTCGTCCGCGATGGCCTCGGAGAGCGCCGCGACCTCGTGGACCGCGCGTGTGTACTTCGACGACCAGAGCAGCGAGCCGTCGGCGGTGCTGACCAGGTCGACGTCCGCGTGCAGCTGGTCACCGTCGACGCGCGCCCTCACGACCACGATCGCGGCGACGTTCAACTCGCGTCCCGCCTCCCGCGGATCCGGCTCGGTACCGGCGTACTGGGCGGCCGTGCCGGGCGCGATCACGCGCAGCTTCCGGACTTGGGCGAGCGCGTTGACGATCCCTTCGCTGAGGCCGTAGACGAGATATTCGAGGCTGGCCTCGAGGTCGCCGCTCACCGACGGCAGCACGGCCAGCGATTCGATCCGTCCGCTGCGCGGGCGGGTCACGGCCGGACGCTCCATCGACTCCGTCGGGTCGAGCTCCGCGGTGGCAGCGCGCGGGGGGCGCTTCGCGCCGGAGCGAGGCCGCGCCTTCACGTCCTGCAGCGCCTCGAGCAGCATCCCGACGGTGCTGTAGCGTTTCGACGGTTCCTTCGCCATGGCCCGGCGGAGGATCGGCACGAAGGCCGTGAAGCCCGGCTCGTCGACCGGGTTCGGCTCCTCGAAGAGGATGGCCGTGATCGTCGCGACCGTGCTGCCACGCTCGAAGGGGCGGCGGCCGGTGACCATCTCGTAGAGAACCACGCCAAGGGAGAAGATGTCGGTGCGCGCGTCGACCGTCGAGCCGCGAAGCTGCTCCGGCGACATGTACGGCGCCGTCCCGGTGATGATGCCGGTGCGCGACTTGAGCGAGTCGGCCGTGGCGTCGATACCGCCGGTGAACTTCGCCAGGCCGAAGTCGAGCACCTTCACCACGCCGCGCGGGGTGAGCATGATGTTCATCGGCTTGATGTCGCGGTGGACCACGCCGTGGCTGTGGGCCTCGTCGAGCGCCGCCGCGACCTGCGTGGCCACGTCGAGGCATTCAGTCGGGGACATGCGCGACTGCTGGAGCCGGTCGAAGAGCGTCTCGCCCTCGACGAACTGCATGACGATGTAGGGACGCCCCTCGTGCTCGCCGACCTCATAGATCGTGCAGACGTTCGGATGATCGAGCGCCGCCACGGCCCGGGCCTCGCGGAGCATGCGCAGCTTCGCCTCGGTGTCGCGGCTGACGGAGTCGGGGAGGATCTTGATCGCCACCCTCCGGCCGAGCTTGTCGTCGCTGGCCAGGTAGACCTCGCCCATGCCTCCCGCGCCGATCAGCGAGAGGACTCGGTAATGGTCCAGAACTGTCGGGAAGGCATCGGCCACGCGCGTATTTTCACACAGGGGTCACACCTTCGTTCTTCTTCGATACACTGCGCGCCGAACCGTGACGTTTGCCTCGTTCCTGATCAGCCTGTTCGTCCGCGTCCTGCACGCCACCCTGCGGGTGAGGCACGTCCACCCGGAGAACATCACCGGGACGCCCCAGTACATCCTGTCGTTCTGGCACGCTCATCTGCTGTTGATGCTGCATTCGAAGTTCCGGCGCCCGATCGCGGTGATCAGCTCCCGCTCGAAGGACGGCCAGATCAGCGCGAGCACGTTCCGCTGGTTCGACGTGGAGGTGGTACGCGGCTCGTCCACCCGCGGCGGGACGGCCGCCCTGCGCCAGCTCGTCCGCCTGGCGCGCGACGGCCGGAACATCGTTTTCACCCCCGACGGGTCGAAGGGGCCGGCCCGGGTCGCCAAAGACGGCGTCGTCTATGCAGCAAAGACCACCGGCCTGCCGATCATCCCGATCGCCTTCGCCGCTAAAAAAAAAAGCATCTGCGCTCGTGGGATCGCATGGTCGTCCCGCTGCCGTTCTCGAAGGCGCTCTTTCTCTATGGAGAGCCGATGGTCGTCCCGCGTGACGGGAACGTCGAGGAATGGCGGCTGAGAGTGGAGCGTGCGATGAACGACCTCGCTGATGAGGCAGAACGACTGGTACAGGAGCGAGATGAACGATGAGCGATGAGAGATGAGCAGAGCCTTCCCCGAGGTTCATCGCTCATCTCTCATCGCTCATCTCTCGAATTTATGATTCATTCAATGACAGGCTTCGGCCGCGCGTCGGGGGCGCTTTCGCCCCGCTATTTCGCCACGGTCACGACCAAGAGCGTCAACCATCGTTTTCTCGAAGTCTCGGTCCGCCTCCCGGAGTGGATGTGGGACATGGAAGCGCCGCTGCGGGCCCTTGCCTCCGAATTCTTCTCCCGCGGAAAAGTCGACCTCTCCATCCGCATCCAGCGAACGCAGCAGCCGGACTACAGCGTCCGCATCAACACCGGGATCGCCAACCAGATCATCCCGCAGCTCCGCGCGATCGCCGAAGAGCTCGGGCTCGGCTCGTCGCTCACCGGGAGCGACCTGATGCGCGTTCCCGACCTGCTGCAGGTCGAGGCGAATGACGCCGAGGTCGCCGATGAAGAGCGGGAAGGGTTGCTCGCCCTCGTGCGGCACGCGTTTACCGCGTTGCAGGAGCTGCGGTCCCGCGAGGGAGTCTCGCTGCGGGACGACATCTCCGCGCGGGTGGCCACCATCCGCCGGCTCAGCGACGAGATCTCCGCCCATCGCGACGAAGTCCGCTCCGAGCTCCTGGCGTCGTACCAGCAGCGCGTCCACGAGATCGCCGCCTCGGCCAACGTCGAGATCGCCCAGGAGCGGATCGCCCAGGAAGTGGTGATGATGGTCGAGAAGGGGGATATCGCCGAGGAGCTCACCCGCCTCGCGCATCACCTCGACCAGGTCGAGAAAGCCATTGCCGGCAAAGAGCCGGCCGGCAAGAAGCTCGACTTCATGTCGCAGGAGACCCTCCGCGAGATCAACACCATGGGCTCCAAGTCGCGCTCCGCGGCCATCCGCACCCTTGTCGTAGAATTGAAGACGGAGGTGGAGCGCATCCGCGAGCAGGTACAGAATGTCGAGTAACTTCCACGCGGACGGGACGTTGTTCATCATCTCCGGCCCGTCTGGCGCAGGGAAGACGACCCTGATCAACACCGTCCGCGAGCGTCTTCGTCCACTGCAGATCGAGCTCTATTTCTCGGTCTCGCACACCACCCGCGACCCTCGCCCGGGGGAGACCGAAGGGACCAGCTACTACTTCGTGTCCGATCAGACGTTCCGGGGCATGGCCGCCCAGGGGGAATTTCTCGAATGGGCGCACGTTCATGCCAATTTGTACGGGACATCCCGTTCTGAAGTGCTCGGAAGGCTCAAAGCCGGGCAGGATGTGATCCTTGACATCGACTATCAGGGAGCGAAACAGATCGCGCAGGACCACGATCTGAGCGCCCGCTCGCTGAGCGTCTTCATTTTCCCTCCCTCCCTCGACGTGCTGGAGCGGCGGCTGATCAGCCGCGGCCTGAACACGGAGGAGGAGATCGACATCCGGCTGCGCAAGGCCATCGACGAGATCAACGAGGGGAAGGATTTTTACCACTACATCATCATCAACGACGACCTCGAGATCGCGACCGAATGCCTGAAGGCCGCGATCATCGCCAAGAAACTACAGACCAAGACCGCGCTCGAAGCCATCGGCAGGATGGCCGAGCGCTTCAAAGAGGAGGACCGCAATGGAAGGACTGCCGGAAGGAATTGACTCCAAGTTCCGCTACGTGCTGCTGGTCAGCAAGAGGGCGGAGCAGCTCATCCAGGGCGCCCAGCCGCGCACCAAGAGCAAGCACGCCAAGCCGACGCGCGTGGCCATGGAAGAAGTCGAGCGCGACCAGGTGAAGTGGCAGCTCACGCCCCCGAGCGAAGAGAGCACCTCGCTGGATAACAACGAGTAGGTTGAAAACAGTTGTCAGTTGTCGGTTGTCTGTCGATGCACGGCCCTCCGAGCGTCGTCGGTTCGGACAACTGACAACGGACAACCGATAACGGCGGCGCAGCCATGAAGATCGTCCTCGGCGTATCGGGCGGCATCGCCGCCTACAAGGCCCCCGAGCTCGTGCGGCGCCTCAGAGACATCGGCGCCGAGGTCCGGGTCATCCTCACCCCCAACGCCGCCCGCTTCGTTTCTCCGCTCTCCCTCGCCGCCGTCTCCGGCCACGGCGTCATCACCGACCAGTGGGGCGACGCCGGACATGGCGGCGTCGATCACATCGAGCTCGCCCGCTGGGCCGAGCTCCTCTTCATCGCCCCCGCCACCGCCAACATCCTCGCCAAGCTCGCCGCCGGCATCGCCGACGACGCCCTCACCACCTACGCGCTGGCCCATCGGGCCGCGGTCGTGGTCGCGCCGGCCATGAACACCCACATGCTCGCCCACCCGACCGTCGCGGAGAACATCGAGCGGCTGCGCGCGCGCGGTGTCGAGATCATCGAGCCGGTCAACGGCCTCCTCGCCTGTGGCGAAGAAGGCGCCGGAAAGATGCCGGACGTCCCGGTGCTCGTCGAGCTCGTGAAAACGCAGTTCGGGAAGCGCGATCTCGAAGGGCGCACCATCCTCGTCACCGCCGGTCCGACCCGCGAGCCGATCGATCCCGTCCGCTACATCTCCAACCGCTCCTCGGGGAAGATGGGCTACGCCATCGCCGAGGCGGCGCGGAAGAGGGGAGCGAGCGTCACCCTCATCTCCGGCCCCACCGCCCGCACCGCGCCGGCGGGAGTGGACGTCACCCGCGTCCGCACCGCCCGGGAGATGCACGACGCCGTAATGGCCGCCGCCCCGCGGCACCAGATCCTCATCAAAGCCGCCGCCGTCGCCGACTACGCCGCCGCCGAGGTGGCCGACCGGAAGATCAAGAAAGTCGAAGGAAGCGACGAGCTCACCCTCGTCCTCCGCAAAAACCCCGACATCCTCGCCGCCGTCGCCCGCCTCGACCCCCGCCCCTTCATCGTCGCCTTCGCCGCCGAAACCGACTCCGTCGAACAGAACGCCAGAGAGAAACTGGTGCGCAAAGGGGCGGACCTGATCGTCGCCAACGACGTGGCCGATGCGAGCATCGGGTTTGATTCGGACCAGAACGAAGTGATGGTGATCGCCGCGGATGGGAGTCTCACGCGGATCGGGAGGGCGCCGAAGAACGTGATTGCGGACCGGTTGTTGGATCTGGTCGTGGCGCGCGTCAAGGCCTGAGCGCGAGTTCGCCGCTCCGCGGCGAACCAAAGGAGCGCCGGTCTTCGACCGGCCGGTCCGCCGACCTTCGGTCGGCAGTCTGCGCGTCGCGAGTGCCGGCCCGGACTAAAAGTCCGCGCCACATGTGGGCAGCCGATGCTAGGAAATCCTGGCCACATGTGGGCCGGACTTTTAGTCCGGTCGCCCTCGGGAGGATGGTGATCTGTCGATCTTCACTCACCCCGAGAGACTGCCGACCGAAGGTCGGCGGACCGGCCGACGGAACGTCGGCGCTCCGTAACGCCGAGACCCGAGGGGCAGCTCTCGCGTCACCGTTCATCTATCGCGAGACGGCCCAGACAACCAGCAACCGACAACCAGCAACCGTTACTGATACCCCTCACACTCCAGCAGATCCTTGTCCGTGATCTTCCAGTAACTGTCATCCCCGCACAGATCCACCTGCTCGATCACGCATTCGTCGCCGTCTTCGTCGACGACTTTGATGTCGTACAGGTCGCAGGGGATCTTGGTGAGGGTGAGCGACTGTCCCTTGGTCAGGATCTCGTCTTCGAGCTGATCCGGGCCCCACGTTTCTTCCTCGGTGGAGGAGAGGAAGAGGTGGTGAATCTCCCATTTGCTCTGGTTGATGATCTTGACGGTGGCCTTGCGGGCGAAGGCGGGGGCGGCGACCGAGCAGACGAGCAGAGCGGCGAGCGTGAGCTTCGTCAACTTCTTCATGGGGCTGGGGTTCTCCTTGTTCGAGGTGTTGGACCGAGGCGAGTATAGACGATAATCGACGGCATGAATCCCGACGTCCTGCAGGAGCTCGCCTACCTCCGCGAGCTTGGATATACCCATCTCGACCTCACCCCGGTCCGGACGAAAACTGAAGCAGCCGTGGAAGCAATGGGGGACGCAGCGCTGGAAGCAGCGGGAGACCAGCCCGGCGCCTTCGACGCCCTCCGACTCGAAGCCCACAACTGCCAGTCGTGCCGCCTCGCGGGGACGCGCACCAATGTCGTCTTCGGCGTCGGCAACCCGAACGCCGACCTGATGTTCATCGGCGAGGCTCCGGGCTTTGACGAGGACAAGAAGGGGGAGCCGTTCGTCGGCCGCGCCGGACAACTGCTGACCGACATCATCAAGGCCATGAAGCTCACCCGCGACGACGTCTACATCGCCAACGTCATCAAATGCCGCCCGCCGGAGAACCGCAATCCCGAGCCTGACGAGCTGGAAAGCTGCCGCCCCTTCATCCAACGCCAGGTCGCGCTGATCCAGCCCAAAGTCATCGTCACCCTCGGCCGCTTCGGCCTGCAGTCGCTGACGGAGAAGAGCTACGGCATCTCCGCCGTCCGCGGCCAGTGGCTCGACTACAACGGCATCAAACTGATGCCGACGTACCACCCGGCGTACCTGCTCCGGACCCCTTCGGCGAAGAAGGACGTCTGGAACGACATGAAGAAGGTGATGACGGAGCTGGGGATCGGCGCTTAGGTGAGTCGATCGCGACCGGCCGATGAGTCGATCGCGACCGGCCGATGAGTCGATCCCGACCGGCGATGAGTCGATCCCGACCGATCCATGAGTCGATCCCGACCGATCCATGGGTCGATCCCGACCGATCCATGGGTCGATCCCGACCGATCCATGGATCGATCCCGACCGATTCATGGGTCGATCCCGACCGATCCATGGGTAGATCCCGACCGATCCATGAGTCGATCCCGACCGATCCATGAGTCGATCCCGACCGACCGATGAGTCCGCGCTACTCATCGATGAGTCCGCGCTACCCGCCGTAAATTCCGGCATGGCCGATGGGTGGACATGCCGCAACAATGCATAGGCTTACCCTCACTGCGTCGCTGCCTCCCCTCGCTCACAAGTTGGTTCCAGACGATCAACTTCATGGCACGAGTGGCGGCTCTTCGCCTCTCGTGGCGAGAAATGCGGCTCAACGCGACACGACTTTTCGCACCTCGCGCCCGATCCGCTTGAGCTTCGGTTCCAGGAAATACCGTCCTCGCGCCACCGCTCCGGCGATCCCTCGCTTTGGTTTGGCGATGATGATCGAGAGGAAGGGCTCCATCCCTTCGCGCAGCAGCTTTTCCTCCTCGACGATCAGGTGCTCGGTCATGGCGTCGGTGTCTTCGACCTGGCCGTAGATGATGGAGAGGACGTTGCCGCCGTAGTCGCGGCGGACGAGGGTGTCGTAGCCGACTGCCAGCTCGCGCAGGATCTCGCTGGAGCGGATCGCCTCCGAGGGGTCGTGGACCTGGATCGGGAGGAGGAGGGAGTCGAGGTTCCGCTTCTCGCGCGGGATGGACTGGAAGACGCCCTGGATCGGGGCGAAGTTCTGCTCCGTCCATTCGTGGCGCGAGGGGCCGATGTACTCGTCGAGGTAGAGCAGCCCGTCCGGCGCCAGCGTCTTCATGATGGCCCGGTAGAGTTTTTCGAGCTTGGCCACGTGGTGCATGGCCTGGTGGACGAAGACGATGTCGTACGTATTGGACGGGAGCTGCGGCTCGTTGAAATCGCCGGTGCGGTAGTGGATGCGGTCGCCGTAGCCGAGCTTCGCCGCCTCGTCGATGGCCACCCGGATCGATTCCGGTGAGCCGTCGAAGGCGTCCATCTGCTCGCACAGGTTGCGGCGAATCAGGTCACGCTCCAGCGAGCCGGCGCCGCAGCCGACGCTCAGGCCGCGCTTGAACCGCCGCCCGGCCAGCCACGTCTCCAGCCAGTCCATCGGCCACTGGCCGGAGTCTCCGGCGATGGAGCGGTTGATGTAGGCGCGCACCAGCGGGTGGGCCATCCAGTTCGAGTGCGTGGGGGTGTGGACCTCACGGTTCCAGAACTCTCGTGCGACTTCCTCGTTCCTGCTCATCGTCGATTGACAACACTCCTACGACCGGCGAATGCTTCGCGTCCAATGTCCGGTCTTTCCGCGTACGCCGCGGTGGCGATTCCGCTCGCGGTGCACGATACCTTCACTTATGCCATTCCGGAATCGCTGCGCGACGGCGTACGGCTCGGCTCGCGCGTCGAGGTGCCGCTCGGCACCAAGCTGACGACCGGCTTCGTCGTCTCGCTCGTCGACGAGGCGCCGGTCGATGCGGCGAAGATGAAGCCGATCCGCTCGGTCCTCGACGACGACGAGCCCGCGCTCATTCCCGAGATCATCGACCTCTGCCGCTGGGCAGCCGAATACTACCTCGCCCCGCTGGGCGAGATGTTGCGCACCGCCTTACCCGCCAACATGGCCGCCCGAGGAAAACGGCAGGCCGTGCTGACCGCCACGACGGAGATGATCGAGGCGGCGGTGATGGCCAGACAGATCCTGGAGAGCGACCTCGCCGTCGTCGCCGAGCTGGCGAAGCGGCCGTTGCCGGTGGCGACGATCTTCGAGGAGATGCGCGTGCCGAGGAGCGCCGTCGACCGGTTGCGCGACGCCGGCATCATCGCGTTGCGCGACCGGCTCAAGGACAACGAAGGCGTGCGGTACGACCGCTTCGTCGTGCTGGAGAGCGATCCGGGCGGGCTGACGCCGAAGCAGCAGGCCGCCGTCGGACTGATGCAGTCGCGCGGAGGCGAGCTGTCGGTGCGCGCGCTCGAGCACGCCGGCGTGAGCGCGGCGGTGCTGTCGGCGCTGGCGAAGAAGGAAGTCGTGCGGATCGAGCGCCGGGCGCGCCGGCACACCCTCGACGCCTTTCTGGCCGGACTGGAAGACGCCGGGGCAGGGGAGATCCGCTACTCCGACGAGCAGAAAGCCGCCATTTCCGCCGTCGAGGCTTCCCTCGGCACGTTCGCGCCGTTTCTGCTCGAAGGGGTGACCGGCTCCGGCAAGACCGAGGTCTACATCGAATTGATGCGGGCCGTCGTGAAAAGGGGAGAACAGGCCCTGCTGCTCGTCCCCGAGATCGCCCTCACGCCCGTCTTCGCCTCGCGGTTGAAAGAGCGCTTCGGCGAGCGGATCGCCATCCTCCACAGCAGCCTCTCCGCGAGTGAGCGGTACGACCAATGGTGGCGGACGCGCCGCGGCGAGGTCGACGTCGCCATCGGTCCCCGTTCCGCGCTATTCGTCCCCTTCCAGCGCCTCGGCCTGATCGTCGTCGACGAAGAGGGGGACGGCGCCTACAAGCAGGAAGAGACGCCGCGCTACAACGCCCGCGACCTCGCCGTCGTCCGCGCCCAGGGACGCGGCATCCCGGTGGTCCTCGGCTCGGCCACGCCGTCGCTCGAGTCGCGCGAGAACGCCGCCCGCGGCAAGTACACCCTGCTGCGGATGAAGAAACGCGTCGAAGCGCGCGCCCTGCCGGACGTGGAGCTGATCGACCTCCGCAAAGAGAAGGCGGAGAAGGAAGACAAAGGCTTCGTCATCTTCAGCGCCACCCTCCGCGACGCCATGCGGGAGATCTTCGTCGCCGGCGAGCAGGTGATCATCCTCATCAACCGCCGCGGCTACGCGCCGTACCTGCTCTGCCGCGAGTGCGGCCACGAATTCCGCTGCAACGACTGCAGCGTCACGCTGACCGTCCACCGCCGGGACAACCTCCTCATCTGCCACTACTGCGGCGCGCGCAAGACCATCCCCGCCAAATGCCCCCTCTGCCAGGGAGAAGTCCTGCAGCCGATCGGCTTCGGGACGGAGAAGGTCGAAGAGCGCTTCCAGCGCGACTTCCCCGGCGTGACCGTCGACGTCCTCGACCGCGACTCGACCCGCAAAAAAGGCTCGATGGTCGCGATCCTCGACCGCTTCCGGAGACGCGAGACCCAGGCGCTGATCGGGACGCAGATGCTCAGCAAGGGGCACCACTTCCCGAACGTGACGTTGACCGGTGTGTTGAACGCCGACTCGATCCTCGGCTACCCCGACTTTCGGTCGGCCGAGAAGACGTTCTACCTGCTGACCCAGGTGGCCGGGCGGGCGGGACGGGGGGAGTTACGCGGCAAGGTGATGATCCAGACGGCGTTTCCGGCACACTACGCGATTCAGCACGCCTTGCAGCACGACTACGAAGCCTTCTTCGAAGCCGAGATCCAATTCCGGCGGACATTTCACTACCCGCCGGTGACGGCCATGATCGCCATCCTCTTCCGCGGCGAGAATTTGATGGATGTGGAGAAGGCGGCGCGGGAGTGTGGGCAGATGCTGGAAGAGGCGGTCGCGCCGTTGGCGGGAACGCGCGTGCAGGGCCCGGCACCTGCGCCGATGGCGAGGATCAAGGGGGTCTGGCGCTACCAGATTCTGCTGCGCTCCGCGCAGCGGACAGCGCTGCGGCGAGCGGTGGAGGCGGTGCTGTTACCGAGAAAGTGGAAGGGGGTGGAGGTGGCGATCGACGTGGATCCGATCAACATCCTCTAACAGTCCTATAGAGTCGGCGCTCGGTCGGCTGCGCCGGCTCCTGGGTAGGGATCTTCCATCGCCGTGACCCTCCTCTCCGGAGGCTTTGATGAAGCTCAAACAATTTTTGTTGATCCCGGCCCTGGTGGTCACGTTCTTCTTCTCCGCGTGCAGGACCGTCCAGCCCCTTCCCCAGGTCGAGTTGCGGGAGGAGGGGGAAGAGGCGGTTGCGGGCCAGATGGTGCTGATCGTCGACAACCTGCCGAACCTGGTGTTCGACGGGAAGGTGCGAGCCAGCGCCAAAACCACGATGGTGACGACGGCGGTCCCGGTCTCGTACACCTCCATCACCGCCGTCACCACGCTGCCGATTCCGCCTGGCCTGAACAACGTGGCGCCGCGAACCGGGGTGGAAAACAACCGCGCATCCTTCGGCGCCTACATGTACGCCTACAACCTCCCCAACGACAACGACTTCCACGTCATCCTCGGCGACACGCCTGTCTTCATGGCGGGTGTGACGAACCTCATCAACGTGGAAGTGTCGGGACTGCCGGGGCCGGGCAATGCGCCGTTCACGGCCGTGCGCAACGCATTTCTGCAACTCGTTGGAAACCCTCTGCAGCTGCCGCGGAGCACGTACACCTGTCTCCCGGTCCCGATCGCCGTCACCGTCACGGGCGGACCGTTCTGGGATACCCAGCATCCGGGCGGAAACAGCGGAACGACGACGTGCTACGGCGGCGCGAACCTGAAGACGACCAACGGCTGGGAACTGCACCCGGTGACCGCGATCCAGTAAGCGAGTTGGAGCGCCGGTCTTCGTAATGGAGCGCCGGTCTCCGACCGGCCCGCGTTCACGCAGCGCAAGAGCCCGCCGACCCGAGGTCGGCGGACCGGCCGGTTTTGAAAACCGGCGCTCCGGCGAAAACCGGCTATCCGTAGACCAGCGGACCTTCAGGCCATCGGCTCTCGCCTTAACGGTTCCTGCAACACCACCAGCCCTTCGTACATCCGCTCGTCGATCTCCGGCTCGATCTCGCGAACCAGCTCCTGCAGCTTCTGCACGTGCTGGATCGACGCGAGGACCGCGGCCCAGAGCGGCTCGGCGTTGGAGCGTTCGAAGGTCTGGAAGGGAAAGCGCCTGCCGAATGTCTCCGCCTCGGCGGCGTTCAGGGCGGCGATGGTCTGGTTGAGCGTCCAGGTGAGCCGGTGGCCGAGGTCGTTCGGCGGGTGGTTGTGGCCACGGTGGTGGTGATGGTTGCGGGCGCAGTCGCCGATTCGGTCGAGCGAGCGGCAGAGTGCGCGAAACTCCACTTCCATCGCCGGATGGCGCGGATCGCTGGCCGGGAGGTCGTTGTAGGGGAGCCAGAGCCGCTCGATCCTGCGGCGCAGGTCGGCGTCCAGTTTCTGGACGATCGAGGCGGTGGATGGGATATGGCGCATGCGCTCGTTGTGCGCGTGCGTTTCGAGCAGGCTCGGGCGCGAGTCGGGTCTCGACTGGGGCTCGTCGGCCGAGGATGGATGTTCTTCAGTTGCCAGCATGTCGCTTTCTTTGTTAGGGTCACGCCCACATGAGCGCAGACCCGACGCAATTCGAAGAGCCAATCCTGCGGATCCGGCGTCGAATCGAAGAGCTCACCGCGGCCGAAGCGGGAACAGCTACGGAAACCGAGATCGCCGAGCTCCGCCAGAAGCTTACCAAAGTCTCGAACGAAATCTATTCGAACCTCACCCCCTGGCAGAAGACGCTGGTCGCCCGCCATCCCCAGCGCCCCTACACGCTCGATTTCATCAGCATGATGATCGAGGAGTGGCAGGAGATCGCCGGCGACCGCAAGTTCGGCGACGATCCGGCCGTCGTGTCCGGGTTCGGCCGCTTCCGCGGCATCCCGTGCTGTGTGGTCGGCCACCAGAAAGGGCGGAACACCAAGGAAAAGGTCCTCCGCAACTTCGGCCAGCCGCGTCCGGAAGGGTTCCGGAAGGCGCTGCGGGTGATGAAGCTCGCCGAGAAGTTCCACCTGCCGGTCCTCTCGTTCATCGACACCCAGGGCGCCTATCCCGGCGTCGGCGCCGAGGAGCGTGGGCAGGCGGAAGCGATCGCGGTGAACCTCCGCGAGATGGCCGCGCTCACCGTTCCGATTATCATCACCGTCATCGGCGAAGGTGGCAGCGGCGGCGCCCTGGCCCTCGGCGTCGGCGACCGCGTGCTGATGCTCGAGCATGCCGTCTACTCGGTCATTTCCCCCGAAGGCTGCGCCGCCATCCTCTGGAAAAACTCCTCGGCCGCTCCCGACGCAGCCGCGGCGATGAAGATCACCGCCCAGGATCTCAAAAAGCTCAACATCATCGACGAGATCATCCCCGAACCGGTCGGCGGAGCCCACGCCGACCCCGCCGCCGCCGCCGAGCTGATCGGCCCGGTGCTCGAACGTATCATCCGCGAGCTGCAAAAGCTGAAAGTGCCGGCGCTCCTGGACGAGCGGTACAAGAAGTTTCGGAAGATGGGCGTGTTCGAGAAGTGAACGTGCGTTAACGTAGTCCTCACGTGATCCACGACTTCTGGACCCTTTCCGAGTCTCCTCCCGACAATCCCCGCATCCCGGTTGCGAACGCGACGCTGCGCTCACTTTTGATCCGGCGCGGCGTATCGGATGAGGAGTCGTTCCGGCGGTTCGTCGCTCCCGCCATCGGCGACCTGCACGATCCTTCGGGCATTCATGGGATGGATCACGCCTGCGAGCGGATCGCGCGGGCCGTGCGCGATGGGGAGGCGATCGTCATCTACGGTGATTACGACGTCGACGGCGTCACGTCGATCGTTCTCCTGCAGTCAGTCCTGCGCTCCCTCGGCGCGGATGCGGGGTTTGTCGTGCCGCACCGGCTGGTCGACGGCTACGGGCTGAAGATGGAGGTGCTCGACCGGGTGCTGGCCGAGCGCAATGTGAAATTGGTCATCACCGTCGACTGCGGCATCACCAGCGTCGAGCCGGTGCGCCGGGCCATCGAGCGGGGGATCGACGTCATCATCACCGACCATCACCTGCCGCCCGGACATCTCCCCGAGGCCGCGGCGGTGCTGAACCCGAAGCAGCCGGGGTGTGAGTATCCGTTCAAGGAGCTGGCGGGGGTTGGAGTCGCGTTCAAGCTCTGTTGCGAGTTGATCCGCAGGCGTCCCTCAGAGAGCGCCGGGAAGATTTCGATCGCCTCGCTTCTGAAGATCGCCGCGATCGGGACCGTGGCCGACGTCGCTCCGCTGATCGGCGAGAACCGGACCATCACCTCCCTCGGGTTAGCCGGTCTCGCGGACGTGAAGAATCCCGGCCTGCGGGCGCTTTTGAAGCGGCTCGGCCTCGCAGGGCGTCCTCTACGAGCTGTAGATGTCGGCTTCAAGATCGGCCCGCGCATCAATGCCGCGGGACGGCTGGCGTCGGCGAATACGGCCATCGACCTGTTCGGCGCGGCGACCGAAGAGGCGGCGTGGGAGATCTGCGCGGAGCTCGACCGGATGAACGCCGAGCGGCAGCAGATCGAGAAAGAGGTCCGCGCGTCGGCGGAGGAGCAGGTAAAAGGTGACGAGCCGGTGCTGATCCTGGCAGGGGAGGGATGGCATCGCGGGGTTCTCGGCCTGACCGCCGGCCGCATCGCCCAGCGTTATTACCGGCCGGCGCTGGTGATGACCATCGAGGGCGACCTCTGCGTCGGCTCCGCCCGCAGCATCCCGACCATCGACCTGCACGGCCGGCTCGAAGAGGTGGCGGACCTCTTCACCCACTTCGGCGGCCACGAATTCGCCTGCGGCTTTTCCCTCGAAACGCGCAACCTCCCGGAGCTCCGCCGCCGCCTGCTCGAGAGTTTCGCGCGCCTCGACGAGACGCTCTACCGCCGCGAAGCGCACGTCGATGCCACGCTGACGTTCGCGGATGTGGACGCGGAGTTCCTCGCCGTCCACGAAATGCTGCAGCCCTTCGGGGCCGGGAACGCCCAGCCGCTTTTTGTGATTCGTGGGGTGACCGTCACCGGAACCCGCAATTTCGCCGAGGATTGCTGCGAGCTGTCGTTGCAGGATGCAACCGGCAACGCTACCGGCGTGCTCTGGCCGAGCGTGAAGCAGTTGGGGGTGTTGCTCGTGGGCACCGTGGATCTGCTGGTGCACGTAGAGCCGGACAAGTGGTGCGGCGCCAGGTTGAATGTGGTGGATGTGGCGCCGGGCTGATAGGACCGAATAGGACCTATGGGTTCACCCCACCCACCTACCGCATCTGCGTGGCCGGTTTCACATACCCCCGGTGGCACGTGGTGCAGTTCACCGTCGCATCCGAGGTGTCGATGTCCTGGAGCTTCTGGAGGCTGTCGTTGATCTGGTTGACCAGGACCATCATCTCCCGTGCGGCGCGTTTGGGGCGCTTTTCGTCGGCTTCCCAGCGGTCCTCGGCGTGGCAGTGATCGCAGGTGGTGCCGAGGGCCTTGTTGAAGCCGGTGTCCATGATCTTGAGGAAGCGGCCAGCGGGGACGTCCTTCATCATCTGGACGTTCTTGAAGACCTCGCCGGCGGGGCGGTTCTCTTTCCCCTTGATGGCCGCCATCAGCTCCTTGACGTGCTTGTTCTCATCATCCGGCAGGACGGGGGTGGCGAAAAGGAGGAGCGCAACTGCGAAGAGGGCGAGCCGCATGACGCCAGTGTACCGCCCGCGGAACGAAATGCGAGGCGAAGCTGTTACGTCGCAACAACATGCAGCGCACCGTCAAGGCACTCCGCATCGCGCTGCCGATCGTCTTCCTCGCATTTCTCGGCGTCATCATCGCCAACTGGACCGCCTCCCGCGGCCGGGGCGCGCGCAAGCCCGCCGAGGCCGTCACCTCCACCCAGCGTCCCCAGGATGCCCCGCTGGTTGAAGGAAAGGCCTTTCGCGACGTGCAGACGATCGGCGGACGCGTCGTTTCGGAGATCGTGGCCACCCGGATCGTCTCGTTTCAGTCGGGCTGGACCACGCTCGAAGGGGTCACCCTCACCCTCTACCGCGCCAACGGCCTCACGTACGTCATCTCCTGCCCCGAAGCCCAGTTCAACAGCAAGACCAAAGAAGCCGAGGCCAAGGGGGGCGTGCGCGTCACCTCCAGCGACAACATCGAGATCAAGACCGCCGAGATCCGCTACGACGGCGCCCGGCTGACCAACGACATCCCGGTCGAGTTCAAGGTCGACCGCTGGAACGGCAAAGCCGGCGCGCTCGACCTCGACGTCGAGGGAGAGACCCTGCGCCTCCACAAGCAGGTCGACGCCACCATGGTCCCCTCGCAGCCGGCCGAAGTGCCGATGACCCTCCGCGGAGTGGAGAGCATTTTTCGCCGCCGCGAGAACATCGTCGAGTTCCGCGACCAGGTGCAGATGGACCGCGGCGCCGACAGCCTCCGCGCCGACTTCATGACCGGCCGCTTCACCCAGGACCGCCGCCAGCTCATCGGGATGGAAGGGCAGCGCAACTGCGTGATCGTCGTCGGGGCGAACCAGCTTCCCGGCGAGGACCTCGGCGGCCGCAAGACCATCACCTCCGACTCCTTCAACACCGAGCTCGGTCCCGACGGCCAGATCAACGCCTTCAACGCCATCTCCGCGGAGAACATCGCCAGGGCGGTGCTCGACGGACCGCCGCGCCGCGAGATCACCGCGCGCAACTTCCGCGTGGCCATCGCCAACCGGCTGATCCAGGAGATCAAGGCCGACTGGCAGGTGGTGATGAAGGAAATGGGACCGGAGACGCGGCAGATCAACGCCGAGCACGTGACCGTCTACTACGACCAGACCACGCGCCGCGCGCGCTCGGCGCATCTCGAAGGCGCCTTTCGCTACGCCGACCCGAAGAACACCGCCTCGGCGTTCCGCGCGAATTACGACATCGCCGGCGACAAGATCATCCTGACCACCGATCCGGGCTGGCAGGCGACGGTCGTTGCCGACGGCCAGATCCTGAAGGCGAAACAGATCGAGTTTTCGCCGCGGGCACAGGTGGCCCGCGCCAGCGGTTCGGTGATCGCGCAGCTCGTCGGGAAGGGAAAGGGAGGCGGACCGACCGCCGATGCCACGAACCTCTTCCCATCAGCCAAGCCGGTCTTCGTCAACGCCGACGAATTGATCATGCGCCAGCAGCAGAAGATCGCCGTCTTCACCGGCAACGTGAAAGCGTGGCAGGACAGCAACACCATCCTCGCCCACGAGATGCAGGTGCAGGGGAACGGCGACTCCATCACCGCCCGCGGCAACGTCCGCACGCTGCTCTACAACACCAGCGGCGCCGAGGCGCGCAAGGCCCCGATGCAGACCACGAGCGACCAGCTCATCGCCCGCCGCGGCGAGCGCCGCGTGGAGTTCCTCGGCAAGGTCAACATCGTCGACGAGACCCGCAACCTCAAGTCGGAGAAAGCGACGCTCTTCCTCGACGAGAACCGCAAAGTGCAGCGCATGGAAGCGGAGACCGCGGTGGCGATGAGCGAGTCCTCCACCGGCCGCAAAGGCGCCGGCGACAAAGCCATCTACCACGTCGACAAAAAAATGATCTACGTCTTCGGCACTCCGGCCAAAATCAGCGACCCGAACGGCGACGTCTCCGGCCAGCAGATCGTCTTCGACGTCGCCCGAGACCGCGTACAGGTGCTCAGCCCGGACGGCAAGACCAAGGGGACGTACAAACACGAGGGGCCGTAGGAATCGCGGTTTAGAATGACCGCGTGCCGACGAAGGTCCGCGATGCCATTGGGATCGTTGAGGATGACGGCTGGTACCAAGTGCCTTCGGGCGGCAGCAGTCACCGTCAGTTCCGGCATCCGTCGAAGCCAGGCCGTGTGACGATCGCCGGTAAACTGAGCGATGATCTCGCGCCCGGAACATTCAACAGCATCCTCAAACAGGCAGGCTTGAAATGAACGTGCATCGGTTTCTGATCGTGATCGAAGACGCAGGCCAGAACTTCTCGGCGTACTCGCCCGATTTGCCGGGCTGTGTCGCCACCGGCGCGACGCGCGAAGAGACGGAACGCAACATGTACGAAGCGATTCAATTGCACGTCGAAGGGCTGCGCGAAGATGGTCTGCCGATTCCGCAGTCGAGCGCGTTCGCCGAATACGTCGTCGTGGGAGCGTGACGCTGTAACTCTTTTCCCACTTCTGCCTTCTGCCTTCGTCCTTCTGCCCTCACCTGATACTCTCCGCCGCGCATGGCTGATGGCGTTGCCAAACAGGAGCCGCTGCATCTCACCGCGACCCATCTGGTGAAGGTTTACAAGGGGCGAAGGGTGGTACGGGATGTTTCCGTGGAGATCCGGCAGGGGGAGATCGTGGGGTTGCTCGGGCCGAATGGCGCGGGGAAGACGACCACGTTCTACATGATCGTCGGGCTGGTGAAGCCGGACGGCGGAACGGTGGCTCTGGGCGACGACGACATCACCGAGCTGCCGATGTACCTGCGCGCGCAGCGGGGCATCAGTTATCTCCCGCAGGAAGCGTCGGTGTTCCGGAAACTCACCGTGGAAGAGAACCTTTTATCGGTCTTCGAGACCATGCGTCTGCCGCGGGCCGAGCGCGAACGGCGCACGCGCGCGTTGCTGGAAGAGTTCGGGATCACACACATCGCGCGGAGCAGGGCGTATGCGTTGTCGGGTGGGGAAAGACGGAGGGTGGAGATCGCGAGAAGTCTGGCGATCAACCCGGCATTCATCTTGCTAGACGAACCGTTTGCAGGAATCGATCCAATCGCAGTCTTCGAAATACAACGCATCGTTTCGCAACTGCGGGTCCGGGGGATCGGGATCCTCATTACGGACCACAACGTACGGGAAACATTGAAGATCACCGATCGGGCCTACATCATCAAAGAAGGTGAGATCTTCCGGCAGGGAGAGCCCGAGAGCCTATCGGCCGACGCTGAGGTCCGGCGAATTTACCTGGGCGAGACATTCAATCTAAACTGACCGAGGAAGGTACCTGCAGTCGCATCCATGGCACTTGAACAGAAGCTTCATCTCAAACTCAGCCAGAAGCTGATCATGACGCCGTCGCTGCAGCAGGCGATCAAGCTGCTGCAGCTCTCGAAGCTCGAGCTTCAGGAAGTCCTGAACCAGGAACTGCTCGAGAACCCGCTTCTCGACGAGACCGCCGAAGAAGTCAAAGCCGAAGAAACGCAGGCTGAGGAAACCAAGAGCGAGAACGAAGCAGCGGCCGAGGCTCCGAAGGTCGAGACCCAGGAAAAAGAAAAGGACTCGTTCGAAGAGATCGACTACGACGCCTACTTCCAGGACTACATCGAGTACGGCTACAACCCGCGCGGGATGGGGGAGGAGCACGAAGAGTTCCCCATCGAGAACACGCTCACCCGCCCGCCGAACCTCTCCGACCACCTCACCTGGCAGCTCTCCATGTCCGATGCTTCACCGCGGACCAAGGAGATCGCCCAGTTCATCATCGGCAACATCGACGAGGACGGGTATCTGCGGGCCAACGAGGAGGAGATCGTGGCCTCGGGCGGCTACGGCGCCGAGGAAGTGGAGACCGCGATCAAGGCCGTGCAGTCGCTCGACCCGATCGGCGTCGGGGCCCGCGATCTCCGGGAGTGCCTGCTGCTGCAGATGCGGTTCCTCGAAGTCGACGCCCCTCTGGTCGAGGTGATCATCCGCGACCACTGGGACGAGTTCATGCAGCGAAAGTTCGTTCCGCTGGCCAAGTCCCTCGGCATCGACATGAAGACGCTCGAGGGCATGGTCGAGATCATCAAGCACCTCGATCCCAAGCCTGGGAGGAAATACTCCAATGAGCGAGCGATCTACGTCGAGCCCGATGTCTACGTGCACAAGGTCGGCGACGAGTACGTAATCGTCCTCAACGAGGACGGCATGCCCAAGCTGCGCATCAACAGCGGCTACCGCTCGATGCTCAACTCCATGGACTCCAAGCAGGACGGCGAGACGGTCAACTACATCAAAGACAAGATCCGCTCCGCGGTGTGGCTCATCAAGAGCCTCGACCAGCGCCAGCGCACGATCTACAAAGTGGCCGAGTCCATCGTCAAGCACCAGCGCGAGTTCCTCGAGCGCGGCATCGACTTCCTGCGTCCCCTCGTGCTCCGCGACGTCGCCGACGACATCCAGATGCACGAGTCCACCGTCTCCCGTGTCGTGTCCAACAAGTACATGCACACGCCGCGCGGCCTCTTCCTGATGAAGTATTTCTTCCACTCCGGCATCGACTCCGACACCGGCGAAGACATCTCCTCCCTGACGGTGAAGAAGAAGATCCAGAGCTACATCGAGAACGAGGACCCGCGCAAGCCCCTCAGCGACTCCAAGATCATGAAGATCCTGAACGACGAGGGAATCAATATCGCCCGCCGGACCGTGGCGAAGTATCGCGACGAGCTCAACATCCCTTCGTCGACGGACCGCAAGCAAATCTTTTAGTTCGAGGTGTGGTGTATGGCAACCGAGATTTCCGGCCGTAATTACGAGATTCCTCCCGACGTCCGGGACCTGGTCGAGAAGAAGCTGGCCAAGATCCAGGAGAAACTGTTCGACGACGTGATCGACGTGCGGGTGGTCCTGCAGGTCGAGAAGTACCGCAACATCTGCGAGATCCTGATCAAGGGGAAGGAGCACGACGTCAAGAGCGTGCAGGAGTCCGACGAGTCGATGCAGGACGCCGTCAACTCCGCCCTCGACCACATCAAGCGCCAGGCCCAGAAGAACCGCAGCAAGCTCCGCGACCACCATCGCAACGACGGCTCGAAGCCGGGCATCAGCGAATGGAACGTGCAGGTGCTTGAGCCCGGACAGCTCCGCGAGGAGACCGAGGAGCGCGCGCCGCGCATCGTCAAGACCAACAGCATCGCCATCCGGCCGATGTCGATCGAAGAGGCCGCCCTCCGGCTCGACGACTCGAAGAACGAGTTCATCGTCTTCCGCGACATCGACACGGACCGGGTCTCGGTGATCTACAAGCGCCGCGACAACAATCTCGGCCTGATCTCGCCCGAATTCTGAGCCGCACAAAAGTCAAAGGCAGAAGTCAGAAGGCAGAGGGCAGAAGGATGTGAACCTTCTGCCTTTTGCTTTCTGCCTTCTGCCTTTGTAGTAACAGCATCGTTACCGCGGCGCGGTGTACCATCGGGGCCAAACACAAACCCTGGAGGCCTCATGCGTCGGATCAGCATTCTCGCCGTGGCAGTCGCGTTTCTCGCCGTTCCCCTTTTCGCTGCGAACCTTGGCAAGTACGACGGCTGGAACGAGACGCCGGCCGGCTATTTCATGACCAAGGCGGAGCGCGACCAGTGGGGCGCTCTGACCAGTGAAGCCGCCGCGGCGAAGTTCGTCTCGGACTTTCTGGCCGGCCGCGGTCCCGAGTTCGAGGCCGAGGTGAAGAAGCGCGCCGAACAGGCCGACAAGTACCTCACCATCGGCAAGATCCCCGCCTCGAAGACCCTTCGCGGCAAGCTGATCGTCCTGTTCGGGCCGCCGTCCGGCATCAACGTCTCCGACCGCACCGACACCACGACCAAGCGCGACAATCCGGCCGTGGCAGGGGCGCTCTCGAACATCGGCTCCAGCGGCGGCGGCAAGTCGGATGACGGCGGGACGAACCTCGGCGGCAGCATGAGCACGTCCAACATGATCCGCACCTATTCGATCACCTTCAGCGGCCCCGAGATCGCCAAGACGTTCGACGTCAAAGACCTGACCTTCGTCGTCGAAGCCGACGGCGCCACCGGCAAAGACCGCTTCGCCGGCCGCACCAAGGAGAAGGAAGGGCAGGAGCTGATGGAGAAGCAGGCCAGGACGTCGCTCAAGAAGTAGCCGCGCTCCCACACAGGGACGATAAACTGCACGTGTGACCGATGAAGACTACATAGAGACCACGGTGCAGTCGCTGATGGTGGGCGAGATGGAGGACCTCCAGCTCAAGCTCGTCACCGGCGACGACGGACTTCACAACGTCATCCAGCGTCCGCGCGTGCAGAAGCCGGGGCTCGCCTTTGCCGGCTACTACGAGTACATCAAGCCGTGGCGGGTGCAGATCATCGGGGCCTCGGAGACGAAGTATCTGCAGAGTCTTCCGCCGCGCCTGCGGGAGAAGCGGATCCGCGACGTCAGCGGGCTCGATATCTCCTGCTTCATCGTCACCAAAGGGATCACGCCTCTGGACGAGCTGCGGGTCGAGTGCGAGAAGCGCTCCGTGCCGCTCTTCTCCACGCCGGCCATGTCGTCGACGACCATCACCCGGACGACTTACTTCCTCGAAGAGAACATGGCCCCCCGGCTGACCATGCACTCGGGCCTTCTCGACGTCTACGGCATCGGCGTGCTGCTCCTCGGCGACAGCGGCATCGGCAAGAGCGAATGCGCGCTCGACCTCGTCTCGAACGGCCATCGGCTCATCGCCGACGACCTGGTGGTCATCAAGCGCCATCCAAACGACGTGCTGCTCGGCTACTCGAACGACCTGTTGCGCCATCACATGGAATTGCGCGGCATCGGCATCATCGACATCAAGGACCTCTTCGGCGTCGCCTCGACCCGCGACGTGAAGCCGATCGACATGGTGGTGAAGCTGGAGAAGTGGGTGGAAGGGGCGGAGTACGACCGCCTCGGCATCAGCGGCGAGACCTACGAGCTGCTCGGGGTGAAAAAACCGTACGTCCGGCTGCCGGTTGCCTCGGGGCGCAACCTGGCGCTGCTCGTGGAGGTCGCGGCCCGCAATCACCTGATGAAGCTGCAGGGCTACGACTCCGCGCGCGAGTTCACCCGGCGCATCGACGAGAAGATCGCCCGGCAGGGATCGGCGGCGATGAGCGACCACCTGCCGCCCAGCAACAACGAAGAGAAGGCCAGCTCGGAGCTCCGGAGCGTGCATTCGCGCACGCGATTCGCACCGGACGTGATCGACCGCACGCGGAGGCAACGGTGAAGCAGTTGTCGGTTGTCAGTTGTCTGCCATTGATCGCCTGGACGGCACTCGCGGTACGGCAACCGAAGCCGAGGACTGACAGATAACCGACAACTGACAACCGATAACCTCGTTAAACTTCACCTCTCGCGGAGGAACTGTCTCGTTTGAGTATTCAACCTCCTGAATATCTCGTCGTCATCACCGGCCTTTCCGGCTCCGGCAAGAGCTACGTACAGTCGACGCTGGAGGATCTTGGCTTCTATTGCACGGACAACCTGCCGATCCAGTTGATCGAGCCGTATCTCGCCGAGGTCACGACGCACGAGAAAGCGAACCGGGTCGGCATCGTCGTCGACGTCCGGACCCGCGACTTCGCCACCATCTTCCCGAACTTCTATCGCGAGCGGCTGCAGAAGCTCGTCCCGAACACGGTGTTGATCTTCCTCGAGGCGAGCGACGAGGCGCTGGCCCGGCGCTACTCGGAGACGAGGCGCCCGCACCCGCTGGCGAAAGATCGGCCGCTGCTGGAGGCCATCAAAGCCGAGCGTGATGCCCTGACCGAGGTCAAGTCGCTGGCGAACATGTCCCTCGACACCTCCCAGTTCTCCGTGCACGAGCTGAAAGCCGAGGTCCTGCGCCGGTTCCAGATCCCGGGCCACGAGCCGACCATGCTCGTCACCCTGATCACCTTCGGCTTCAAATACAGCCTTCCGTACAATCTCGACCTCCTCTTCGACGTCCGCTTCCTGCCGAACCCGCACTTCGTCGAATCGCTGCGGCCGAAGACCGGGCTCGACCCCGAGGTCATCGAATATCTGCGCGAGCAGGAAGGGTACGAAGAGTTCTACGCCCGCCTGCTCGACTTCGTAACGTACGTCCTCCCGGGCTACCGGAAGGAGATGAAGAGCTACCTGACCATCGGCATCGGCTGCACCGGCGGCAAGCACCGCTCCGTCGCCATCGGCCAGCGCCTCAGCGACGACCTCGAAGAGGCCGGGTACGCCGTGGAGACGGTGCACCGGGACTATAAGAGGTGAGCGGCCGCGTTCGCCATCCGGCGGGGTGCCGGCCGATTTGTCTTATTATGCGCACCCGCGGAGGTAGTTCTTGATCGGGGCATTGATTGTTACCCATGGAAATCTGGCGTACGAGCTGTTGAACGCGGCCCGCCAGATCGAAGCAGACGTTTCCGGCATCGAAGCCGTACCGCTCGAATGGAGCGACACCGTCGACGAGGCGCGCGAGAAGATCGCCGGCGCCCTCGAGCGGATCGGGCACGACCGCGACGTCATCATCTTTACCGACATGTTCGGCGGGACGCCGAGCAACATCAGCCTCTCGTTTCTGGAGCAGGGGAGGATCGAGATCGTCACCGGCGTGAACCTGCCGATGGTGGTGAAGTTCGCCATGGTCAAGCAGGAGTCGAAGGACGTCTCCACGCTGGCCCACGTGATCAGCGAGAAGGGCTCGAAAGCCATCCGCGTGGCGTCCGACCTGCTGACGGCGGAGAAACGCGCCGGAGCCACGGCGTGACCGAGCGGTCGATCGAGATCAAGAACAAGCTCGGACTTCATGCACGCGCCGCGGCGAAGCTGGTGCACACCGCGGCGCGCTTCAAAGCTGACATCAAGATCCGGAAAGGGGAGGAAGAGGTCGACGGCAAGTCGATTCTCGGAATCCTGCTGCTCGCCGCCGGTCGCGGGTCGTCGATTCTCGTCCGGGCGGACGGCCAGGACGAGCGCGACGCCCTCGATGCGATCGAGAAGCTGATCGACGCCAAATTCGACGAAGTAGAATGAGCTGATGCCGTCCTCAGCTCAAACGCGTAGCGACATTCGCACCTACAAAGGCGTCGGGGTCTCTCCCGGCATCGCCATCGGCAGGGCGGTGATCGTCGAGAAGCGCGTGGCTTCGGTCTACCGGGTCCCGATTCGCGAGGAGGAAGTCGACTCCGAGGTCACACGGTTCCTGGAGTCGCTGGAGAAGACCCGCGACGAGCTGCTCGAGCTGAAGCTCAAAGTCAGCCGCTCGATGGGTGATGAGTACGCCCAGATCTTCGAGGCCCACGCCATGATCGTCGGCGATGCCTCGTTCGCCGACAAAGTCGTCCAGAAGATCGAGAACGAGCAGGTGAACGCCGAGTGGGCACTCGCCGAGGTGCAGGAAGAGCTACAGGCCCGCTTCGCGTCCTTCGACGACGAGTACCTCCGCGAGCGCGTGGCCGACGTCAAGGACGTCGCCGAGCGCGTGCTGGTGAACCTGATGGGAGTCGCGCATCACGACCTCTCCGAGATCAAGCACGACGTCATCATCATCGCCGACGATCTGACGCCGTCGGACACGATCCATTTCAACCGCCGTCCGATCGTCGGCTTCGCGACCGAGGTCGGCGGCAGGACGTCGCACACCTCGATCATCGCCAAGTCGCTTTTCATGCCCGCCGTCATCGGCGTGCCGCGCCTCACCAAGATCGTCGACAACGACGAGCTGGTGATCGTCGACGGCTACGAGGGGACCCTCGTCGTCAACCCGACCCCGGCGATGGTCTCGGAGTACATCAGCCGCGTCTCCCGGCACGAGGAAGCGGAGCAGAAGCTGCTCGAGAACCGCCTCCTGCCGGCGATCACGAAGGACAACCGGAAGATCTCGCTGCAGGCGAACATCGAGCTGGTCGAGGAGCTGGACGACGCGAACAAGTTCGGCGCAGAAGGGATCGGGCTCTATCGCAGCGAATTCCTCTACATCTCCACCAGCCCCGATCTGCCGACCGAGGAAGAGCACTTCAACATCTACAGGAAGATCGCGGAATCGACGGCGCCGAACTGGTGCATCATCCGGACGTTCGACCTCGGCGGGAAGAAGCTGGCCCGCGAGGTGATGGGCTCGAAGGAAGACAATCCGGTCCTCGGTCTCCGCGCGCTGCGGCTCTGCATGCAGCACCGCGACATGTTCAAGACCCAGTTGCGGGCCCTGCTGCGCGCCTCGGCGCACGGGAAGATCAAGATCATGTTCCCGCTCGTCTCCGGCGTGCAGGAGCTGCGGCAGGTGAAGACGCTCGTCCGCGAGATCCGCCAGGAGCTCGACGCCGAGGGGATCGCCCACAACAAAGACCTGCAGATCGGGATCATGATCGAAGTGCCGTCGGCCGCGGTGATCGCCGACCTGCTGGCCACCGAGGCGGATTTCTTCGCCATCGGGACGAACGACCTCATTCAATACTCGCTGGCCATCGACCGGAGCAACGAGAACGTCAGCTATCTGTACGAGCCGCTGCATCCGGCCATCCTCCGGCTGGTGAAGATGGTCATCGACGCCGGCAAGCGGGCCGGAATCCCGGTGGAGATGTGCGGCGAGATGGCTTCCGACCCGATCTACGCGATCGTGCTCATCGGCCTCGGCCTGGAGATTTTCTCGATGAACCCGTCGTCGATCCCGGTGATCAAGAATGTGGTGCGCTCGGTGCGTTACAAAGACTGCCGGCGTATCGCCGAGATGGCACTGCAGAAGAAGACCGCGCAGGAGATCGAGGAGTTCGTGATCGAGAGCGTGGCCATGCGTTTCCCGGAAGGACTGGTCAATCAACCCCTATGAGCGACGAACGAGAGCTGTTCTTCAAGCACCGCCCGATCACCCACGTCCCGAAGCCGTGGGGCTACGAGCTGATCTTCGCCCACACCGAGCGGTACGTCGGGAAGATCCTGCATGTGAACCAGGGGGAGTCGCTGAGCCTCCAGTACCACGAAATGAAAGACGAGACGCTGTACGTTGTCGACGGCGAGCTGAAACTGACGATCGAGCACGACGGCGATCGCCGGGAGCTGTCGCTGCGGAAAGGGGAGGCGTTTCATATCCCGCCCCGTTTGATTCATCGGATGTACGCGGTTGTCGACACCGACGTGGCGGAGGTCTCGACGCCGGAGCTGCAGGACGTGGTCCGCCTCGAGGATCGATACGGTCGCGCATGAAACCGCTCGCGCTCGCGCTGTTGCTGCTGGCCACGACTTGGTCGTTCGGCGCAGCCGCGGATGATCTCGTCGAGACCGCCCGCACGGCAAAGGCGAAGCGCAAGAAGAGTACGTCCAAGGTCATCACCAACGAGGACGTGAAGAAGTCGAAGGGAAAGCTCCTGGAGACGCCGCTCCGTCCGCTGCCGGACGAGCCCCCGCAGCCGACGCTCGCCGAGAAGCACGCAGCCGACAGGAAAATACGCGCCGAGCACAATCAACTGCTCGCGGCCGCCAAAGCGAACGTGGCCACGCTCGAAAAAGAGCTGGCCGCGCTCGAACAGAGGTATTACGAAGAGGATGACCTCGACCGCCGCGATGGCGAGCTCGTGAAGCAGTTCAATGACGTGAAGACGCGGCTGGATACGGCGAGGAAAGAGCTCGAACAGCTCGCGGGCGGCAGTTCTCAGCTCTCAGCAAAAACCCCCTGAGAGCTGCGAGCTGAGAGCTGCGAGCTTAACAATGACCAAGTCCTATTACATCGAAACCTGGGGCTGCCAGATGAACGAGCTCGACACGCAGCGGCTGTCGGGTCATCTGAAGCTGCGCGGGTACAAGCGCGTCGAGGCGGAGAGCGAGGCGGACCTGATCCTCCTCAACACCTGCTCGATCCGCGACAAGTCGGAGCAGAAGGTCTACTCCCATCTCGGACGGCTCCGCGAGCTGAAGAACGAGCGCGAGCTCAAGATCGGCGTCTGCGGCTGCGTGGCACAGCAGGAAGGGGAGCAGATCCTCGAGCGCGCCCCCTGGGTCGACTTTGTCATGGGTCCGGGCAACGTCGGACACCTCGACGACGTGCTGGAGAACGGGAAGCGCATCGCGCTCGAGTTTCACGAAGACCGCAACTACGACTACACGAACATCGACCGCACCTCCGCGACCCGGGCGTGGGTGACGATCATCGAAGGCTGCAACAAGAACTGCACGTTCTGCATCGTCCCGACCACGCGCGGCCGCGAGCAGTCGCGGGTCTTCGAAGATGTACTGGCCGAGGTCAGCACGGCCGTCGGAAGCGGGCGAGTGGAGATCGAGCTCCTCGGCCAGACCGTCAATGCCTACCGCTGCCCGAAAAGCGGACGCGATTTCGGCGGCCTGCTGCGCGCCGTCGCGGAGATCCCCGGCGTCGCCCGCCTCCGTTTCATGACCTCGCACCCGGCGGAAGTGAGCGATTCGATGATCGCCGCCATGCGCGACCACGAGAACATCTCCCGCTACCTCCATCTGCCGGTGCAGTCGGGCTCGTCGCGCGTGCTGCGACGGATGAAGCGGTTGTACACGCGCGAGAAGTACCTCGAAACGATCGGCCGGATCCGTGCGGCGGTCCCGGAAATGCTGTTCTCGACCGACTTCATCGTCGGTTTCCCGGGCGAGACCGAGGAAGACTTCCAGGAGACGCTGAGCCTCCTGGAGGAAGTCCGCTACGGCTCGCTGTTCGCGTTCAAGTATTCGCCGCGGCCGGGGACGCCGTCGCTGCGGATCGGTCCGCCGGTCGACGACGCCGTCGCGTCGGAGCGTCTGCAGCGATTATTCGATCTCCACGAGCGGCACAAACGCGAGCGGCTGGAGTCGTATCGCGGCCGTGTGCTGCCGGTATTGGTCGAAGGACCGAGCCGCCATGACCCGGCCATGCTCTCCGGAAGAACCGACGATTTCTGGGTAGTGAATTTTCATGCCGACCCTTCCACGCCGCTCGGGAGTATTCTGGCGGTGCGCATCGAATCGGCGCAGCACCATACGTTGCGCGGGGAGGCTGTCGCATGACCAGTGAGCTCGTACCGATGTCGATCAAAGGGCTGATGCTCGACCCGGTGTCGAACTCGCCGATCGTCGTCCTCAAGGATGACGAGGAGAAGTTCTTCCTGCCGATCTGGGTCGGGATCTTCGAGGCCAACGCCATCGCGCTGCAGCTGGAAAACATCAGCACGCCGCGGCCGATGACCCACGACCTGCTGCGGACGATGATCGCGGAGCTCGACGCGCGGGTCTCGCGCATCGTCATCAACGATCTTCGCGACTCGACGTTCTTCGCCCAGATCCGCCTGCTGATCACCCGCGGCGGCAATGACCGGATGCTGGAGATCGACGCGCGTCCCAGCGACGCCATCGCCCTGGCGCTGCGCGCCGAGGCGCCGATCTTCGTCGCCCAGTCCGTGCTCGAACAGGCCCAGACCATCACGCCGGAAGACGGCGAGGATCCGGACGAGAGATCGAAGAAGTGGTTTGAGAATCTCTCCCCCGAGGACCTCGGCAAGTACAAGATGTGAGGCGGCGCGGTCGTGCGATCCGGTAGAATCATTTCCGGTTCATGATCATCACTGTCGCCAACCAGAAAGGCGGTGTCGGAAAGACCACCACCGCCATCAACCTCTCCGCCGCGGTCGCAAACAAGGGCCTCAAAACGCTGCTGATCGACCTCGATCCGCAGGCAAACTCGACGATGAGCTACGTCGACGCACGCGCCATCACGCGGTCGATGTACGACGTCATGGTGAGCGAGGAGATGGAGCTGGCCGAGGTCATCGTGCCGACGCCGGTGCCGAACCTCTTCGTCGCGCCATCCAAGATCGCCCTGGCCAAGCTCGAGTCGAAGCTCATCGGAGACATGGACGGTCCGTTCCGCCTCAAGGACCGGATGAAAGAGACCGCCAACGAGTACGACTACGTCTTCATCGACACGCCGCCGACCCTCGGCATGATCACGGTGAACGCGCTGGTGGCCTCGACGCACGTCCTGGTGCCGATCCAGTCGTCGTACTTTGCGCTGGAAGGGACGGACGACCTCCTCGAGACGATCGAGAAGATCAAGGCTCGCCCGAACCCGAATCTGCAGCTCCTCGGCGTCGTCATCACCATGCACGACAAGCGGACCACGCTGTCGAAGGACATCCACGAGGCCATCGGCAACGTCTTCGGCGACCGGGTCTTCAATACCGTGATCACCAAGTCGATCCGCCTCGAGGAAAGCCCGGCCTACAAAGAATCGATCTTCACGTTCGCCCCGAAATCGAGCGGGGCGATGGAGTACTACAGTCTGTCCGAGGAGCTTCTGTCCCGTGTATAGGACCATGCTGCGCGGTACGAGAGATGAGCGAGGAGAGATGAGCGATGAACGCTCAGCGGCTCTCCGTTCATCGCTCATCTCTCATCTCTCATCTCTCGTTCTGAGGACCTCGTCCCATGGCTAAGCGTGGCCTTCCCGAACGCTCCGTAATGCGCGCCGACTCGCACTATGTCGACGAGCTGACCCGCCGCTCCGGCCGGCACATCGGCTCGATGCTGCCGCTCCAGTTCATCGAGCCAAACGCCAATCAGCCGCGCACCCAGCTCGGCAATATCGAAGAGCTGGCCTCCAGCGTCCGCGACAAGGGCGTGCTGGAGCCGATCCTGGTCCGCCAGATCGGGCCGAACCGCTACCAGATCATCTCCGGCGAGCGCCGCTACCGCGCCGCCACCATGGCCGGCCTCGATGAGATCCCGGCCATCGAGCTCGACGTCGACGACCGCGAGCAGCTCGAGATCGCCCTCATCGAGAACATCCAGAGGAAAGACCTGACGCCGTTCGAAGAGGCGGAAGGGCTGTACATCCTGCAGCAGAAGTTCGGCTACACCCACGAGAAGATCTCCCAGGTCATCGGCAAGTCCCGGACGACAGTCACCGAGACGCTGCTCATCAACGACATCCCGGACCGGATCCGGGCGATGTGCCGGGAAGCCGGAATCGCGAACAAGAGCGTCCTCGTCCAGGTCGCCCGCGCCGGCTCCGAAGAGGCGATGGAGCAGTTCGTCCGCGCCTACGCCGCCGGCGAGCTTTCCCGCGACGACCTGCGCAAGCAGACCTCCACCAAACCGGAATCGAAAGCCGGCCGCCCCAAAAACTACGTCTTCGCTCTCAAAGACAAAGCGCTCCCGTTCACCCTCAACCTGGCGTTCAAGAAGCCGAACGTGGAGAAGAGCGAAGTGATCGAGGCGGTGCGGGAGCTGCTGCGCCGGCTGGAAGCGGAGCAATAGCACACATAGCCTGAGCGCGGGTATGATGGCGGTACCGAAAGAAAGAAAGAAAGGTAACGTCCATGAGACTCGTCCGGGTTCTTTTCGTGCTGGCCGTCCTTCTTGTTGCCGCACTTCCGGTATCTGCAGAGTGTGAGTACTGGGCTTGCGTCAGAGGCGAAGACTACGCGGCCTGCAACATCATGCTGGCCTGCAACAACCCGCCATGTGACGGGATGATCTCGTGGACGAGATCTTTGTTCTGCCAAGGCATGTGTGATGGCCGGAAGGGCTGTTGGTGCCGGCAGTCTGCCTATTGCTACGACATCTGACCGCCATGAAAAGCCTGATCCGCCAGTGGCCGGCGGTGCTGCTGATCAGCAGCGGCGTTGTGATCATGCCTGCGCGCGCCGACGTGAAGATTCACATCGAGGTCGCGCCGGCCGCCGGTGAATGTCTGGCAGGTGCGGAGCTCATCGCGATTCCCGACCAGGGTACGCCGGTCACCATTCCGACAAACCCGGCGCGCAATGAGTACAGCCTCCGGCTCGCCGAGACACAAGAGTGGTCGATCTCGCTTCGCAAAGCGGACTGCTGGAGCGAGACCCGCCGCTGGACGGCTGATGACGAGTCGGGACTGACTCTGACGGCGTATGCGGCGGCGGCAGCCGAGAGTACGCTGGAGGCACCGCGCGGAACGAAGCTGCGGGGAGTGAAGGGGATTGTCTCCGTGCTCGCCTCAGCTGTACCGATGCCCGAGAGCGCCACCAGTTGCAGCCTCGACGGCACGCGTTGGCACTGCGCCGTACCGGCCGGTGTCACCTTCGATCTCCGTCTCGAAGTCCCAGGGTTTTCTGCCGTTTACTACTGGGACGTCGTCGCCGGCGCACAGGGCCTGCGAGTCCTCGAGCCGGCAGCGTTACGGCCGGGTGCGAGCATCATCGGGTGGGTTCAGAACGCGGAGAAGAAGCCGCTCGCGGGTGCTTCTGTGACGCTGATCCCGCTGCAGTTCCAGGGTAACAGCCGGCGCGATGACCTGGCCGGACGCCGGATGCGCGGATCACAAACCAACAAGCGCGGCTTCTTCCAGATCGCCGGCCTCGACGCCGGTCACTACCGCATCGTGTCGGAGGCGTCCGGGTGGTCGGCGGCCATCATTGCCGAGGTCGAGCTCCGGACCGGCGAGGCGGTCAAGCTTCCGTTCCCGATTCTGCATGCACCAATCGGCGAGGCCGACATCGTATTCGAGCCGGCGGCTGACCCGCAGGGGCGGCCGTGGCGTGTGGAAGTGACCGAGGTGACGCCGCTCCTGCCGGGCGAGCCACCGCGCACGTCATTGCTTAAGGCTGGTCTCGACGGCCGCGTGGTGGTCGAGGGTCTCCGGGTCGACCTGTACGAAGTGGTGGTTCGGGACGGTGACGACGCGGTCGCGCTTCGGACCGAGATCGACTTGTACGAGGGGGGCCGCCGGACGATTCTGCTGGCGATTCACGCGTTGCGGATTCGCGGCGCCGTGCGCGCCGGCGACGACCCTCTCGAGGCGGACCTCCACCTCGCTCATCCGTCTGCGGGAGTCGTCCGGATGACTGCGGATGAAAAGGGGAGGTTCGAAGGGATTTTGCCTGCCGCCGGCACGTGGGCCGTAACGGTCCTTTATCCACACGGCGCGGCGCCGGCGCGCATCGAAGCGTCTCCTGTCCGGATCGCGGAAGACGCACAGCGCGGGTCTCTCCACGAAATTGAGGTTCAGTTACCAGGCGGGCGCATCCGCGGGGAGGTCATCGGTGACGACGGCCAACGTGATCCCGCGGTCGTCCACCTGTTCCGCGGTGGCCGGATCGTTGCCCAGCAGCGGACGAACGGCGACGGCCGGTTTGACCTCGTCGGTTTGTCAGCCGGCGATTACCAGGTCGACGCACAGTCCGCGGCCGGGAGCACGCCGGCGCCCCTGGACGTCCGGATTGAAGAGGATGAAACCGCCGAGCTGACACTGAAAACCGCTCCTGTAGTGCTGGTCTCCGGGTATGTGCTCACGCCCGACGGCTTACCTGCGAGCGGCGCGTCAATCCAGATGTCGGTCGACGGCGGCCGTTCGTGGTCGGGTGGCGTCGCCGGGCTGAACGGCTACTTCGAACGCCCGTTGAGTCGCGGCACGACGGCCGTTCAAATGATCGTGCTGACATACGATTATCCGGCAACCGTCCTTTCTACGGCGATTACGCGGGAACCTCTCCGAATCCAGCTGCCACGGCAGGGAGGCCTGATCCGTTTCGGCGATCGCGCGTCGGTCTCGGCGCGTGGGGTTGTTGCCCCAGCGTACATCTTCCACTTTCCTGAGCCGCTCGGCCGGTTCGGCGGCGCGATTTACGTGGAGCCCGGTCTCTACACGCTCTGTCCCAGCAGCCGCTCTCCCAGAGAAGACTGCCACGAAGTCGTCGTTCAACCCGGCTCCACGCACAACGTGGATCTCCAGCCGAGAAAGAAACAGGAAGAAGAAGGACGGACATGAAACGGATCGGCGTTCTCGGGCTCCTCATCGTGATCTTGACCGGCAGCGGAGACCTACGCGGTGCGGAGAAGCGCACCGAGCCGCAGCAGCCGTGGTTCGGAATGAGCGTCCGGCCGCATCGGACCAGGGCGTCCGAGCCGTTTCTGTTCGTGGAGCGCACGACGCCTGGAGGCCCGGCCGACAGCGCCGGCATCCGCGGGGGCGACCTGATTACGGCCGTCGGCGGCGCATCGCTTCGTTTTGCCGACGATCTCGACGTGCTGCTGTTCCTGGCCGCGCAGAAGCCCGGCAGCAGGATGACGTTTCACATCATCCGGAATGGGCAAAAGAGAGCCGTCGACGTGACGATCGGCGTACTGCCCGAGGCATCACGCGCAGGATGGCAGCTCGCGCTGCAACGCGCACGCGAGGCGAGGATCGCTGCACAGCGCGGACGCTGAGCCGCCGGCAGACAAAGTCGGCCGGGACGGAGAGGCCACACGATAGTCATTGTTTAACATAATCGATCTTAATAGACTTTGTGGAAACTGTGAGAACGCCCGCCGAATCCGCTGTCTGGCGTGAATCCCGCGAGATAATCCGCGCCCGATGAGCATCCTCACGCGCTACATCTTCAAGGAGATGGTCGCTCCCACGTTCCTGGGGCTCCTGTTCTACACGACCCTCATCCTGATGCAGAACCTCTTCGACATGGCGGGCCTGATCATCCGCCAGTCGCTGCCGGGCGCCGCTGTTGGCCGCCTGCTTCTGTATTCGCTTCCGCACATCATCGTGCTGACCCTGCCGATGTCCCTGCTGTTCGGAATCCTGATCGCGGTCGGCCGGCTCTCCTCGGACTCTGAAGTCGTCGCCATGCGCGCTCTCGGCATGTCGACGCGCACCATCTACCGCCCGGTCTTCTTCTTCAGCGTGCTGATGTTCCTCCTCAACCTCTACCTGGTGAACGAGGTGCTGCCGAAAGGCAATCAGCAGCTCCAGACGTTCCGGATCGAGCTCACGACCTCCGCCGCCGAGCAGGCCGTCAAGCCGCGGGTCTTCTACGACAAGTACGAAGAGCTGATGATCTACGTCGACCAGGTTGACCCGGCCACCGGGAACTGGAAAGGCGTGTTCGTTTCCGACACCCGCAGCGACGAATCGCGCGACGCGACGACGCCGAAGCAGATGAGCGAGAACATGGCCGAGCCGGAGGAAGACGACGTCGCGGCGCTGTCGCAGCAAGGCGGCGGACAGCGGATCATCGCCGCCGAGGGCGGCAATCTGTCGGTCATCCAGGCCGCCGATGGCTCCAAAAACATCTGGATGAACCTGACAGGCGCCGAAACCCACGTGTGGGACTCACGGCGGCCCGACCGCTACGACCACACCAGGAACGAGTCGCAGCGTATCCTGATGCCGACGACCAATACGGCCTTCGACGCCAGGACGCTGGCCAAGTCGTTCCGTGAAATGAACTTGCGCGAGCTGCTGGACCAGGAGCGCCACCTCAGCCGCGGCAAGGGCGACAGCGACCGGATCAACCGGAACATCGCCCGGGTCGAGATCCATAAGAAGTTCGCCATCCCGTTCGCCTGCATCGCCTTCGGCGTGCTCGCGCTGCCGCTCGGCATCACCAACCGCCGCGGCGGCAAAAGCTCAGGTTTCTCTTTAAGTATTGCGATCATCGTCGTCTACTACCTGATGTTCAACAACGGCGAGCAACTGGCCATCAACGGGAAGATCCCGACGTGGCTCGGCATGTGGGGGGCGAACCTGATACTCCTCGCGGCCGGCATCTACTTCCTCGGCCGCGCGAACCGGGACATGGTCGGCGGCCGGGCGGAAGGCGGCGTTTTCCGGCGAGTGGCCGAATGGCTCGGGCGAAAGGTCGCCCGTCGCTCCCCTTCTGCCGCCTCGGACGAGCGGGCGCTGCTGAACCGGCTCGACATCACTTTCCCGAACATCCTCGACCGCTACATCCTCCGGGAGTTCCTGAAAGTGCTGGTGCTGGTCCTGTTTTCGGTCGCGGCGCTCTTCGTAATCATCGACTACACCGACACGGCGAAGGACGCCCGCGAAAACGGCGTGGCCGCGTCGACGCTGCTCACCTACTACCGCTTCCACATCTTCGGCGTCCTGAACTGGACGCTGCCGATCTCGGTGCTCGTGGCCACGCTGGTCACGTTCGCGATGATGTCGAAGAACAACGAGGTGACGGCGATCAAGTCGAGCGGGGTCTCGCTCTACCGCATCGGCGCGCCGATCATCGCCGTGGCGGCGCTGCTCAGCATCGTGGCGTACCTCAATCTCGACTTCGTCCTTCCGTACTCATCCAGCCGGGTCAGCGAGTTGAAGCGAAGGATCGACGGGAAACCGGCCATCGCCGCCGAGGCGCAGCAGAAGCTCTGGTACCTCGGCAAGGGGCGCTACATCATCAACTTCCTCGGCTACAACCGCGACCAGAAGCGGCTGACCCAGGTGCAGGTATACGAGTTCCATCCGACGGAGTGGCGGATGACGCGGCGTGTCTACGCCCACCGCGCGACCTGGAACGGCGAGGCGTGGGCGTTCGAGGACGGCTGGATGCGCTCGTTCCGCGACGACGGCAGCTCGACTTTCTCGGTGATCGACAAGCCGTTGCCGCTCTTCTACAAAGAGACGCCGGAGGATTTCGCCACCGAGGTCAAGGCGCCCGAGCAGATGACGTACGCGCAACTGCGGCGCTACGTGAACACCCTCCGCGCCTCCGGGTATGGCGCCGACAACCTCGCCGCGAAGCTGTACGAGAAGACTTCGTGGCCGGCGATCTGCCTGGTCATGGCCCTCATCGCGATGCCGTTCGCCTTCCGGATGGGCAAACGGGGCGCGCTGTACGGCGTCGGCCTCGCACTGGTCCTGGGAATCGTCTACTGGACGATCTTCGGAATCTTCACGAAGTTCGGCGAGGTGGGGAACCTGCCGCCGCTGCTCTCGGCGTGGAGCGCGAACATCCTGTTTGCACTGGCGGCGCTGTACATGTTTTTACACGTGGAGACGTAGCTCGCAGCTCTCAGGAGAAAGACACGCGAAATGAAAAGGCCCGGGATTTGCCCGGGCCTTTGAACTGCGAGCTTAGAGCTGCGAGCTCAGATCGCGTTGACCACTTCCTCGGAGAGCCCCTTCCACTTCCTCAGGTACTCCCGGCGGTCATTGTTGTACTTGGCGACGAGTTGGTTGTACTCGTCGAGCCTCCCCTGCCGCTCATACATCTTCTTCGGCTGCAGGTAGTCGGCGTCGTCGATGCCCGGGACTTCCGTCGCCACGAGGTATCCGAAGTCAGGATCGCGCTCCCACTTGATGGTCCCCTCGGCGATTGCTTTCACGACCGCGGACGAGTGCTGGATCTTCACCTTCTTCGACCCCTCGGCCTTTCCGTCGCCGCCGATGGCGCCGGTGTTCATGAGGTAGACCTCCATCGGGCTGTCGTTCATGAGCTCGAGCATCCGGTTGCCCTGGTAGGCGTGCAGCAGCGGGAAGAACGGATTGGTGCCGGGGACGCGCAGCGACTTGCCGGCTTCCGACGCGCCGCCGGCGCTGGTGCCCTTGGTCTCGCCGAGCATGAAGAAGGCGGCCGCCAGCGGCCCCTCGAGCTTCGCCACGGCCGGGATGATGTTCTCGTTGCGGTTCAGGATCAGGAGGAAGTCGGCCTTGGTAATCTCGCGCGCGTCGGCGGCACCGGAGATGTCCTCCATCCGGATGACGGCCCGGCCGTTCGGCGTGTAGGACGTGTCGAAGTAGTCGACTTTCCCTTCCTCGTTCTGGGAGACGTTCTCGAGGTAAGCGTGCGTCGAGGCGCAGGCGTGGTAGATCGTCGGCTCGTCGTTCGGATTGAGGCCGAACGTCTTGGCGAAGCAGCCGTTCTCGGTCGCGTAGATTTTCCCGCCCGGCATGAGCGCGCAAAAGTCGTCCTGCACCGGCTGCGACTCGTTCTGCTTGGTGAAAGTCGTGGTGGTCTTGCCCGTGCCGGAGAGTCCGACGATGAGGCCGACGCGCTTCGTGTCGCCTACCGGAATGACTTTGCAGCCGGCGTGGAGCGCCAGACCGCCGCGCTCGTAAACCAGCTTGTTCCACATCCGCAGTCCGCCCTTCTTCGACTCGCCGAAGTAATCGGAGTTGAAGACGCGGGTGATGTAGCTCTCGAGGTCGACCGCGATCAGGCGCTCGTCGGGATATCCCTCGGCGCGCAGGTTCGGCGTGTAGATGACAGTCGCGGCCGGCTGGAAATCGGCGATCTCGTCCTCGCTGGCCCGGTAATAGAGGATGTCCTGCATCGCCGCGATGTTGGCGTTCGCCTTCTCGATGATCAGGCGGGCCGGGACGCGAAACTCGGGGTCGTTTCCGATGTAGCCTTCGACGACGAGCATGTCGTGCGTCTTGATGTAGTCGTTCTGGAGCCGCGAGATGCGGTCATACTCAGCGCGCGTGATGGTCTGGTCCGAGTGCTGCTCCGGGGTGTCGGTGGCGACGAAGGTCGACAATTTGGAGCGCGAGACGACGCGCGTGGCGACGTTCAGATTGCCGAACTCGGTCGGGCGCGCATTCGGCATCTCCCCGGCGAACTGCCGGAGCTGCTCGGGGGTCGGGTTCCAGACGACCGACTTCGGCTCGACCGGCAGCGACTTGTCGCGGTTGCCGTCCTGGCCCGTCGACGGACGCACCGTAGGCGTATCTGTGGCGGTCACCAATTCGCTCATGCAGGGATCCTTTTCGAGAAGTTAGAGTTGACGCTTTGAGGCCTGAAAACGACGCAAAGATCGCGCCGCCCGTTCCGGAGGGGGCGGATTCTACAGCAAAATGAAAGAGATGCCGACTCGCCGGACTCTGCACCGCGCCGCTCACGGACTGGAGCGCCACCTCGACCGCCGCCGCCGCCGTTTCGACGCCGGAAACGCGGTCATCAGCCCCTACCGCGGCTTCGGCCGCGGTCACGAGATGCTCGTCCGCGGGCGCGTCCTCGCCGAGAAGCAGATCACCCGCGCCAGCGGGGCCGAGCCCCTCTGGCGGAACGTCCTCAACACCTACCGCCGCTTCCAGAGCGACGAGCTCGCCGGCGTGAAAGTACAGGCCAGCTACCGCGATGCGGTGGTCGAGACGATCACGGATGAAGAGGGCCATTTCCAGTTCCGCCTCGAGCCGCGCGAGCTCGCTCAGCACACGCTCTGGCACGAGGTAAACCTCTCCCTCCCCGGCTCCGACAACACTGCCGTGGCGCACGTGATGCTCCCGTCCGAAGCGGCACAGTTCGCGGTCATCAGCGACATCGACGACACCGTCCTGGTCACAAACGCCACCAGCCTTCTGGGCATGGTCCGTTCGGTGATCCGCAACGCCGCCTCCCGCCTGCCATTCGAAGGGGTGGCCGATCTCTACCGCGCCCTCCATCGCGACGTGAACCCGATCTTCTATGTCAGCAGCAGCCCCTGGAACCTCTACGAGCTCCTGCACGACTTCATGAATCTCCAGGGCATCCCCCACGGCCCGATGTTCCTGCAGGACTGGGGCATCGACGAGAAGACGCTCCTCATGGCCGCGCACGAGGAGCACAAGCTCGCCCAGATCCAGCTCCTGGTCGAGTACTACCCCGCCCTCCGCTTCGTCCTCATCGGCGACAGCGGCCAGCACGACCCCGAGATCTACCTGCGCGTCATCCAGACCCATCCCGACCGCATCCTCGCCGCCATCATCCGCGACGTCACCGCCGACGTGCGTGACCAGGCGGTCGCGAGGATCATCGAAGAAGCGAAGACGGCCGGGGTGGAGATGCTTTACGTGCGCGATTCGGCCGAAGCGCTACAGCACGCCCGGCGGCTCGGGCTGGTATCGTGACGGCATGTAAATAAGGGTTGTAGTAGGCTTGTTGGGAACAGGTATGCGAGCAGATGTTCTGGTAAGCGATCCTGAGCAGCGGGAGGTTGTCGTGATCGCCACGGTCATGGCTCATGAGAAGAGCTCTACCGAGCTCGCCATGCAGCGTTTGCCGGACATCCTGAACCGCAACGAAAAGCCGCCGTATGTCGTCCTCGTCACCCGCGATCAGACGTACTTCTGGAAGGATCCTGCCCGCCAGCCGGTACCCGTCGCGGCCATTCCCACGGATGAACTCTTCAGCAAGTACCTGCAGGAGCTCGGAAAACCGGCGGCGGCGGTCGCTTACACAACGCTCATTGACATTCTTCTCGCATGGCTCGGTGCGGCGACTCGCGACGGAGTTCCCATGCCGGAGATTCTCGAGACCATCGGCTTTACTGACGCCGTCCGCGACGGATGGGTCGACCTTCCGTCCGCAGCGTGATCGTCTACGCTGAGACCAACCTCATTCTGGAGCTGACGCTCGGCCAGGAGGAGTGCGACAGTTGTCAGCAGATCGTAGATTGGGCGAAAGGGTCGCCTCGGTCTGCGAATCCCGGTCTACGCGCTCCACGAAGCTCAGAACGCAGTTCGGCGCAAATGGAAGGAAGAAACCGCGCTTCGAAAAAATGTCGAACTGCAGATTCGCGAGTTTCGCCGAATGCGCCCTTTTGCCGGCATGGTGGACGTGCTCGAGACTGCCCTCTCCGCGCTACGCAATGCGACTGAGAGCAAAATCGCGCTTCTGGAGGAAAAGATTCGGGATCTGGAGCCAGCGGCCGTTTATCTTCCGCTGACCCATAACGCCGTCGAGTCGGTGCAGGTCTTCCGCGCCATCAGAGTGACGTCAGGTGAAGACGATCTGCTCATCTTCTCGAGTGTGATGTCGGATCTCGAGGACCGGCAAGAGGCCGGAGACGTCTCGCCCAGCATCTTCGTGACTCGCAATTCTCGCGACTTTTCCGATCATGCTCGCAGCCTCTTGAGCATCTACTCCTGCGACCTCTTCACCTCCTACGACGCCGCCGTCGGCCGCCTCAGATCGGAACTCTCATGAACGAAATCGCTTTCAACGCCTTCCGTACCCGCATCACCGGCGTCTTCCCCGCGCAGATTCGTGCGGCGGTGGAGAAGCTGACGGACGAGCAGGTCTGGTGGCGGCCGAACGAGGCTTCGAACTCGATCGGCAACATCCTCCTGCACCTCACCGGCTCGCTGAATCACTTTCTCAACCGGAACCTCGGCGGGCTCGATTACACGCGCGACCGGGCGGCGGAGTTCAGCGAGCGCAAGGCCATTCCGAAGGCGGAACTTCTGGCGCTGTTCGACGAAATGGTCGCCAACGCGGAGAAAACGTTCGAAACGCTCACCCCGGAGCGGATGAACGACGCGTCACCCGAGCCGACGATGCACAACCTGATCGTCGAGGATCTGATCAACGTGACCGCGCACCTCGCGACGCATACGGGGCAGGTGGTGTGGATCGCGAAGATGTTCGATGGTGGGGCGTTGGATGAGGTGTGGATGCGGAGCCATCGTGCGCAGGGGGCATGGAAGAAGAAGGGGTAGGACCGAGCAGAGACAAGCCCCCTCTTCCTGTCATCCGAGAGGCTGTGAAGAAATGAGCACCGCAGCCGCCGTAGGCGGCGGGAAGATCTGTAGGCCCGCCCTTCAGGGCGGGTATCGTGCGGGCCTACGAAGGCGAGTCCGCGAAGCGGGCGACAGAACAGGGGACACGCGAAAAACCTACACTGTCGCCCGCTTCGCGGACTTGCCTTTCTCCTCGACCTTACCCGGCCTAAAGGCCGGGCCTACAGATCTTTCGCCGCCTACGGCGGCTGCGGCGGATCGCTTTCGCTGCGCCTCGCGCAGTGCCCTGTCTCAGGAAGACACATTGGGGGACGCCTCCATGCATAAAATCCCCCCATGAAAATCGCAGTCGTAGGCGCGGGCGGTGTCGGTGGATACTTTGGCGGGCGGCTGGCACAGGCGGGGGTCGACACGACGTTCATCGCGCGCGACCTCACCCTCGACGCACTCAGGACCAAAGGCATCCGCGTCGACAGCATCCTCGGCGACTTCACCCTCGACCACGTCCAAGCCACCGACGACCCTTCCACCATAGACCCGGTCGACGCCGTCCTCATGACCGTCAAGTCGTGGCAGGTCCCCGAGGCGGCGGTGCAGATACGGCCGCTCATCGGTAAAGACACCGTCGTCGTGCCGGTGGAGAACGGCATCGATGCTCCCGACGTCCTGGCCACGATCCTCGGCAGCCAGCACGTCCTCGGCGGACTCTGCGCGATCGTCAGCCTGGCCGTCGCCCCGGGGCACATCCGCCACGTGGCCTTCGAGCCGCTGGTGATGTTCGGGGAGCTCGACAACCGCCGCACGGAGCGTCTGGAGAGGCTCCGCGCAACATTCGAGCGCGCCGGGATCAACGCCGAGATCCCTCCCGACATCCACCGCTCCATGTGGACCAAGTTCCTCTTCATCGCCTCCATGAGCGCCATCGGCGCCCTGACCCGCGTTCCCATCGGCGTGTGGCGCGTCAATCCGGAGGTTCGGCTGATCGTCGACGGTTCCCTGAAGGAGATTGTCGAGCTGGCGAAAGCGCGCGGCATCGACCTCGGCGAGGACGCCGTCGCGAAGACCTGGGAGCGCTACGACGCCCTCGCGCCGGCCTCCACGTCGTCGATGCAGCGCGACATCATGGAAGGGAAGCCGTCCGAGCTCGACGCGCAACTCGGCGCGGTCGTGAGGCTGGCGCAGCAGAGCGGCGTGGCGGTGCCCGTCACCAACACTCTCTACCACCTCCTCGAGCCGCAGGAACGGGCCGCGCGGGGGTTGTAATAGGATGCAGGTCATGACGCATCCCGCCCTCGCCGAGGCGAAACGTGTGCTCGAAGTCGAGGCGGCGGCGATCCTCGGCGTCATCCAGCATCTCGACCAGGCGTTCGTCGACGCGGTCGAGCTCATCGCGGTCTGCAAGGGACGCGTGGTGACGATGGGCGTCGGCAAGTCCGGCATCATCTGCAAAAAAGTCAGCGCCACCCTCGCCTCCACCGGCACCCCGTCGTTCTTCATGCATCCGACCGAGGCGATCCATGGAGACCTCGGCATGCTCGTCAGCGGCGACGTCGTCGTCGCGATCTCGAACTCTGGCGAGACCGAGGAGCTCGTGCGCCTCCTGCCGAGCATCAAACGCCTCGGCGTCGAGATCATCGCCATCACCGGCAAGCCGGCTTCGACGCTCGCACGCGCCGCCGATCATCACCTGAGCGTCGCCATCTCCGAGGAAGCGTGCCCGCTGGGCCTGGCACCGACCGCCTCGACCACCGCCACCCTCGCCCTCGGCGACGCCCTCGCGATGGCGCTCCTGGTCCGCCGCGGCTTCAAGGAGGAAGACTTCGGCTTCCTCCATCCCGGTGGCAAGCTCGGAAAACGCTTCCTGCGGGTCCGCGAGCTGATGCACCGCGGCGACGACGTGCCGGTCGTCACCGAGAATGCGGCCATGCGCGAATTCGTCTACGAGATGTCGCGCAAGGGATTCGGCATCACCGCCGTCACGAACGACGACGGGCAGCTGCAGGGAGTAATCTCCGACGGTGACCTCCGCCGGATGCTGGGGCATGATGAAGACGTGGTCCGGAAGACGGCCGGCCAGTCGATGAAGCAGAACCCGGTCACCATCGCCGGCAGCGAGCTTGCCTCGGTCGCCCTGCAGATCATGGAAGAGCGGAAAATCACCTCCCTCTTCATCGTCGACGAGACTCGCCGCGTCGAAGGTATCATTCACATCCACGATCTCTGGGGGTTGCAACTGTTTTGAACGACGATAAGGTAGTGCTGCGCTTTCGAGATGGCCGGACCGAGCGGGCGACGCTCGATCCGATCGACCCATCCCGCGAAATGCTGACCGTCCGCCACGACGACGGCAGCGAGTCCGACGTGCCGTTCTCGGACCTGAAGGCGGTCTTCTTCCCCCGTGCGGTGAGCGACGAGCTGCTCGAGCCCGCCAGCGGGATGCAGTTGGCGATCGAATTCAACGACGGCGAGGTCATCCGCGGGACGGCCCACTACAACCCCGAGCGGAACGGCTTCTTTCTCTTCCCGGACGACCGGAGCAAAAACGACCGCATCTTTGTTGTCAACTCCGCGATCGTATCGATCGAAGCCAGCTAACGGACTGCCTGTAACAGGCAAGGCCGTTGCTGAAAGGGGTCTCATGAAGAGAACTGCATTTGTCCTTACTTTTGCGCTCGTGCTCGCCACGGGCGCCATTGCGGCGCCGGTCGAGCTCGACCGTGCTGCTGCCGCCATGTCCGGTATGGAAGCCAGCTTCACCCATCGCTTCACCGCCAAAGGCTTCAAAAACAGCCAGGTCGAGAGTGGCTCGGTCGTGTTCGGCGCCCTGCCGGCCATGCGCTGGAGCTACAGCAAGCCCGAGCAGAAACTGTTCGTTTTCGACGGCAGCAACTCCTGGTTCTACGTCCCGGCCGACAAGCAGGTGACGCAGGGCCGTGTGACGGAAGCCCGGAAGCGCGAGCTCCCGTTCCTCCTCCTCGGCGACCCGGCCGCGCGCGACAAGCATTTCGTGGTCAAGCAGCAGAACCGCGGAGGCTCGGTCGTGACCACCCTCCAGCCGCGTGAGAAGGGATCGCTGGTCCGGACCGTCACCGTGACGATCGCCCCGTCGACCCATCTCATCCAGCGGATCGAGTACACCGACCGCGACGGCAACCACACGTCGTTCGATTTCTCGGGATATCATCGCCGCGCCGCGTCCGCCGGCACCTTCAGTTTCTCACCGCCGGCTGGAGTACAGGTCATTCGCGCGGACTGACGTCCGTGCGCTCATGACGTTGTCAGTTGTCGGTCGTCGGTCCGGGGAAACCTTGTCGCCCGGGCGATGCAGTGCAGATAACCGGCAACTGACAACCGATAACGAACGTCGCGAAGAGGTACCAATGGCTCAGGAATTCTCGTTCGACATCGTCTCGAAGACCGAGATGCAGGAAGTCGCCAACGCCGTGCAGCAAGCTCAGAAAGAGCTCGCCCAGCGGTTCGACTTCAAGGGCAGCAAGAGCTCGATCGAGCTGACCGCCGAGGAGATCGTCCTCGTCAGCGACGACGAAGGGAAGCTGCGCAGCGTCAAGGACATCCTGGAGACGAAGCTGATCAAACGGGGCGTCGCACTGAAAGCGCTCGACTACCAGAAGCTCGAACAGGCCTCCGGCGGCACCGTCCGCCAGCACATCAAGATCGTGCAGGGGATCGAGAGCGAGAAGGCGAAGGCGATCGTCAAGGCCATCAAGGACGCCAAGATGAAAGTGCAGGCCTCCATCCAGGCCGACCAGGTCCGCGTGACCGGCCGCAGCAAGGACGACCTGCAGAAAGCCATGGCCCTGGTGAAAGGGGGGGACTACGGGATCCCCGTCCAGTTCACCAACTACCGCGGTTGAGCTATCCTTCGCGCCGTGACCGCTCCTCGCACTCTCAACGGGCAGACAGCATACGCGGAGCGTGTCCTCGAGCTGATCGCCCCAAAACTGGAGCTTGTGGAAGAAGAGCTGCGCAACAACTTCCGCTCCAAGATCGCCACCATCTCCGACGTCGGTGAGCACATCCTCGGCGGCGGCGGGAAGCGTCTCCGCCCTGCCCTGCTGCTCCTCGTCTCGAAGATGCTCCGCTACGACGGCATCCGCGACGTCACCTACGGCGCGGTCGTGGAGTTCATCCACACCGCGACGCTCGTGCACGACGACATCATCGACGAGGCCGACGTCCGTCGCGGCCGCACCTCGGTGAACTACGGCTGGGGCAACAACCTGACCGTCCTGGTCGGCGACTACATCTTCATGCACTCGATGCACATGGCCCTCGGCGAGGGGAATCTCGAGGTCCTGCGCCTCCTCTCCGACGCGACCATCAAGATGATCGAGGGAGAGATCCTCGGGACGGAGCAGAACGGCCGCAGCGACATCTCGGTCGAGGACTATTTCGACATCGTTGGCCGGAAGACCGCCGCCCTGTTCGGCGCCACCTGCCGCATCCCGGCGTACCTGGTTGACCTCCCCGAGGCCTCGGCGGTGTCGCTCAAAGAGTACGGCTACAACCTCGGTGTCGCCTTCCAGCTGATCGACGACCTGCTCGACTTCACCTCCAGCACCGAAGTCCTCGGCAAGCCGGCCCTCTCCGACCTGAAGGAAGGAAAAGTCACCCTGCCGCTGATCCTGGCCATGCCGCACCTGACGGCGCGGGAGCGGGAGCTGATCGCGCGCGTCGCCTCGAACAAGACCTTCGACGGCGTCGACCCGGCCGAGATCCTGCACATCGTCCACCGCTACGAAGCGCTCGACCAGACCCGCGAGATCGCCCGCGACTACTCCAACCGCGCCCGCCGCGCCCTCGACCCGTTCCCGGCGTCGCCGGCAAAAGAAACACTGGAGATGGCGCTCGACTTCGTGATGGAACGCGATCGCTGAGCGCGCCAACGGCTTCGTGGCGAAGTGCAGCGTTTTGCCGGCGCTGCGGTCGATTTCTCATGCGCCGCCATCGTTTTCTATGCCAACACCATCGATTTCGATGACATCGTCATCGATTTCGATGACATCACCATCGATTTTGATGACATCGCCATCGATTTCGATTGCATGGTCATCGATTTTGATTGCATGGCCATCGATTTTGATTGCATCGCCATCGATTTCGATTGCATCACCATCGATTTCGATGACATGGCTACCAATTTCGATGACGCAGCCATCAATTCGACAGCGCGGCCGTCGATTTCGATGACGCATCCATTGATTTTGGTGGCTTGAGAGAGCTGCTGCCTTACGAGAGCAGTTCCATGATCTCGCTCATCGCGGCGCGGGCGCGGGTGTGGATCACCTCGTTGGCACCGGCGGAGAGGCGGATCACTTTGTTGTACTGCTCGATGGCGCGGGTGTAGTCGGCGAGGCAGCGGTGGTAGATCTCGCCTTTGCAGAGCTTCGCCTCGAGGTTCATCGGGTCGAGCTCGAGGATCTTGTTGAGGAAGATCATCGCCGTGTCGTACTTCTCCTCCTCCATGGCCATGCGGTAGCGGAGGCGGTAGAGCGTGATCAGCTCGTTGTTCTTCGGGTCGATCCACGCGCCGGGCAGGTAGGTCAGCAGTGTGTTGAGGAGGCGGCCCCTCGGCGCGCCAGAGGTGGCCCGGGCACCGGACGGATTCGAGCGCTTGACTTCAATTCTCTGATCCCGCATCACACCCTCCCAGTCCATCAGTGACTTGAATGACAATATCTTAGGACGCTCCGCGTCGATCGTCAAGACGTTGACCATCAAGTTGTTGACGTTTCCCCGTGCGGCGCCCCTCTGCTACCATCCCGCCGCATGAGCGTCGCCGTCTATCCCGGATCGTTCGATCCGCTCACGAACGGGCATCTCGACATCATCCGCCGCGCCACGCGGCTCTTCGACCGCGTGCTGGTCTCGGTGCTCGAGAACGAGGGCAAGTCGCCGCTCTTCTCCGTTCCCGAGCGGATGGAGCTGATCACCCGCTGCACCGCCGGGATCCCGGGGCTCGAAGTCCACTCCTTCTCCGGCCTCCTGGTCGAGTTCATGCGCCGCGCCAACGCCACGGTGGTCATCCGCGGCATCCGCGCCGTCTCGGATTACGAGTACGAGCTGCAGATGGCGCTGATGAACCGCGAGCTCAACGCCGACGCCGAGACGATCTTCATGATCCCCGCGGTGGAGTACACGTTCGTCTCGTCAAGGCTGGTGAAAGAGGTGTTCCGCCTCGGCGGCAACGTTACGCACCTGGTGCCCCCGCCGGTGATCGACGCGCTCGCGGCACGGCTGCCGGTGGCGGTGAGTTGATAGGACTGATAGGACCTATAGGTCCCATCAATCGCTCCTCGGATCCAGCGCCTCCCGGAATCTTTCTCCGATCACGTTGAACGCGGCCACGGTCGTGAAGATCGCCATTCCGGGGAAGAGGATCAGCCACCAGGCGTAGTCGATGTGCTCGTTGGCGGCGGTGAGGATGCTTCCCCACGATGCCGTCGGCAGCGGCACGCCGAGGCCGAGAAACGAGAGGGCGGACTCGGTAAGGATGGCGTAGGCGACGCCGAAGCTGGCGGAGACGATCACCGGCGCGAGTGCGTTCGGCAGCAGGTGCCGGAACACGATGCGGGCATCGCCGGCGCCGCTGGCCCGGGCGGCGTGCGCGAACTCCATGTCCCGGATGCGCAGCAGCTCGCCGCGCACGTAGCGCGCCTCGCTCGTCCACGACGTCAGCCCCAGCGCGATCATGATCGTCAGGATGGACGGCTTGAAGAGCGCGACGATGCCGAGGACGAGAAAGAGGAAGGGAAAGCAGAGGACGACCTCGATGAGGCGGGAAATGATCCAGTCGGCCCCGCCGCCGTAGTAGCCTGCGAGCGCGCCGAGGAACGAGCCGACCAGCAGCGCGATGAAGGTGGCGAAGAAGGCGACCGTCAGCGACACCCGCGCGCCGTGGATCATCCGCGACAGCACGTCGCGCCCGAGATCGTCCGTACCGAGGAGATGCCCGCCGCCCGGCGGCATCAGGCGCGAGGCGAGCGCGATCGTGTTCGGGGAGAACGCCACCGGGGCCGGCAGCGCGAACGTCGTCTCGACCGGAGGAAGGTCGATGTCGGGATCGGCGATCCAGAAGTCGGTCAGCGCCGGCGAGTTCCAGCCAGCCGCCGTCCTTTGCAGCAGCGGCTTTCGGTTCGCGACCAGCGGCGCGAGCAGTGCCAGCGCGGTGATGATTCCGACGTAGAGCAACGCCAGCGACGCCAGTCTGCTCCGCCGGAAACGGCGCCAGGTCAGCCGCCAGAGGGAGTCGATGCCGGAATCAGTCATGCCCCTCCCCCAGCCTCACCCGCGGATCGGCGACGGCGTAGAGCACGTCCGCCAGGAGATTCGCCAGCAGCGTCACGATCGCCGTCACCACCGTCAGCCCCATCACCATCGGATAGTCGCGCGAGAAGATCGACTGCAGGTATAGCAGGCCGATGCCGTCCCACTGGAAGATCTTCTCGACGATCACGCTCCCGGAGATCAGGTACGGGATGGTGATCCCGAGGAGCGTGATCAGCGGAATCAGGGCGTTGCGGAGCGCGTGGTGCAGCAGCACCTTGGCCGGCCCGGCGCCTTTCGCCCGCGCAGCGGTGATGAAATCCTGCCGGATCACTTCCGTCAGCGCCGACTTGGAGAAGCGCGCGAAGATCGCCAGTTGCGCGTAGGCCAGCGTGACCACCGGCAGCACGAGATGCTTCAGCCGGTCCGTGAACCGTCCCGCGGCCGACAGCTCGGTGTAGTTGTCCGAGGTCATACCGAGCAGCGGAAAGAGATCGAGCTTCACCGAGAAGAACTGCATCAGCAGCAGCGCCACCCAGAAGCTCGGCAGCGAATAGAGGAGAAAGAAGCCGACGGCCGAGATCCGTTCGGCCGGCCGGCCGGAGCGGGTCGCGCTCCAGAGGCCGATCGGAACGCCGAAGAGTGCCGCCAGCAAGAAGGCGACGCAGTTGAGCTGGAAGGTATTCGGCAGTTTCTCGAAGATCCGCTCGCGTACCGGGCGGCGGTCGATGATCGAGATCCCGAAGTCGAGCGTCACTGCCGCCCCGACCCAGCGGACGTACTGCTTCGGCAGCGGCTCGTCGAGATGGAACTCCGCACGGATCGCCTGCACCGTCTCGGGCGGGATGTTGCGCAGCCCCTGCTGTCCGATGAAGAAAGTAACCGGGTCGCCCGGCACGCTGTGGATCAGCACGAAGGTGGCGACGGTGATGCCGAAGAACGTCAGGACTGCATAGAAGAGGCGCCGGAGGAGATACGAGGTCATCGCTCCGGCGCGATCCACCAGTCGTTCTCGGCGGGGTACCAGTTGAAGAGGCCGAAGCCGCGGCTCGGCACCACCCCGTGCACGCGCTTGCTCATGGCCCATTTTGCCGACACCTGCACGATCCAGGCGTACGGCTGGTCCTCGGAAAGCACTTCGTGGAGCCTCCAGTAGAGGTCTTTCCGCTTGCCGGCGTCGAGCTCGCGCCGGGCCGCGTCGATGAGCCGGTCGGCCTCGGGGTTCGTGTAGTAGACGACGTTCTGGCCGCGCGGCGGGATCTGCGAGGAGTGGAAGAGGATGTACGGATCGGGATCGGGATCGAGGTCCCACGACAGGTACGCGGCTTCGTAGTTGCCGGCCAGGATGCGGGTGATGGCCATCGCGCCGTCCATCAGGGCGATGTCGAGCTGCACGCCTACTTTCTTCAGCTCCGCCTGGACCATCTGCGCGATCTGCTGGGCGGTCGAACTGCCGGCGATGATCACGATCGAGATTTTGAACGGGCGGCCGTTCTTCTCGACCACACCGTCACCGTTGCTGTCCACAAAGCCGGCCGCGGCGAGAAGTTTCCGTGCCCCGTCGAGGTCGTGACGGATGGCCGGGACGGTGGGGTTGTACGCCCACTCGTCCGGCGTGAAGTGGCCGGTCATGGCGCGCGCGGTGTCGTGGAAGATGTCCTTGATGATGCTCTCGATCGGGATGCTCATGGCCAGCGCGCGCCGTACGCGCTTGTCGCTCAGGAGCGGGTTGCGGTTGTTCCAGGCGATGAAGTTGTAGTTCCGCGTGTAGAAGCGCTGGAACTCGATCTTCTTGGTCACTTCCGGGTTGTTGCGCTCGCGCCACCAGGTGTCCGAGGGGACGATGCTCTCGTCGAGCTCCCCCCGCTTGAGCGCGTTGAACGCGGTGCCATGGTCGCCGATCACCTTGAAGACGACGGTCTGGATGTAAGGCCGCTTCCCCCAGTAATCGGCGCGGCGCTCGACGACCACTTCTTTCCCCGGCACCCATCGCACCAGGCGGTACGGGCCGCTGCCGACGGCGCGGTCGTTGTAGTCCTTCCGGAAGTTGCCCGGGGCATAGACATGCTCCGGGACGATGATGACGTCATTGAACTTGATGAGTTGCGTGGCGAGCGCCTGCTTGAACGCGATCTCGACGGTGTCCTCGTCCACGACGCGGGTGCGGGCCACGTCGAGCAGGTCGAAGGAGCCGGTGATCTGCACCGCCTCCGATTTCGGATCGAGGATCTTCTCGAGCGTGAAAATGACGTCGCGCGGCCGGACAGGCCTGCCGTCGGAAAACGTCGCTTTGGGGTTGAGGTCGAAGGTGTACAGCAGCCCGTCGTCGGAGATCTCCCAGGAGTCGGCCAGGCCGGGGATCGGCTGCAGGTCGCGGTCGATGTAAATCAGCGGGGTGAACAGGAGGTTCGCGACCAGACGGTCGGAGCGGCTGGTCGAGACGACGGGGTTGAGGGTGGCGATGTCAGTGTCGAGCCGGCGGTAGAGCGTCCCGCCGTCCCGCGGCTGGTCGTCCACGACCGGAGGCGGCGCAGCAGTATCGGCCACCGGTTTCTCGCCCGGTCCGCCGCAGGCGAGGCAGAGAAGCAGCAGCGGCAGGACGAGCGGACGAAGTCTCACCACGCAGCGATTATACGGTGCAGGCCGGTAGGCTATCGGACAAATGGGACCAATGGGACGAATAGGACCGATGGGACCCATGGAGTCCCATTGGTCCTATCAGTCCTATTCGTCCCATAGGTCCTATTCGTCCAGCGCTGCTACCGTACCGACTCGGTGGTCACGTTGTACTGCGCGTCGACCGCCCGGACCACCACGAACTTGCCGTCCACGCTCTTGCGGTCGAGGCGGAACGTCTCGTCGCGCGAGTCGGCGATGCCGTCGACCGGGAGGATGCGGATCCACTTCTCCGCGTCGGCCGAGTATTCGACGCGGCCGATCGGCGAGACGTCATCCGTGATCCGCACCGTCACGTCGCTGCCGTTCGTGGCGACGGCAATCTTCGGCGCGGTGTTGTCGACTTGGAACTCGACCCCGTCCCGTGTATCCGTCAGCGGCATCTCCGGATTGTCCGAGGCGTCGCTGGCGACGAGGCGCAGCTCGTAGAGACCGTCCGGAAGCTGGGAGGTGTCGAAGTTCATCTGCGTCTCTTCGATGTTCTCGCGGAGGCGCAGCCACTGCTCGCTCCCCTTCCGGCGGAACGAGAGGGTGTAGCGGATGGTGTCGCCGTTGTCGTCGCTGGCGCGCCAGGAGACGGTGCGGAAGCCCTTGCGGAACATCCGCTTCCCCTGCTCCGCGACGGCGCGCTCGCGCGGATTGTCGAGACTCGTGAAGATCCCGTACTCGTCGGGATTCGTCGCCTCCACGACCTGCGGCGCCGAGGGATAGGCCGAAGTAATGAAGACCACGGCCGGCTCCTGCACGCCGACCGCCTCGATCTCCGGCGGCACGTTGCGGTTCATGAACGCGACCGTGACGTGGTCGACCGACGCATCGGCGGCCGGCTTCGGCAGCGTCAACTTCCACTGGATGTACCGCGCGGCGGGAGCGCCGACGTTCCCTTCGAGCGACGACTGCGGAGCGGTCCAGTTGCTCCACGTCGCGTCGGGCGTACGGGTGTTGCCGCTGCGGAACGAGACGGCGACCGAGCCGGCCGGCATGTTGCGCCCTTCGATCCGATAGTTGCCGAAGCGCGAGAAGCGCTCCGCGTCCTTCGCCACCGAGCGGAACTCCGCGGTGGCGGCGCTGCGCCCTTCCATCCGGTAGACCGCACCGGTGTTGGTGGTGGTGATCAGAGCCGTGTTGCCGGAGCCGGAGATGGAGACCACCTGCTTTTCGGGGACGGCGCCGACGAGAGCGACCTCGCCGCCGCTCAATTCATAGACGCGGCCGTTCGGGCCGGTCGCGACGAGGATGGAGCCGTTTGGACCGCCGCTCAGGCCGTAGATCATCTCGCGCTCGAATTTGCGGACCGTGTCGACGAAGCCGTCGGCATCGATGCGATAGATCTCCGCCGAGCCGGCCTGCGAGGCCGCGGTGGCGGTGGAGTCGTCGAAGGAGAACGAGACTTCGACGGTCGGAGTCGCCTCCCCTTCCTTCTTCGCTTCGCCGGAGCCCGACTGGCCGGATCCCTGCTGCTGTTGCGAGCCGCTGCCGCTCTTCGGCTGCGTCTTCGGCGCGGTCGACGGCAGGACGTTGCTCGCCCCCGCCGCCCAGCCGGTGCCGTTGGCGTCGACGTAGATCGCGGTGATCTCGTTCAGCGGCGATTCGAACAGTGCGATGGCCGCGCCGTCGCGGCCGATCTGATAGATGCGTCCCTTGCCGGACCCGCCGGCCAGGATGGTCCCGTCTTTCCGCACGGCGACCGAGCGGATGTGCGTGTCGGCCGAGTCGTAGAAGATCTTGCCCTCGCCCTTTGCAGAAACGCGGAAGAGCTGCCCTTCGACGCCGGTGGCGACCAGGACGTCGCTGCCCGCGGGCTCAATGGCCCAGATGTAGGCCTGCTTCGGCTCGAAGAAGACGCTCTGCTGGCCGCTCTCCGGATCGATGCGATAGACCTTGCCGTTCGGCGAGCTGCCGGCGAGCAGGGCTCCGTTCGCGAAGGAGACGGCGTAGATCTCCGGCTCCGGCGCGGTGAACAGCACCTTCAGCTCTTCGCCGCGCAGGCGGTAGACCTTGCCGTCATTGCCGGTGCCGAAGAAACGGTCCCCGTTCGGCGCAACCGTCTGGGAGAGGACGAACGGGTCGGTGAAGGAGGCGACTTTCTTCATCGCCGGCGCGACACGCAGCTCTCCGCGCGAGGTGACGGCGAAGCCTTCGAGCTCGCCGGCCAGGAACTCTTCGGCGGCTCCGACGCGCCAGAACTGCGGCGCGACGGCGAGCGCGTGTGTAGCAACGACGAGAGCCGAGATCAGGATGATGAATCGGCGCATGATTTCCTTTCCAAAACGGCGGGGGTATGCGGTACGAGGCATGAGGTACGAGGTGCCGACCGGCACCCTAACTCATCTCCAGGCTCTCTGCTGTCGCGGAAGTGGTACGAGGTACGAGGTCGTCGGCAGGAGCAGGCCTGTGCTCACTCATTCCTCGTACCCCGTACCTCATGCCTAGATCTGGGGTTTGACGTTGAGGTCGATCTTCAGCGCGCCGTCGACGATGTAGCCGAGCGGCTTGGCGTCATGCTTGGTGGGGTGGTACTTCACCACCGCCTGCGGTCCGTTCGACGTGTCCGCACTGACCACCGCCTGCATCGACGGCGGAAGATTCGGGAGATACACGCCGGAGGTCACCGCTCCTTCACCGGTCGAGTAGAGACCGACGGTGAGGTCGGTCGCCGGGCGGAGGCGCTCCAGGACGCCGATGACCTGCTGGAGCGTCCGTGGATCGGGCGGCACGAGTGTGAAGTCGACGGCGTTCATCACCGAGCCGCTTCCCACCAGCAGGTACGCCGGCCCGGCCGGCTGGTCCTCGGGGATCCGGACGTCGAAGGTCTCGACGAACGACTCACCGCGGAACGGCTTGAGGACGGTGCGCACCTTGACGACGTCGCCCGGCGAGACGCGGCCCTTGTCCGGCATCACCAGCGACGCTTCCATGAGGCGGGCAATGCGAAGCTCGTCGTCGTGATGGAGACGGATCTTGATGCTCTCGATCTCCGTCGGGCTGAACTCGTTCGACATCATGTAGCCGGAGATCACGGCGAGGTACTGCGGAATCGACTGGCGCGCCTGCGCGCCGGCCCATCCCTCGCGGAGGCGGATCGGCTCGAAGCCCTTGAGCTGGATCTCCGCGTCCATCAGCACCGTCCGCTCGCCCGCCGCCCGCTGGGCGTTGGCGACCACCGAGTCGGCGACCATGGCCAGGATCAGCGGCGAGAGCGTCGTGTGACGGACGAGGTTGACCTTGTAGGCCTGCTCGGGGCCGGAGCCGTTGAGCGTCACCTCGACCGGGATCATCTGCGGCTTCTCGCCGAGAACGCCCATGATGCCGGCGGCGCGGTCCTGCTGCAGGACGCCGACGATCGGGCCGGTATTGGAGAACTTGAATGAGCTGGCCAGGCTGGGCAGCACCGTCACGATTTCCGACGTCGCCATCGGGAAGTTGATCTCCCCCATGTCGAGGAACGGATGGCCGAAGGCGTAGACGTTATTTCCGTCGACCCACGACACCGTACCGGTCGCCGCCACGTTCAGATCGCCGGTGAGGAGCACCGCGCCGATCGGATCGCCGGGGCTGAACTTGCTCTTGCTGCCGGTCGAAGCCGAGGCCGTCGCGGTACCGCTCGGCACGGCGACGAAGCCCATCTGTTCGAAATAAGGCGAGAAGCGCTGGACGGTCTCCGGGCTGAAGCTGGAGACCGACATCGGCATCGAGATCCGCCTGGCTCCGCTGACGGCGCTGACCGGTGCGGCGAGGTTCTTGATGAACTTGTCGAAGGCCTCTTCCGGCTTCGACCGCGATACCGCGCTCAGGAGCTCGGTTGCGGTCATGCGTGGGACGGCGCCCGCCGGAGTGGCCCCGCTCGGCGCGAGCCGGCGGGAAGAGAGCGTGAGCATCTCGTCGATCGGGGTAATGCCCGCGACCGGTTCCTTGGAGAACTGCCAAGCGTACGCGAGCGCACCGATGACCTTGCCGTCGAGGAAGATCGGCGATCCCGACATGCCGGCGATGACCCCCGCACGGCGGATGACCGGATGGTCGACATGTGCCAGAATCAGGTTCTGGCCGGGCCCGATGTTGTGCAGCACGCCGAGAATCTCGACGTCGAACTTCTCGAGCTTCGTCCCCTCGAAGGCAGTCAGGCCATAGCCCTTCATCCCCTTCTCGACCTGCGACAGCGGCATCTTCTCCGCAGCCGAGAGCGTCGACGCGGACGTCAGACAGACGAAAGCGAGCGCAACGAACAACTTGAATTTTCGGGTGAGCACGGCGGGTGTAACCATCCTGCGCGAAAAGGCATTTCGCGAGGCGTGCCAAGGGTGCAAACAGTGTTATTCCCGACTTCGAGAAGGCGCGTCGAGATCATAGGACCGATAGGACCTATGGGACTGATAGGACGATCGGAGTCCTATACGTCTTATAGGTCCTATCAGTCCTATTCGTCCTATCGCGTGCTCTGCCTAATCCTTCACCTTCCCGTCGCGGATGTGAATGATGCGCTTCGCTTCCTTCGCCACATCATCCTCATGCGTGACCATGATGATCGAGTTGCCGTTCGAGTGCAGCTCCTGGAACAGGTCGAGAATCTCCCGTCCGGTCTGCGAATCAAGGTTCCCCGTCGGCTCGTCCGCGAGCAGCAGTGACGGCTTATTCACCAGCGCGCGGGCGATGGCGACGCGCTGGCGCTGGCCGCCGGAGAGCTCGTTCGGCTGGTGGCTCATGCGGTCTCCGAGCCCCACCGCCACCAGCGCCTCTTCGGCGAGCTGGCGGCGTTCGGTGCGGGAGATCTTGGCGTAGACGAGCGGCAGCTCGACGTTCTGCAGCGCCGTCGTGCGGGCCAGCAGGTTGAAGGTCTGGAAGACGAAGCCGATCTTGCGGTTGCGGATCGCGGCCAGCTCGTCGTCGTTGAGCGTCTCCACCGGCACGCCGTCGAGCAGATACGACCCCGACGTCGGCGTGTCGAGGCAGCCGATGACGTTCATCAACGTCGACTTGCCCGAGCCGGAGGGTCCCATGATGGCGACATACTCCCCCGGCTCGATGATCAGGTTCACGCCGCGAAGGGCGAAGATCTGCTGCGGGCCCAGGTCGTAGACGCGCGTCAATTCGTGCATCTCGATCAGGTGGGCCGGCTGGGTATCGGGCATTGCGCTCATAGGTTCCGTTCTAGGCTCTCGAGGCCGCCAGAGCGGCGAACCCAAGCTTGACGACGATGATCACCAACCACAAAGAGACCACGATCGCGGCCGATTTCGTCCGCGAAAACTTCGAGAAGGCGGAGAAGCCGAAGATCATCAGGATGATCGTCCAGATCGTGAAAATGTCGAACGAGGAGAGGAGCGAGAAAAGAATCGGCTGCTCCTTCATATCCGTCAGAAACGCCGGATTCGACTTCACCACGGTCGCCATCTGCGAAGGGTCGACCATTCCCTTCGCCATGACGATCACCGTGACGATGATGCCGTAAAGCACCAGCGGCATCCAGGCGTAGAGCGTCGTGGACAGCGCCTGTTTGAAGTCTCCTGCCCCTCCCATCGCACGGGACGCACCCAGAAGGACGGCCGCGACGATGAGGTACCAGAACACCCCGAGCACCGGACCGACGAAGCCCATCGCCCGGCCCCATGTCTTGGTCATGCTGGCGACCCGCTCGACGTCGCCTTCGCCCATGTTGGGATTCTGCTTCCTCATCGCTTCGGCCTGCTGCATTGCCAACGCCTCGAAATCGAGATGCGGCATGACCAGGAACGTCGTGACGTATCCGATGGCGAGAATGATCAGCAGCGGCCCGATGATGTCCGGCCGGCGGGCGATATCGTCAAACGTTTCCGCGGGGGAAAACAGCACCCCCGCGATTCTGGCGAACACGTTCTTCTTCGGCGGTTGGACAGGCGCGCCTGCGCCCGGAGACTCAAGGTTTCCCGTCGTCATTCGGCTGCTCCTCCAGATCGACCCGGCTTCCGTAGTTCAGCCAATTGTACCGATCCAGATTGCTGAAGATACGCGGTTCTTCCGGGAGCTCGGGGATGTCGACGCTGATGCCGCGAACGTCGAGGACGTCGCCGACCGCGCGGTGGTAACGGGCCACCGCCTGGTTGTAACCGACCAGCGCCTGCAGCTCGCGGATGCGGGCGTCGGAGAGCTGCTGCTGCACTTCCAGCACCTGGAAGTTCGTGGTCATGCCGTTCTCGTAGCGGCGGCGCTCCGCCTCGACGTTCCGCTCGGCCGCATCGCGCGCGGCGCGGGTGGCGGTGATGGAGCGGGCAGCAGTGTCGACGTCGCGTGCGGCGCCGCGCACGTCGAGGGCGACGTTCTGGCGGGTCTGCTCCTGCGTCAGCTCGGACTGGCGAAGGTCGAGCTCCGCACGGCGCGCCTCGGCGCGCGGACCGATGTTCGTGAGCGGCACGCCAACGTTGAAGCCGATCGTCCAGCCCGGAAAGTCCATTTCGGCGATGTTGCTCAGTCCGCGTCCATACGGGATCCGTTCGACCACGCCGCCTGCGCGGCGCGTGCCGGCAAAGCCGGAGAGGCCATAGTCGAGGTCGAGGTCGAGCACCGGGAGGGTCTGGTTGCGGGCGTAGAGGTACTGCACGCGGCGCGTATCCGTGGCGAGGCGGTCCTGGCGGAGCTCGGGCCGCAGCTCGTACGCGCGGCGCACCGCGTCAGCCGTGTCGATCGCCACAGGGGTGTACTCGATCGCGTCGGTCGGGATGATCGGGCGATCCCACTCCGCGGGATCGAGGTGCAGCAGGCCGCGGAGCTGGTCCTCGGCTTCACGGACGTCGGCGACGGCGATGATGAGCTGCTCTTCGCTCGTGGCGATGGTCACACGCGGCTGGAGGATGTCCAGCGGCGCGGACGCGCCGACGTCGATGCGGATCTGGGTGATGCGGGCCTGGTCGCGTGCCAGGAAGAGCGATTCCTTGACCACGTCGACGCGGCGGCGGGCGTAGATCAGGTTCAGGTACCCCTGCTCGACCGAGACCGCGGTGTCCATCAGGGCGGTGCGGAAAGTCTCGTGGTTGATGCCCAGAGTGTTGCGGGCGATGGTGATGCCGCGGCGATTGACGTCGATGCCGAAGTCACGGAGCAGCGGCTGCTCGAAGTTGAACCCGAGGCGCTGGCCGTAGAACGGGCTGAAGGTGGAGACGCCGCCCGTGCTGACGTCGCGGTTGGTCCCGAACGAAACCTCGTAGTTGCCGCCGGTCGGAAGGTTCTGCTGCACGCCGAAGCGTGCCGAGACGTTCCGTTCCGCCGATGCCTGGATCGACGAGGTTCCCGCCGACTGAGAGCCCACTTCCTGCAGCCGGCCGACGCCGAGAAAGTCGTAGATGCCGTACTGCGAGCGGAGGCCCCAGCCGGCTTCCTGGTACTCGAACTCCTGCAGCCGGACGCCGAGGTTCCGTTCGATGGAAGTGCGAACAGCCTGGTCGAGCGAGAGCTGCAGCGCTCTCGGATTTGCTGCGTCCTGGTCCGTCTCGGCGGTAACCGTCTCGGTCGCCGCCCGTGGGGCCGTGGTCTCCTGCGCGAGCAGTACGGTCGCCGCGAGCGTCACCAGCAAAGTTGTGATCAACCGTCGAACAGCGGTCATGCAAGTCCTCCCAAACACGGGCTTACTACGTAAGGATGAGTCGTTGGGTTTCGAAGATCTGAAGGCGAGTCCCCAGTCAGCGCGCATTCTAAGCAGAACGCGCACGCCGCGCCCAGAGAATCAGAACAGCCGCATCTGCGGCTTCCCGCGGAGGAACTCCGCGCGGATGCCGCGGCGGCGGAGCTCGTCGGCGAAGCGCTTCGAGCCGTGGGTGACGTAAACGACACTGGCGCGCGAGCTTTCGGCGAACGAGACCAGCTCGCCGAAGTCGGCATGATCGGAAAGCGGGAGGCCGTGATCGGCGTCCCGGGTGCCGTGCAGCGCCCAGCCGGTGAGGGCAATCGTCTCGGCGTTCGGGATCCGGGCGATGTCGCGCCCCATGTGCGGCGGGACGATGATGATCTTGCGGCGCAGGTCGGCCGTCGTGCGCCGGGAGAAGAGCGAGGCCTGCTTCGCCCAGACTTCGTACGCGCCGAGGTCGATGCCGTGGCGCTCGTAGATGCCGCAGATCCGGGCCACGACCGGATGCACGACCAGCGGCAGGTTCTCGCCGCGGAGCATGGCCGCCGCTTCCTGGGCCTTGCCGAGCGAGTAGGCCAGCAGCACCGCGGTCTTGTCGCGGCCGAGGATGTTCCGGACGAGCGCGGCCAGGCGCTCCCGCAGCTCTTCGCGAGAGGGGAACGTCCACTCCGGCCCGCCGCCATACGTCGATTCCATGATCACGGCGTCGGCTTCCGGCACCTCGGCCGGCTCGGCGGTGTACGACGGTTTCAGCCGGAAGTCGCCGGTGTACGCGAGCGAGCCGTGTGCGCTGCTCACGCGGATCATCGAAGAGCCGAGGACGTGGCCGGCCGGGAAGAGCTCGACCGTCCAGTCGCCGACCCCGTGCGGTTGCCGGTACGCCAGCTCCGTCCCCTTCAGGTCGTCGCCGCTGCGCACGCGCAGGAACGCCGCCGTGGCAGGCGTGGCGATGAAGTGCTCGTGCCGGCCGATATGGTCGGAGTGGCCGTGCGAAATGATCCCGATCTTCCGCGGCTCTGCCGGGTCGAGATAGATCTCGCTCCCCGCCAGACGGATGTCGGGGTCACATTGAAAGAGATGTCCGAGCATGGAAGGCGTTGTGGAGGTTGTTGTCGGTTATCAGTTGTCAGTCAATGGCCATTCAGCGCGAGAAATGGCCGACAACTGACAACTGACAACCGATAACCAATCACTACCCTTTGGCTTAACGCGCGGGGACTGCCAAGCCTTCCGGATCGGTGGCCGCCGGCATCGGCTCGCCGGCAAAGTGACAGGCGGCAAAGTGTCCCGGTTTGTGTTCGATGAGCGCCGGCACCTCGGTCTTGCAGATCGGGAACTGCGCGATCGGGCAGCGGGTGTGGAAGACGCACCCGCTCGGCGGATTCAGCGGCGTCGGGATGTCGCCTTTCAGCAGGATGCGCGTCTTCCGGACCGTCGGATCGGGGATCGGCACCGCCGAGAGGAGCGCCTTCGTGTACGGATGCAGCGGGTCGTCGTAGAGGGAGCGGCGGTCCGTCAGCTCCATGATCTTGCCGAGGTACATGACCGCCACGCGCGTGGAGATGTGCTCGACGACCGAGAGGTCGTGGGCGATGAAGAGATAGGTCAGCCCGAGCTCGTCCTGCAGGTCCTGCAGCAGATTGACCACCTGCGCCTGGACCGAGACGTCGAGCGCCGACACCGGCTCGTCGAGCACCAGGAACTTCGGGTTCGTGGCGAGCGCACGGGCGACACCGATGCGCTGGCGCTGGCCGCCCGAGAACTGGTGCGGATAGCGCTTCCGGTAATCGGGGCTGAGTCCGACCGTTTCGAGAAGCTGCGCCACCCGGTCATCGCGGTCGGAGCCTTTCAGGTCGCCGTGAATGATCAGCGGCTCGGCCACGATCGTGCCGACCGTCATCCGCGGGTTCAGAGAGGCGTACGGGTCCTGAAAGACGATCTGCATGTTGCGGCGCATGCGGCGCATGTCGCCGGAGTTGAGGCCGAGGACGTTCGTTCCTTCGAAATCGACCGAACCGGAGGTCGGCTCGATGAGACGGAGGATGCACCGGCCGACCGTGGTCTTCCCCGACCCCGACTCGCCGACCAGTCCCAGCGTCTCTCCGCGCGCCACGCCGAAACTGATGCCGTCGACCGCCTTGACGTTCGCGACCACGCGCGCCAGCACGCCGCGCTTCACCGGGAAGTACTTCGTCAGGTCGCGGACGACGAGCAACTGCTCCCCCTCCCCGACCGGCACCTTCGGCGTCTGCTGCGACCCCGATTGCTCGCGCGGATCGTGTGACGGCCTCACATCGCGATCGACCTGCCGCGCCGTCTGATCGGCCGGAGTGGGCAGACCTCCGGTGATGGCGGGAGCGACCTTATCGTCACCGGGGATGAAGGGGTTATCGGGCATGCGGTGCCTCGCAAGACCCGGATTGAGGATTGAGAATTGAGGATTGAGGATTCGGTGTCCGGGCGGTCATCTCTCGTTCTTCCTAATCCTCAATCCTCAATTCTCAATCCGTTCCGGGTCCGCCGCATCCCCATGCAAATAGCACCGAGCGGATTGTCCCGGCCCGACCGGCATGAGCGCCGGCTCGTTGCCGAGGCAGATATCCATCACGTCGGGGCAACGGGGGTTGAACTTGCAGCCCTTCGGCAGATTCGTGATCGACGGGACCATGCCGGCGATGGTCGGGAGGCGGCCGATCGGCGTGCCGGCGACGAGTGCGGCGCCGGGGAGCGACTTGAGCAGGCCGCGCGTGTATGGATGGGAAGGGTTGGCGAAGAGCTGCTCCACCGGCGCGTCTTCGACCACGCGGCCGGTGTACATCACGATGACCCGCTCGCAGAACTCCGCCACCACGCCGAGATCGTGGGTGATGAGCAGCACGGCCAGGCCGAGCTTCTTCTGCAGCGACGCCAGCAGCTCCATGATCTGCGCCTGAATGGTCACGTCGAGCGCGGTCGTCGGCTCGTCGGCGATCAGCAGCTCCGGGTCGCACGAGAGGGCGATGGCAATCATCACCCTCTGGCGCATGCCGCCGGAGAGCTGGTGCGGATAGTCGTCCAGCCGCTTGACCGGATCGGGGATCGAGACGAGCTCCAGCATCTCCCCCGCCTGCTTCCACGCTTCCTTCTTGCCGACTTTCCGGTGGATACGGATCGCCTCGGCCACCTGCGCGCCGATCTTGAAGACCGGGTTGAGCGACGTCATCGGCTCCTGGAAGACCATGGCGATGTCGTTGCCGCGCACGTTGCGCATGTCCCGCTCGGAGATACTGGCCAGGTCCCTTCCCTTGAAACTGACCTGCCCCGCGGTGATCTTTCCGGGCGGCGCGATCAGCCGCATGATCGACATCGCGGTCACGCTCTTGCCGCAGCCCGACTCGCCGACCAGGGCCACCGCTTCGCCGCGCCGCACGTTGAACGACACGTTGTCGACCGCATGCACCGAGCCGAACGACGTGCGGAGGTTCTTCACCTCGAGCAGCGCCTCGGCAGGGTTGACGTCGACATCCGCCACCTGCGCTCCTGTCATCCCCACCGGCTGTTGAACCGGGATTTCCGTCACGGCGCGGATGGTAGCAAGAAGCCGGCCCGGCAGCAGCGCAAGCCCGGGGGACGATGTCTCAGAAGCTGTGAAGAAATCGCCTGGAGGCCTCGCAGGAACGATCCGCCGCCGCCGTAGGCGGCAAAAGATCTGTAGGCCCGGCCTTCAGGCCGGGTAAAGGTCGAGGAGACGAGGCAAGTCCGCGAAGCGGGCGACAGCGTAGGTTTTCGCGTGTCCCTGTTCTGTCGCCCGCTTCGCGGACTCGCCTTCATGGGGGCCGCACGATACCCGCCCTGAAGGGCGGGCTTAGTGCGCTCGAAAGCGCACCTGAAAGAGGAGGTGAGAACACTCTCAACCAAATGCTCGACTGGTTGAAAGCCGACCGAAACTGCGTCGTCGTAAGACGGGGTGGAGAGCAACGGAAGGCGAGCCTGTCGGTCCGTACGACTAGAAACTCGATTCGGCCTTGTGTCTTGGCGAGCCTGCTAGGCAGAGGCGAAGCCTTGGAAACCGATGAGCGCTGACGGGAAACGGCTCTACGGTGACGAACCCAGAACGCGAAAGTTAACCGAGCATGGAGAAAGCGGACATGGGAAGGCACGGGGTGGTTGGAGACAGAACGACAGGAAGATTCAGGTGACGTGAATCGGGGATCCCCGCAGCTGCGCAAGTGAAAGGCAGACGGGTGACTGAGCCTCCATAGGAGCTGAGAAGCGCTGTAACGGGCGTGGAGCAAAGGGAGGCAGGGAGGTGGAATCGGAAGGCAACGTCAAGACGGGGAATCGCCAATTGCCGAAAGGCTAGAAACGCGAGAGCTGCGAGCAGGCGAATTCGTGCTCGCACCCGCCGGGGCGCTGATCGACCGATGTAGATGGGCTCTGGTGACAGAGTGACTCAGCAGTGAGTCAGCACGTCAGACTTCTTTCACCGTGACGCAAGTCCCACGTGTACACATCTGCCATCGCATCCACCCCTGGAGAGCCGGATGCGGGAGATCCGCCAGTCCGGTTCGGAGGGAGGGGGAGGCCGGGAGGCCTCCTCCTACCCCTAACAGATCTTCCGCCGCCTACGGCGGCGCGATACGCCGTCCGCGGTTTCTACTGGAACTACCGCCTCGTCAACCGGCTGAGCGTCGCAGTGACCTCGGGGACCCGCAACGCGAAGGCGACGGCGAAGTAGACGACGCCGAAGATTCCGCACGCCAGCAGGGCCTCGGCGATCCGGGAGAGCGGGAGGCGGGCGGCGAGATCGCGCGCGAAGTAGATGTCGGCGGCGAGCGACGCCAGTCCGGCGAGGACCGCCGAAAACCAGAGCTTCGCGAGATAGCCGCCCTGCGCCTCCCCTGCTCCCAGCCGGCGCCGGATGCCGCGGCGCAGCAGAAGGAACTCGATCCAGGTGGCGATGCCCGACGCGGCGGTGATGCCGACCACGCCGAGTGCCGCAGCCCCTCCCGCAGTGTGCGGAATCGGCAGGCCGAGCGCGTCGGCCCCCGCGGCAAACATCGGGCGGAGCGGGAAGGCGAACAGCAGCGCCAGTCCGGCGCCGCCGAAGACGCGCGCCAGGGCGATCCGGAACGGCGTCTTCGTGTCGTGCAGAGCGTAGAACGCCGAGGAGTAGAGCCGCCCGAACGTTGCCACCAGCAGGCCGATCGACGAGCCGATCAGGATGTACCAGACCAGCAAGGTCGTATCTGCGGAGAACTTGCCGCGCTGGTACAGCGCTGCGATGAGCACGCGGCCGATGAGGATGAACGCCACGGTCGTCGGCACGACGAAGAAGGCGACCTGCCGGATTCCTCGGTCGAGCCGGCGCCGCAGGGCGCGGCTGATTTCCTCTTCCGAGCCCTTTTCGCCGGCCATCTGCGGCAGCTCCGCTGCCGCGACGGACATGCCGAACACCGAGATCGGCAGCATGTAGATCGTCTGCGCGTAGAAGAGGCTCGTCACCGCGCCGGTCGGGAGAAATGACGCGATGAAGGTGTCGACGTAGCCGCTGATCTGGACCACGCCGCGTCCCCCGACCACCGGGACGATGTTCCGGAAGATGGTCTTCACCGGCTCCAGGGTCCGGTCGAAACCGAACGACAGATGCTTCGCATGGCGGAGCACGAACGGGATCTCGATGGCGAACTGCAGCACGCACCCGACCAGCGTTCCCCACGCCAGCGCGTGGGCCAGCCGGGCGCCGCTCATGGTCATCCCGAAGATGACCAGCGTGGCGATCATCGCCGCGCTCCAGAGCACCGGGGCGACGTAGCCGATGAAGAACTGGCGGTGCGTGTTCAGGATGCCGAGCGCCCAGGCGTAGAGGACGAGCAGGCCGACGCCGGGAAAGATGATGCGGGTGTACTTGATGGCCATCGCCATCACGGGCGGGTCGAGACCCGCCGCGGTGATGCCGAGGATCAGCGGCGTGGCCAGCACGCCCACCGCGACGATGGCGATGACGATCAGCGCCAGGTACGACACGAAGACGCCGGCGACGCGGTCGGCCTCCTTTTGTTCGCCGCGCGAGACCAGCCGCGAGTAGACCGGGATGAAGGACGCCGAGAGCACCCCCTCGCCGAGGAGGTTCTGCAGGAAGTTCGGGACCTTGAGCGCCACGTTGAACGCGTCGGCCGCGGCGGACGCGCCGAGGTAATGGGCGAAGACGCTGGTGCGGATCAGCCCCGCCACGCGGCTCAGCAGAATTCCGGCAGCCACGAACATCGCATACCCGCCGAACTTCGACGGGCCGGGCGGCTTGGGCGGTGGCGGTGCAAGCTCGGATTCTTCAGGCGTTTCGGAATTCATACGTAAAGCGACGCGATACCATACGCCGACTGACCGGCGTTCGCACGCCAACCACAGCCCATGACAAATCCCATCCGCATTGCAGGTGCGGGACCATCCGGCCTGGCCGCGGCGATCGCACTCGCGCGCGCCGGCCGCGCCGTGGAGGTTCATGAGGCGAAGCGCGATGTAGGCACCCGCTTCATCGGCGACCTGCAGGTCATCGAGGCAGCCTCCGAGCGCGAGCCGGTGCCCGACTTTCTCGACCGCATCGGCGTCGAGCCCAACTTCTACTTCCGCCCCGTCACCCACGCGACGTTCTACGACGCACGAAACAGGGCCGGCACGATCCGCAGCAGCCAGCCGTACGGCTTCTTCATCCGCCGCGGCCCCGAGGAAGGAACGCTCGACCGCGGCCTTCTCGCGCAGGCGCAGCGCGCGGGGGTGAACGTGATCTTCAACAGCCGTCTGAAAGCGGAGGAGGCCGACATCGTCGCCACCGGTCCCGCATCGCCGGACGGCCTGGCGCGGGAGATGACCTGGCACACCGCCGACCCGGAGCGGGTGGAGGTCTTCTTCAACCACCTACTCTCCCCCGGCGGCTATTCGTATTTCTTCATCCTCGACGGGGTGGCGACCTTCGGCTGCGCGATCGTGGCGGACTTCAAGAAGATCGATACCTATTTCGACCACTCCCTCGCCTCGGCGCAGCGGGCCAACCCGTTCGCGATCCCCTCCGAGACGCGCACCGGCTACTCGTACATGAACTTCCACCTGAAGCAGCGCGCCACGAAGGACTCTGCGCGCTACGTCGGGGAAGCGGCCGGTTTTCAGGATTACCTCTTCGGCCTCGGCATCCGCTACGCGCTGACCAGCGGCTGGCTCGCCGCGCAGAGCATCCTCGAGGGGAAAGACTTCGACGAGCTCTGGAAACGCGAGCTCGGAGCGAAGCAGCAGACGAGCCTCGTCAACCGCTTCCTCTACGAGGCCGGCGGCAACACCGGCCTCTCGATTTTCGTCCGCCAGGCCGCGCGCGCAAAGGACTTCTACCGCTACCTCAGCGGGTGGCACGCGAATACCTGGTGGAAGGCGCTGCTCGCCCCGGTCGTCCAGCGTTTCTGGCGGCACCGCGGGCGTTGCCTGCATAAGCCTGGCGTGCATTGGTGCCGCGCCCGCGATACGGAGATGAAGGTCCCCCCACTCGGCGAGGTGCAGCCTTGACGAAGCAGCCGCTGACTGTGGATGAGGCGTACGACCACTGTCGCGCCATCGCCCACAAACACGGCGCGAACTTCTCGGTCGGCTTCCGCTTCCTGCCGAAGGTGAAGCGGCGGGCGGTGTATGCCGCGTATGCGTATTGCCGCGTTGCCGACGATCTCTCCGACGAGCCGCTCGACGGCGATCCCTCCCCCTCCGATCAGCTCCGGACGACGCGGCTGGACGAGTGGCAGCAGGAGCTCGACGCCTGCTACGCCGGCAAGCCCTCCCACCCGGTCACGATCGCCCTCGCCGACGCGCTGCAGCATTTCCGGATCCCGAAGAGCGCCTTCGTGGCGCTGCTGGACGGCTGCCGGCAGGACATCGTGAAGACGCGCTACGAGACGTTCGACGAGCTGCTGCAGTACTGTGACTACGTGGCCACGTCGATCTCCGACATCTCCCTCTCCATCTTCGGCTACAAGAGCGAAAAGGCGCTGGTCTACGGGCGCAGCCTGTCGACGGCGCTGCAGCTCACTAACGTCACCCGCGACATCGGCGACGACGTCACCCGCGACCGCATCTACGTCCCGGCCGAGGAGCTGCGGCGGTTCGGGGTGAGCGAGCGGGAGCTGCTCGAGCGTGTCGAGAACGACCGTGTGCGGAGCCTGGTCGAGTTCCAGATCGCGCGCGCCGAGCGCTACTTCCAGGATGCCGAGCCGCTCCTCCGCGAGCTCGATTTCGACGCCCGTTTCCCAACCCTGCTGATGGGCGGCGTCTACGCGACCGTGCTCGGCAAGCTGCGCAAAGACCCGCTGGCCGCCGTGCGCCAGCGCATCCGTCTCTCGACCGCCCGGAAGCTCCTCGTCGTCGGCACGCGCGTGCTTCGCCCGCATTTCATTTGAAACTCCGAGATAATCAGGAGCGTCGTAGGTCGGGATGAAGTTTCGACTTCTGATTGGATTACTGCTGTTTGCCGCGACGGCTCGCGCGCAGAGCACCGCCACCACGATCGTCCCGGTGGTCGGCAGCGTCTTCGGCCCGACGATGATTCGCTGGCTGACCGACGTCGAGCTGGTGAACGAGACCGGCCTCGAAGTCGACGTCGCCCTCGAGCTCCCCGCCGGCTCCGGCTCGCCGATGGTCGCCTTCACCCTCTCGCCCGGCCAGTCGCAGCGCTTCACCGACATCGTCGGCCAGGCCTTCGGTCTCGATTCCGCCCTCTCCCCGCTGCGCATCACCACCGCCGGCCGCCGCGGCCTCACCGTGCGCGCCCAGGCCTACGCGGTCCGCGGAGCCGAGATCTCGCCGCCGCAGACGATCGCCACCTACGGCCCCGACACCTACTTTCCGGTGCGCGTCCTCGACGGCCTCGCCTTCAGTGACGATTTCCGGACGAACCTCGGCCTGGTCAACACCGGCGAGCGCCCCGCCGAGTTCCTCCTCGCCCTGCAGCGCATCCCCGGCCGCAGCGTCGCCGTGACCAACATCAGCGTCGACGCCGGCTCGCTCGTCCACATGGCCGTCCAGTCGCTCTTTCCGATGATCACCAAAGGGGAAGGGTTCTCCGTGGTAATCGAGACGTCTTCCCGCGACACCCACGTCTACGCCTCGGTCGTCGAGAACGCGACCAACTCCGGAAAGTTCATCGTGCCGAGAATCGGCAACCGGTGACACGAGGGAACGACGAGGGGCCTCCGGCGGGCGGGCCCGGCCCGCGGCGTTTGTTTTCGCGCAAACCGCGTTTCGTTCGAGAGCGTGCGTTCAGCTTATGGCAACCAACGCCGCGGGCCGGGCCCGCCCGCCGGAGGCCTCCCGTCGTCCCCTCGTGCCACCGGAATCCGTTATCCTTCGCCGCGATGGACGAGCCGGAATACTTCATTTGCCTTCAGTGCGAGATGCCGACGTACGAATTCGAGATGCAGGGTGAAAAACTGATCGCGATCACATGCACGACCTGCGGGAGTGACGACGTCACCGAATTCCTGACCCAGAGCGACTACGACGACCTCGCATGAAATCAGTCATCGTCGGCATCGCAGGCGGCACCGGGTCGGGCAAGACCACCGTGGCGCGCTCCATCTACGACCGGGTCGGCAGCGACCGCATCGAATGGATCTCGCACGACTCCTACTACCGGAACTTCGAGGCCCTGACCCCCGAAGAACGCCACCACATCAACTTCGACCACCCCGACTCCCTCGAGACCGAGCTGCTGGTGCGCCACCTCGACGTCCTCACCAAAGGAGCGGCTGTCGAAGTCCCGCGCTACGACTTCGCCACCCACTCGCGCAAGACCGAGACCCAGCGCGTCGAGCCGCGGAAAGTCATCATCGTCGAAGGCATTCTCGTCCTCGCCGAGCCCGAGCTCCGCAAACGCATCGACATCAAGCTGTTCGTCGACACCCCCTCCGACATCCGCTTCATGCGCCGCCTCGTCCGCGACATCAAAAGCCGCGGCCGGAGCGTCGAGTCGGTGATCGAGCAGTACGTCACCACCGTTCGCCCCATGCACGAAGAGTTCGTCGAGCCGTCGAAACGCTACGCCGACCTGATCATCCCCGAGGGGGGAGAGAACCTCGTGGCCATCAACGCGATCATCGCCAGGGTGGAAGGGTTACTCGCGTGATCCAAAATAGGACCTATGGGACTCATAGGACCAATAGGACGAATGACGCCGTCCTATTGGTCCCATTCGTCCTATAGGTCCTATTTCACCTGCCACCACACAAACCCCAACTCCTCGGCCGCGTTCTTCACCTGCACGGCGAGCGGCTCTCCGCCCGCGTGCCCTCCGGCGATGTGATAGCGCAGCAGGATCGGGTCTTCCGGACCGTTCCCGGCCTGGGCCTGCATCAGCGCCGTCATCTTCCGGGCGTGCAGCGGAGCCACGCGCGTGTCGGCGTCGCCGGTGATGAAGAGCGTGGCCGGATACTTCGTCCCCTGCTTCACCTTGTGATACGGCGAGTACGCATACACCCACTGGAACTCCTCGGCTTTCGCGGGGTCGCCGTACTCCGGCACCCAGAAGCTGCCGACGAGGAACTTGTGATAGCGAAGCATGTCGATCAACGGATAGCGGCAGACCACGGCGCCGAAGAGATCCGGCCGCTGCATCGCCGCGGCCATCACCAGCAGGCCGCCGTTGCTGCCGCCGGCGATGGCGATGTGCCGCGGCGACGTATAGCGCTCGCGCACCAGATACTCGGCCGCCGCGATGAAGTCGTCGAACGTGTTCTGCTTCGTGTCCTGCATCCCGGCCCGATGCCACGCCTCGCCGAACTCCCCGCCGCCGCGGAGGTTCGGGACCGCATAGATCCCTCCCTGCTCGACCCAGGCGATGGCTTTCGCCGAGAACGACGGTGTCATGCTGGAGGTGAAGCCGCCGTAACCGGTCAGGAAGACCGGATTCGCACCGTTGCGCTGCACGCCCTTGCGGGACAACAGGAACATCGGAACGCGCGTCCCGTCCTTGGACGGGTACCACACCTGCTCGACCGTGAAGTCGTCCGGCTTCACCGGCGCGTTCTCGACCGTGAAGACCGACCGGCCGCCGGTCGCGACGTCATATTGATAGATGGTGTTCGGCACGTGGAAGGAGCTGAAGCCGAAGAAGGCCACCGGCGAGGTCCACGTCCCCGACATGTCGCTGAGGTTGCCGAGGGTCGGAAACGCCACGTCGTCCTTCCGGTTGCCCTCGAGGTCGTAGCCGATCAGGCGCGGCTTCACCTCCTCGAGATACTTCACATAGACGCGGCCCCCGGCGAGTGACGTCGACTGGATCGCCGCCTTCGGATTCTCCGGCACGATCTCCCTCCACTGCCCGCGTCCCGGCGCGGCCGCGCTGGCGACCATCACCCGGTCGTTCGGCGCGTTCCAGTTCGTGTGGAGGACGATCGAGTCGCCGGCCATCTCGCCGAACGTGCGGAAATCGAGGTCGTTCACCACCGTCTGCGGCGGAGCGGCATCGCGCAGGTCGTCGACGTAGATCTCCGTCTTCTTCGGCGCCGATCCGTGGAGGACGTTGACCAGCAGATAGCGTCCGTCCTCCGACAGCGCGCTGTAGATGAGCTTCTCCGGACCGTAGCCGCTGCCGAACAGCTCGTGCTCCCGCCCGCCGGTGAGCGGACGGCGGAACGTGCGAGGACCGGCCGCCGTCCGGCGTGTGTAATAGACGTCGTTGTTCGGGGCGATGTTGACCGTGTAGAAACGTTCGCGTGCCAGAGGCTCGCCGATGTCGCGGCGGGCATCGGTGTCGTAGAAACGGATCTCGACTTCGTCCGCTCCCCCCTTGCGCACCGAGTAGGCCAGCAACTTCCCGTCCGGCGTGATGTCGTAGATGCCGACGCTGACGGTATGGTCCGGGCTCATCGGCGCGGGGTCGATCAGCCGCTCCTCCTTCCCTTTCCGGTCGCGCAGATAGAGGGAGGCCTGGTCCTCCCCGATGGCGCGGCGCAGGAAGAAGAAACGCCCGTTGCGGTAGTGCGGGGCGGAGATCTTGTCGGTGGTCATGAGCTGCTCGAGCCGGGCCGCGAAGATGCCCGGCTCCGGGCGCGGACCGAGGATCGCGTCCGTGTAGGCATTCTGCCGGCTGATCCATTCGCGGGTGGCCGGAGCCTCCTGATCCTCGAGCCACTGGTACGGATCGGAGATCTCTACACCATGGAGAACTTCTCGCGCCGGACGGGCCTCCGTGACCGGAACCGCAGGGGTCGCTACCGAGGCCGTTCGAGGGGCCGGCTGCGTCGCACAGGAGGCGAGGAGCAGCGCCAGCATTGTTATTTTCAACATTTTCATCAGGAGATTTCCTTTGCGGCTGTGCAAGTTACAACAGTTCACAGCGATTCCGGAATCAGCGGCCCCGAGCAGGCGTTGAGACGCGGTTGAAACAAGGTCGTTCCAGCCGCCCGATTGACCGGGTCCGGAGCCGAACCTAAAATAGGCAGGGCCGCAGGGGCCTGCCGCCAATACCACAGCTCAAGCCGAAGGGGGGGAATCGGGAAATGCCTCTCGTACACGTCAAAGAAGACGAGTCTTTCGAGAATGCGCTTCGCCGCTTCAAGCGGAAATGTGAGAAGTCGGGGATTCTCTCCGAGCTGAAGAAGCGTCAGCACTTCGAAAAGCCGAGCACCAAGCGGAAGCGTAAAGCGATCGCGGCCCGGAAGAAAGTGTTGCGCAAGCTCGCCGAAGAGCGTCGCACCGGCTACTAATCTTCTGATCACGTTTTCCTGAGCGGCTCGCGAGCGATCGCGGGCCGCTTTTCTTTTTAGCTCGCAGCTCTAAGCTTGCAGGCCCACCCGCCCCAGGTTCTGCTGCGAGCTGCGAGCTGCCAACTGCGAGCTTCTGAAAAATGACCAACCCTGAATCCCTGACCACCCTCGAATTCGACCGCGTCCTCACGCTGGTCGCGATGGAAGCCAAGAGCGTCCCCGGCAAGGAAGCCGTCGCTCGGCGGCGGCCGTTGCGGACGGCGGCCGAGTGCGAGAGCGCGCAGGCCGACCTCGCCGAGATGGTCCGTTTCTTCCACACCGAGGGACTCCTGCCGCTGGCCGGCCTCGACGACCTGCGGCCGCTATTCGACCGCGAGACCGTCCTCGAGATCGAAGAATCGTGGCACGTCGTCCGGGCCGTCCGCGCCACCCAGGCCATCCGCGAGACCCTCCAGCGCACCAGCGGCTTCCCACGCCTGCTGGCCATGTCCGCGGCCATCCCCGACCTCGGCGAGCTGCTGACCAAGACCAACAAATACTTCACCCGCGAAGGCAAGCTGCGCGAAGAAGCGTCGGCCGAGCTGCGCGCCATCCGCACCCGCGTCCACCAGAAACGCTCCGCCATCCAGAAGACCCTCAACGACATCATGAACCGCAATGAAGACGCGGTTCAGGAGCCGCTGATCGTCATGCGCGGCGACCGTTACTGCATCCCCATCCGCAGCGACAACCGCAACGCCGTCCCCGGCATCCTCCACGAGCGCTCCGGCTCCGGCGCGTCGTTCTTCATCGAGCCGATGCAGGCCATCGAATTGAACAACGACCTCGCCGACCTCCTCATCCAGGAGCGCGAAGAGATCGCCCGCATCACCCGCTTCGTCTCCCAGACCGTCTTCGAGCATCGCCTCGGCATCCTCGAGGCCACCGCCGTCGCCGGCGAGCTCGACGCCCTGCAGGCGTGCGCCGTCTTCCACGACGCCATCCGCGCCGCGCGCCCGTCGTTCTCGAGCGACCGCACGCTGCACATCGTCGAAGGACGCCATCCGCTGCTCGACGAGCGCCTCGCCGACGCGCGCGAGACCGCCTTTGGTGAAGAGCCGAGCGGCCGGAAAGTCATCCCCCTGACGATCGACCTCACCGGCGAGAAATCCGCGCTCGTCGTCTCCGGACCGAACGCCGGCGGCAAGACCGTCTCACTCAAGACCGCCGGCCTCCTGGTGGCCATGGGGATGAGCGGCCTTCCCGTCCCCGCCGCCGAAGGGACCGTACTGCCGGTCGTCGACGCGCTGCACGTTCTGATCGGCGACGACCAGAGCGTCCTCGAACACCTCTCGACCTTCTCGGCGTACCTGATGCGCCTCAAGCGCATCCTCGCCCGCGCCACCCCCAAATCGCTGGTGCTGCTCGACGAGCTCGGCTCCGGAACCGATCCGGAAGAAGGGGCCGCCATCGCCGCGGCGGTGATCGAGCACCTGCTCGAGACCGGCGCGCTGCTCGTCGTCACCACCCACCTCTCCGCGCTCAAGAGCTTCGCCGTCAACGACACCCGCATCGTCAACGCCTCGATGGAGTTCGACTCCGCGACCGGCCAGCCGACCTACCGGCTGATCAGTGGCATCCCGGGCCGCTCGCGCGCCATCGAGGTCGCCAAGATCATCGGCCTCCCTGCCCCGATCATCGCCTCGGCGAAGGAGCGCCTCGGCGAGCGTTACGGCGAGACCGACCATCTGCTGGCCACGCTGCAGAAGAAGATGTCCGAGATCGTCGCGCAGCAGGACGAGGTGCTGAGCCTGCGCAAAGACCTCGAGCGCGAGCGGACCACGATGCAGCAGAAATCCGAGGCGCTGGAGAAAGAGCGCACCCGCCTCGGCACGACCTACCGTGAAGAACTCGAGCGCCTGCGCGACGATGTCGCCCGCCAGGTGACGAACGAGATCAAGAACCTCCGCGACATGGACCGCACCGCCCGCGCCTCCCTGAACGCGACCGAGGTCTTGCGGACGGTCACCAAGCCGCTTGATAAGGCAATGGAGTTCATCCCCGCCGAACAGCGCGAAGTGCGCGTCGGCGACAAAGCCGAGCACCGCAAGTTCAAAGTCGTCGGCGAAGTGATCTCGATCGAAGGCGCCAAAGCCATCATGACCGTCAGCGGCCGCAAAGTGACGGTCGAGCTGCGCGACCTCATCCCGAAAGATGCAGGGCCGAGGGCCGAGGGCAAAGGGCCGAGGGGCTCCGCTCCTTCAGGCTTCGCCCTCGGCCCTCAGCCCTCGGCCCTCGGCCCTATGATAGCCGCGGAGCTCAACCTGATCGGCCAGCGCGTCGACGACGCCCTCGACGAATCCGACAAATTCCTCGACCGCGCATTACTCGAAGGAAAGCAGGCCGTCCGCATCATCCACGGCTTCGGCACCGGCACCCTGCGCAAAGCCATCCGCCAGCACCTCAAGAAACACCCCGCCGTAAAGTCGTGGCGGCCAGGCGCGGAGAATGAAGGCGGAGATGGGGCGACGATTGCGGTGTTGGATGAGTAGGGAGACAGGGCCGAGGGCCGAGGGCCGAGGGCTGAGGGCCGGAAACGAGGATCGCCATCGACGCCAGATCGGATGGTGCGATCGTGCCCCAGCCGCCGAAGGCGGCGAAAGATCTGTAGGCCCGGCCTTCAGGCCGGGCACCACGCGGCCCGCCAAGGCAAGCCCGCGAAGCGGGCGACAGGATAGGATTCACGCGAGTCCCTGTTCTGTCGCCCGCTACGCGGACTCGCCGCTCCCCGATCCGCGCAAACCCGCCCTGAAGGGCGGGCCTACAGATCTATCGCCGCCTCCGGCGGCTATCTTGCTTCCCCTCGGCCCTCGGCCCTCGGCCCTCGGCCCTGTCTCCGGGGCCCTCGGCCCTCCCCCCACCCATGGCCTTCGTTGACCTGAACGACTCGATCATCGCGCAGGTGCGCTCCGCGGCCGACATCGTCGAGTTCGTGCAGCAGGTCACGCCCCTGAAGCTCGCGGGCAAAAGCTACAAGGGCCTCTGCCCCTTCCACCGCGAAAAGTCCCCCTCCTTCCACGTCGACCGCGACAAGGGACTCTTCTACTGCTTCGGCTGCGGCACCGGGGGCGACGTCTTCAAGTTCCTCACCCTCACCGAACGCTTCACCTTTCCCGAAGCCGTCGAACATGTGGCCGGGCGCGTCGGGATCGAACTGCCGAAAAAGCGGAAGAGCCAGCGCGAGAGCGGGAAGGACGATCTCTTCGAAGTCATCGACGACGCCTCCGAGGCCTTCCACCAGGCGCTCCACTGGACCCCGAATGCCGCCGACGACTACCTGCAGAAACGCGGCGTCTCCAAAGACATCGTCACCCGATACGGCTTCGGCTTCGCTCCCGACTCCTGGGACTACATCCTCCGCCGCCTCGGACAGAAACACGGCGACAAAAAGCTCGAGCTGACCGGCCTCGTCATGCCGCGCAAGGAAAAGAGCGGCTTCTACGACCGCTTCCGCAACCGCCTCATGATCCCCATCCACTCCGACACCGGGGCGCTGGTCGGCTTCGGCGGGCGCTCGCTCGATGGCAGCGAGCCGAAGTACCTCAACTCTCCCGAGTCGGAGCTCTTCAACAAATCGCGCCTCCTGTACAACCTCCACCGCAGCAAAGACGCCATGCGGCGCTATGACAGGGCCATCCTCGTCGAAGGCTACTTCGACGCCATCGCCATCGACTTCGCCGGCGTGCCGGGCGTGGTCGCCTCGATGGGCACCTCGCTGACCGCGGGCCAGGCGTCCGTCATCCGCCGCTACACCCGCAACGTCGTCATCGCCTACGACGGCGACGACGCGGGCCGCAACGCCACCCTGCGCGCCGCCCAGGTCCTGCTCGCGGCCGGCATCAACGTCTCCGCCCTCGACCTCCAGGGAGAGAAAGACCCCGACGCGCTGGTCCAGAAATACGGAGCCGACAAGTTCCTGGAAGTCCTCTCCACCGCCCTCGACATCTTCGAATTCGGCCTGCGCGAGTGGGCGGCCGACGCCGCCCAGCTCTCAGGCCGCGACAAATCGGAGCGGGTCGAGCGCTTCATGCCACTCCTCTCGGCTGTCACCGACCCGGTCGTGCGGAACGAGGCCGCCCAGAGGATCGCCGACGCCTTCCGGCTCGAGTTCGAGACGGTCTGGTCGCGGGTCCGTGGCAAGGCCAGCACCGGCGCGTCGGCCGAGCGTCAGACCAGGGCGCCAATCCCCACGGGAGAGAAGTTCGTGCTCACCGCGGCCATTCAGGGAAGGCTGACAAACCAGCAGGTGGACCGGCTTCAGGCGGAGTTTTTCGAGGACCCGGCCTGCAAAACCCTGTTTTCTATCATAAAAAGTGACCTTTTATCCGGCCAGCCTATTGATTTCGGAGAGGTCGCGACCCATCTTAAGGGCGAGGCCGAGCTGCTGTTGCTGAGCGAGCTGAGTCTCACCGAGGACATTGACGATCGCGCTCTCGACCGTATCGACGAAAACCTCCGGCCGATGGAGCGCGGATATCTCGACCGTCGCAAACAACTCATTCAGCGGGAGATCGTGGATGCCGAGCGCAACGGAGACTCGGCCCGTCTCGACAGCCTCGTCATGGAGAAGATGGAGCTCTCGCGCATCCTGAACAGCCTGAAATAATAATCGTCCCCATTAGATTACACGTGCGTCCTGAGGACGATACTTTGGCCGGTTTGTCAACCTGAAAGTTTGACGCTCCCGCCAAGGCCTCGTTCGGGGGCCCCAAGTGCCGACAGGGCGACTCTACGAAGCTGCCCATTGCGAGGAGCAAAGACATGACGACACGCCTGCGCACTTCGAATCTCGAACCCGATTCAAATTTTGAAGACGAGGGGGTTGGCGAGTTGAGTGTCGAAGAAAAATACGCGGAAGTAAAGCAGCTCATCGCAATTGGTAAGGAAAAGGGCTTTCTGCTTTACGACGAGATCTACGAAGTCCTCCCGGAAGAGGTCACCAGCCTGCCGGAGGAGCTCGACGAGATCTACATCCGCTTCAACGATCTCGGCATCGACGTCATCGAAGACGCCGAGAAACCTCTCCAGGCGAGCCCCAAGGGCATCGTCACGATCGACGGCACGATCGAGGAGAAGGAGATGGACCAGCGCGAAGAGGTCCAGCAGGACATCATCGCGGCGTCCAGCGGCATCGTCGACAAGACGAACGACCCGGTGCGCATGTACCTGCGCGAAATGGGAACGGTCAAGCTCCTCGACCGTCAGGGCGAAGTCGACATCGCCAAGCGCATCGAAAAGGGCGAGCGGAAGGTCTTCAAGGCCCTCTCCGCGAACCGCATCATTCGCGAAGAGATCCTCAAGATCCACGAGGCGGCCAAGAAGGACGCCCGGGTGATCAAAGAGACCATCGACCTGGCCATGCCCGACGACGACGGCTCCCCCACCGCCGTCGACGAGAACGGCGAGCCGAAGATGCCCGCCGCGGTCACCAACAAGATCCACGAGATCATGGTGATCTTCGAGGGCATCGCCAAGCTCGATAAGAAGCTCAAGGATGCGCAGACCAAACTGGCCGGCGACCCGAAGAAGCTCACCGAGCGCATCCTCCACACGACCCAGAAGAACATCGACAAGCTCGAACAGGAGCTTGCCGACGAACTGCAGCGCGTCGACTTCACCCCCCAGACGCGCAACCGGATGATCAACAAGCTCAAGGACATCGACAACGAGCTGGCCCAGGCGGCGTCGATGATCCGCAAGGACGAGCAGGCCCTGAAGCGCGAAAAGGACAAGACCCGCCGCGACTTCTACCGCCGCCGTCTGACCAAGTACCAGGAGAAGCTCGCCGAGCTGGAGACGTTCTACGCCGTCAGCCACGATGAGCTGAAGAAGACCATCCGCGAGATCCGCTCGGGTGAGGAAGAAGCCGATCAGGCCAAGCAGGAACTGATCGTCGCCAACCTCCGCCTGGTCGTCTCCATTGCCAAGAAGTACACCAACCGCGGCCTCCAGTTCCTCGACCTCATCCAGGAAGGCAACATCGGCCTGATGAAGGCGGTCGAGAAGTTCGAGTACCGCCGCGGCTACAAATTCTCGACCTACGCGACGTGGTGGATCCGCCAGGCCATCACCCGCGCCATCGCCGACCAGGCCCGTACGATCCGCATCCCGGTCCACATGATCGAGACGATCAACAAGCTCACCCGCACCTCCCGTGCGCTCGTGCAGGAGCTCGGCCGCGAACCGCAGGCCGAGGAGATCGCCGAGCGGATGGACATGCCGGTGGCCAAGGTCCGCAAGATCATGAAGATCGCCCAGGAACCAATCTCCCTCGAGACTCCGATCGGAGAAGAGGAAGACTCGCATCTGGGCGATTTCATCGAAGACCGCGGCGTGATCTCCCCCATCGAGCACGTCATCGTCGCGAACCTCAAGGACCAGACCTCCAAAGTCCTGCGCACCCTCACCCCCCGCGAAGAGCAGGTCCTCAAAATGCGCTTCGGAGTCGGCGACGGCGCCGAGCACACCCTCGAAGAAGTCGGCCGCTCGTTCAACGTCACCCGCGAACGGATCCGCCAGATCGAGTCGAAGGCCCTGCGCAAGCTGCGGCACCCGTCGCGCTCGAAGAAACTGCGGCCGTTTCTCGACGCGACGTTCTAGGACTTAACTCTCTGCAACCGTGAAAAGGCGACCCGCAAGGGTCGCCTTTTTTGTTTGCCCGTGGCGCGTCCCGAAGGGACGCGTAACCACACTACTTGGTCGCGCTCTACTCCGCGCGCGAAAATGGGCGGCCGGAAGGACAGCCTGATCGGGATGCTGAGGAGCGGCGCTAACCTTAACCTAACCTTAACCTAACGGGCGAAGGCCCCTCCCCTTACGGCGAGACGCCGTCCGCCGGCGGGACGCCGTCGGGCCAGCCGACGCGACGTCGGCGCTCCACGCATGGACGACCGTCAGCGCGAATGGTGCGTCCGCGCCGGGAGCGCCCGCGTCGCGCGGGCTGGTCCGGCGGCGTCTCGCCGGCGGACGGCGTCTCGCCGTAAGGGTGGGGAGGAATCCTCGGACGCACGTTCTTTCGCCGCTCCGCGGCTGACCTGGAGGTCGCCGGATTGGCCGACGCGGGGGTGGTACGGGAGGCGTGTCGTCCCGAAGGGACGCGTGACGGAGCGCCGACCTTCGGTCGGCCCTCCACAAGGCCCCTTTGCTACCATCCCACGCTCATGCGCAAGCTGCTTTGCCTCCTCCTGCTCACCACTCCCCTCCTCGCCGACGTCAAGTTCGCGGACGACAAGAAAGCTGCCGCGGCCACCATCGAGAGCCATGCGTCGGAGATGACGATGCTCTCCGACGAAGTCTGGCGCTACGCCGAGACGGCGCTCAAGGAGACGCAGTCCTCCAAGGCACTCGCGGATTACGCGGAGAAGCAGGGCTTCAAGGTCACTCGCGGCGTAGCAAACATGCCGACGGCCTTCGTCGCGGAGTTCGGCACCGGCAAGCCGGTGATCGGGATCATGGGTGAGTACGACGCTCTTCCCGGCATCTCGCAGAAAGCGCAGCCGACGAAGGATCCACTTCTCGCCGGGGCTCCAGGCCACGGCTGCGGGCACAATCTATTCGGCGTCGGTTCCCTCGGCGCGGCGATGGCGGTGAAGGATCTGATCGCGGCAGGAAAGCTGAAGGGGACGGTCAAGTTTTTCGGGACGCCGGCGGAGGAGGCGGTGGGCGGGAAGATTTACATGATGCGCGACGGCGTCTTCGACGGGGTGGATGTGATGCTGGCGTGGCATCCGAGCGATGAGACGCAGTCGGATACGAAGAGCTCGCAGGCGCTGGTGGACCTAGTCGTCGAGTTCCGGGGGCGGTCGGCCCATGCGGCGTTCGATCCGTGGAACGGGAAGAGCGCGGTGGATGGGCTGGAGGTGTTTACGCACGCGGTGAATCTGATGCGGGAGCACATCCGTCCCACGTCGCGCATGCACTACGCGATTCTCGAGGCGGGCAATGTGCCGAATGTCGTTCCCGATTATGCGAAGGTCTGGATCTGGCTTCGCGACAATGAGCGCGCGGAGGTGGACCGGCTGCTGGGGCGGATGCGGCAGATTACGCAGGGGGCCGGGCTGGCGGCGGACGTGGAAGCGACGCTGACGGTGCAGGGGGGCGACTGGAACATGCTGGTCAACATGACCGGCCAGCGGGCGGCGTGGGAGAACATGAACTGGCTTGGGCCGCTGGCGTTCACGGCGGAGGAGCAGGAGTTCGCGAAGACGATCCAGAAGGAGACCGGGGTCGATCCGAAGGGGCTGATGGCGAATGTGAAGGAGTTCGAGGCGAAGCCGGGGCCGCCGGAGGGGGGCTCGACGGATGTCGCGGATGTGAGCTGGAACATCCCGACGATCCATCTTTCGGTCACGACCGCTCCTCTCGGCGCGCCGTGGCATGGCTGGCCGGTGGTCGCCTGCGGCGGGATGTCGATCGGGCACAAGGGGATGGTCTGGGCGTCGAAGGCGCTGGCGGCGACGATGGTGGATCTGTACCGCGATCCGAAGCTGGTGGATGCAATCCGGCAGGAGTTTGCGAAGAGCACCGAGGGGATCGCGTACAAGCCGTACATCCCGCCGGGACCGCCGAAGGCGCCGGGAAATTAAGGTGCGGCGGATGCTCGTTTTCCGGGCTCGATGATCCGTCTGGTTTTCCTTGCAGTGTTGCTGGTTGCGCTTCCTCTCTTTGCCGCTCCCGCCCGTCCGTATCACCTCGAGCTGGAGGCGACGCCGCAGGCGGTGTTCCCCTATCTCGGCCGGTTCGGGACGGTGGACCTGCACGTCTACGCCGGCGGGGTCCGCGGCGAGGCGCTCTGGCTGCACGGTTTCAGCCGCACCGGCGCTCCGGCGGTGACGGTGGTGAATCCGCTCGGCCGGATGTACGTGGACGTGCAGACGGCGGAGATTCCGTCGATCCTGACGAAGCTGTCGGGCGGCAAGACGACGGCCGAGCGGCGCACGCGCCCGCGTCTCGGGCCGACGATGAAGGGGACGGTCAAGGGTATCGCGGCGACGCGGCACCGGCTCCTGTATGGCAAGACGGCCTGGATCGATGTCTGGACGACCGACGTCATCCCACAGAACCAGCAGCTCCGGACGCTCGTCAACCGCGTCATCGGCGGCGTCGCTCCCGGGACTGCCGCGGTGGCGGACAAGCTTCCCGGCACCCCGATCTACGTCGAGGTGAACTTCCGCCGTTTCCGGAAAGTGGCGATCGTGAAGCTAAAGAAGCTCACGTTTGCCGCGGATGATGAAGAGGATGCGTTGACGCTCGGCCGGCTGTACGTGCGCGCGAGCGTCCTCGAGAACCTCTGGGACTGACGCGTCACCGGCACAGGAGACGACGGGGGCCTCCGGCGGGCGGGCACGGCCCGCGGCGTTTGTCGCCCAAGGCTGAACGCACGCGTCTCGCACGAAACGCGGTCCATGCGAAAACAAACGCCGCGGGCCGTGCCCGCCCGCCGGAGGCCTCCCGGTCGTCCCCTGTGCGTTGACGCGCTACGCCGCTGCGCTCAGGACCTGCACGCTCTCCAGTTCCGCGAGCAACTCCCCGGCGTTCGCGTACCTTGCCGCCGGGTCCTTGGCCAGGCAGCGCATGACGATCGTGTTCACCTCTTTGCCGATGTCCGGCCGGAGCTCGATGGCCGGCTTCGGCTTTTCGGTCACGTGGGCGGTGAGGACTCCCATGAGGGAGGTCGATTCGAACGGGCGTTGGCCGACGAGCATTTCGTAGATCATCACGCCCATCGAGTAGACGTCGCTGCGGGCGTCGAGCTGTTTGCCCTGGACCTGCTCGGGGCTCATGTAGTGCGGGGTGCCGATGATGAGGCCCGCCTGGGTCATGTTCTCGGGCGTCTCGGCCATGCGGGCGATGCCGAAGTCCATCAGCTTGACCTCGCCCTTGGCGTCGATGAGGACATTCTGCGGCTTGATGTCGCGGTGGATGATCCCCTGCTCGTGGGCGGCCTGGAGGCCGCGGCAGATCTGGCGGGTGACGCCGGCGGACGGGCGGGCGGCCATCTGGCGCTGCGGCGCCTCGTCGAGGAGCTCGGAGAGGGTGTAGCCGCGCACGAACTCCATGCTGATGAAGTACACCCCTTCGGCCTCGCCGTAGTCGTACGTCCGGAGGACGTTGCGGTGGGTGATCTTGCGCGCCAGGCGGATCTCCCGTTTGAACCGTTCCAGGTCCTCAGGGGAGCGCGTCATGACGTCGCCCGGGAGGGTCTTGATGGCCACGATCTCGTCGAGCTGCGTGTCGGTGGCCTTGTAGACCACCCCCATGCCGCCGCGGCCGAGGATCTGCTCGATCCGGTAGCGGTTGGCGAAGAAATGGCCGAGGATCAGGTCCTGGTGCGGCGAGCCGGGGGCGGTGATCCCGGCGGCGGTGCTGCTGTCCATCCGCAGCGTCGCCATCGACGCCGTGTTCGCCCCGATGGAGCGCATCATGCCGGTGGTCACGCTCACGAGAGGGAGCGAGGCCACAGGGAGCGGATTCGGCAGCCACTTGAGCCGCACTTCTTCGCGCTGGGAGGAGCTGAGGATCTCGCCGCCGGCCGCCTGCGCGGTCTCGTAGGAGACGTAGGCGTAGCCGGTCGGTGCGTGCCAGGCGAAGAGCAGTGCCAGGAGCGGGGCGTTGCCGACGATGGCGACGCCGCTCTCCCCTTCGACGGTGACGGAGCCGGTGACGAACTCGCCGGTGGCGATGCCGACGGCGAGGGCCATCGGCGTCCCGCCGCCGGTCTGCGTCGCCAGTTCTTCGTTGATGGCCCGCGCGGCCCGGATGGCGTGGATGATCCCGCGCTCTCCTCGGAAGACAGAGACGAGGCGATGGCCGTTGATCTCGCGGACCTCGCCGTCCTGCCGCGCCACTTCGCGCTGCTGCATCTGCATGGCCCGCTCGACGATCGCGATCACCGAGGCGGCGTCGCCCTCGCCGACGGTGGCGGGAAGGCCGCGGAGGTCGGTGACGAGCACGGTCCCCTCGTCCAGCTTCGCCGGCTCGACGACGCGGGTCGCCGCGGCGGGCGCTTCGTCGGCACGGTCGGCCATCTGGGAGTAGAGCTCCTCGAGCTCCACCTTGTCGCGGAGTGAGGTGATCATCTTGCCGAACGACCGGCCGAGAATCCCCACCTCATCGTTGCGGGTGACGTCGGGACTGACGCTGTAGTCGCCGTTCGTCACCGCCTGCGCCACTACGGCCAGCTGCTCGATCGGACGGGTGAGGCGTTTGGCGATGAGCCAGGAGAGGAGGAACGCCAGCAGCAGGGCCAGGCCGCCGCCCATGAGAAGGGTGTTGTTGATCTGGCGGAACGGCGCAAGCTCGCGGTCGAGGGAACGGAGGAAGATGGCCGTGCCGAGGGTCTGGGTACCCGCCCGGAGCGGCTCGCCGGTGAGGATGTAGCGGCTGTTGTCGACCGTGGCGGTCTCGGTGCGCCCCGGCGTGACCGCCTTCGGCATGACGCTGGGGGCGTTGGCGGAGCGGACGGCCTGCGCGCCGGCCCCGGTGAACATGACCCCCGCCTTGGTCGACTCGGCGATGCTGTTGGCAAAGGCCTCGTCGATCGCGACGGCGTTGACGAGATGGCCCACGATCTTGCGCGGCGTGCCGATTCCGATCGGCGCGACCGCTGCGTGATAGAGCTGTCCATCGAGCAGGAATACTCCCGACGACGTCGACAGGCTCTCTTCGATGAGGCGCTTGACGATGACCGACTGCTCGTAGAAGTCGGTCATCGCGGGCGTCGCGGTGGCCGGCTTGTCGGTGCGGTGGATGAGCCGCCCCTGGTCGTCGAGCAGCATGAGCAGGTCGGTGCCGAAGGCGTCGCGCCGCTGCTCGAGCTGGTCGGTGATGCTGGCGAAATCGATCGCCACGGGGGCGGGCGGCGTCACGGGCGCTGCCGCCGGGTCGGTTACGGCAATGGGAGGCGCTGCGGGATCGGTGACCGGCGCGGCGGCGGCCCCGCCGGTGAGACTCTCTTCGATGGCAGCCGTGAAGTAGGGGTCATTGCCGAGGAGCGCGGCCGGGAGCTCGAGGCGTTTCAGCCGCTGCTCTTCCAGTTCGTGGAACAGCTTGGCCGCGCTGGTGATCGAGGCGTTGACGGTCTCGCCGGCAATCGTGTTCGCGCGCCGGAGGGTGATCCCGACGGCGGTGGCGACGACGGCGGCGATCAGGAGCGCCGTGAGGCCGAACAGTTTGAGGACGAGCGGCACGCGGGCTCGCTCGACGGTGTACTCCTTCTTCTGCGGAAGCTCCTGATCCGAGACCGTCGCCCTGTCGAGCGTCTGCGCAGTCATGTGTGCTCCAACTCCTCGTAGCCGCGACTCTCAGCCCTCGGGCCTGTCCGGTTCAGTAGTCGCGCGGCGGCTTGTAGGCCTGGCCGGTCTTGTTCTTGTGCTGCACGGCCCGGAAGTTCCGTCCGTCGATGGTGAGCAGCGTGACGCCGGCCACCTTCCCGTCCCCCTGCACGTCGATCTCCGAGGTGGCCGTCCCTCCCTGCTCGTTCCAGGCGGTGACACGATACTTCCCCGCGGGGACGTCGAACGAGTAATTGCCGTTCGCGTCGGCAAAACCATAGTAGGGGGTCGCCATCACGTGCACCAGCGCCGACATGTTCGGGTGGATATTGCAGTAGACGCTGACGATGCCGGGAGCTTCGAACTTGTGGGTCTTGCCGGACCCTTTGCGGTAGAGGCCGAGGTCGAAGGTATTGCCGGGGGTGAGGGAGAAGAGGTTGTGGGTGATGGGGTCGTCGTTCGGAAAGGTGACGGTCGAGCCGGCGGGGACGGCGAGGACGTGCGGGAGGAGGGTCTTGCTGCGGGTGGTCATGGTGAACGTCGCGGCCGGCTTCTTCGGGGCCTTGCCGGCGGTGTCGAGCCACACCAGGGTCTCGTTGGCGACCGGCTTCTGACCGCGCTTGGTGAGGAACATCACCTTACCGTTGACTACGGCCGCATCGAGGGCCGGGGCGAGCAGCGCGCAGACACCTGCAACGAGGAGGAAACGTTTCATGAGAGGGTCTCCGGGGGACGATGAGTTTAGCACACGAACGTGTGCGTCCGGCATGTCGATTGAAGCAGGAATATCGTGCGAATTTTTGATTGCGATTACCTGTGGAAACCGTATCATGTTCGCCATGCAACGGAGTGGAAGGGGACGGGCGCGGGGGAAGAAAACCCGGCGTGAGCTGTTTTCCTAACCACTACGAGTGAGTGCGGCATTTGGTCGCATGCTCTTTTAAAAAGTTAAAGGTTCCCGCTCCTCCCCTCCACCGCGGGGTGTGTGAGCGGTCGATCCGGTCCGCAGCATGGCGAGGTGGGTCATCGCACGTGAGGTGACGCTGGTTGTGGGTCCGCCGGAAATTCATGGGGAGGAGGTACTAGATTCCACATGCATTGTTCCAATACACCTGAGGGGGTTGCTTCGTAGCTGAAAACTGCGAGGTGATGCTCCACCCCGGAAGGGCGCCCGTGAAACGGCGCCCTTTTTCTTTTTCTCCCGGAACCCAAGACTGATCGGACTGACCGGCCTGCAGGACTAACGGGCCCCGTCGAGCCGGCCTGCCGCCTCACGGATCTCAGCGATCAAGTCCCCCACTTCGACCGGCCAGAAGCCCTCATCCCGAGGATTCTCGGAGAGCGAGCGAGGGTTGCGGTCGCTGCTGAAGATCGGCAGGTCGTCGAGACGCAGCGGTTCGTTCCACCAGACGTACCGGTAGATGCGCATCCAGACACTCCCGATCGCGTCGAAGGACTGATAGCGCTCGACGCTGGCTCGACCCGCGGCGCCGATCCGCCGCCGCAGCTCCGGCACGGCGTGCAGAGCCGCGAGCACCTGGGCCATGTTTTCCAGCGTCGTGTTCACCAGGGGATGCTGGAACGCCGGACGCCGCAGATGCTCCTCGTCCAGATAGGTCAGTACCGGCTTGCCGAGAGCCATCCCTTCCAGCGCAAAGACGCCGAACGCTCCCATGATGAACTGATCGGCGATGATGTCGGCCTCGCGGTACAACATCAGCGCCTCGTGACGTGGCACGCCTTCGATCAGCCGCAGCTCGAATGGGAAGCCGTGCCGCTCGAGCAGGTCGAGGGTCGCGAGCAGTTCGTTGGTTCCCTTCGTATGCCGGTGGTTGGGCGCGTGAATGATCACCGGCCGCGCGCGCGCCGGCGCTTCGGCCGGCACGAGCAGCTTCGTGTCGACCGGCACGGTATGGAACGTGAGGTCGAAGCGCGGCAGCCACTGTTCGTACAGACTGTCCCCTGCGAGGACGAAGTCCGCATGACGGCCGAACAGCGCGACCCGCGCTTCGACTACTTTTCGTTGCGCGGCGAGATCCCAGGAGGGGTAATCGAGCTGCGCCCGTCCGGTCCAGTGATACCGGCTCCGGTCGTTGCCGGTGTACAGCAGGTCGCTGCCGTGAGGCTGGACCACGATCCGGATTCCAGCCAGCCGGATGAGCCGGAACGCGGCGGTGTTCTTCCACCGTTCGTGGGTGGGGAAGAAGAGGCAGTCGAAGTAGGCGTTCCAGATATCGCCGTGGCGAAGCAGGTGGAGAAGCGTGAGCCAGTGGATGTCGTCCCAACGTCCGGTCTCGTTCTCGAAGACGACGTCGAAGTCTTCGCGGCGAACGAGCGCGTAGCGGGCGGCGCGCGTGTTCATCGTGACCGACGCGCTCGGAAACCCCGCTGCCCGCTCCGCCTGGACCATCCAGGATGTGGCGTGCAAAGGCGAGAAGCCGTGCCAGATCCGCGGCGGCCGGCGCAGCAGCCGCCTGCTCAGGCGCACCACCGCGCCGGCGAGAAACGCACCTGCGACACGTGTCAGCCAGCGGATCTGCCGGAGCATCAAGTGATTATTCCTGTCCCGGGCGGTACGCTCGCTGCTCGGGTGGCGCCAGGAACTCGTCCATCGAAGCCGGCATCCGGACGTGGTACCCGAGGAACTGGCGGACGTCCTCCGCTAACCGGGACGCCACCTCTCCGGAGATCATGCGTGGGAAGTCGAGTTGCTGCCGCATGTAGGCGCGACAGACGTTGAGCGTCACGGCATGCCGCCACGCCGGAGTCGAATTGACACCGCTCTGGTGCCAGCAGCGTGAGTTGAAGCAGACCGCGTCGCCCGGCTGCAGCCCTGCGAGGATGACCTTGTTCGCGTTGAACTCCTCGGCTGGGGGTGCCGTCGCAAAACGGAACGACCGCGGCCAGATCTCCATGGCTCCGTTCTCGAGGGTGAACGCGTCGAGAGGAAACGCCAGACCGACGTTCGTGACATAGCCGGGAATATAGCGCGGGCTATCGACGTGAATGCGTCCGGCGTAGTTCGTCCCCTCCGGCGGCAGCGACGAAGAATTGAAGGCATGGACGATCGCACCGTGGCCGAGCATCGCGCGACTCACCGCGCGTACCGCGTCGACGCACAGCAGGTCGAGAAACGAGGCTCCGCGAAGCATGAGCGCATGAACCATCCCGGGAAATGGATGCGCCGCTCCGAAGCGCTGGAGATCCTCCGACATCGCCCGGGCCAGTTCGTCCTGCATGCGGAGGACGAGGCCGGCAGGCACGATCCCGCGCAGCACGACCGCACCGTTCTCGCCGACCTCCGCCGCTGCAGCCGCTACGGCGTCCGCGGCAGCCATGTCGATGGACGCGATCGTACTCATGGCTGAGTCATCCTTCTCACGGCTGCGCCACCGTCCACCCGCTGCCGGTGATGCGATGCACCCGCATCGGGGCGTCCATCGCCCGCAGGCGCTCCAGCACCCGGTCGTGATAGATCGCGTTCAGCGTCAACACCACGTCGCGTCCGGCGAGCCGCTCCGCCGACGGCTTCTCGATCGGAAGGTCATAGCCGGGGACGCCTTTTCCGAGATATCCCGGATTGTCGTCGACGACCACCGCTTCGCCGGCGAGGTCGCGATCGCGCGCGAGCAGCCAGTGCAGCGTGAGACCGACGCCGTACAGTACCGGGCGGCGCGGAAGCGCGGGCACGGCCAGGAACAGGTCGCGCAACGCGACGGCATCCGCAAGCGGATCGCCGGGCGCGGGCGCTCCCGTACCCGGAGCGCCGCGGCGGGCGGCACACAGCAGACTCGCTCCCTCCTCTCCCCAGCGCTCGACGCGGAAACCGTGCCGCGACAGCAGCGACTCGAGCTGGGCGCGCCGGAAGTAGTGCACATGCTCGTGGGCAACGAAGTTCGGCTGCCCTGTCCGCAGGAAGTAGCCGGCGTCCGGGACCTGCACGAGGAGCATGCCCCCTTCCCGCACCGCGGACGCGAGTGCCTCCATGAAGCCCGATACGTCCTGCACGTGCTCGAGATTGAACTGCGTCACCGCCACGTCGAAGGGTCCGCTCACATCGGGAGACGGAAAGTAGGAGCGAAGGAACGTATGCGAGGGATACCGCGCGCGCGCTGCCTCGATCCGGTCGGAAGGATCGACACCGGTGTAGTCACTGCAGAACTGTGTCAGGAACGGAATCATCGCTCCCGAAGAACATCCGATCTCGAGGAGGCGCCCGCCGGGCAACAGTCCATCGCCCCCGAGCGACTGCACGAGCCGGTTGAAGGGATCGCGGTAAGCCGGAACCATCGTCTCCAGTGTGTCGACCTCGTAATGGGTGTAGTAAACCTCGTACAGCACCCGCTGCACCTCGGGATCGACGTCAGGAACCTGCAGGTGTCCGCACCGCTCGCACGCCACCAGGGTCAGCGGAGCACGCACGACGTCGCGTGCGAGGTCCATTGGAAGCGGCACGAGAAACGCCGGGTAGGAAGGATACGAGAGCACCTCGAACGCTCCGCCGTGCATGCAGACGGCGCAGGGCGGCGTCATCTCAGCCTCCGCACCAGACGCGCCGGGACGCCGGCCACGACCGAGTACGGCTCCACATCTTCAGTGACCACGGCGCCCGCGCCAACGATCGCCCCCTCCCCGATCGCCACGCCAGGGAGGATCGTCACCCCCGAGCCGAGCCAGGCGTCATCGCCGATGACCACACGTTCCAGCCGGATCAGGTGATCGCGGACATACTCGATGTTCTGCAACTCGGAGTTGTTCGGATTCGACGACGCCACGATGGTGACGTTCGCGGCAACTGCCACCCGTTTACCGAAGGTGACGCGCGGTTCGTACTCGTCGTAAATGGTCAGGCCGGCGTTCAGGACCGTTCCCTCGCCGATTGCCACGTTCGTCATCTCATAGAACAGCAGGCGGGAGCGGTTGTCGGGGTGGTGAATGGCGATCCACCGGACGAGCTTCCGCGGCAAACGTTCCGCGAGTGCGCGCATCTCCTGGTGCGAGAGCTGCGCGTAATCGAAGAGAAGACGCGGTACGATCTGACTCGGGAGCTCGTCCGTCATGAGTGGCCGATTGTACTCAACGCTTCCAGGCGGAGAACGGGAGAACGAACCGGAACGGGAAGAGCATCCGGATCTCGTCCGCCGAGAGCTCGAACAGCCGGGTGTCGGGGCGAAGCAAAGCGGCGAGGTAAAAATGCCGATGATCCGCCGCTCCCCATCGCTGCTTATACGCGTGCACGCCGCCCTGCGAGGGGCTGGAGTGCCAGTTGAACGTCCGGATGCCGCGGGCGCGGAACGCGTGGAAGGCGTGGTTGAGGAGGAACGTCGTCGGATAGAGGTGACGGACGTCTGAGACGAAGGCGGAGGAGAAGTAGGTCGCCTCGCGTTGCGAGACGAGGAAGGCGATGCCGCCCAGCAGACGGCCGGTGGCGTCGACGAGGCCGCGGAGCTCGGCGATGCCGGCCGGAACGGTGCGGCGGTGGAGTTGCCGATGAAACTCATCCGGATACGGCGCCGCGCCGATCTCGGCGTATCGCGCACGGTAGATGTCGAGCCACTCCTCGAGCTGCGCGTCGTCCAGCCGGTCGATGGCCACCAACCCGGCGCGCTCGCCGCGGCGGATCTCGGACTCGATGGCGTCGCGCCGCTTCTTCGACAGCTGCTCCAGCGGATGGGGGTCGAGCGGCTGGAGCTGGACGCCATTCTCGAATATGTGCGTGGGGGCGATCGCGGCGACGTACGCCAGCTCCTCCTCCTCGGTCAGTAGCGGCGATGTACCGACGCTCAGGACGTCGGCACCGAGGGATTGGGCAATCTCACGCAGGCCAAGTAACAGTAAGTCCGTGGTTTCGGCATCGCGGGCGTGCGGACCGCCATACGCGATGTAAGGGAGCGAATTGACGACCGTCACGTCATCACGGCGCGTCACGGTGTAGAGCAGCCAGCCGCGCACCTCGCCGGCATCGAGCGCGACGAGCCCGCGGGCGTCCTCGCCGAGGGAGGACAGGACGTCGAGCCAGACCGGATGGTGCACCGGCAGCAACTCCGGCGGCGCGTTGCGCGCGATCGACTCGCCCAGCGCCGGAGTCAGCTCGACGAGATCCATCTGCGTCAATCCGCGGTGCGGTAATGCTCGCCGGTCCGGCGCAGCCCTTCTTCGAGATCGACCTTCGCCTCGAAGCCGATCAGGTCGCGGGCCTTGTCGACGTTCGGGACCCGGAGCTCGACGTCGGCGTAGTCCTTCCGGATGAAGCGGATCTGCGACTTGGACTCGAGGACCCGCACGATCGTGCTGGCCAGGCCGTAGATCGTCACCACCGCCCGGGCGTTGCCGATGTTGAACGAGTGGCCGATGGCGTTCGGATGCTCCATCGCCGCGAGCACTCCCTCGACCATGTCGTCGACGTAGCACCAGGCGCGGATCTGGGTCCCGTCGCCGTGGATCTCGAGGTCGTCGCCACGCAGGGCGGAGACGACGAAACGATGGATGGCCCCCTCCCCGATCTGCCCCGGCCCGTAGACGTTGAACGGGCGGAGGGTAACGGTCGGCATGGCGAACTCGCGGTGGTAGGCGTGGACCAGATGCTCGCCGGCGAGCTTGCTGACCGCGTAGATCCAGCGCGCCTCGCCGACCGCGCCGACCGAGGTCCGCTGCGCCTCGTCCGCCCGGAAGGCGTGCGAGCCGAAGACTTCGCTGGTCGAAAAGTCGACGAAGCGCTCCAGGTTCTTCAGGCGCGAGGCGGCGTCGAGGGCGTTGACGGTTCCGACGAGGTTCACGCGCATGGTCGTGGTCGGGCTTCGGATGACGGTGTCGATCCCGGCGATGGCGGCCAGGTGGACGAACACCTGCGGCTGCGCTTCCTCGACCGCGCGCAGGAGGGCCGGGGCGTCGGTGACGTCGCCGCGGACGACGGAGACGTTCGGGTGCGCAGCCCACGGTTTGTCTTTCAGCGAGTCGCGGCTCAGGTTGTCATAGATGACGATGCGATTCGCCTCGTGCAGCTTCCCGGCGAGCGTCGAGCCGATGAAGCCGGCGCCCCCGGTGAGAAATATCGTCTTTCCGGTCAGCAAGGTCCGATCTCCCGCAGCGCGCCGATGACGCGCTCCTGCTCTTCGTCGGTCATCTGCGGATAGAGCGGCAGCGCCAGGGTGAGCTTCTCCGCCATCACCGCGTTCGGGTAGTCCGCCGGGTCGATCCCGAAGCGCTGCCGGTAGACGGCGCGCAGTACCGGGGCATGCGTCCCCTGCCGGGTGATGATGCCGCGGTCGTCGAGGGTGGCCATGAGCGCGTTGCGCCTCCGCTCCAGTGCGTTGATGTTCGCCATGGATGGCTCCTCCGGCGCGAAGAGGACGACGTACGCCTGGTAGCCGTGCTCCATGTGCGCCGGCACGTGCGGCGTCCGCAGCCATTCGAGCTCCGCGAGCCGCTCGTCGTAAATCCGCGCGCGTCGGCGGCGCTCGCCGAGGATGAAGGCGGCGCGGTCCATCTGCGCGCAGCCGACGGCGGCCTGCAGGTCGGTGAGGCGGTAGTTGAAGCCGACCTCGTCGTAGTCGGCCAGCAGAAACGGCGGCTCGTCCGCGCGGGCGCCGACCCCGTGGTCGCGCATCGAGCGCACCAGCCGGGCGATCTCGTCGTTCGCGGTCGTGACCATCCCCCCCTCGCCGGTGGTGATCGACTTGCGGGGGTGGAAGCTGAACGTCGCCGCGTCGCCGATCGTCCCGGCCGAGCGGCCGCGGTACGACGCGCCGAACGCGCAGGCGGCGTCTTCGACGGTCCAGAGACTGTGCCGGCGGGCCAGGTCGAGAATCGGGTCCATCTCGGCGCAGAGCCCGAAGAGGTGGACCGGGAGGATGCCTTTCGTGCGGGAGGTGATGCGCGCTTCGACGGCGGCGGTGTCGATGTTGTAGCTGGCGAGGTCGATGTCGACGAAGACCGGGGTCGCGCCGCAATAGACGACCGAGTTCGGGGTGGCGATCCAGGTGAAGGCGGGGACGATCACTTCGTCGCCTTCGCCGAGGCGTAGGGCGGCGTTCGCGAGATGGAGCGCGGTCGTGCCGTTCGAGCAGGCCACCGCGTGGCGGGTGCCGGTGAAGGCGGCAAAACGGCTCTCGAACTCGGCGACGAATGGCCCCTGGACGATCCAGCCGCTCTCGAGCGGTTTAGCCGCGGCGGCGATCTCCTCGGCGCCGAAAAGCGGCCTGGCGATCGGGATCTTCGGCGCGTCGCTCATCGGGCCCCGGAGTATAGCGGCGACCAGTCGGCGTCGACGTGGATGATCCCCCGCACGCCGCTGGTCAGCGTGGCGACCGAATTGCCGTCGGTCCCCATCCCCACCGTCACCTCGATCTCGCCGACCGCCTGCAGATGGTCCGTGGCGCGGACGCCCGGGATGTCGCTGATCCAGAGCTCGAAGCGATACGTCCCCGGGAGGACGTTCGGCGTCCGGATGATGCAGTCGATCCGGCCCGGCCCCGGCTCGAGGTCGAAGGTCTTGCCGGTCTCGAAGGTCTCGGTGAGGAAGATCCGGTCCCCCATCGCCGTCAGGAAGCCGAAGCCGAACGAAGCGCCCGGAATCGGGTCATGGACCTCGTAATGGATGCGGACGCGGAACGGCTGGCGGAGCTCGAGGGCATCGAGCGGCTCGTCGGCCGTCACGTCGAGAACTTCGAAGCCGGTGATGCGTGCCCGGCCCTCGCCGATCCGGTCGACCGCGGTCAGGTCGACGACCGCTCCCTTTCCGCGGCGGGACAGGTAGTGGGCGATGACTTCGCTGGACGGACCGATGCGCTCGACGCTCCCGCGGCTGAGGAGGACGGCGCGGCTGCAGAGGCGTTCAATCGAGTCGAGGTTGTGGCTGACGAAGACGACCGTGCGGCCGCTGCTGGCCACCTCGCGCATCCTGCCGAGGCAGCGGCGCTGGAACTCGACGTCGCCCACCGCCAGGACTTCGTCGATCAGGAGGATCTCCGGCGTCAGGTGGGCCGCCACGGCGAAGGCGAGGCGGACGTACATGCCGCTGGAGTAGCGTTTGACGGGTGTATCCAGGAAGCGTTCGATTTCGGCGAAGGCGACGATCGCGTCGAAGTTGCGGCGGATCTCGTCGCGGGTCATGCCGAGGATGGCGCCGTTGAGGAAGATATTCTCGCGGCCGGTGAGCTCGGGGTGGAAGCCGGTGCCGACCTCGAGCAGCGACGCGACGCGGCCGTGCAGGACGGCCCGTCCCTCGGTCGGCTCGGTGATGCGGCTCAGGATCTTGAGCAGCGTCGACTTCCCGGCGCCGTTATGACCGATCAGTCCGAGGGCTTCCCCCTGGCCGATGTCGAAGGTGATGTCGCGCAGCGCCCAGATCTCCCGCGACTCCGGCGTCGCCTGGCGCCGCCGGAACATGCCGGCGATGCGGTCGCGGAGCGTGGTGTAATCGGTGCGGACGGCGCCGAGGCGGTAGCGCTTCGCCAGATTCTCGATCTGTACGCTGCTTTTGCCGGGCGCCGTCATCAGAGCACGTCGGCAAACAGCCGCTCCATCCTCCGGAAGTAGTACGCGCCGCTTACGAGCAGCAGCACCGAGGCGACGAGCGACCAGAGCAGCGCCTCGGCCGGCATGACTCCGCCGAACAGCGCGGCCCGCAGCCCTTCGACGATGCCGGTCATCGGGTTGACGACGGCGATCCAGCGATAGCGCTCCGGCAGCGCCGACAGCGGGTAAACGACCGGCGTGGCGTACATAGCGATCTGCAGGACCCACGGGAGCACGACCCGCACGTCGCGATACTCGACGTTCAGGGCGGCGATCCAGAGGCCGGCGCCGAGGGCGAAGATCCCCGCGAGCGCGACGAGCAGCGGAGCCAGTAGCATCGACGCAGACGGCGCGATGCCGTAGTACAGCATCATCGGCAGGAGCAGCAGCGCGGCGATGGCGAAGTCGACCAGGTCAGTGGCGACGTTCGACAGCGGCACGACCAGCCGGGGAAAGTAGACCTTGGAGATGAGATGTGCGGCGCCGAGCAGGCTGTTGCCGCTCCGCTGGATGGCCCCGGCCACGAAGTTCCAGATCAGGACGCCGCTCAGGACGAACAGCGGATACGGCACGCCGGTCTCCGCCCGCAGCTTCGCCACCCGGGTGAAGAGGAGCGAGAAAATGATCATCGAGACCAGCGGCTGCCCCATCACCCACACCGCGCCGAGGACCGTCTGCCGGTACCGCACCTTGACGTCGCGCCACGCAAAGACGCGCAGCAGGTCGCGATAGGCCCAGACTTCGCGCAGGTCGATGGCCCGCCACCCGCGGGTCGGCTCGATGACGAGGGTGCGGGTAGGGTCCATGGATTACATCATCCCTCGGGAGACGGTTCCCCAAGTGGCACGGCCCCTCACCCCGTCCGGCACCTGGTCTTCTAATCCCGTTCCCTCAGCATCGCCCGGGCGCTGGCACCGCCCCACGCAGGTGCCGGACATCCCTCTCCCCGGCCCGGCGGGGAGAGGGGCAACACAAAGGCCCGGGCAGCGTGACAGGCTTGCCCAACCGACGCTTCGTTGCCCCTCTCCCCGCGGGGCCGGGGAGAGGGATGCTCGGCACCTGCGCGCGGCAGGGTCGAAAAGGTGCCGGCTCACGACACCTCCTCTTGGAAGACCAGGTGCCGGGCGGGGTGAGGGGCCGTGCCACGTGCCGAGAGCGACCACCATGCCGCTAGTCCAGCCGCGGGATGGTGATGCGGCCGTCGACGAGCGGGATGGGGGGGAGGTCGGGGGCGACGATCGCGCGCAGCCGTTCGCGCATGGCGTCGACCGACGGGAAGTCGCTGTGCAGGATCTCCTGGATGGCCTCGACGTCGGCGGCGCGCAGGCGCGGCTTCTTGTCGAGGCAGGCATTGGTCTTACAGCGGTTCGTGCAGTACTTGCGCGTCTTCCGCGTCTTCGGAAATCTAGTACCGCAATAGGAGCAGGTCCCCATCACACGCCTCCGCACACCCGGAAATCCGTTGATCAACGCTCCCATTCCGCAATCCGCAAAACCACGTGGGTCCCCCGCGGCATTCAACCCGCGGCAAACGGAAACGTTGATGAACGCACTGTAGCGGAGCCTGTGCACATCGTCAACAGGTTGACTTCCGGAGGGCAGAGGGCCAAGGGCCGAGGGCCAAGGGAATCGTCGCAGAGCATGACCACGGCTTCGGCTCCTCGGCCCTTGGCCTCTCGGCGCTCTGCCCTCTATCATTCACATAGCGGCCCCGGTGGCGGAATTTGGTAGACGCTGCGGACTTAAAATCCGCTGCCTCGTGAGGGGCGTGCCGGTTCGAGTCCGGCCCGGGGCACCATCGGTTTCCAGTTTCACTCTCGTAATTTCCTTTCCCTCGGCCCTCCCCCCTCGGCCCTCTGCCCTCGTTCAGCTATGATGCGCGCCGAACTTCACTCCCCACCGGAGGCTTCACCATGACCACCACACTCGAGCTGACTCCCGGCGCGCCGCTGACGGTGCTTTCCGAAGAAGAACAGATGTTCCAGCAGAGCGTGCGCGATTTCGCCATCGAGCGGATTCGCCCGCTCGTCCACCAGATGGACCATGACGCGGCGATGTCGAAAGAGCTGATCCAGAGCTTCTTCGAGCTCGGCATCATGGGCGTCGAGATTCCCGACCAGTACGGCGGCGCCGGCTCGACCTTCTTCAACGCCGTCCTGATCGTCGAGGAGCTGTCGCACGTCGACGCCTCCTGCGGCGTCCTGGTCGACGTCCAGAACACCCTCGTCAACAACGCCATCGTCCGCTGGGGGAACGAAGACCAGCGCTCCAAGTACCTGAAAATGCTGGCCTCCGACACGGTCGGCGCGTATGCGCTCTCCGAGGGAGGATCGGGATCCGATGCGTTCGCCCTGGCCGCCAAGGCCGAGGACAAGGAAGACCACTGGGTCCTCAACGGACGGAAGCTCTGGATCACCAATGCCGCCGAGGCGGGGATCTTCATCGTCTTCGCGAACGCCAATCCTGACGCCGGCTACAAAGGCATCACCGCCTTCATCATCGAGCGCGACTTTCCCGGCTTCGAGGTCGGCAAGAAGGAAGACAAGACCGGCATCCGCGCCTCGTCGACCTGCGAGCTGATCCTCGAGGATTGCCGCGTGCCGAAGGAGAATGTCCTCGGCGAGGCCGGCAAGGGCTACAAGATCGCGATCGAGACGCTCAACGAGGGGCGGATCGGCATCGGCGCGCAGATGCTCGGCGTCGCCCGCGGCGCCCTCGAGTACGCGATCGCGTACACGAAAGAGCGGAAGCAGTTCGGCCAGCGGATCGCCGACTTCCAGGGCGTGCAGTTCCAGATCGCCCAGGCCGCGACCGAGCTCGAGGCGGCCCGCCTGATGGTCTACAACGCGGCGCGCCTCAAGGACGCCGGCAGGCCGTTCCTCCGCGAGGCGGCCATGGCCAAGCTCTTCTCCTCGCAGGTGGCCGAGAAGGTGACGTCGCTGTCGGTGCAGCTCTACGGCGGCAACGGCTATACGAAGGAGTACCCGGTCGAGAAGTTCTGGCGCGATTCGAAGGTCGGCCAGATCTACGAGGGGACGAGCAACATGCAGCTCGCCACCATCGCCAAGACCATCCTGACGGACCGGCTCTGATCCGCTGGCGATGTCCCGTGGACGTGTCGCCGCACTGCTCGCGATCCTGACCCTGGTCGCGATCGCGCGCATTGCGGCGACCTATCCCGTCTTCAGCCTGACCGCCGACGAGCCGTATCACATCGCCGCCGGCCTGGAGTGGCTGACGCAGGACTCGTATCGCGTCGACCCGGAGCACCCGCCGCTCGCGCGCATCGGCTTCGCGCTCGATGCCTGGCTGGCGGGAACGCGGCTCGACCCGGCCCTCGCGCCGGTCCAGCAGGGCGCGCCGATCGTCTACCGCGACGCCCACGTCGTCCGCAACGTAACAGCAGCCAGAGTGGCGAACCTCCCCTGGTTCCTCCTGGCGATGGCGATCGTTTTCCTCTGGACCCGCTGGGTGGCCGGGACCGGCACGGCCCTTCTCGCCGTCGCCCTCTTCGGCGCCCTCCCCCCCACCCTCGCCCATGCCGGCCTGGCGACGACGGACATGGCCGCCACCGCGACCGTCGCAGCCGCGCTCTACGCCTTCTCCCGCTGGCTCGACGAGCCGCGGTGGAGCCGGGCCGCCGTCCTCAGCCTTGCGCTCACGGTCGGGATGGCGTCGAAATTCTCGTTCATCGCCTACTTTGGCGTCGGGGCACTCGTTCTCCTGGGGTCACACCTTCGTTCTTCGCCCGGGGGCGACTTGGGGTCAGACCTTCGTTCTTCGGTCGATTTGGGGTCAGACCTTCGTTCTTCGCGGTCGCGCCGGGGTCAGAGCTTTGCTTTTTTCGCCAAAACAGAAAAACGAAGCTCTGACCCCATCACGATGAAAGAACGAAGGTGTGACCCCATCCAGCTCGGCGTCGCTGCTACGGCCACCGTCCTGATGGTCATCGCTCTCTATAAGTTCAACGTAACAGGCTACTTCAGCGGGTTGCAGTATCTGGCGGACCACTCCGGCGGAGATCACCGGGCCTTCCTCTTCGGCGAGATTCGGCAGGGGGGCTGGTGGTATTACTTTCCGGTCATCCTCTTCTTCAAGACGCCGATCGCCTTCCTGCTGCTCGCCGGGACGGGGATGGTGATACTCGCGCGGCTGGGACGTTGGGATCTGGCTCTCATCCCCGTGGCGATGCTGGGCATGGCGATGACGAGCCGGATCAACATCGGCGTCCGGCACCTGCTCCCGATCTATCCGCTCCTGGCGATGGCAGCGGCCGTGGCAGTGGTCTGGGGGTGGAAAGGCAGCCGTACCGGACAGGTGCTCTCGGTGACGCTGGCGGGCTGGCTCTTCGTCGCCACGGCCCTCGCCCATCCCGATTACCTTAGCTATTTCAATGAGATGGCCGGCAGGCATCCGGAGCGGATCGCCTCCGACAGCAACCTCGACTGGGGACAGGACCTTTACCGGCTCGCCGGCGTGGTCGAACGGGAGCGCCTCGCCCCGATCCATCTTGCGTATTTCGGCTGGGCCGATCCGGGCGTGCACATCCCGCACGCCCGGCCGCTGCCGCTCGGCCAGTGTGTGACCGGCTGGGTGGTGCTGAGCGAGATGAAGAAGATTGCCGAGGAGCCGCAGGCGTATGCATGGCTCGACGCGCACCAGCCGGTGCGCCGGATCGGCGCCTCCCTGCGGCTCTACTCCATTCCGGAATGCAGATGACGAGGCGGCGGCTTGCGATCGTGCTCGCGGTCCTGGTCCTGGTGCCAGTAATCCGGATTGCGTCGACCTGGACGCTCTTCAGCCAGACCATCGACGAGCCGATTCACGTTGCCGCCGGCTTCCAATGGCTGGATGAGGGGCGGTACACGCTCGATCGCGAACATCCGCCGCTGGCCCGGATATTTTTCGCCATCGACGCCTGGCTCGATGGCGCGGAGATCGACCGGAGCCTCAGCCGCGCCGCGCGAGGCAACCAGCTTCTCGAGCGCAACGAAGAGTATCCCCGCAACCTCACCGCCGCCCGCGCCGGCAACCTCCCCTTCTTCCTCCTGGCGCTGGCGATCGTCTTCCTCTGGACCCGCAGGCTGGCCGGCGATCTCGCGGGCGTCATCGCCGCCGCCCTCTTCGGCGCACTCCCGCCGGTCCTTGCCCACGCCGGCCTGACCACCACCGACATGGCGGCCGCCGCCGGCACCGCCGCCGCACTGTTCACCTTCGCCCTTTGGCTGGAGCAGCCCAACTGGAAGCACACCCTCCTCTTCGGCCTCGCCCTCGGCGCCGGCCTCCTCGGCAAATTCTCCTTCCTGATCTTCTTCGGCGCCGGCTTCCTCGTCCTCCTTGGGGTCAGAGCTTCGCTCTTCCTGCTCCGAAGGGGTCACACCTTCGTTCTTTCCTCGCCGGCGGAAAAACAAAGCTCTGACCCCATCGGGGCGAAAGAGCGAAGCTCTGACCCCGACATCAAAGAACGAAGGTGTGACCCCTTCGTCGTTCGTTTTCTGGCCGCCGGAATCGTGGCTATCCTCTTGATCTGGCTCGCCTACCGCGGCGAGACCGGCTTGCTGAACAGCGTCCGCCTCGATACCTTCGACGGCGAAGCTCCCCAGCACATCGCCGCCAGGTACGCGCGCGAGCCGGGCTACGAGTGGGTACGCCCCGACCTGCTCGACCGCTACTACGACTTCGCCGGCGAGGTAGAGCGAAAGCACGGGATCGCCGGCATCGACTTCGTCGATTGGGCCAAAGCGGCCGGTTACCCATCGCCTCTCGCCGGTCGCAAGGGAAACACGCTCGCCGGAGCGCCGCCGGTCCCGAAACCGACGCTCAGCCAGCGAGTCGCCGAGCCGTTCCGGGCCTCCCTCCAGTGGATCGCCACCCACATCCCGATCCTCGCTCCGTCGTACATTGCCGGCGCCGAGTACGTCCGCCGCCACTCCGCCGTCGGCCATCCCGCCTACCTCTTCGGCGAGTCCCGCAATACCGGCTGGTGGTATTACTTTCCGGTCATCCTCTTCTACAAGACACCGCTGGCGTTCCTGGCGCTGGCGATGGTGGGCGGCCTGCTGCTCGGGGCCCGGCCAAGACCCGGAATCACAGGCAACCAGCAACCAGCAACTCGCACCGCGAAGAAACTACAGACCGGGAGTACTCCCGAGAACCTCGCCCTTGCCCTCATCCCTCTGGCCATGCTCGCCGTCGCGATGACCAGCAGGATCAACATCGGCGTCCGGCACATCCTCCCCCTCTATCCCTTCCTGGCCCTCGCCGCCGCGGTCGCGGTGGTCTGGCTGTGGCATCGAGGCAAGGCGGCGAGAGTCACGGTCGCGGCTCTGCTGGTCTGGTTTTTCGCCGGAACGACGCTCGCCCACCCCGATTACCTCGCCTGGTTCAACGAAGTCGCGGGCAGACATCCCGAGCGCGTCGCCGCCGACAGCAATCTCGACTGGGGGCAGGATCTCCTCCGCCTCGCTGCCGTTGCCGAAACCGAAAACCTCTCGCCGCTCTACGTCGACTACTGGGGCTCGACCGGATGGAAACAGCGCCTGCCTCACGCCGAGAAGATCCCCGCACGCTGCGTCACTGGCTGGATCGCGATCAGCGAAATGTCCTGGATCGAGAAACACCACGGCTCACTCGCCTGGCTGAAAAATCACTCGTCGCGACGTCGGGTAGGGAAATCCATCCGGCTTTACTTCGTCCCGAGCTGCGACACGGACCAAAAATAGACCCGCCGGTCAACATTGAACCATCATTCATCCGTCAATAGGTTCAATCGCGGACCCTCTGACCACGTAACTCATTGAAAACTCGTGCGGCATCCTCGTTGAAGTAGTGCTCCGCCATCAGGAGGCAGGACGCAATGATTCGAAGGGGCTTGCTCACAGCGGCGATCGCCGTACTTCTCACCACGTCGGCTTACGCGAAGACCGGCGTCGTTTTCATCCACGGCAAGGGCGGTTCGAACCTCGCCCAGCAAAGCGTCGCCCGGGCGTACTGGGGCGAGGACATGATTCGGGCGACGACGAAGGGATTCACCATCCCCTACCTCATCTGCGCGTACGACGGCACGCAGTACATGTGGGTCGCGGGCGGCACGGTGGCCGGCCAGATCTACAACTGGATGAACGCGAACGCGATCGACGACATCGTCATCGAGACGCATTCGTTCGGCGGCGTGGTCATCCGTTGGATCATGTCGAACCCGACCTACGACACCCGCTATCAGCCGATCATCAACCGCATCCGCTGGGTGAACTCCATCGCCCCTCCCAATAAGGGCTCCGAGGCGGCGAACCTGGCCGGGACGCTCTCCGGCTCGTGGCTCACCGGCTGGCTGGTCGACCTCGTCGGGCAGAACAACGACTCGACGAAGAACTGCACCACCAGCTCGATGAGCTACTACAACACCTACTACCTCAAGGGTACTTCCGGGCGTCCCGCACTTCCGAAGACGGTCTACAACATCGCCGGGACCGGCCTCTGGAACGACTTCATCCACGCCGAGGATACAGGCCTGGCGACACTTTCCGGCGTCGCCGGCATGCCGGGCGAGGACGACGGGATGGTCTCGCAGTACAGCGCCCAGGGCGTCGGCGTCGTCTGGTTCACCACCCTGGCCAACCATCACCACAACCGCCGCAACGACTATCGCAAGATCGGCGACTCGCTGGCGACCGACTTCTGAGGAGACGACCATGAAGAAGAACGCATTGGCACTGCTCCTCACCCTCGCGCCGGCCGCTTTCGCCGGTGACGTGACGGGCCGGTTCGACGCCGGGACGAAGTACGAAGAACCGGCCGCACACGCGCCGGCCAACATCTCGCGGATGTTCGCCCGCTCGATTCCCCGCACTGCCGCTAACGCGAAGGTCGAGATCCCGGCCGCCGGCGACAGCGGCATGATCATCTGGACGATCCCCGCCCATCGCGGCAACGGCACGTCGTCCGTCGCGGCGCGCCTCGTCACCCCGACCGGGGCCGTGCTGCAGCCGAACGAGCGCGGCTCGGTCGAGCGCGGACTGCGCCGTTTCCAGCTCGATCCGGCCGAGACCTCGGAGCTCGGCGTTACCGCGCCGGGTGCACAGGAAGTGTTGCACGTCATGCGCACGGCCGCGGCCAGCTACCAGCTCGAGCTCGACCTGCCGCAGGATATCGACGGCGTGACGGTGATCGCCGCCGAGCCGGACAGCCCGGTCACTTTCGCGACCTGGGCCGCGCCGCTTTCCCGCCAGCCGGGTGAGCCGGTGACGCTGCACGCCGAGCTGCGCGACGGCGATACGGCGATCGAAGGCGCCACCGTCACCGCCCGCCTCGCCTCGCCGAACGGCAAGGCCTTCGCCTCCGTGCCGCTCGCTGAGGTCGCCCCCGGCGTCTACTCGGCGACCGTGGCCGACCTGCCGGAGCAGACTGCCGGCGCGTGGCAGATCCGTTTCGAAGCGGACGGAAAGAGCGCCAAAGGCGCCCGCTTCCTCCGTACCGGCTCGGGCGAGCTGGTCGCCGAGCGCGGCTCCGCGCGGCTCGGCAAAGTGACGACCGAAGTGATTGGTGACGTCCTCCGCGTCAGCCTCCCCGCCGACGTCGCCATCGCCGGCACGTACCGTTTCGACGTCATCCTCGCCGACGGCGCCCGCAACGGCGTGGCCTGGGGCGAGGCCGTCCGCACCCTCGACCGCGGCGCAACGTCCCTTTCCCTCGAGATCCCCCTCTCCCACCTCGGCACCACCCGCCCCGAAGACCTCTTCCTCGACGCCCGCCTCCTCGGCCTCGACCCGATGGGCGTCGCCGGAAGAGTGACGCTGGAGCTGAACTAGATTCCCGAGAACGGGCGCCGGCGGTCACGCCGGCGCCCCGGCACCTGGGGTCAGAGCTTTGATCTTCGGCAGCCAACGAAAAAACGAAGCTCTGACCCCCGTATGTATGGGGTCAGAGCTTTGGCTTTCTTACGGCTCACGAAAGAGCGAAGCTTTGACCCCTTCGACGAGGAACTGGCGAACGCCGTTCTACCGTTCGTAGACATGGGTGCGTGATCCGTTTCCAATCCGAGGAGTTCTGCGGGTCATTCGTCTACGAGTCGAAGAACTCCTCGGAATGCGAAAAGCGCCGAGGGATCCTCGGTGGCGTTATGGCACGCCAACTTCGCATCGATCACGCAGACGCTCTTCACCACGTCACCTCCCGCGGCAACGAGCAGCGAGACATCTTCCGCTCGAACAAGGATCGAGAGGCATTCCTCTCGTTCTCGGCAAAGCGGTAAAACGGTTCGGCTGGTCCGTTACCGCCTGGGTGCTGATGTCCAATCACTTCCATCTCGTCGTCCAGACACCGCAGCCGAATCTCTCGCGTGGCATGCAATGGCTGAATGGGAAATACGCTGCATGGTTCAACAAAGCTCATCGCCGGTCGGGGCATCTCTTTCAGGGACGCTTCCACAATGTCCTGGTCGAGAAGGAGTTCTACTTCGCGGAGGTGCTCCGCTACGTCGTACTCAACCCGGTACGCGCGAACATGGTGGAGCGGCCGGAGAACTATCGCTGGTCGAGCTATCGCGCCACAGCCGGACTCGAGAAGGCTCCCGACTGGTTCGATCTCACCGCCGCACTCGCAATTTTTGGCACCGGCGAAGCCGACCGGTATGCCTCCTATCGTTCGTTCGTGGACGCCAGGATCGGGTCGGAAGAGTGCCTTTGGGACCAGGTCACCCATGCGATTTACCTCGGTACGGAAAGCTGGACCCGCGCCATGCGCGAGATCGTTGAGTCCAAACCGCGTTCGACCGACACGCCGGTCGTGCAGCGAGCAGTCGGCCGCCCGAAAATGGCCGCCGTTGTCGAAGCCGTCGCGCACGTCGCGAAAGTCTCGCCCGACACGCTTCGCTCGAGAAACGGTGGAGCGCTTCGCAGGCTCGCGGCGTGGCTCGGCTGGCATGAGGGCCTGCTCACGCTGCGCGGCATCGCCGCCGGCCTCCGGCTTCGAAGTGAAGGCTACATCTCGACGCTCATCCGAAGATTCGAGCGCGAGCTCTCCGGCAGCGGTGGACTACTCGCTCACCTCGACGCCGCAACAGCCGTTTTTCGCGCGTGACATCTCCCATTTGACGAATCGGCCTCCCTAACGTCTCGCCGCGAAGCAGAAAACCTTCTTCATCGCCCCCGCCCGTACGAGGCGGCGTAAATCGGCGTCGCTTTGCTCACCGCAGCGAGTGCCCGTCCGTTTCTCCACAACCGTTCCGGCCTTACACAAGGAGGCCAGAGCGTTGCTTTTCGTCAGAAATGCGAAAAACGAAGCTCTGCCGCCCCAGGCTCGTCCGGCCCCAATGGGGTCAGAGCTTTCATTTTCTCGGGAATGCGAAAGAACAAAGCTCTGACCCTAAATAAGCTGGGAATGCAAAAGAGCGAAGCTCTGACCCCAAGCGTTACGCGCTATTTTCTCAGCAATGCGAAAGAGCGAAGCTTTGACCCCAAGGGTTTACGCGCGTTGTCGCGTCGCCAGGCGCTGGAGGAAGTCGTGGGCGATGCCGCCGCTGGTTTTTCGGAGGGTCATGAGGTAGACGGCAATGGCGACTGCGCCGCCGAGCCAGGCCAGGGTTCCGTACTCCTTTTCGTGGGGGAAGAAGGGCCAGAGCATGAACATCACTGCGCCGATGACACCGGCGGCGAGGAGGAGGATGCGCTGGGTTTTGGGGGCGTCGACGTCGCGGTTGCAGGTCATGGTCACCGTGCCGTCGCCTTCGGCGGCGGGTGCCCAGGAGACGGTGCACTCCACTCCACCGCCGGTGGCGATGCCGCGGCGTAGCGGGAGGATGAAGTCGCGGGCGCGATCGCGCTCGGCGGTGATGTTGCCGCCGAAGAGGTCCACCAGCTCTTCGATCGTTTCTTCGATCCCTTCCAGCGGGATCCGGTCCTCGGTCATCTCGACCGCTCGCGTCTCTGTCATTCCTCGCTCCTGAGCCATCCCCGCCGCAGTTCATTCGGTCCGGTCAACTGCAGCGACACCACCGGCCGCGGATCGGGCCGGGCTTCCAGCGACAGCCGCCGGATCACACCCGCCCGCGCGATCAGCATTCCCACCGACTCGCCGATTCTCAAAGCGCGCAACGCCGCGGTCAGCGCCGCCTCGGTGCCGGTCCGCGTCTCGCCGAGCGCCAGCAGCTCGTCGCCCGGCAGCAACCCGGCGTCCATCGCTGCGCCGCCACGGATGGCGCTTTCGACCACCAGCCTGCCGCCATCCGCCTTCAGTCTCGCGCCGAGCGCTGAAGCTTCCGGATCGCGCGGCGTGGACGCGAATGCAACACCGGCCGCCGCGAACAATTCCTCGTACGGCAGCGGCTCCGTCCCCTCGACATAGCGGACGAAGAAGTCGCCCACGTCCGCGACGCGCGACACCGCGCGCTCGAAGCCGTCCTCCTCGAGTCCGCGGCGGCTCTGGCCGTACTCCTCCCACAGGAGGCGCATGACGTCGTCGAGCGATCGCGCCCCCTCGGTCGCGCGGCGGATGGTCAGGTCGAGCAGCGTCGCCACGATCTCGCCCTTGTTGTAGAACGAGAACCAGGCATTACCGTAATCGTGCATCTGCGCCGGATCGCTCAGCCACCCGTCGAAGCTCGCCTGCGCCAGCGACAGATGCTCGCGCGCCGGCAGCCCCTCGAACGTCCGGATCTCCGTCGCGAGATGCTTCAGATAGCGCTCGACCGTCCAGAGCCCGCCCATCACGAGCGTCCTCTCGCCGTAGTACGACGTGACTCCTTCCATCACCCACAGCAGGCGCGTCGGCGTGGCCTGCCAGTAGTCGTACGGCGTGAACGCCGCCGGAACGATCCGCTTCACCATCCAGACATGGAAAAACTCGTGCGCAGTGATCGAGAAAAACCGGTCGAACCCGTCGCTCCCCGGCCGCGCCCCCAGCAACTCGTCGCGGCGAAGCGTGACCGAGCAGGAATCCTCGTGCTCCACCCCATGCCACCGGTCGCGCACGTGATAGAGAAAACGGTAGTCACTGAACGGCAGCCCGCCGAACAACTCCCCCTGCGTCCTCACGATCGCCCGCACCGGCTCCACGAACCCCTCGGCGTCGATCCCGCCGGCGTCCTGAAACACGAGGTGCACCCGCGCGTCCCCTTCCCGGAACGAGTGCCGCGTCAGAGCCGCCGAAGCGATCGTGGGCGAGTCGATGAGATGGTCGAAATCGCGCGCGCGGAACGTCTGCCCGTCCTCCCGCGGCAACTGCGTCTCGATCAACCAGTCCATCGGCGCGGCAATCGTCAGCAGATGCTCCTCCCCGCGCAGCCCCTCGACCATCATGAAGAGATTCGACCCGTTGAAATACGCCTCCCCCTCGTCCAGAAAACTCGAGCCCGCGTCCAGCACCCCGGCGTAATAGCGATACCGGAACGTCACCTCCTCCCCGGCCCGCGCATCGACGCGCCAGGAGGTCAGCCCGTCCTTCCAGACCGCCGCGTCGCCCGCGGACCACTCCCGCACATTCGCCGCATAGTTCTGGATCAGATACCGCCCCGGCCGCCACGCCGGCAGCAGCAGCCGCGGTGTGTCGGCCGGAGCCGTGAAACGGATGGTGATGTCGAACAGCCGGTGGCTCGGAGCTCCCCAGCTCAGGAGGTAATGAGGCATGAGCCGCGGATCATAGCCGGGCAATGCCGCCGGACGCATGTGGGACCGATAGGACGAATGGGACCAATAGGACCTATGGGACGATAGGACGAATGAAACGAGGCAGCTCACCCCATATTTGTCCCATAGGTCCCATAGCTCCCATTGGCCCCTAACGCACCAGCAGCGTCGCCAGAGTCAGAAACAATCCCATGCTCGCCACGTCCGTCGCCGTGGTGAGGAAGATGCTGGAGGCGGTGGCGGGGTCAGCGCCGAGGCGGCGGAGGGTGAGGGGGATGAGGGCGCCGGCGATGCCGCTGACGACGCAACTGCCGATCATCGCGCAGAAGACGATGGCGGCGAGCGTCAGCGCTGCCGGGTGCGATTGCGCGCGGGCGGCGATGTACATGCCGAGGGCGGCGGTGAGGCCGACCAGCATGCCGTTCAGGAGACCGAGAAATCCCTCCTTCATCACGAGCGCCCGTTCCTTGCCGGGCTGCAGCTCGCCGAGAGTCATGCCGCGCAGTGCGACGGCGAGCGCCTGACAGCCGGTGTTGCCCGACTGCCCGGCCAGCACCGGCAGGAACGCCGCGAGGATGACGATGCGGTCGATCGTGTCCTGGAAGAGACCGACCACCGCCGCCGCGATGAACGCCGTGAGCAGGTTCAGTTGCAGCCATGGGTGCCGGAAACGGAGGCTGCGCGCCCACGGCGTCGTCAGCCGCTCCTCCTTGTCGACACCGACCATGCGGCCGGCCTGGGCGCTGATCTCGTACGCCTGCTCCTCGAACATCGACTGCCCGCGCACCTGGCCGATCAGCGTGCCGTCCGCCTCGCAGACCGGGTAGACCGGAAAGTGACGGCGCACGACCTGCTTCATCGCCTCCGGCAGCTCCATCTCCGGGACCAGGAAGAACGGATCGCGCAGCATCACCGACTCGAGACGCTGCTCGTGCGGAGAGAGGAGCAGGTCGCGCATGGTGACGATGCCGCAGAGCCGGCCGGCATCGTCCACGATGAATCCGTACGTCACCAGCGAGGTCTTGGAGAGCTCGCGCACGGCGTCGATCGTTTCGGCGATCGTCTGCGTGCGCCGGAAGACCGCCGCCGGCGGCTCCATGAGACGCCCGATGGTCTCTTCGGGGTAGCGGTCATTGCGCAGCCATTGCGCGCGCTGCTGCGGCGAGGCGGCGTTGAGGACGGCCCCCCGCCGGTCCGCCGGCAGCTCGTCGAGGATGTCCTGCGCGACGGCCGGATTGAGCGACTGCAACACCTCCGCGGCCACCCGGTCCGCGCTCGAGGACAGGAGCGCGGCTGCATCGCGCGGGCTGCGGCGCTGGGCCTCCGCGGCAAGACTGTCGATCGATTCCGCCTCGCTCTTCGTCACCTGCTCAGCCGGCATTCCGCCTCCCCTGCTTCTCCTGCGGATTCTACTTCCTGCGCGGCGCGACTAAGATGCGCGTCACGCGTCCGCCGGAGTCAGCGAAACCGGGACGGCGCCAGGGAGAACGAAGCCGGTGCCACACGACGTCAACCTGATCACGACCATCGCGGCCGGCCTCGGCCTGGCGATGATCCTGGGCTTCATCGCGGCGCGGCTGAACCTTCCTCCCCTGGTCGGCTATCTCCTCGCCGGCATCGCTATCGGACCGCACACGCGCGGCTTCGTCGCGGACGTGGCCCTCGCCGGACAGCTCGCCGAGATCGGCGTCATGCTGCTGATGTTCGGCGTCGGGTTGCACTTCTCGCTGGAAGATCTCGCCTCCGTCCGCGCCATTGCCCTCCCCGGTGCCGTGGTGCAGATCCTTGTGGCGACCGTGCTGGGCACGGTCACGGCGATGCTCTGGGGCTGGACCTTCGGCGCCGGACTGGTGTTCGGTCTCGCGCTCTCGGTCGCCAGCACGGTAGTCCTGCTCAAGGCCCTCGAATCGCGCGGCGCCCTGGAAACGTTCAACGGCCGCATCGCGGTCGGCTGGCTCATCGTCGAAGACCTGGTCATGGTCCTCGTGCTCGTGCTGCTGCCGCCCCTCGCCGGCGTGCTCGGCGGCACCGCGCACGGCACGGCCGGCGGGCCGGGCATCGGAGCGGCGCTGGCGCTGACGTTCGCGAAAGTCGGGGCGTTCATCGTTCTCATGCTGGTCGTCGGCCGGCGTCTTTTCCCGCGGATCCTCTGGCTCGTGGCGAAGACCGGGTCTCGGGAGCTGTTCACGCTCTGCGTCGTCGCAGCGGCGGTCGGCGTCGCCTATGGCGCGGCGGCCTTGTTCGGCGTCTCCTTCGCGCTCGGCGCTTTCTTCGCCGGGATGATGATGCGCGAATCGAGCTTCAGCCACCGCGCGGCGGACGAGTCGCTGCCGCTGCGCGACGCCTTCGCGGTGCTCTTCTTCGTCTCCGTCGGGATGCTGTTCGACCCGGCCGTGGTGGTCCGCGAGCCGAAGGCCGTCCTGGCGGTCGCGGCCATCATCATCTTCGGCAAGACCCTGGCGGCGATCGCGCTCGTGCTGTTGTTCCGCTACCCGCTCAATACCGCACTCATCGTCGGTGCAAGCCTCGCCCAGATCGGCGAATTCTCGTTCATCCTGGCCGGACTCGGCGTGGAGTACGGTCTCCTGCCAGAGGAAGGACGGAGCCTGATTCTCGCCGGTGCGCTCATCTCGATCGCCCTCAACCCCGCCGTCTTCGCGGCCGTCGAGCCGGCCCAGCGGTGGATTCGCGCGCGCTCGGCGCTCGCGCGCAAGCTCGAAGGGCTGGCCGACCCTCTTTCCGCGCTGCCGACCAGCGTCGACGCCGCGCTGCTCACCGGGCACGTGGCCATCGTCGGCTACGGCCGGGTCGGGAGGCGGATCGCCGCGGCCCTGCGGGAGCGCAACATCCCGTACACCATCGCCGAGCAGAACCGCGACGTCGTCGAAAAGCTGCGCGAGGAGGGAGCCCACGCCGTCTCCGGCGATGCCAGCGACCCGGCCGTGCTCATCCAGGCGCACGTCGCGCGCGCGGCGATGCTCGTGATCGCGACGCCCGACACGATCGGGGTGAGGAAGATGATCGAAGTGGCCCGAAAGCTGAACCCGAAGATCGAGATCGTGCTGCGGACGCACAGCGATGAAGAGGCGGAGATGCTGCGCCAGGAGAAGGCTGGGGAGGTGTTCATGGGCGAGCACGTACTGGCCAGGGCGATGACCGAGCACGTACTGACGCGGATGAGCGGGACGGCCGCGTGATCGGACGCCTCCTGGACCGCATCACCGAGCTGCTCCTGCGCCGGCCGCGCGCCGTCCTCGTCGTCGCGCTGGTGATCGTCCTGCTTTCGGGCGCGATGGCCACGCGCCTGCGCCTCGACCCCGACGTGCTCAACCTCATTCCTCGCGGCAATAAAGAGGTCAACGAGTTCCGCGACCTGCTCAAAGACACCGGCACGCTCGACTTCCACGTCATCGTGGTCGAGTTCCCGAAGGGAAGCGAGCCAGACGCGTACTACCCGCTGCTCGACCGCATCGGCGAAGAGCTGGGCAAGTCCAGCCGGATCGAAAGCGTCACCTGGAAACTGCCCGACATGCTGGCGATCGTCGACCGGGTCGTCCCTTACTCGATGCTCGTCCTGTCGCCCCCGCAGCTCGACACCGTCGCGCAGAAGCTGTCGGACGAGGGCATCCGCGCGTCGGTCGCCCGCAACCGGACCCTCCTGCAGACCCCGCAGTCGACCGCGATGAAGGAGATCGTCCGCGTCGACCCGTTCAACCTCCTGCCGGTCTACATGCAGAAGCTGCAGAACGCCGGCGGCGGACTGAAGATCGACTTCTCCAGCGGCTACTACGTCTCCTCCGACCATGGGGCGGCCATCATCATCGGCCGGCCGCACAAGGCCGCGCAGAACCTGCCGTTCAGCCGCGCCCTCATGCAGGAGACGCGAGGCATCACCGCGAAGGCGATGCAGGAGTTCACGGCAGGGAACCAGGGAGTGCCGCCGCCCACGATCGGCTACACCGGCGGCTACGCCATCGCGGCGACGGACGAGAAGATCATCCAGCAGGACATGATGATCAACAGCATCACCTCGATGGTCGGGGTGCTGCTGCTCTATCTCTACGCCTACCGCCGTCCCTCGGCGATGCTGTACGCGGCGGCACCGATGGTCGCTGCGATCATCATCACCTTCGGCCTGGGCGCCATGATGTACGGAACGCTCTCCGCGGCCAGCACCGGCTTCGCCGCTCTCCTGGCCGGCCTCGGCCTCGATTTCATGACCGTGCTGTACGAGCGCTATGTGGACGAACGCAATCGCGGCGCAGAGGTCGAGGCGTCGATCCGGACGCTCATGCGCCATACCCTCCCCGGCGTCATCGTCGGGGCGCTGACCACGGCGGCGACGTTCTACGCCTTTCTCGCGACCGAGTTCCGGGGAATGACAGAGCTCGGATTCCTCACCGGCAGCGGCATCCTCATCTTCCTGCTCTGCGTCATCTTCGTCTTCCCGGCGGTGCTGGTCCTCGTGGAGCGGCGGCGCGGCGCGAAGCGGAAGCTGCGCGTGCACGCTCTCGGCTCGGGCCGGATCGTGCGGGCCAGTCTCGCAAGACCGAAGGCAATCATCATCGGTTGGATCGTCGTCGTCATCATCACCGGGATCGCGGCCAAGGACGTCCGCTTCAACGACAGCCTGCAGGGGCTTCGCGCGACCGGCAACGACGCCGTGCGCATGCAGGAAGAGGTGACCGGCCGCTTCGGACAGTCGTTCGACGCGATGATGTACGGAGTCCGCGGCGCGACGCCGAGTGAGGCCATCCGGAAAACGGAAGCCGCCATCGCCGATCTCGATCGCCTCGTGGCCGACGACGTGATCGGCACCTATCAGGCCATCACGACCTTCCTTCCCGGCGAGGGCCAGCAGGGCTTGGTCATCGACCGCCTCCGGCGCGGCGAGCAGGGCGAGTTTTCGTACGCGCGCGTCGAACGGACATTCCGCCAGGCGCTCGTGGACAATGGCTTCCGTCCCGACGCGTATGACGACGTGCTGCCGCTGTACGCGCAGGCGCTCGGGCAGCGCGCGCCGCTCACGGTCGAGAAGCTCCAGAGCCTCGGCCTCGGCGAATCGCTGCAGCGGTTCCTCAAGAAAACGCCCACCGGCTACATGTCGATCGTCTACGTCTATCCGTCCACCGGGAAGTGGCCGCGCTTCCTTCCCGAGCCGATGCAGGAATTCCGCAGAAAGCACCCCGAGGGGGTGCTCACCGGCGTCAACCTGATCTCCGAGACGCTGCGTACGATCACCCGCACCGACGCAACGCGGGCCAGCCTCCTCGGTCTCGTGCTCGTGTTCGTGCTGGTCTGGGGCGGCTTCCGCTCGTTCGCGCGGGCATGCTTCGTCTTCGTGCCGTTCATCGCCGGATGCACCTGCATGCTCGGGTTCATGGCCACGTCCGGGATCGAGTTCAACTTCATGAACGTCTTCGTCGGACTGATGCTCGTCGGCACGGCGACCGACTACGCCGTGTACATGCTGCAGCGCTACGACGAGTCGCCCGACGATTTCCCGGAGAACGCGCAGGAGACCGGCCGCGCGGTCGTGCTCGCGGCGCTGATGTCGATCCTCGGCTTCGCGTCCTTCGCCATCTCGCACTATCCCGGCGTCCGGTCGATCGGCCTCGCCTCGGTCGTCGGAATCGCGTTGAGCTGCCTGGCCTCGATCACGCTCCTGCCGGCGCTGCTCGCCACGGGCCGCTTCCGCCGCAACAAGGCCTCGATGCTCGGAGAGCCGCCGCCGGAAACGTGAGCCGGATTACGTTCGCGAAGTGGTGGGCATGCTGCGCAAAAACTCTTCGAGTCCGACGAGATCGGACGCGAACGCGTCGAAGTAGCTGTCGACGCGATGGCGGTCGGAGACCGACATGGTGTGCTGCGCGAGAAGAGCGTGAAGCCGGATGAGACTCATCTGGATATTCTCGAGGTCCCGTACGGCGGTTTCGACGACAGCCATGGCCCTCCCCTTTTCGCACACCCGCCGGGCGGAACCGGCGTTCACCAGGACAAGGATACCGCGCTACCAGGTGATTGGGCACCACCCTTACGGCGAGACGCCGTGCGCCGGCGGGACGCCGCCGGGCCAGCCGACGAGGACGTCGGCGCTCCACGCGCGGACCTCCGTTCACGAGCATCGGTCGTGCGCTGGAATGCCGACGTTTCGATTCGCGAGAACCGCGGACGGCCCGATTCGCGAGAACTGCGGACGGCCCGATTCGCGAGAACCGCGGTCCGCGCCTGGAGCGCCGACGTCCTCGTCGGCTGGTCCGGCGGCGTCCCGCCGGCGGCGGCGTCTCGCCGTAAGGATTTTGCCCGATGACGTCGCGCATACGTCCCGCAAGAACCGAAACGCCCAGACAACCAGCAACCAGTCTCTACTCTCTCACGGCGATGTTGTACTTCTGGATCTTCGACTTCAGCGTGTTCCTGGCCAGGCCGAGGCGGCGGGCGGCTTCGCGGATCCGGCCGCCGCAGCTTTCCAGGGCGCGGAGGATGAGCTGCTTGTCGACCGCGGACATCACCTCGTCGTAGACCTCGCTGGTGATCTCCATCTTCCCGGCCAGCGGTCCGGTGATGGAGCTCGGCATCGTCGACGCGGCGTCGGCGACAACCAGCGCCGGGGCCTGGGCCGAGTAGAGGGTGTAGAAGTCGGTCCTGGTCATCATGTCGCCATTGGACATGACGATGGCGCGGTGCAGCGTCGACTCCAGCTCGCGGACGTTGCCCGGCCAGTCGTAGCGCATGAAGAGATCGAGCACGCCCGGCTCGAGGCGTTTGTTGTCGACGCCGAGGTCCTTGCAGATCTTGCGGATGAAATGCTCGGCCAGCAGCGGGATGTCGTCCTTCCGGTCGCGCAGCGGCGGGAGCATGATCGGGATGATGTTCAGCCGGTAGAAGAGGTCCTCGCGGAAGGTGTTGTCCTCGATCGCCTTCTCCAGCTCGAGGTTCGTGGCGGTGACGATCTTCACGTCGGTCTTGATGGTCTGCGTTCCGCCGACGCGCTCGAACTCCTTGTCCTCCACCACGCGCAGCAGCTTGGCCTGCATGGCCAGCGACATCTTCCCGATCTCGTCGAGGAAGATCGTGCCATGGTTGGCCAGCTCGAAGCGTCCCAGCTTGCGGCGGTCCGCGCCGGTGAACGCGCCTTTTTCGTGGCCGAACAGCTCCGACTCCGCCAGCGTCTCCGGCAGCGCGGCACAGTTGAACTTGATGAACGGCCCGTTCCGGCGCGGTCCGATGTTGTGGATGATCCGGGCGATGAGGCCCTTGCCCGTGCCGGACTCGCCGCGCACCAGCACCGTCGAGTGTCCGGCGGAAGCCTTGCGGACCGCGAACTGGATCTTGGCCACCACCTCGGACTGTCCGATCACCGAGTCGAGATGCTTCTCGACCAGCACCTCGCGGCGCAGGGTCTCGTTCTCGAGCGACAGCCGCGTGCGCGCTTCCTCGAGCTCCTCGTAGAGCCGCGCGTTCTCGATCGCGATGGCCGCCTGGTCGGCGAACGCCTCCAGGAAGCTGAGGTCCTTCTGCGAGAAGAGGTGCCGCGCCTGGCGGTGGTCGATGTAGATGGCGCCCGAGATCCGTTCCTTGATGATGAGCGGCGCGCAGAGGATGGAGATGATGTTCTCCGCGATCACCGACTCCGACTCCACGAAGCGATGATCGGCCCGCGCGTCGGCGGACATCACCGACTGCCCGGTCTGGATCACTTCCTTGACGATCGACTGCGGCGAGCGCTTCGACTCCCCTTCCGCGCCGTCTTTGATGTTGCGGACCACGCGCGTGCGGAGCGCGTTGGTCAGCGGGTCGAGCAGCAGGATCATGCCTCGCTCGGCGCGCAGCCTGCGGATGCAGACGTCGAGGACGCGGCTCAGCACTTCCTCGAGATTCAGCGTCGAGTTGATGATCTTGACGACCTCGTAGAGGCCGACCACGCCCTGCTCCGGCGCCTTGCCGGCCGGGCGGATGCGGAACAGCGCGCCGCGCGCCCGCTCCAGGTCATGCGTGGCGTCGAGCTTCTCGAAGATCCGGATGGCGCTGCGGATGGTCTGGGTCGCCTCTTCCGGCTCGTCGCGCAGCAGGCCGATGTCGAACATCAGCCGCCCCAGCTCGTACGGCGTGTCGAGCTCCTCGAACGCCGCCCGCACCGAGTCGAACTTCGCCGTCGCCGCCTCGCGCTCGCCGCGCGAGCTCTCGATCTTCGCCCACGCCCAGTCGTTCTTCGCCAGCGAGAAGCGGTCGCCGAGCTGCCGCGCGTACTGTTCCGCGATCTGCGCGTGCTTGACCGCCCCGTCGATGTCGCCCTTCGTCAGCACCATGCAGGCCGCCGCGGTGTGCGAGCGGGCCAGCCCGTGCAGGGTGTGGTTGGCCTCGTAGATCTGCATTGCACGCAGAAGGTACTTCTCCGCCTCCTCCGCGTTCCCCCGCTCGTCTTCGATCGACGCCAGCACGTACGCCGCCTCGGCAATCAGGTCTACGTCGCGGGCGCGCTCGCCGGCGGCCATGGCCTTGTGCGCGTACTCGATCGACTTGTTGATGTCGCCGCGCTTCTTCGTCAGGCGCGCCAGCGGGACGTACACCGACAGCCGCGACGCGCGCGTCTCGTCGAACCCTTCCAGGCTGAGGCAGCGGCGATACTGCTCCAGAGCCTCGTTCCACTTGCCGAGCATCTCCAGCGCGTCGGCCAGGTTCTCCCGCGCCAGCGCCTCATGCTCGAACGCGCCGATCTTCTCGTCGATGCGGACGCTCTTCTCGAACAGCTCCGCCGCGGCGTGGAAGTTTCCGCGGCCGTACTCGACGACGCCGACGTTGTTGTAGGCGGTGACGAGGTCCCACAGGTCCCCTTCGCCCTCGGAGCGCTCCAGGTTCTTGCGGAAGTACTGCAGCGCGGTCTCCCACTCGCCGAGCTTCCAGACCGTGTTGCCGAGGTTCATCGAGGCGACCTTGCAGAGCTGTTCGCTCCCGAGCTTCTCACCGATCGCGAGCGATTCGGTCAGCAGTTCCCGCGAGCGCTGCCAGTTGCCGCCGGCGAACTCGATCAGGCCGAGGATGTTCTTCACGTAGCCGTAGACGACCGTCGGCTCCATCGTCTCCAGCATCACCCGCGCGCGCTCCGCCGTTTCGCGGGCGGTGGTGAAGTCGTCGCGCATCCGGTACATCCAGGCGATGCGGTTGAGCATCTCGGCGACGTCGACGGTCTGGCCGAGGCGCTCGTAGATCGCCAGAGCGCCCTGGTAGTACGTCATCGCCGTTTCCTGCTCGCCGCGCCGCGCCAGCACCTTGCCGATCTTCTTCATCACCCGGGCGACGTCCACGTTCGCGTCGTCGTCCGGATGGCGGCTCTGGATCGACTTCAGGAGGAACTGGTACGCATGGATGGCGCTGCGATAGTCGTCGCGGCGGTAATACGCATCGGCCAGCTTCTCGCGAACCTCCGCCTTGCGCGCCTCCTCGACGCCGCCCAGGTCCATCATCTCCAGGGCGACGCGGTAGAACTCCGTCGCTTCCTCGTGCGCCAGGGTGCGCGAGGCGAGATCGCCCGCCTCGATCGAGCAGCGCGTGCCGCGCTCGATGTCGTTCGCACGGGAGAAGTGATACGCGACCTGGCCGACCAGCTGCGTCGAGCCGTCGTTCGCCGCCGGCTCCATCGCCTCGCCGACGCGCAGGTGGAGCTCCGTCCGCCGCCGCTCCGGCATGGCGTTGTAGACCGTCTCACGCAGATGCATCTGCGGGAAGGTGATGATGTTGCCGTCGTTCGACTCGTCGAGAAGACCGAGGCGCGTCAGCTCGCGCAGCGACGCGAACGTCTCCTCCGGCGTTGCGTCCGAGAGCCGCGTCAACAGCTCGAGATCCATCGACTCCCCGACCACCGAGGCGATGTCGAGCAGCGTCCGCTGCTCCGGCGTCAGCGCCTCCGCCTTCTCCATCAGAATCGACGCGAAGCCGCCGGGGATGCGCAGCACCCGGATGCGGTCCATGTCGGCCGTCCAGCCGCCCGGCGTCCACTGGAGATAGTCGTGAGTGATGAGGTAATCGATGATGCGGCGGATGTTCAGCGGCGTGCCGGCCGACTCCCACAGCATCCAGCGTACGAGCTCGTCGGAGACTTTCGTGTCGCCGAGAAGCGACTGCACGTGCTCGCGGACGAGCGGCTCGGTGAGCGTCTCCACCCGCACGATCGGAAACGACGCCTCGCGGGCTCGCAGCTCCCAGAACGCCAGGCTCGGCGACGGCGACTCGATGCTCGCCTCGCCGTGCGAGTCGAGCGTCAGCGTGCCGATCACCAGCAGCTTGTTCTGCTTCGCCTCGCCCACCAGGAACGAGAAGAGCTCCGCGGTCGACGGATCGGCCCACTGCAGGTCCTCGATCACCAGGATCAGCGGCGAGCCGCCGGTCTCGCTGCCGACGCTCAGGAATCCGTAGAGGTCCTGCATCGACTGCACGATCCGGTTGTAGAGACGGAACTTCTGGCCGTGCCGCGGCGGGCTGGTGTCCGGTCCCGCCGAGCCGACCACCGGACGGAGGATGCGCCGGATCTCCTCGGAGACGTCGGCCTCCGGGTTCACCGCCGACACCATCTGCTGGAAGATGTCGAAGAACGGCGCGTAGATGGTCTTGCGGTTCACCGGGCAACGGCCGGTGAAGACGCGGCCGCCGTCGAGCTGCGCGCGCAGCGTCACGTCGCGCACGATGCGGCTCTTCCCCATCCCCTCGCCGCCCGCGAGGATGACCCCGTCGCCGCGGCCGTCGCGCGCCTCGACGATCAGATGCATCAACTGATCGACTTCGTTCTTCCGCCCGATCAGCGGCGCGGCGAACAGCTCTCCGCGGCCGACCAGCAGCTCCGCCGCCGGCGCCTTCTTCCCCGCCGCCTCGGCGACCGCCTGCAGGAGCGCCGCGGCCGAGGGAAAGCGATGCCGCGGGTCCTTCTCGAGCATCTTCATGATGATCTGCTCGAGCGCTTCTGGCACGCGGGGGTTGATCGACGAAGGCCTGCGGATCTCCTCGTCGAGGTGCATGCGGATCACTTCGATCGACGGACGGCCGTAGCCCGGAAGGGCGCCGGTGACGGTCTCGTAGAGCGTCATGCCGAGGGCGTAGAGGTCGGCGCGCGAGTCGACGCGGTCCTGCCGCAGTACCTCGGGGGCCATGTACTGCAGCGTCCCGCGGATCTTCCGGTCGAATACGCGCCGGCTCTCGATGGCCAGGCCGAAATCCATGATCTTCGCCTTGCCGTCTTCGGAGACCAGGATGTTCGACGGCTTCAGGTCGAGGTGCACGATGCCGAGGTGGTGGATGTGGTGCAGCCCCGAGGCGATCTGCAGGATCACGTCGAACAGCGCGTCCCAATTCTGTCCGTCAAAAAACTCCGTGATCCGCTTCCCGGCGAAAAACTCCATCGTGAAGTAGGGATACCGGTCCTGCAGGACGCCGAAGTCATAGACCTTGATCACGCTCGCATGCTCGAGCGAGGCGAGCGTCGCGAACTCTGTCTTGAACCGGAGAAGCTGTTGCGGATCCGTGACCTCGTGACAGAGGATCTTGATCGCCTCATCGCGCCGATCCGGCACGTCGAAGACCCGGAACACGGAAGTCTCCGCAGTCTGCTTCAGCACTTGGCGAATCTGATAACGAGGAGGAAGAGCGACGTCCGGAGCGACACCTTCGATGGTCGTTGTCATGATGGCGGGGTGAGAATATAACCCACCAAAGGTGTCTAAAGGGTCAGCGAATTGACCACGTGGGAAAGGCAGAGGGCAGAAGGCAGAAGTGGGGCTGTCAAGGGGTCAGACCTTCGTTCTGCTGTTCCTGAGAGAAAAACGAAGCTCTGACCCCTCCGAGGAACCGCCGGCCCCGTCGCTTGGGGTCACACCTTCGTTCTTCTGTTCCGCGCGAAACGAAGCTCTGACCCCAGCTCCGCGGCATGCCTTCCCTTCTGCCTTCTGCCTTCTGACCTCTGCCTTTCCCCGGGGTAGAATGCCCCCGACCGCTCCTGATGTCGGATAACTTTCCTTCGTTCGACGGCTTCGAGATCGTCCGCGTCCTCGGCAAGGGCGGGATGGGGACGGTGTATCTCGCGCGCGATCAACGGCTTGCGCGGCTGGTCGCCATCAAGGTCCTGAACTCCAGCGAGCTGGCTTACGACGACCGGAGGGCCCGTTTCCTGCGGGAGGCGAAGTCAGCCGCGGCGGTGCGGCACCAGAACGTCGCCACCATCTACGAAGTAGACGAGTCCGCCGACGGCGTCCCGTTCATCGTCATGGAGTACTGCGAGGGGGAGACGCTCTCGCAGCGCGTTCGCCGCCGTCCGCTCGAGTCCGGCGAGTTCCTCGCCATCGCCCGCCAGCTCGCGGCCGGCGTCGCCGCCGCCCATGACAAAGGGATCCTCCACCGCGACATCAAGAGCGCCAACATCATCGTCGAGCCGAACGGCCTGGCGAAGATCCTCGACTTCGGCCTCGCCAAGTCGATCCCCCGCGCGCTCACCGACCCCGGCATCGAGAAGACGTTCGAGTCCTCCACTGGCCACTTCTTCGGGACCCTGCACTTCATCTCCCCCGAACAGGCCCGCGGCCAGAACGCCGACATCCGCAGCGACCTCTTCTCCGTCGGCGTCGTCCTCTACCACATGGCCGCCGGCCACCTCCCCTTCAACGCCGAAGCGCCGCTGATGGTGCTGGAGAAGATCCGCGACGGCGAGCCGGAGCCGTTCGTGCCGCTCGACCCCTCCTTCCCGCCGGCGGCGACGCGCATCATTGCCAAGCTGCTCCAGAAAGACCCCGGCGACCGCTACCAGACCGCGCGCGAGCTGCTGACCGACCTCGACGACATCGACACGCCGACCGTGCGGATGATGACCCAGGCCACGTCGCGCACGAGCCTCGGCCGCACCGTCCGCCGTCCGCGCTGGGTCCAGGTCGCCGTCACCGCCGCCGCCGCGCTGGTCGTCCTCATCGCCGTCTTCATCGCCCAGCGCACCGACACCAACGCCGAAGCCACCGGCACCACGCCGCCGCCGATCCGGTCGATGGCCGTCCTGCCGCTACGCAACATCGCCAACAGCACCAGCGACGAGTTCCTCTCCGTCGGCCTCGCGGATGCCCTCGTGACCGAACTGCAGCAGATCCCATCCCTGCAGGTCCGCCCCACCTCCGCCGTCCTCGAATTCGCCGGCACGAAGCCGGACGCGAAGGCGGCCAGCGAGAAGCTGAAAGTCGACGGCATCCTCGAAGGCCACTTCCTCGCCGCCGGCGACCTGGTGCGCGTCACCCTGCAGCTCACCGACGCCCGCACCGGCTTCTCGGTCTGGTCCGACACCATCGACGGCCGCCGCACCGACCTCTTGAAGCTCATCGACGACGTCTCCGCGCGCACCGTCTCCGGCCTGAACCAGCGCATCGGCATCCAGCAGCCGCAGCTCGCGCGCTCCACCATCCGCTCGTCGAGCCCGAAAGCGTACGAGGAGTACCTGCGCGCCCGTTCCCTCAACGGCAGCTTCGAGCCCAAGCGCTTCGCCGAGCAGATCGCCGCCCTCAAGCGCGCCATCTCCCTCGACCCCACCTTCGCCGGCGCCTACGCCGATCTCGCCGCCACCCTCTCCCTCGGCCAGGCCCGCAGCCTCGCCTCGCAGGAAGACTTCGCGAGAGCGGAGTGGTACGCGCGGCAGGCAGTCCGCCTCGATCCCAACCTCCCCCAGGCCCACCTCGCACTCGGCCGCGTCTTCATCCGCGACCCGCAACGCTTCCGCGAGTCGGTGCGCGAAGTTCTCGCCGCCCTCCGCCTCGAATCGAACGACACCCAGGCCCTGCACTCCGTCGTCACGTACTTCGTCTCGACCGGCGACCTGCAGAAAGCGCAATGCGTCGGCGACATCCTGGTCCGCGTCGACCCGATGTCGAACGAAGCCCTGACGCGCGGCTACTGGAACCTCAACGCCGTCGACCCCGACGGCGCGCTCAAGACCGCGCAGGTCGCGCTCTCCTCCCGCGAGACTCAGCTCGCCGGCCACGACATCCGCGGCATGGCCTTCCTCATCCACGGCAACCTCCCCGCCGCCGACAAAGAAGCCGACGCCGCCCTCCGCCTCGTCCCCAGCCACTACTTAGGCAAAAGCCTCAAAGCCCAGATCGCCGCCGCCCGCGGCGACCGCACCGGCGCCCTCGCCCGCATCCGCACCTTCGAGAGCGACGCCAACCGCAACCACTGGGCCGCCCTCCGCGTCGCCCTCGTCCACGCAAAGCTCGGCGACAACGCGGAAGCCATCGCCTGGCTGCGGCGTGCGGCCGAGGGCGGGAACCATTCGTGGTATGCGCTGATCAAGCATCCATGGTTGCAAGGGCTGCAGGGTGATCCTGCGTTCCAGGAGATCGTGGGGAAGATCAAGAGCGATCTAGATGACGTGCAGGACGATGTGGTGGGGGTTTATCAGTTGTTGTGTAAGTGAGGGGAGCATGGCCAGACGGAAGCGGGCGAAGCCTCTCGATGACGTGCATGACCGCGTCGAGAGAGCGCATAGGGAAAGAGCAACACGCCTCAATCTCAACGGATTGGGACTGACTTCTTTACCAACCACGATCGGCGAATTGACGGATCTTGAATCGCTGGAACTCGGACAAAACAGTCTAGCGTCACTGCCGATCTGGATCTCGCAGTTGGCGAATCTGAAAATATTGGATCTGTCGAACAACGCCTTCAAGACCATCCCCGAGTCAATCTTGCACTTACAGCGGCTCGAAGCCCTATACCTTTACAATAATACTGGACTTCAGATCCCTGAGGGGATCAGTCGCTTATCAAACCTTCGCTCATTGGGTACTGACGTCGATGACGATAGCGTTCTACCACAGGCGCTTCTGGATCTTTTGCAACTGCAGTACCTCGGACTCGCTGGCGATGCAAAAATTCCGCCTTGGATTTCACAATTCAGATCTCTTACCAGCCTTTCGATCATAAATCGGCGCGCGGAATTGCCTAACGTTCTGGGCGACCTTGTCCATCTGCGCTCCCTGGCTCTGTTTGCCAACGGTTTGAGATCTTTGCCGCATTGGATTTCACGCTTGGCCGGTTTAGAAACATTGGATGTTTTTAGCAACGAGCTCACCTGTATTCCGGATTGGATCTCGGCACTGACGCAGCTCGTCGTATTAGATGTCTCGACCAATCAACTGGTTACGCTGCCTAAGACCATCGGGCAACTCGCGCGCCTAGAGAAGCTCGACGCGTCCGCCAACCAGATCGCGACGATACCCGGGATTATAGGGCGACTCGCTCAGTTGAAAGAAATTACGCTCGCTTATAATCCCCTCACCCCCGCTCTCGAGAGCGCCTACAACCAAGGCACTGACGCCGTCAAAGCCTACCTTCGCAGCCTCGACAATGCAGAGCCACTCTTCGAGGCCAAACTAGTCCTCGTCGGCGAAGGCAATGTAGGCAAGACGACCTTGCTCAAGGCACTCTCCGGCAAAGAGGCGCCGCGCAAAGACGAGCCGACTACCCATGGTATCAGCATCGACATTCAATCGATGCACCTCGCACACCCTGAAAAGTCGCAGACAAACATTCAATTCAACACCTGGGATTTCGGCGGACAGGAGGTTTATCGTGCTACTCACCAGTTCTTCTTCAGCAGGCGCTCCATTTATCTCCTCGTGTGGGAGCCGCGGATGGGTGTGCAACAATGTCAGGTGGAGGACTGGCTGAAATTGATCCGCGTACGGGTCGGCGATGACGCGCGGGTCATCATCGTTTCCACGCACGCCAAAACCGGGCAACGCATCGCCCGGATCGACAAGCCGGTATTGCAGCGCGAGTACGGCGCAATGATCGTCGACTTCATCGAGGTCGACAGCCTCGAAAACTTCGGCATCGCGGAGCTCAAGGGTCTTATCTCCGGCGTGGCGAAGGACCTCGAGCACATGGGCATGCCATTCAACGTACAGTGGAGGGCGGCGCGCGACGCGGCACTGGTGCTCGGTCAGCAGGAGCCGCGCGTCGCGTACGCTGCGTTCGCGGCGCTCTGTGCAAAACATGGCTTGGACGCGATCGACACCCGCACGCTCGCGGTTCTGATGCACGATCTCGGCTACATCGTCTACTACGGCGACGATGAGCGGTTGAAGGACGACGTGATCCTGCAACCGGAATGGCTGACGAAGGCCATCGGCTTCGTGCTGGAGGACCGTGCGACGCAGGAACGGGACGGCATTCTGCCGGACGATCATCTCACCGAGGTGTGGCTCAACCACAGGTTCGAGAACGAGCCTACGTACCCTATCGACCTCTACCCATTCTTCCTCCAACTCATGGAAAAGTACGACGTCTCGTATCGCCTCGAATCCGGCGAAGCCAGTCTCGTGGCGCAGCACGTCCCGCAGGTGCGTCCCGCGGTCCCGTGGCTTCCCGAGGAAGAGCCCCTGCCGGAGCGTCGCCGGCTGGCAATGGTCTGCGTGCTCGACGAGGCACCGCCGGGACTCGTTCCGTGGCTGATCGTCCGCACGCATCCCTACGCCGCCATGAGCGAAGGCCATCGGCTGCACTGGCAGAAGGGAATGTTCCTCCGCAGAAAACCACACGGCGAAGCTCTCGTTGAACTGCGCGACCGGGAACTGCACCTCTATGCCGAGGCGGCGTGGCCCGAGTACTTCATGAACGTTCTCCGCCAGACGGTGGAGAAGCTCATCACCGACAACTGGCCCGGCATGGAAGGCCGATACACGTTCAATGTGCCCTGCCGGGGAACAGTGCGGGGACAGCCATGTCCGGGTCGCTTTGACATCGAGGCGCTGCACGACATCCTGGACAAAGGCGATGAGACCATTCGGTGCCTTCCGTGCCGCGGCCGTCAAAACATCGTCGAGTTGCTGTACGGATTCGAGGATGAGGAGCCGCGAACGCAACTGGCGCGCATCGAAGCAAAGATCGATCAGGGTATCGCCGGTATCGAAAGCCAGATCGCAAACTCCGTCATGGTCCTGATGAAGGCCATGGCCAGCGAGGCGAAGGATGGTCCCCGCCTCTTCGACCTCCAGCCGGTAGACGGCAATTGGCGCCGCCTCTTCCAGGAGAAATTCACCCTCCGCCTCTGGTGCGAGGCTGAGAACGCGCAGCATCCGCTGCTCGCCGAAGGACTCGGTTCGTACGAGCTGGAGCTGACTCGCGAATGGGTCCGTGAGGTGGCGCCGTATGCGAACTTGGTGGTCACCCTTCTCAAGACGGTCCTGCCGATGGTCGGTCCGGCAGTGAACGTCGCCTATGGCGCGAATACCTTCGACGGTCTCGGGGTGAAGGACCACGTCGATCTGATGGAGAAAGTGGCCGGGACGATGTCGGACGGAACGTATCTCTCCGAGTTCGCCCCTGGACGCGGCGGGGCGTTGACCGAGCCGGAGCGCCACGGCCTGCTCGCTCTGCACTCCCTCCTCCGCCAACTCGACCCCAATCACGCGAAGCTCGGCCTGCACCGCGTCCCCACCTACACCGGCGATTACCAGTGGCTGTGCCGGACACACTACGAACTCGGTCAGTCGAAGATCCCGGACCGGATTCTGCCGGTGCAGTGAGCGCCGGATGCCAGCTCGCTGGCTGGCCGGGAAACGGGTGTAGATTAGGACCATGGACTGGCGTCCGCACATCGTCGTTGATCCGAAGATCTGCCATGGTCAGGCGTGTGTCGCCGGGACACGCATTCTCGTCTCGGTCGTCCTGGACAACCTCGCGGCCGGCCTGCCGGAGGATGAGATTCTGGCGAGTTATCCGACGCTTACACAGGAAGCCATCCACGCGTGCATCGCGTATGCGGCGGATCTGGCACGGGAAGAGGTCGTCGGACTACCGGCGTGAAGTTCAAGGTCGACGAGAATCTGCCTGAGGAGGTCACGCAGCTTCTCCGTGACGCAGGATGGGACGCTCTCAGCGTTGTGGATCAGAAGATGGGCGGCGAGGATGACCCCACGCTGGCTCGTGTATGCGAGGCCGAGGATCGGATCCTCGTCACGTTCGACCGTGGATTCACCGATATCAGGACCTATCCACCCACGATCGGTCCCGGGATGATCGTGCTGCGTCTGAAACGTCAGGACAAACCGGCTGTACTCACGGTGGCCGCTCGGGTCATTCAAACGCTCATGCACCGCGATCTCAAGAACGAGCTTTGGATCGTCCACGACAATCGTATCCGGATTCGCTCGGTGTGACCGGGCCGACCCAAGGTCGGCGGACCCGGCGACTGAAAGCCGGCGCTCCGATTTGTCGTCTCGAGATCACTCCCCTTACGGCGAGACGCCGTCCGCCGGCGAGACGCCGCCGCGCCAGCCCGCGCGACGCGGGCGCTCCACGCGCAGACGACCGGTTCGCGATGACGCGATCCTGTGTCGCTTCGATATGCGGACGTGCGGTGCGCGATGAAAGTGGTCATGCGCCGGAGCGCCGACGTCGCGTCGGCTGGCCCGGCGGCGTCTCGCCGGCGGACGGCGTCTCGCCGTAAGGGGCGGACAGTACAGAACGTCCCAGTCGGGGAGGCGTTGAGGAACTCGGCTTCGAACCTCCTGGCTCACCCCGTTCCCAAGGAGATCGCTTCCATTACTCGGGTGCGCCGTCTTCCGGGGTTCCCGCGTTGTCTTGCGCGCGAACCCGGAAGGCGGCGTGCGAACCCGAGGAGCGCCGACGTTCCGTCGGCCGGTCCGCCGACCTTCGGTCGGCATACTCGCGAAACCTGGTGATTCAACACGTTGCTCCCGAGAGCGGGCCAGCGGAACGCTGGCGGGCCGACCGAAGGTCGGCGCTCCGATCGTCACAGGTACACTTTCCCCATGCCCGCACGCGTAGCGCTCCTCGTTTCCCTGTTTTTGGCGCTCGCCTGCGGTGCTGCCACGCCCATGCAAACCGGCTTTCTCGACCGCACCGTCACCCTGAAGGCAACGACCTACCGCTACGTCGTCTACGTTCCGCAGAACTGGAGCGCGGAGAAGAAATGGCCGGTCCTTCTCTTTCTGCATGGTGCGGGAGAGCGGGGCTCGGATGGCCTGAGGCAGACGCAGTACGCGTTGGCGGCGGCGATCCGGTGGGAGCGGGAGCGGGTGCCTGCGGTGGTGGTGTTTCCGCAGGCGGGGCTCGAGGATCGGTGGATGGGGGCTCCGGCGGAGCGGCGATGCGGGCGCTGGATGCGTCTGTCAAAGAATTCAACGGCGATCCGGACCGCGTCTATCTGACCGGCCTCTCCCTCGGCGGGTTCGGCGTGTGGCATCTCGCTCTGGCGCATCCGGATCGCTTCGCGGCGCTGGTTCCGATCTGCGGTGGTGTCGTTCCGGCGGGGTCGGCGACGTCAGTGCGGCAGTCTCCGCTCACCACACACGCCAAAGATCCGCACGCCTTCACTGCACAAAAGCTGAAGCACATCCCCACCTGGATCTTCCATGGGGCGGACGACCCGGTCGTGGTCCCGGAGGCTTCGCGGAAAATCCATGAGGCGTTGAAGGCCGTAGGTGGTGACGTGCGGTACACGGAGTACGAAGGCGCCGGCCACAACTCCTGGGATCGCGCCTACGGCGAGGAGCAGCTATGGATGTGGCTCCTTGCGCAGCGGCGCCGGCGCGCTACCATAGGGGGCATCCGGGAAAACTGACGATGACGACGGTGCTCTGGCTCGTCCCTCTCCTCGCGCTCGCGATCTTCGTGGGCTACGTGTGGGGACGCACCGGCCTCTCGGTGATGCTCGGTGATTACGCCGACTTCGTCGTCCGAGGAATCGTCGACCTGGTGCGGATGGAGCCGTGGTTCCAGTGGCGCGGGCTCACCGGCGTTCTCGCACGCGGGCTGACGTGGGTGACGTGGGGAGCGTTCCTCTTCGTCCTCGGCGGGATCGCCACGGTGCTCTTCATCCTCTTTGCGACGCTCCTGACGGTCGGTCGCTTCATCCGCGAGGGGTTCCGCGGCCCCACGCCGCTCCCTCCCTCTCCAACAGAGCCCTCTCCCCATGCCGCTCTCGGCTCGTTCTTCTACCGTCTCCTCCGCCCGCGCACGGCGGAGACGGACGCGCCGGCGAAGCCGAAAATCGTGCGCCGCGCCTCGGCGGCGACGCCATGAGCGGACCGTTCGCCGAGCTCGGCGGGTGGTTGACCAGCTCGCGCGCCGGGCTGACCTATCTCGTGCTGATCGCCGCGGCGCTGGTCCTCCTCGCGCTGACGAAGCTCGCCTCCTACTCCGATCCTGGATCCCGGATCGCCCGGGCCATGGAGTGGGCCGCGATCACCGCTCTCGGCGTGGTGATGGTGTTGATCATCGCCGGCGAGCCCTTCAACGAATAGAGAATCGTTGCCGTCAGTCCCACCTGCAACCGCGCCGTCCCCACTTCCGCCGCTCGCGCGAACGTCCGGAACGCTCGTGTCCGCGGCCGGAACGTACGGCGCCGCGTGCCACGCGTGCGGCGTCACGTCCCGAACGTGCGGTGCCATATGCCGGACGTGGGCGCCGTGTGCGGATCGTGTGGCATCACTTCCGGCATGTGCGATGCCAAGTGCTGAACGTGGGGCGTTGCGTCTGGAACGCGCAGCGCACGTGCGGAACGTGCGGCGTGACGTGCGAAATGTGGGGCGTGACGTCCGGAATGTGCGGAGTCATCCCGGAACGTGCGGTGTCACGCCCGGAATGTGCGACGTCACCTCCGGAACCCGCGGCACCACGTGCCGGGCGTAGGGCGCCGCGTCCGGGACGTGCGGTGTCACGTCGAACCCGTGCGGCGTCAGGTTCAGAGCGTGGCACGTCACGTTGAAACCGTGCGACGTCACATTAAGAACGTGCGGCGCCACGATAAAACGTGGCGCGTCACGTTTAAAGCGTGCGACGCCACGTTGAAAGCGTGCGACGCCACGTTGAAAGCGTGCGGCGTGACGTTGGAATCGTGGTGCGTGACGTTAAAAGCGTTCGGCGTCCTGATAACAACGTGCGGCATCACGTTTAAAGCGCGCGACGTCACGATAAAAACGTGCGGCGTCGCGTTTAAAGCGTGCGACGTCACGTTGGAATCGTGGCGCGTGACGTTGGAATCGTGGTGGGTGACGTTGAAATCGTGGTACGTGACGTTAAGAACGTTCGGTGTCACGATAGGAACGTGCGGTGTCACGTTAAAAGCGTGCGGCATCACGTTGAAAACGTGCGTGATCACGTTGGAACCGTCATTTTCGACGCTGGCAACGCGCTTTTGGGTGATGCGAGAAGGGTTCGGACAACTGACAACCGACAACTGACAACAGCATCTAAGCCGCCGGCGCTCTCACCAGCAAACTCGAAGGCACGGCCGCGATCTGCAGTGGCGTCTGCAGGTCCATCAACTCGCCGTCGACGGAGATCTTCAGTTTTCGCCTTCCTGTATCGACACGCAGTTGGGCGGTGCGGATGCTGCGGAAGCCCTGGACGTCGCTGATCTTGCCGCGGAAGTATTTGGCGGCGGCGCGGACGAACTCGAGACGGCTCATGAAGGAGAGCGAGTAGATGGTCAGGCGGCCGTCGTTGAAGCTCGTCTTCGGCGAGACCATCCCTACCTGCGAGAGATCGTACGCATTGACCGCCACGACGAAGAGCTGCGTTCGGAAGGTGTCGACGCGGCCGTCGTGCTCGACGACGAGCGTCACGTGCGGGAAGTGGTGCAGCGCCAGCCGGGCCGCCTTCAGGTAGGCGCGCCAGCGGCTGTGCATGGAGCGGAAGCGCTCCCGGTAGTGGCTCACCGTCGGATAGATTCCGAGCATCACGCTGTTGATGAAGTAGTGGCCGTTCACGCGGCCGACGTCGATCTGCCGGATCTCCCCGCGGACCGCGATGTCGAGCGCGGCCCGCCAGTCGCCTACCGGGATCTGCAGGTCGCGGGCGAGATGGTTGACGCTGCCGACCGGTACCACTCCCAGCACGCCTTCCGTCCCGACGAGCGCCTGGGCGACGAAGTGGATCGTCCCGTCGCCGCCCGCGGCGACGAAGGCGCGCAGGCCGGCGTCGAGCGCTTCGCGCACGATCGCGCGGACGTCGATCTTCGGATGGATGTCGACCACACGCAGGTCGTTCTCATAGGCGAGCGTCCGCAGCGCCGACTCGTCGCCGGCCGCGAACGTGCCCGCTTTCGGGTTCAGAAACAGGATGCCGCGGCGATGGGACATTATTCGGTGGCGTCGAACATCCGGCGCAGCGCCCTCTCGGCAGGGACGCGGATCTCCTCCGGCACCTCGATCTCGTAGCGCGTGTGGAGCAGCGAGTCGCGCACGTCTTCGAGCGTCGTCACTTTCATGAACGCGCAGAGCTTGCAGCCTTTCAGGAACTTTTTTTCCGGAACCTCCATCGCCAGGCGGTCGGAGAGTCCGCACTCGGTGACGATCAGGAAGCGCATGGCCGGGCGCTCTTTCGCGTAGCGCACCATCCCCGAGGTGGAGAGGACGGCGTTCGCGAGCTTCGCCACGTCGGGACGGCACTCGGGATGGACCAGGATCTCCAGCTCCGGGTCGGCCTGGCGGATCTTGGCGATCTCCTCGGGGGTGATCTGCTCGTGGACGTAGCAGTAGCCGTCCCACGGGATGATGTTCTTCTCCGGCACCTGCTCGGCGACGTGGTTCGCCAGGTTGCGGTCGGGGACGAAGAGGATGTTCTCGTTCGGCAGCGTCCGGACGACCTTCGAGGCGTTGGCCGAGGTGACGATGATGTCGGAGAGCGCCTTCACGGCGGCGGTGGTGTTGACGTAGCTGACGACGGCGAGGTCGGGATACTGCTGTTTCAGCTCCCGGATCCTCAGGACGAGGTCTTCCGCGGGAGCGGAGTCGGCGAGCTGGCAGCCGGCCATCAGGTTCGGGAGCAGGACGGTCTTCTGCGGGTTGACGATCTTGGCCGTCTCGGCCATGAAGTGGACTCCGCAGAACTCGATGATGTCGGCGTCCCGGACTTTCGCGGCCATGAGGGCCAGCTCCAGCGAGTCGCCGACGAAATCGGCCACTTTCAGGATCTCGGGACGGTAGTAGTTGTGGGCGACGATGACGGCGTTCCGCTCTTTTTTCAGCGTGCGGATCTCGTCGTGGAGCGCCTCGAATTCACGGACTTCCTCTTCCGTGTATTCGTAGGTCGTGACCCTGCTCAGTTCCTCGTAAAGTGATGACATTGACTCTTCCCTAGTAGCGAATTCAGCGCCAGTATTTGTTGTCGGTTGTCAGTCGTCGGTTGTCCGAACCGGCGTGGTGTTCTCGGGCTGGAGGAGTACGACCGTCGAGCCCCACCCGCCGCCCGTCGGGTCTGCGTCGTGGAACTCGAGGACGAAATCGAGGGAGGCGAGCAGCTTGCGGATGTTCTCCCGCTGCACCCCGATGCCCCGTCCGTGAATGAGCCGCACCTGCCTGAAGCCCCGCGCCCGCGCCTCGGTGAGGTACTCCCGGGCCACATCGCGGATCTCGCTGGGGCGGAACGGGTGCAGGTCCAGGGTGTCGGTGATGGGGATCTCGACGGGCTCGTCCTCGGTCACCGGGCGATTCTATGGGACTTATGGGACCTATAGGACCAATAGGACTCATGGGACCCGCCCTCCATCGCCCTATCGGTCCCATCGGTCCCATGGGTCCCATCCGTCCTATCCCTGTGCGATACTTCGCCGACAACCATGGTCCTCTTCAACCACGCCACGCGCGAGATGACTGCGAAGATCGTCTACTACGGGCCCGGGCTCTGTGGGAAGACGACCAATCTCATGGTCATCTTCGACAAGCTCGACCCGAAGTCGAAGGGAAAGATGCTGTCGCTGGCGACGAAGACGGACCGCACGCTCTTCTTCGACCTCCTGCCGGTCGACATCGGCAAGGTCGGGCCGTTCAACCTCAAGATCCAGCTCTACACCGTCCCCGGCCAGGTTTTCTACAACGAGACCCGCAAGCTGGTGCTGAAAGGGGCCGACGCGGTCGTGTTCGTCGCCGACTCGCAGCCGGCGATGGTCGACGCCACCCGGGAAAGCTTCGCGAACCTCCTCGAGAACCTCGAACAGAACCAGATCGACCCGAACGACACGCCGATCGTCATCCAGTACAACAAACGCGACATCCCGGGCGTCCTCCCCATCGATGCGCTGGCCGAGGCGCTCGGATTCGAAGGCTATCCGTACACCGAGGCGGCGGCAATCAAGGGCGAGGGGGTCATGGAGACGTTCAAGCTCGTCTCGAAGATCACCGCCAAGCACCTCTTCGCCCGGCTCAAAGGCAAGAGCGAGACGGTCAAGAAGGTCACCCCTTCCGCTCCGAAGGCCGCGGTGAAGGCGAAGCTGATACCGGAGCCCGAGCCGGAGCCCTATTCGGAGACCCCGGGGCCGGAGCTGTCGATGCTCGACAACGAGCCACTCTCCGAGGCGCCGAACCCGTTCGCCGACTCCGTCCCCTTCCCCGACTCCGCGCCGGTCGAGGCCGATTACGAAGCGGCGGAAGAAGTGTCGCTCGAACAACTCCTCGCCGAAGGGCGCAAACGCCCGTCCACCTTCGCCGGAAACATCGCCGTCCCGATCGAGGAGATCGAAGAGCTCGGAGCCGATGAGCTGGTCGAAGCGCCGGTAGCCGTCGCGGTGATGGACGAGCCGCTCGCCGAACCAACGGCCCAGCCGATCGCCGCCGACAACCGCGTCGCCGACCTCGAAGCCCAGGTCGCCTCGCTCCAGCAGAAGCTCCGCGTCCGCGAGAGCACGCTCCAGACCATCCTGCAGGAACTGGATGAGCTGCGGTCGCGGGTCACCCGCGAGCTGTCGGAGTAGCGCGCCGCGCTGTTGCTGGTGGCTGGTTGCTTGGGACTTTCGGGCTTACGGGCGGCCCTCGCAGGCAACGAAGTTCGGAACCAGCCGCCGTAGGCGGCGAAAGACCTGTAGGCCCGGCATTTAGGCCGGGTTCCTCGCGGCACATGGATGCGAGCCCGCGAAGCGGGCGACAGAACAGGCCGGTCGCGGTGCTCTACCCTGTCGCCCGCTTCGCGGGCTTGCTCTCTTGCCTGCCCAAGAACCCGGCCTGAAGGCCGGGCCTACAGGTCTTTCGCCGCCTACGGCGGCTGGTTCCGAACCTCGTTCGCGGCGAGGGCGGGCCCTGGTTCCGAACTCGTTGGCTGCGAGGGCTGGACCCGCAAGCCCGAAAGTCCCAAGCAACCAGCAACGAGCAACCAGCAACCCCACCGTGAGCCCGGTCACGCTCACGTCACCGGTGATCGCTTACAATCGTTCCTCGCCAAATCTACGGAGGAGACCCCCACCATGCGATCCCTGACTGCCGTTTTCTGCCTTTCGCTCGCCCTCGCCGGCTGTAAAGCCAGGGAGCTGGCCGATAAGGCGGATATCGCCAAAGACCTGCAGAAAGTCGGGACGACCGACCTGATGAAGCAGGTTGCCGACGACGAGTACACGCCGCCCGAAGACGGCCGTCTCAAGGAAGCCCAGATCCAGATGTACCTGAAGGTGCGCGAGCACGAGAAGAAGATCGCCCAGGTGGCGAAGGCGGAGATGAAGAAGCACGCCGAGACCGCCAACAAGAAGGGCGACAAGTCGATCGGCGGGTTCATGGAAGGGATGAAGGCCCTCGGCTCAGCCGCGGATTTCATGACTGCCGACATCCGCGCCGCCAAGGACCTCGGCTACAACACTCAGGAGTATCTCTGGGTCAAGCAGCAGGTGCTGGCCGCCTCGACCTCGGTGATGGCCGAGAAGTTCAGCGAGGCCATCAGCGCGAACTTCGACAAGGCCTACGCCGACGCGAAGAAGGCCTACGCCGAGGCGACGGACGAGCAGACTAAGAAGCTCTACGCCGACATGCTGGCCGGCTACGACAAGTCGAAGCAGGAGATGACCCAGAAGCAGGACGAGGATCCGGCCCTCACCTACAACCGCCAGCTCCTCTCGAAGCACGAGAACGCCCTCAACGCCTACGCCTCCGAGCTCTCGAAGTGGGAAGACAAGGAAGGCGACGTCGAGAAGGGGATGAAAGAGCTGGACAAGAAGATCGAGGAAGCCAGGAAGCAGTAAGTGGTTTGGTTGCTGGTTCCTGGTTGCCTGGGAGTGATCGCCCGCCGGACTGTTGGGGTTCGGTGGGCGATGCTGTTTTCTCTGTCCTGTTGGTCCCATAGGTCCCATAGGTCCCATTCCTTTTCTGGACACTGGCCCGGTGATCAGTCATCGTTCCGCGGCTCATGAAAACGCTCACCTGCTCCCGCTGTGACTGGCGCTCGCCGCTCGACGCGCTCTACAACCTCTGCCCGAAGTGCAGTGCACCGATCCTGGTGCAGTACGGCCTCGGCGCGGTGACGCTCCGCGAGCGCAACGACATGTGGCGCTATCTCGATGTGCTGCCGGCGGATAGGGAGAAGGAGATCGTCACGCTCGGCGAGGGGCGGACGCCGCTGCTGCCGTCGCGGAGCACTCCCAATCTCTTCCTCAAGGACGAGTCGAAGAACCCCACCCGCTCGTTCAAGTCGCGCGGGATGTCGGCCGCGGTGACGATGGCCCGCAAGCTCGGCGCGCAGAGCCTCGCCGCGCCGACCGCCGGGAACGCCGGCGCCGCACTCTCCGCGTACGGCGCACGCGCCGGGATGCCGGTCTTCGTGGCCATGCCGCGCGACACGCCCCAGTCGATCGTCGACGAGTGCCGCGGCTACGGCGCGCGGGTCGAGCTGGTCGAAGGGGTGATCACTGACGCCGCCAGGCGGGTCCAGGCCCACATCGCGGAAAACGGCGGTTTCGACCTCTCCACGCTCAAAGAGCCCTACCGCGTCGAAGGCAAGAAGACGATGGGCTACGAGCTGTACGAAGACCTCGGCCGCCTGCCCGACGTGATCCTCTACCCCACCGGCGGCGGGACGGGGTTGATCGGGATGTGGAAGGCGTTCGACGAGATGCAGCGCCTCGGCTGGATCGGCTCCGAGCGCCCGCGCATGTTCACCGTCCAGTCGAGCGGCTGCGCGCCGATCGTCCGCGCCTTCGATCAGGGATTGGAGACCGCCCCCGAGTGGGAGTCGCCGAAAACGGAGGCGTGGGGGCTGCGCGTTCCCCGCGCCGTCGGCGACCGGCTGATGCTGACCGCCCTCCGCGATTCGCACGGCGGCGCGATCGCCGTCGAGGACGCGAAGATCGAGGACGCGGCCGCCGATCTCCGCCTGAAAGAAGGCATCGACGCCGGCCCGGAGACCGGCGCCGCCTGGCTTGCCTTCCGCGAATTGCGGGCCGCCGGCACCATCACGCCGGACGCCACCGTGGTTATTTTCAACACCGGCGCCAACAAATACCGCTGATCTTCTTTACAATCGCGTGATCGCAATCACGGGGCATCGTCAACGGAAGTACTACATTGTCCGTCCATAAGACGGCGTGTGCCGTGTCCCCACAAACTGACCCACGGATCTGGAGAGCGGAATGAGACAGCTCGTTCGGTCGATGTTCATCTGTGTGCTCGCGGCGGGCTTCGCCGTGCAGTCCTTCGCCTCCTGTCCGGCCGCGCCCTCCCTGCTCGCCCCGGCGAACGGGAGCGAAGTCTCCCCCGGGAACATCACCCTCGACTGGAGCGATGACGGATTCGCCACCTCCTTCGACGTCTACTTCGGCCTGAACCAGGATCCGCCGACGTTGCAGGGGACGGTCACGCAGAGCCAGAAGCAGATCTTCATGGAGCCGGGCTATTCGCTGACCTGGTTCGTCAAGGCGAAGGCCGACACCTGCACCGACATCGCCTCGGCCACGCACACGTTCAGCACCAAGTGCCCGACCAACCCGCCGAATCTGCTCGGCCCGGCCGCCGGCGCCACGTTCCCGCCGAACCAGACCGTCACTTTCGGCTGGACCGGCGTCCCCGGCGCCGCCAGCTACGACCTGGCCGTTTTCCACAACGACATGTGGACGAACCTCGTCGAGAACCACCCCACCACCACGTTCGCCGCGCCGTTCGCGGACGAAGGGGATTACCTCTGGTCGGTGCGCGCGAACTTCAACGGTTCGTGCACTCCCCTGTTCTCGGAGCAGCGCGAGCTCGTCATCGGCACCCCATGCCAGACCGCCGGTCCGCCCGATCTCCTCTCGCCGCCCGACGCCAGCACGGCGACGCTGCCGGTGACGTTCGAATGGACGCCGCGTGAAGGTGCGACCGGGTACGTGGTGTTCGTCCACAAGATCGGCGACAACCTGCCGCGCGTCCTCACCCGCACGGGCAACAGTTCCTACACGACTGACGAGCTGGAGGACGGTACGTTCCAGTGGTGGGTCGCCGCCGCCTACGAGAACTGTCCCGACGCCGAGTCGGCGTCGCGCTTCGTCCGGATCGAGCGGACCTGCCCCACCATCCGCCCCACGCTGATCGCGCCGCAGGATGAGGCGACCGGCATCACGAACCCGGTCACCTTCCGCTGGAACGCCGTTTCCGGCGCACTGAGTTACACGGTCATCGGCACGATCGACGGCGAGCCGGAGATTTTCGGCACGACCAACGCGACCGAGCTGACGAGAGCGATCGACGGCTCGCTCGTCAACTGGGCGGTGCGGGCGTTTTTCGGAGAAGAGTGCAACACGACCTCCGACTTCCGCCGCTTCCGGATGCAGGGCACCGGTCCGGTCTGCCCGACGGTTCCGCCGGCGCTCGTCTCCCCTGCCAACGGCGCGGCGAACGTGCTGTCCCCGGTGACGTTCAGTTGGACCGCGGTGACAAACGCGACGAACTACTTCCTCGTGGTCGCCCTTGGCGATGGCGACTTCCAGCCCTACGGCTCGACCACCGACACGTCGCTCGAGAAGTTCGTTCCGGCGGGAGCGGTCCGCTGGGCCGTCGTCGCGACGTTCGACGACTGCCCCGAGCTCCGGAGCGCGGTCTCCGCGTTCACGGTCGCCCCGCCGAATTGCCCCGACGCGACCATCACCCTGACGACCCCCGCGAACGGCGCCACGGTCAACTCGCCGGTGCGGCTCGCCTGGACCGCCGTCAGCGGCGCCGAGGCGTATCGCATCTGGGTCTCCATCGACGGCGACGCGCCGGTCAACATCCTCCGGACGCAGACCAACGAAGCGACCCTCAGCCTCCCGGCCGGCCAGATCAAATGGTACGTCGACGCCCTCCGCCCGAACTGCAAGGCCATCCTCTCCGGCACCGGCGAGTTCCGCGTCGCGCAGGGAACCAACTGCGCCGTCAACACCGCACCCGGCATCGTCAGTCCCGCCGGTACACGCACCGATCCGACCGGCGTGACCAGCCCGGTCACGCTGCAGTGGACCGGCGTCGAGCGCGCCATCGGGTACCGCGTCTGGGTCGGCAAAGGCGAGGCCTTCAGCGACGTCAAGCTGACGCGCGAGACCAGCGCCGTCATCCAGCTCGCCCCCGGCATCTACGGCTGGTTCGTGCAGGCGCTGTTCGAGGGCTGCGACCCGCGTGCCTCGGCGACTGCTTTCTTCGAGATCGCAAGGACCACCGAGCGCTGCCCGTCCGAAGCGCCGGCCATCCTCGAGCCGGGCGAGGGGGCGATCGCCGCGTCGCCGGTCACGTTCCGCTGGACCGACATCGACCGCGCGGTGAAGTACCGCGTCTTCGCCTCCCTCGACGGCGCGGAGCCGATTCTCCTCGGCGTCACCAACGACAACGAACTGACGCGGGCCCTCCCGCCCGGAATCGTCGACTGGAGCGTCGAGGCGGTCTTCGAAGAATGCCCGTCGACCTTCTCGCCGCGCGTCCGCTTCACCATCCCGCGCGCGCAGAACTGCACCACCACCGGCGCGGATCTCCTCCTGCCGGGTGACGGCTCCACCATCACCGGCGCCGTCGATTTCGCGTGGGCTCCGGTCGCCGGGGCCGTGAAGTACGTCCTCGTGGTCAAGGTCAACGACGGCTCGCCGACGGCGGTCGCCTCCACCTCCGAGACCCACTTCGTCGTCGAGAACCCGCCGCCGGGCAACATCGAATGGTGGGTCATCACCTTCTTCGCCGGCTGCGATCCGGTCGACTCCGAGCACGGCCGCTTCGGCGTCACCCGTCCGCAGTGCGAGAACCGGCGCCCCATCCTGCTCATCCCGCGCGATGAAGTCCCGTCGCCGGTCAGCTTCCAGTGGACGCGCGTCCCGCGCGCCACCGGCTACAAGCTGTGGGTGCAGCAGGGCGAAGACGCCGCGACCGTCGTCGCCTCCACCACCGAGCCGGGCGCCGAAGTCGAGCTGCCGGAAGGGACCTACATCTGGTACGTCGACGCCGAGTTCACGAACTGCCCGCCGACGCGCTCGGCCAGCGGCGAGTTCCAGGTGACGGCGCCCGTGCCGTGCGGCACGCCGGAAGCCCCCGAGGCGCAGGTCGTCGGACAGGCGCTCTCGAAGACCGACTACCGCCTCCGCTGGACACCGCTGCCGAACGTCGACCTCTACGAAGTGCAGGAGTCGACCACCCCCGACTTTGCCGACGCCCAGACCTTCGCCACCGAGGACACCTCCCTGCGCTTCTCGCACGAGGTGAGCGGCAACCCGGTGCAGTACCTCTACCGCGTCCGCGGCGTGAGCGACTGCAACGACGAGCGCGGACCGTACTCCGACCCGATCGGCGTCTTCATCATCGCCCCGCGCACCAACAACGCCAGCGCCGAGATCGGTGGCGAGACCAACGTCGTCCAGACGATCTTCCTCCCCGGCTCCGCGACCCCGACCCAGTTCCTCGCCACTGCCGACAAGCCGTGGCTGACCATCACGCCGTCCAGCGGCAACCTGCCGGCGGAAGGGATCACGCTCACCGTGACCGCCGACCCGTCGGTGCTGGCCCTCGGCACGAACACCGGCACGATCCGCATCCAGTACACCACCGCGGCGAAGACCGGCGATCCGGTCTCCAACGCGACGACCACCAGCTCCATCCCGCTGTCCGTCTCGCTCGTCACCCCGGTCATCCCGACCGGCAAAGGCACGCCGCCGCCCGACTCGCTGATCTTCCCGATCGTCGGCCATGCCGTCGGCGTGAACAACTCCCTCTTCGAGTCCGACATCCGTGTCACCAACCTGACCGCGCAGACGAAAAAGTACCAGCTCAACTTCACCCCGTCGGGCGTGGACGGGACGCAGACCGGCAGCTCGAGCACGATCGAGATCGCGCCGAACGGCACCATGGCGATGGACGACATCGTGTCCAGCCTCTTCGGCACCGGCACCATCTCCTCGGCGACCGGCATGCTGGAAGTGCGTCCGCTGACGACGTCGAGCTCGACGTCGAACAGCCTCTTCTCGCCGGTCAACGCCAGCACCGTCAAGCTCCTGCAGACCGCCGCCTCGAGCCGCACCTACAACTTCACCCCCACCGGCACGTTCGGCCAGTACATTCCCGCCATCCGCTTCGCCGACTTCGTCGGCAAGCCGGCCACCGGCTCCCTGCCGTCGATCCTGTCGCTCCAGCAGGTCGCGCAATCGTCCGCCTACCGCGCCAACTTCGGCTTCGCCGAGGCCTCGGGGAACGGCGCCGAGATGCTGGTGCGCGTCTACAACACCACCAACCAGCTCCTGGCCACCATCCCGGTCGCCCTTCAGCCGGGCGAGCACCGCCAGATCAATGGCATGCTCGCCAACAGCGGCATCAACAACCTGACCGACGGCCGCGTCGAAGTCGAAGTCACGAACGGCACCGGCAAAGTGACGGCCTACGTCTCCCAGGTCGACAACAAGACCAACGACCCGCTGCTCGTCTCGGCCGTCGTCAAAGGCGCCACCACGTCGAACCGCTACGTCGTCCCCGGCACCGCCTACATCAACAGCGGCTTCGTCTTCTGGGTCACCGACCTCCGGATCTTCAACGCCGGCACGACCTCCACCCCCGCCACGCTCACGTTCTACCCGCAGGCCAACCCCGGCGGCGCCGTATCGCGCCAGGTGACCATCGACGCCGGTGAGATCGAAGTCCTCGACAACGTCATCGGAGACCTCTTCGCCCAGCCGAACGGCGCCGGCGGCATGGTCACCATCACCACCCCGACCAGCACCAAGCTCACCGCCACCGCGCGCACCTACAACAAGACCAGCAACGGCACCTACGGCCAGTACATCCCCGGCGTCACCCCGGCCGAATCGGTCGGCGCGAGCGACCGCGCCCTCCAGCTCCTGCAGCTCGAACAATCCTCCCGCTTCCGCACCAACGTCGGCCTCGCCGAGACCACCGGCCAGCCGGCGACCATCGAAGTCTCCCTCATCGTCCCCGACTCCCTCGTCACCCCCGTCGTCACCATCAACCTCGCCGCCAACGAATTCCGCCAGATCTCCCTCGCCGACTTCGGCATGGGCAGCGCCCTCTACAACGCGCGCGTGGCGGTGAAGGTGGTCAGCGGAACGGGACGAGTGACCGCGTACGGGTCGGCGATCGATCTGACCACGCAGGATCCGACGTACGTGCCTGCGCAATAGGCGACATCACGTGGGGCGGGCTGGGAGCCCGCCCCACGTAGGCGGCAACTTCAGGCCTGAGGCACGACCCCTCACCCGGCCGGGCACCTGGTCTTCTACCGCCCTCAGAACCCTTACGGCGAGACGCCGTCCGCCGGCGGGACGCCGCCGGACCAGCCGACGTGACGTCGGCGCTCCCACGGGTGACCGCGGTTCTCGCGAATCGGGTGGGTCGCGCGAAGCGCGAACGCGATGCTGTGCTTCGAAATGTGGCTGCGATTCTCGCGAGGCGGTTGGTCCGCGCCTGGGAGCGCTGACGTCCACGTCGGCTGGCCCGGCGGCGTCCCGCCGGCGGACGGCGTCTCGCCGTAAGGGGATGGCGGCAAGCTCACCACCGTCTCCGCGTTGAAGTCGGGACCAGCGTCGGTCATGACGATGACTTCGCCATCGAGGATGGCGTCCTTTACGCCGAGCACGCTCCACCGTCACGACGTTATTGCCGGTTGTAATACCGCCACCCTTACGACACGCTTCTTCACGGAGGTACTACCATGCGTATCGCGAGTTGTGTGCTGTTCGTGGGGTTGACCTTGTCCGTGGTTGCTGCCGATGTCCCGTATGCGACGTCCGGCTCCGAGCCCGCCGCGCGGGCGGCGCTCTGGGTGCAGCATCTCGAGAACTTCGTTGCGGCGCATCCGGAGCTGACGGAGGAACAGCGCTCCTTCATCACCGAAGGACGTGCGCTGCTGGAGGGCGGCGTGTTGCAGGCTCTGCGCTCCGCCGAGCCGAGGGAGGTGGAGTCGGCGCGTGCCGCGATGAAGGGGTTTGAAGCGCGCGCGTCGCGGTCGTTCTCCAGGGAGCTTTTTGCGCAGGCATTCGTGAGACTCGGCCGGAAGCAGCGCCAGTCCACCGGCATCGTGCAGGTCCCCAATCTTCGGCCGGAGTGCTTCTGCAATCCCATGTGGGACGAATGCAGCGGCGGCGAGTGCTACACGGGCGAGTGTCTCGTGATGCCGGAAGGCTGCGGACCGTTCGGCTGGGGGAACTGCACCGGCATGTGTTGAGTGTGAAGGCCGTCCGAGGTCGCGCTGCCACTGCGCGGCGTGACCTCGACGACCATTCAGCACCTAAACGGGTTGACCAGCCGACCAAAGCATCGTCGGAAGTGGACAACAACGTGATTCCGGAGTCTTGCCCGGCCCCGACGAGCCGGTGAACGAACTGGAGTACGATATGTCCACACAAACGGCAATGCAGAAATTGGAGTGCCGAGACCCGGCGGTTCCGACCATGTTTCGCTCGCTCGCGCTGGCGTCCGTCGCGCAGAGCACGACGCCCCTCGGTCTGGCCGATCTTCTGCGGACCTTCCACGCCGATGCCGTCTATGAGCGCGCGGAAGGCGATCATCTCTTCCAGCGGCGTGGCGAGGCCCTCGTCCCCGTCCTCGATCTCATCGGCGGATTCGGCACGAATCTCCTCGGCCACAATCACCCCGATCTGCTCGAGACGCTGCGCGGTCTCTTCGATGCGCGAGTCCCGTTCTCCGCACAGGTCTCGGCGCGGCCCGGCCTCGCGGAGCTCGAACGCTCTCTGCGCGCGAAGCTCGGGCCGTATCGCCTGATCGTCACGAACTCCGGCACCGAGACCATCGAAGCCGCGCTCAAACACGCATACCTCGAGCGGCACCAGGAAACGTTCTGGGCCGTCCGCGGCTCGTTCCACGGAAAAACCCTCGGCTCGATCCAACTGACGTACCGGCACGGGGAGCCGTTCCGCAACTTCGGACCACGTGTTCATTTCCTCGATCCCTGGGATCCCGCGTCCTGGGAGGACTGCGAGCGCGACGCCGCCGCGATCTGCGGCGTCGTCGTCGAGCCGATCCTCGGCGAAGGGGGCATCGTGCCGCTTCCCGAGGAATTCCTGGCTTGGCTGAGCGGCGTCTGTCGCAGGTCCGGTATCCCGCTGATCGTCGACGAGATCCAGACCGGCATCGGACGCACCGGAACGTTTCTGGGCAGCGAGGCGTATGGTCTCGACCCCGATTACATCTGTCTCGCCAAGGCCCTCGGCGGCGGCGTCACGAAGATCGGCGCGCTGCTGATCAAGGACGAGCGATTCATCGAATCGTTTTCTCTACTGCATACGTCCACGTTCGCCGGTGACGAGATCAGTTGCCGCATTGCCTGCCGCGTGCTGGAGATCGCCGGCCGCGACCGCCTCGCCGATCGCTGCGGCGCCGCCGGTGCGTACGCGATGGAGCGATTGTCGCGATTGCAGCAGCAGTATCCCGGCCAGATCAAAGCGATCCGAGGCCGCGGCCTCATGATCGGAGTCGAGCTCGGCGATCTCTCCGCCGGCGGCTCGAAGGTCCTGCGCGCCATTGCGCAGCACGACCTCACGGGAAACATCGCCTCGGCGTATTTCCTCAATGTGCACGACATCCGAATCGCACCGTCGCTCAGCAATCCGGCCACATTGCGCGTCGAGCCGTCCGCATACATCGAGCGCGCCGATCTCGATCGCTTCACCGACGCACTGGAAATGCTCTGCCGCGCACTGCGCGCTGAGGACGTCCCTCATATCGTGGGGCACCTCGTCGGGCACGCCGCGACAGAGATCCAGAGCGCGCCTCCTTCTTACAGAAGGCTGAACCGCGAGAAGCCGGAGACGAACCGCCGCGTGGCCTTCATTGCGCACGCCATCGATGCCGAGGCCGTGCGCGTGTGGGACCCGTCACTGGCTGCATTGGACGTCCGCGCCATCGACAATCTCGTCGCGAAGGCCACGCGGTTCCTTGGACCGGTGAGCTATGACGACTTGCACGTACGCTCGCCCCTCGGCCGCAGCGTACACCTCTCCGTCATCGGCCTGTTCTACACGTCGGAGCACCTTCTGCGGGCGTATCGCTCGCGCAACCGCGACCACGTCCTGAACCAGATCGAAAAAGCGGTCGAGCTGGCGCGCGAGCGCGGATGCACGGTGGCTGGACTGGGCGGATTTCACTCGATCATCACTTCCAACGGCGAACTGCTGCGCGCGCCCAGCATCGGCCTGACGTCGGGCAATGCATTGACCGTAGGCATGGGCGTGCGCGCGCTCATCGAGGCTGCCGAGCGCGTGGGAATCGATGTGAGCGAGGCCACGCTGGGCGTCGTCGGCGCGACCGGAAACATTGCAAAAGCGTATGCGCTGCTCATGGCGCCGCGCGTACGGCACATGGTCCTCGTCGCGCGGCCGGGTCTGTCGCGCCGCTGCCGCCCGCTCGTTCAGGAGATTCGAAACATTGCGCCGCGGATGGAGCCGGAAGTGGCCGAGTCGCCGGACGCATTGCACTCGTGCTCACTGATTGTTTCCGCCTCGAACGCCGCGGAGCCGGTCATCCATGCACGTCACCTCGGGCCGCAGCGCACGGTGATCTGCGATATTTCCCTGCCTGCGGATGTCGCCGGCGACGTCATTCTCGAGCGCGGCGACGTAGTCGTGCTCAAGGGAGGCGTGGTCCGTCTTCCCTGCAATCCCGATCTGATCATTCCCGGACTGCCACTGGCACCGGGCCTCGTCTTCGCGTGCATGGCGGAGACCCTGTTGATGGGTCTCGAAGGCGTCGAAGGACACGGCTCTTACGGATCTCTGATGCCGGAGCGCGTGCGCTGGGCATTGGACATGGCGGACAAGCACAATTTCGCGCTCGCGGACTTACAGACGACCAGTTTGCTGTGATGAATCTGCCCCCGCATCCGCCAGAAAGGCGGATGCGGGGGCACTAGTGAGGGAAGGCTCGATCATGCGCGTTCTCCTCGTGGCACCGACAGCGTTGGACTCCTCGGGCAAGCCGATCAAGCAACGCCGCATTCATCTGCCCGGCCTCACCTTTTCCATGCTCGCCGCGGTCACGCCGCCGGACGTCGACCTGCACCTGTGCGCCGAGACCACCACGGACATTCCGTTCGACGAGCCGTGGGATCTCGTCGGACTGACGGGAATGGGCTCGGGCTTGTATCGCGCCTGGCAGATCGCCGACGAGTTCCGTTGCCGCGGCCGGAAAGTGGTCATCGGCGGCATTGCCGCAAGCCTCGCTCCTCCCGAGCTCTCGCTTGCACACGCGGACTCGCTGGTCATCGGTGAAGCGGAGCACACATGGCCGGAGGTCCTTCGCGACGCGCGGCAGAGATCATTGAAGCCGCTTTATCGAATGCTTGCGCCTCCCGACGTCGCGAAGTTGCCCGTACCCCGTTATGAGCTCATCGCCGGCCGGAAATTCGGCCGGTGGTCTCCCGTCCAAGCCACGCGCGGCTGTCCGTTCACCTGTAACTTCTGCTCCGTCACCGCGTTTTTCCATCAAGGCTACAGAAAGCGTCCGGTCGGCGACGTCATCCGCGACATCCGCGCCGCGAAGAAAGCCCGCAAATCGCACTATTTCGCGTTCATCGACGACAACATCGGCGTCGACTGGGAGTACTGCCGCGAATTATGGACCGCCCTGATCCCGGAAAAGATCATCTGGATGAGCCAGTGCAGCCTGCACATCGCCGATCGCCCGGACATGCTGGAGCTGGCGCGCCGCAGCGGGTGCCGTATGCTGTCGTTCGGTTTCGAGACCGTGAATGCGGCGAATCTCGAGTCCATCGACAAGACCTGGAATCCGGCCGAACGCTATCCCGCCGCCATCCGCACGATCCGCGAATACGGCATCGACATTTCCTCGGAAATGATGATCGGTCTCGACGAAGACGACGAGTCGGCCTTCGACGCCACTCACGACTTCGTCATGGACAATCGAATCTCCATTCCCCGCGTACACATCCTGACGCCCATCCCCGGCACACCCATGTACGACAAGATGCGCGGCGAGGGACGGATCATCGATCATGATTTCGTGCGCTATACCGGCGGACAGATCGTGTTCCGGCCGAAGCGCATGGAGGCGGAGGTCCTGCAGTCGAAGTTCTGGAAACTCTATGAGCGGCTGTTTTCCTGGAAGGCGATCTTCCGCCGCGTCGGCCGGAACAACGTGAAGCTGGAGCCGTATGTCGGCGCGTTCATCTTCGGCGTCAACGTTCACTATCGCAATCACATTCAACATCGGATCACCCCGGGCATCATCTAGGGAGGGACCCCATGCGCATCATGCTCGTTCGCCCGCCGGTACCGCGGCACACGATCGGCCTCAAGCACATCATGATCTGCGAGCCGCTGGAGCTGGAGTATGTGGCCGCGGGTCTCGAGGGTCACGAGATCGAGATCGTCGATCTGATTCTGGAGAAGGGACTGGAACGGCGGCTGAAGAAATTCAAGCCGAACGTGGTCGGGACGAGCTGCTACATCAGCGGCGTCAATGAGGCGATCAAGATCTGCCGCACGGTGAAGCGATGGTCGCCGGAGTGCCGCACGGTAGTCGGGGGCGTGCAGGCGTCACAGGTTCCGGAGGATTTCATCGATCCGGCCGTCGACTGCATCGTGATGGGCGACGGAACCACGACCATGCCGGACGTCGTCACGGCATTCGAAAAGGGTCTGCCGCTGGAGAACATCCCGGGACTGGCACTGCCACGCGGCGAGGAACTGTTCAAGACACCTCCACGCGCCTACATGCCGGCACCGGACAGCATTCCCCTTCCGCGGCGCGATCTCGTCTCTCACCTCAAGCATCGCTATTACTATCTCTGGAACAACCCAGTGGCCACGATGAAGACCACGTGGGGATGCTGGTACAAGTGCAACTTCTGCTACACGTGGCGCATTACGGACGGTGTGCCGTATTCGCGCAGCGCGGCGTCCATTGCGGAGGAGCTGAGCCAGATCGAGGCCGAGCACGTCTACATCGTCGATGACATCTTTCTCATCAACCCCACGCGCCTCGGCGAGCTCGCCAGGATTCTCCAGGAGCGGGGCATCCGCAAGAAGTACCTCGTCTATGCACGCGCGGATTTCATTTCCCAGCACGAGGACATCATCGCCCAGTGGGCCGAGCTCGGACTGAGCGCGGTCTTCATCGGACTGGAGGCGACCACCGATTCCGAGCTCGACAGCATGGACAAGATGGCCACCGTGGACCACAACCGCGCGGCCATTGCCCTGTTGCAGAAATACGGGATCGACATCTACGGATCGCTCATCACGCAGCCGGATTATGTGGAAGAGGACTGGGCTCGTCTGAAGAAATTCATCGACGACAACCACCTCTATTTTCTCAATATCTCTCCGCTGACCCCGATGCCGGGGACGCTCATCTGGGAGCAGTTCCGCGACCAGGTGACGGTCAGCCGGCGCGCGCACGGCCTCTGGGACCTGTCGCACATGATCCTGAAGACCCGGCAGCCGCTGAAGCAATACTACCGGTCGTTGCTCAGCGTGTACTGCCATGCCGCCCTGAGCCCGCGCCGGTTCGTCAAGCTCAATCTCGGTACGGCGCCGCCGGTGTACACGTGGCGGTACTGGAATCTGATTTTCGGGGCGATGAAGATCGCCAAGTCGTTCTACTTCGGACATCTCCATCACACGAAACGGGAGCTGGCATACGCGGAAGATCGTGGACCAGCCTTCGGCCACCCTCTCCCCGCAAGCGGGGCGAGGAATCTCGAGAGCCTTCTCCCCGCCGCGCGGAGAGAAGGTGCCGAAGGCGGATGAGGGGCCATGTCCGGATTGGAGATTCGCATCCATCGCGACATTGCCGAAGTCGACGCCGAAGAGTGGGACTCTCTCCTCGGAGCCGACGACCTGCTGATGACCCATCGGTTCATCCGCACGTGCCAGGCGGCGCGCGTCGAAGACGCGCAATACTGGCACCTGCTGATCCGGTCCGGCGGCGAGCTCGTTTGCGTCGGCACGCTTCACCGGATGTTCGTGAACCTCGAGCTCCTGTCGGGTGCGGGCACGCGCGCGCTCGTCGAAAAAGTGAAGGGCCGCTGGCCCGGATTCCTCCGCCTGCCCGTGCTCTTCTGCGGCCTTCCCGTATCCACGGGCCAGCCCTGCCTGAAGATTCGCGCGGACGCCGACGCGGAGCGCATCTGCGCGGCCATTGCGGAAACCATGGACAACATCGCCGCAACGACCGCGACGCGGCTGCTCTGTTTCAAGGAATTCGATCCGCCGGCGGCGAAGCGTATCGATGGCGCGCTGTCCGACGGCTATTTCCGCGCATCCAGCCTCCCCTCCTGTTCCGTCCCGTTGCATTTCGATTCGTTCTCTTCGTATCTGGCCAGCATGCGATCGAGCTACCGCCGGCAGGTGCGCTCGTCATTGCAGGCGCGGGCCGCATCGGGATTGCAGGTGCGTCGTCTCGACGATTACGACGTGGAGACGGTTTACGGTCTGTACAGCCAGACCATCCGGCGCGCCGAGCATCGGCTGGAAACGCTGAACGCGGATTTCTTTCGCCTCCTGCACGCTCATCTCGGCGAGCAGGTGAAAGCATTGGTCATCGAACGGGAAAGCCGCCCGCTGGCAATGGCCATCATGCTCTTTGCAGGTGAGACCGCGACGTTCTTCTTCGCGGGATTGGAGGAAGAGCGGCAGCCGGAGTGGCATCTCTATCAGAACCTCGTCGCGGAAGTCGTAGCCGCCGCGATCGATTCCGGCGCACGGCGGCTCGTCCTGGGGCAGACCTCGTATGCGATGAAGAGCCGCATGGGCGCCGAAGAGAGTCCCCGTTATCTCTATCTGCGCTATCGCAGCCGCGTCGGGCATGCGCTCCTTCGCGGGTTTTCGTCTGCGTTGTTTCCCACATACGACTATCCCAGGCGCCGGGTCTTTGCGGCCCCTCATCCGCCTTCGGCACCTTCTCCACTCGCGGAGGGGAGCAGGATCTCACCGGTCGGGAGCGGGTTGCGCGAAGCGCCGGGCGAGGGGGCACGATGAAGCGCATTCTCTTCGTCAATCCCGCGTTCGACGAGTACTCGACAGGACTCCCGCAGACGATGCGCCGGTCGGCGTCCGCGAAATGGTCTCCGATCCAGGTCGGCATCCTGCCCCTCGGCCTGGCCACCGTAGCGGCATTGACGCCCGATTCGATCGCCGTCGACTTCTGGGACGAAGGCGTGCAGGGGCAGATCACCGCGGCAGACCTGGCTCACAGAAATTACGACCTGATCGGCGTCACCGGCTACGTCAATCACGCCGGGCGGATGATCGAGCTCGGTCAGATGTTCCGGCAGATGCACGTGCTCACCGTCGCCGGCGGCCCCGGAGTGTCGTCTGAGCCCGAGCGCTTTCGCGAGCATTTCGACATTCTTTTCATCGGCGAGGCCGAATACACCTGGCCGAGGTTCATCGCCGATCGCGCGGCCGGTATTGCCCGGCCCGAATATCGACAGGTCGACAAGGTGAACATGGCCGACTCGCCGCCGCCGAAGTGGGAGGGCGTGAATGTCGATGCCTACCTCATCGGGGCGGTGCAGACCACGCGCGGGTGTCCGTTCGATTGCGAGTTCTGCGACGTCATCTATCTCTTCGGCCGGACCGCGCGCCACAAACCCATCGAGCGCGTCGTGGAGGAAGTCTCCACTCTGTACCGGCGCGGCATGACGCGCATCCTCTTCTGCGACGACAACTTCATCGGAAATTGGCGCTACGCGAAAGACCTGCTCCGCGCGCTGCGTACGTTCAATCGCACGCTGCGCCAGCCGATCACGTTCCTGACGAACGTCACGCTCAATGTGGCGCGCGACCAGGAGATGCTCGAGCTGTTCGCCGACGCGAACTTCGGCGGCGTGTTCATCGGCATCGAATCGCCGAACGTCGACAGCCTGAAGGAGACGAACAAACCGCAGAATTACACCGTGGACATGCTGGACGCCGTCCGGACCATCCACGGCTATGGAATCGTCATTCAGAGCGGCCTGATCGTCGGATTCGATCATGACGACACGACGGTGTTCGATCAGCACTTCGCATTTATTCAGGAGAGTGGCGTTCCCGTGCCGATGATCAACATTCTGAAGGCGCCCACCGGAACGAAGCTCTGGACGCGGCTGCTGAAGAAGGGACGGGTCTTTCAGAGCGAGAGCCTGCGGAGCACGTCCAGCGTCGAGGGGTTCACCAACGTCATTCCGGAGAGGATGTCTCTCGTCGAACTGCTGTCCGGATATATCTCGCTCGTCGAGCGCGCGCGCGACTGGAGCCATTTCGAGCGTCGCATTCACACATTGCTTTCGCAGTTCCGGCGGCGGCCGGACGTTCCACTCCGATTCGAGTTGCGAAAGCTTCTCCTGCTGCTGGTCATGCTCCTGCAGATGAACAGCGCCGGCCGCCGGACCGCGCTTCGCCTGCTCCTGTACACGCTCCGCCGCGCTCCGTTCATGCTCGAGCGCGTCATGGGCGCCGTCGCTTATCAATATCAGGAAGCGTTGCGCGTGCCGCATCTTCAACGGTCGATCGCCGAGCAGATTCGGCAGCTCGAAACCGGCGGGATGAGCCTGCAGCGCGAACAGAAGAAATTCGACGTGCCGGAAGGGTTCCGGCGATTCTACCCCGTCATTTTTCCGGAGCTGTATGCGCGCGTCCGGGAAGGCCTGGACGACCAATCGCGCGCCGAGGTTGCGCTCGTAGAGGTCACGTACGACTTCCTGGCGCGGTGGGGATCGAGCTTCCGCGAGTTCGAAGAGCATCATCGGACGTTTCTTCACGAATTGTGCGATCGCACGATTGCCGTGGAAAACGGCGGGCCGCCTGGAAGGCGGCAAACCAGCCGCCAGGATGCCGGCGCTCCGCCATCGGACGAAGTTCGCATCAAGCGGCTGGCCGATGACGTATTGCGCTGTGTGGAGCAGGACCTGAGGATGCTGGGTGCACACGCATAGCGACGCATCCATCCGGGTTCGCCCCGTCCTCACCTCACGCGACAAGCGCCGCTTTCTCGATTTCCCCTACACCCTTTACCGCTCTTCGCCCTGCTGGGTGCCTCCCCTGCGCCGCGATCAGGCGGACGCGTTGTTCGGCAGGAACCATCCGTTCTTTCGCCACAGCAGGATCGTGCCGTTCCTCGCGGAGGATGCCGCGGGGCGAATGCTGGGCCGCATCGCAGCGATCGTCAACGGCATGCATTTACAGCGCTACGGCGACGGCGCCGGCTTCTTCGGATTCTTCGAGTGCGTCGAGCGCGAGGACGTTGCGGCCGCACTGTTCGACGCCGCGGCAACATCTCTGCGCGCCGAAGAGCTGACCGCCATGCGCGGCCCCGCGAATCCGTCGATCAACGACAGCTCCGGCCTGCTGGTCGGCGGTTTCGATCGCACGCCGTCGCTGTTGATGCCCTACAACCCGCCGTATTACGAAGAGCTCCTCGTCCGTCACGGCTTCGAGCGGGTCATGACGATGTGGGCGTATTACGGCGCGGCGAAGCACCTCGACATCCGGCGCCTGCGGCGGGGTGTGGAGCTCGCGCGGAAGCGATTGCCCGGCTTGAGCATCCGCACGCCGGACATGAAAAGGTTCATCGAGGAAGCGCTGCTCATGCGTCGCATCTACAACGAGGCATTCGAAGGCGGATGGGGACACGTACCGCTCACCGAAGACGAGTTCCTGTACATGGCGAGATCGATGCGGCCGATCCTCGATCCCGGCATCGTTTTCTTTCTCGAGCACGACGGCGAGCCGATCGGATTCTCCCTGTCGCTTCCCGACATCAACCCGTTGCTCCGCCATCTCCCCGACGGCCGTTTGTTTCCTTTCGGATTTCTGGAGCTTCTTGCCCGTCAGCGGTTCGGAAAGCCTCGCGAGTTTCGCAATCTCGTTCTGGCCATTCTTCCTGAATATCAGCGGCGCGGACTCGATCAGTTGCTCATTCTCAGCAGCATCGAGGAAGGAAGCCGGCACGGGTACCTGGCCGCCGAGCTCAGTTGGGTGATGGATGACAACGTGGTCCTCAAGAACGGCCTCGAGCGCATCGGCGCCGTCGTCGACAAGGAGTACGCGATGTTCGAGAAACAGCTCAGCGACTCGTCCGCACCAGCCTGAACCGTCGACGATCGTCGCCCCATCCCATGGGCGTGGCTATGCGCATCGTCGAGCTCCGGGTGCGGATTCACGCCGGCGCGGCCGGGGGCGTCTTCTTTTTCATGAGCTATCTCGACCGTCCGCGCCTCCATTTCTTCGGCCAGTTCACCGCCAACCCATCGACGATCAACAACACGCCTGCGAATTACGGGATGCCGCTGCCGTACACCAACCAGTCCGTGCCCGGACAGAACCCTCCGCCGGGCTTCACGAACTGGAACCAGAACGGGCGGCACAACTTCTCTCTCGACAACTGCGCGGTCACGAGCCTGGTCATGGACGGCGATCCCGGTCCGGTTTCCGGGACCGTCAACGCGTCGCAGGCCGGCGTGCTCGTCGACCTCGACACGCAGCAGCAATTGGTGTCGCAGATCATCGGCATGCAGTTGACGGTGACCGTGGGCGATGGGTCGGTCACCGGAACGTTCATGGCCAACAACTTTGTCGACATCAACTTCGGGCGCATCACCGGCAGCAACGACAACGCGCAAGGCGACGGCGCGGCCGGCGCCGCGTATCAGAGCGTTCTCACCGATCTGGTCTGGAACGAAGGGAGCTCGAAGTTCCTCCAGACGCTCAAGTCCGTCAGCTCTTCGATGCTCTCGATCCGGATGAACGTCGACGCGCATCATGGGATCTTCGGCCAGCCGGAGTTCACCACGGGCCGTGTCGCCGGCACGATCGGCCCGTACTTCGCGGACGAGCCGCTCACGTTCACGAACGCGCGGTTTCTGCGCGTCACCACCGCCGCGTACGCGCAGGGCTGGAACGCCGTGCCGGCGCGGTACGACGCGCAGCGCGCGAAGCTGATCGTCGACCTCGGCAATGCCACGCCGTGGACGTGGAGCGAGGGCGCGGCCGCACCGACATCCGCCGTCACGAGCGTGCAGGTGGCCACCATCGCGTTCACCGCGCCGAACCTGAACGTCGCCGACACGATCCCGACGGCCGTCGATACGTCCGACGCGGCATATCAATTGAACGCTTTCGTGCAGGAGCTCGACGTACCGGAGTCGATGGCCCAGGCTGTGGCGTCGACGCCCCTCGGCATCGTCAGCGACGGCAACATCCTCATCACCGAGAATCCGACGGGCGCGTACGTCAACGCCGAACCGTACGTGTTCCGCCTGAATCCCGGCGACAGCCCACAGGTCACCCTCTGGGCGAACACGTTCCAGACGCCCGCGGCGTCCGTGCTGATCGCGCTTTCCGCGCAGAACACACAGCTCATCAACCAGCAGTCCGGCGGACCCGCGCCGGCCACGCTGCCCGGCTGCAGCTTCCCGCAGTCCGTCACGACCGATGCGAACGGAAAGGCGACGTTCACCATCTCCGCCACGGATCCGCAGAACCCACGCGGGCCGATCCCCGGCCAGGTCTACGGCATCGGCTGGACGTGGGACCTCGATCTCCTCCCCGATCAGTGGAACTTCATCAGCGTGAAAGTCTTCGACGCCGTTCCGGTGCCCGATCAGCCGACGTGGTGGAACGACGTCTATCCGATCCTCGCGCAGTACGCCTATCTCTATCCGGCCATGCAGGCCATGTTCAATCTGAACGACTACGACGCCGTCGTGAAGAACGCGACGGAGATCATCGCGCGCCTGAACCTGCCCGACGACTCGCCGGGCCAGATGCCGATCACACGCGAGCTCTCCGCGAGCCAGAAGGCGATCATCCTGAAGTGGGCCGGCGATCCGGCTCATCCCGCGGGTGGCCTGCCGGTACCGCCGGCGACGCCGTGAAGGCAGTCTCACAGTCGCGGGCTTGCATGCGGGAGACGGCCTGCGCCGTCTCCCGCATGGTCCGCTACTGCACTTTCAGGAACCAGATCCCTTGTCCGTGCGTGGCCGCGTAGAGGCCGTCCTTTTCGGGCACGTAGACGAGGTCCGGCACGTTGACATTCGGCAGTCCCGCCGCCGGGAGGTGCCAGACGCTGGAGTTCTTCTGCTTCTGTACGACGCCGTAGTCGTTGCCGACATAGAGCGTTCCCGACGGGGTGACGATGATCGAGTTCGCCGGGATGTCGCCGTAGCCGTTGATCTTGTGGCCGTCGAGATTCGTGAACGTGCCGCTCGCGGGTGTGCTGCCCGACGCCGGGACGTAGGTGACTTCGAAGACATGGCCGGGCGTGGCGGGTGTCTTCGAGTTGTAGCCGCTGTAGGTGATCCAGGCGTGGTTCGAGTCGGCCGGATCGACGTAGATCGAAGTCGGATAGCGCGGCGGATCGTCGGTGTCGGTGCTGTCGAGACGGACGAACTGCACCGCGGCCGGGTTCGGATCGTCGGCGTTCTTGGCGATGAAGACGCGGCCGGTGCTGGTCGTGGCCCAGACCGTGCCGGTGTCGTTGCGGCCGCGCTCGACGTTCGAGATGTGGCCGCCGGCGCGGTCGCCGAAGATGGCCGCGGTCAGTCGGCCGTTCGGACCCGGATCGCCGAGGGGCTTCCAATCGTCGCAGATGTCCGTGAGCGGCTCGTACGTCCCGTCTTCATCGAGGTCGCCGTTGCCGAACCAGACGTTGCAGTGCAGCTCGACGACTGGGCGAGGGAAGAGCGGATTGAGACCGTGATTCTGGGAGCGGAAGACGTGCTCGCGTCCCGTCCAGAGCCAGGCCGGCGTCACCGGATCGGTGATGGCCGAGGCGATGAACGGGGTGGTCTCATTGCCGTAGAGGACGAACAGCGTGTCGGAGATCCAGGTCGTGTCGAGCTGGTTTTGCGGCGTGAAGCTGACCTCGAGCTGGCCCGACTGCCAGCCCGTCAGACGGAAGCCGGGATCGCCGCCGGGCGCGTCGAAGGCGTTGTGGCCGCCGTCGGCGATGTTGGAGTTGACCCAGGTGTCCTTGTCGCCGAGGGTCTCCCACGAGCCGTTGTCCTGCGTGCCGCCGGCGAGACGCTCCGGATTCTTCGGGTCGTACTCGATCTGGTAGAAGTGCAGCGTGCGCAGGCCGCGATTGATCGCCTCCAGCTTCTGCGGCACCCGCGAGAGCACCATCTGGCAGAAGGCGATGCGCGACGGAACGACGAATGAGTGCGGCGGGGCCGTGCAGTCGGCGGCATCGTTGACGAACACGCCGTTCGAGCGGACCACGCCGCCGTCGCCGAAGTCGAAGAATTGCCTCCAGTTCGCCGGATTGACGACCAGGGCGTGGTGATCGGGATGGAGCGCTCCCGGATGGGTCGTGCTCGCATCATCTTCGGTCATGTCGGTGAACGTCGCCCCGCCGTCCGTCGAGACCAGCACGGCCCGGCCGTTCGAGCGGCCGCTGCCGGTGTTGTTCTCGTTGTACTGGTTGACGCCGGAGAGGTAGACCGTGTTGTGATCCGCGCCCGACGAAGCCGGCGGCACGTAGACGTAGTTGTCGTACGAGCACTGCCCATCGCAGTAGCCGAAGCTCGAGTAGCCCGGCGTGTCGGGGATGGTGTTGGTCATGAGCAGCCAGGTGGCCGCGACGGTCGCCGCCGGCGCGCTGCGGACGTTGTCGTTGCGGCGGAAGTGCGCCACGATGCCGCCGCCGCCGATGCCGGCGTACATGCGGGTCTCCCCGTTCGGCAGGAGAACGACGTCGAATTCCGAACGCTCGGCGGTGTTGGTGGCCGGACCGATACGCGGAAGGATCTGTTCCCACGTGCCCGGATCGCCATTGGAGCGCGAGCGCCAGATGCCGCGGGCGAAGAACGAGGCGTAGACGGTGTTCGGGTCGACCGGGTCGATCTTGATGCGGCGCGCGCCGCGCGGCGAGCAGGCCGTCGTGTTGAGGGAGACCGCGTCGGGGGTGGAGGCGGTGCAGAGCGCGTTCGCCCCCTGATTCACGAGCTCCCACGTCTTCCCTTCATTCTTCGAGCGCCAGACGCCGAAGTGCGGCGCGCCGGGGATGAGGGCATCGGTCCCGCCGCAGCAGGTGGTGGAGACGCCGCGGACGGCGCGGCCGGAGGCGGCGAAGATCGTCTTCGAGTCGCCCGGCTTGACCTCGATCGAGCCGACGGCACGGCCGAAGAAATTCTCCGCTCCGAGGGGGCCCTTCCAGGCGACCCCGCCGCTCTTCGACTGATAGATGCCGACGCCGACCTCGCAGCCGCTGCCGCAGGCATTCGGCTCGCCGGTGCCGGCCCAGATGGTCTTGTGATCGGAATCGTTCGGGTCGAGCTCCAGCGACGCGACGCTGTTCGACTCGAAGGTCTCGGACATGTACTCCCACTCCGGCCCTTCGTATTCAGCCGTGAGCGGATCGTCGACGGCCAGGGCGTTGTGGGTCAGCCAGACGCCGCCGTTCGCGTTGGCGATCCAGAGATTGCACTCGCCCGCGTTGCAGTCGGGCGAGATGACCGCGTGCACCGTGCGGCCGGTGAAGTTCTGCGTGCCGGCGTTGTAGACCGTCCGGTCACGGAACGGGTTGGTCATGTCGTTGACGCCGTTCGTCGGACCGTAGGGCTCCCACTTCCCATTCCCGACGGCCGGCCGCGCCTTCAGTCCGAACCAGTCGTTCCGGGCCGTGGCGAAGGCGGTGAAGCCGGGCGGCTCGTTGCTGGCGCCGTCGATCGACTTCTCGTACCAGTCCTGATCGGCAAACCCGCCAGGCGAGTCCGCCTGCTCGGTTGCCGTTCCCGGTGCAAAGGTGGCCATTGCTGCCAGTTTCCGGCTCAGTGCATTCGGGGCTTTGGCCTCTCCCTCTTTCGGGGCCTTCATGGCCGGCCTCGAGGTACAGGACGCAACGACGAAGATCACACCGACTCCTACTGCGATGCCGCGTAGAGCTCTCTTCATGGATCCTCCTCTTTTGAGTGCGCTGTACATATCTCCATGAAGATGGGGAGTCAACGCGCAACAATGGAAGGAAGTCCGTCCAGACGCCGGCGCACGCATGAGCCTGGCGATGCGAGGGTACGATCCACCGAAAGGGAAGCTCTGAACCACCCTCCACTGCGTCGCAGGAAGCTCTACCCGGCCTGAAGTAACCAATGGCGTCAACTTTAGGCCTGTGGCGCGACCCCTCACCCCGCCGGGCACCTGGTCTTCTACGTCATCCACGTCAATTCTGCGAATCCTTCGAACCAGCCACGCGCAGGTGCCCGGCATCCCTCTCCCCTGTGGAGGGGAGAGGGATGTTCGGCGCCTGCGTGTGGCATCTGCGTTCGCCACCCAACTCGGAGCGCGTTTGTTAGAAGTTCAGGCGCCGGACAGGGTGAGGGGCCGTGGTTGTCCCCATTGCGCCGCCTTCGGCGACAGAGGCGGACTCTCGGTACACCTGTCGTCCAGGCGAAAAGGCCCCGACAACTGACAACTGACAACTGACAACCGACAACTTTCTACCGCAGCTCCACCAGATCCAGATCGTTGAGCCCCTTCGACTCCGCAATCTCCCTCGGCTGGCTCTCGAAGATGTAGACCTCCGTCCCCACCTCCACTTCCTTCCAGAGCAGCTTGAGCATGTCGTTCGGAAGCCGGATGCAGCCGTGGGAGACGCGACGGCCGATCGATTTGGGGTCGTTGGTGCCGTGGATCATCACCCGCTCGCCGAGGTCGAGGGCGTATTTGCCCATCGTTCCCTTCTCCTTGCGGAGCGGGGAGTCGGGTGGCGGGACCTTTTTCCCTTCCTCGATGAAGGCCCAGTCCGGCTTGGTCCAGACGGGGTTGGCGACCTTGCGGACGACCGTGTGTTTGCCGCGCGGCGTGCGGAACCACCAGACTCTCCGCCCCTTGCGCAGGATTTTGTCGGAGCCGGTGGCGGCCTTCGAGCTGCGGACGAGCTGGCCGTCGTTGAACAGGTACGCCTGGTTGGTCGAGACGTCGACCGTGATCACCTTCCCCGCCCGCGGCGCCTCGGGGGGAAGTCCTTCGATCTCCTGGGCTTGCATCGACAACGTCGCGACAGCCAGTACGGCCGCCGCCAGGTAAGAGCTCTTTTTCAAACCACCCTCCCGGTTCGCATCTAACTGCGAATAACGAATTGCGAACGGGAGGCCAGCTTTTTATTTGACGTCGCGATAGCCGCGGGCCCGGGCCTGTTCGAGCGCCTCACGCGCCCGTTTCGCCTGGCCGGCCTGCGCGTAGACCTCCGAGAGGCGGTACCAGGGAAACCAGCGATCCCGGTGGATGTCCGCGGCGACTCCGAGCGTCGCGGCGGCGAAGGTGTACTCCTTCCGCGCGACGAGTTGCTCCGGAAGGCGGATCGCGGTCTGGCCATAGATTGCTTCGAGCAGCCGGCGCGCGGCCAGGCTCTCGGCGCCGGTGCGACGGGCGCGGCGTTTCAACTCGGAGATCCGCAGTTGCTGCGCGATGTGCGACGGCGTCAGCGCCATTCCTTCCTGCCGGGCGGCGGCGTAGATCCGTGGGACCGCCGCGACCACTTCCCGGATGAACTGCGCTTCGAACGCATCCCACTTCGCTTCGTCGCGCAGCGCTGCCTGCGTCGCCGGATCCACTTCGAGCCGCGCCAGCGCCGAACGCGCCGCGTCAATCGGCGCGATGCCGTCGAACGTCCGCACGATCTCGCGGTATCGCCGCAGCGCCTCGGGCAACTTCCCCGCACGCTCCAGCGCCGCCGCAAATCCAACGTCGGACTCGTATGCGCCACGCTCTTCCTTCGTGGCCAGCACCTCGAACCATTCCAGCGCTTTGAGTGCCCGCGCCGGCGTGATCCACTCATGCGCGCCTGCAAACGACTCGAACCGGTGCGGCACCTTCCCGCTCTCCGTCAGCATCGCGTCGATCAACCGCATCTCCCGGTTGTTGAAGTCGGTCTCGCCGGCGAATCCGTAATGCGCGAACGAGAACCGCGACGGCGGCAGGACGTCCACCAACCGCCCTCCCACCCCGATCACACCGGCCAGCACGCCATTCCGGACCCCGACGCCCCACGCCATGATGGCCGTCCCCGAGAACCCGGCCGCGTATACGCGCCGCGTGTCGACGCTGTACCGCTTGACCTCGGGTAGCAATGCCCTTACCGCGCGGTCATTCGGCTCCCCATCGTCGTCGCTCCGCGTCCCGTTCGAGCTGATGACGATCCAGCCAAACTCCTCGGCGCCATCCCGGAAGATCTCCGCCGCCTGACTGCCACGGCCGCGAGGATCGAACACGAACAGCAGCGGATGCTTCCGCTTCGCGTCGTACGCCGTCGGCAGATAGAGCGTGTACGTCTGCGCCCCATCCGCCATCGTCGCCACGTGTTCGACCAGCATCCCCCGCTCGGGCTCCACGGCCGCGAGCGTCGAGGCAAGAAACAGCAGTGCGAAGAGACGGCGCATCCGTCGCACTGTACGTGACGGCGGCGCTCATCGCGGCAACGTTCAGGGAACGACCGGGAGGCCTCCGGCGGGCGGGCCCGGCCCGCGGCGTTGGTTGCCCAAGGCTGAACGCGCGCCTCTCGCTCGAATCGTGGTCCACGCGAAAACAAACGCCGCGGGCCGGGCCCGCCCGCCGGAGGCCCCTCGTCGTTCCCTGAACATTCCCGCGCTAAAACGTCACGCGATACGACAGCGACACATCCCGCCCCGGCAGCGGGGCGATTTCCTTCAGCGGCGACACGTGACTGCGCGCGAGCTTGTCCGTCAGATTCGTCCCGCGGAGCAGGATGTCGTGCACGGTCCGCGTGAAAAAGAAGCGGTAGCCGATGTTCGCATTCACGAGCGTGTAGCTGCCGGTCGGCTCCTCGAACGCCGCCACCTCATCCTGCGCGGCGACATAGCGCACCTCGGCCATCCCATGGAAACGGTCGCCCGTGTAGCTCAGCGTCGCGCTGTGCCGTTGCGGCGGGATGCGCGGGAGATTGCCACCGTCATCCAGAGTCGCGCGGATGTAGTCCGTGCCGAGCTCCAGCTCGATGTGATGCGGCTCGGCGTGCCACAGCTCGAAGTGCGCGCTCGCCTCCAAACCGCGGAAATGCGCGTCCTGCTGCATGTAGCGGAAGACCCGCAGACCGTCCGCCTCCTCCTCGCTCGGGTTGCCGAAGACGAAGCCGTCGAAACGGTTGCTGAAGAACGTCACCTCCCCGTGGAACTTCCCTTCCGTCTTCCGCAGCGACACATCGAGGCCGACGCTCGTCTCCTCGTCGAGGTTCGGATCGCCGATCTCGAACGACGACGTCGCCAGATGCGGTCCGTTCGAATACAGCTCCTCGGCGGTCGGGGCCCGGACGCCGCGCGCCAGCGACACCGCCACGGCGTACTGCGGGGCCGGACGATAGATCGCGCCGACCGAGCCGGAGATGCCGCCGAAATTGCGATCCGGCAGATCGCCCTCCGCCGACACGTCCTGATGCTCGTAGCGCGTCCCGAACTGCAGCGTCCACGGTCCGCGGGTCGCTTCTTCGAACAGGAAAGCGGCCCTCGCCTTGGTCTCGCTCGGCGGCACGAAGGCCTCGGCTCCGATGGCTTCGAAGTCGCGGCTCATCACCTGCACGCCCATCGAGCCGGTCAGCAGTCCGAACGGACGATGCGTCGCCTCGACCCGCCCTTCCCACGAGTCATTGAGGAAGCGAGTGCCGACTTCACTCCCTTCGAGCTCCACATGCTCGTAATCGGCGCTTCCGGCACGCAGGCGAACGTTGCGGAAGAAACCGCCCGACGGATTCAGCTCGCCGCGGAGATCGAAGCGGCGCTGCTCCAGCTCGATCTGTACCGGCGCCTCTTCTTCCTCGGCTTCCCCTTCTTCATGATGATGATGGCCGGGAATGCCGTAGCGCGAGTCGAGGCCGCCGAACGACGCGCCGAAGAAGCCGCGCGCACCGACCCAGGACGCGCCGACGGTTGCGCCGGTGGAGCGCGTGGCGGTGTTCTCCACCACGCCGCTTTCCTCGTCGTCGTGCACGTCCGCCGGACCGGAGATCGAGTAATCGTCCGTATTGCGGCGCAGCAGGTCGAGGTGCCAGGCGAGCTTCCCCTTCCCTCCGTTCACCGCGACCGTGCCGCCCCGTTCGTCGGCCACGCTGCCGAGGCGCAGCTCGGTGGTGCCGGTGAGCTGCGCGGGGACGTCGGAAGGGATGCGGTTGTCGAGCACATTCACCACGCCGCCGATGGCGTTGCTGCCGTAAAGCAGCGTGGCCGGCCCGCGGACGATCTCGATCCGCTCCGCGCTCGCCGGATCGACGCTGACGGCGTGATCGGGACTGACGTTCGACGCGTCGCCCGTACCGATGCCTTCTTCGAGAATGCGGATCCGGTCGCCGCCGAGCCCGCGGATCACCGGACGGCTCGAACCGGGGCCGAAGTACGTCGATGAAACGCCCGGCTCCTGCGCCAGCGTCTCGCCGAGCGTCGGCTGCAGCTTCGACGTCAGCTCGTCCGCGGTCAGCACGTTCACGGGCTGCACCACCTCCGAGGAACCGCGGCCTCCGGGCGTGGCGGTGACGACGATCTCCTCGCGATGCACGGCCTGGTCGACGATGACGGCCATCTGCGCCGCCTGTCCGGCCGCGACCTCAACCTCGGCGACCGAGGCGCCGAGGCGCTCCGCTTCGACGGCGACGTGATAGGTGCCGGCCAGGAGGTTCTCGAACCGGAACGTCCCCTCGGCGTCTGTCGTTTTGGTCTGGTTGGTTTCGACGAGCGTCACCGTCGCCCGCGCAACGGCCCTGCCGGCAGCGGAAGTGACCCGGCCCGAGATGCTGCCCGTTGCCTGGGCAACGAGCGGTGCGGTGATCGACGAAATGAATAGAAGAAAAACGATGAATGAACGCTTCATGCGACGGCCTCCAAAGCCGAGCCCGCGCCGCTCGCGAACGAGCGGCGCTTCACGCAATGAGAGAAGCGGCTAGGCGCGAGGAGGAGCGCGCGGAGAGCGCCGCGACCACGCCTGTCCGACCGGGCGCGCACTCTCGTGAAGAAGGAAGCTCTCGTCCGCAGCCACCGCTGCGAGGACGGCCGGCGCAGCCGCGCCGAGGTCGCTCGACTGGAGCGTGCGGCAAGCCACGCAGTCCGCAGCCTTGCTCGTGGCGGAGATCGCACCATCCGGCTGCGAGACGACGAGCGTCCCGGCCGGCGGCACCAGCGGATGCTGGTGACCCGCCGACAGCATCGCCAGCATCAGCAGCGCTGAAAAGAGGCGAACGGCGTTCGAGCGAAGAGGCGACATCGATCAGATGAGCGGATCGGCGGCACGAAAGCACGCAACCCGCCTTACGGATTACCACAAACAGGGGCCCCGGGCGAAGATTCCGGACCGGGCAGGCAGATCGAAAACGATCGCAAACGCTTGCCGTCTTTAATGCACGGGCGTATCGTCCCCTCACAAAACAATCGAGGGAGAGCTCCATGAAAGTCAAACACACCGTGGCCCTGCTGGTCGTGTTGTTCCTGTTCAGTGTTCCGTTGTTCGCGCAGCAGCCACAGCGTTGCGGCACCCGCCAGCTCAGCGACGCGGAGATCGCGCAGCTCGAGAGGTCGGTCAACCGCGGTAAGAAGGGGAAGACCACGGACGTCATCCAGGTATGGGTGCACGTCATCAACCGGGGCGCCGGCTTCGAGAACGGCGACGTCCCCGAGACCATGATCCGCAGCCAGATCCGCGTCCTCAACGAGTCGTTCAACGGCCGCACCGGCGGCGCCAACACCGGCTTCGGCTTCGCGCTGGCCGGCATCACCCGCACCACCAACGCCGACTGGTTCACCCGCTTCGCAGCCGACGGCGACGTCGAACTGGCGGCCAAGAGCGCGCTGCGCGTCGGCGGCCCCGGCACGCTCAACTTCTACCTCGTCGACGCCAGCCCGTGGCTCGGCTGGGCCTACTTCCCGTCCATCCTCAACACCGCCTCCGCGAATCTCGACGGCGTCGTCGTCGACTGGCGCTCGCTCCCGGGCGGTCCGTTCGCCATCTACAGCGAGGGCGACACCGGGACGCACGAGGTCGGCCACTGGCTCGCGCTCTACCACACGTTCGACGGCCATTGCGGCAAGAACGGCGATTACGTCGCCGACACCGCCGCCGAACAGTCGCCCGCCTTCAACTGCCCGATCGGCCGCGACACCTGCCTCGGCACCTCGCATCCGGGCCTCGACCCGATCACCAACTTCATGGACTACACCCAGGACTCCTGCATGTACGAGTTCACCGCCGGCCAGGCGGAACGGATGCAGGCCGCCTGGGCAGCGTTCCGCGACTGACGCTGCCGCCGGCCGGTTCCCCGGGCTCCTCGGAGAATGCCTCCGAGGAGCTCCTCTCCCGAGATCAACGCCATGCGCGCTTTCTGCCGCTCCAGACTCCTGTTCGTACTCCTGCTCCTCGGAGGGACGGCAACCGCGTTCGCACATCCGGGCGCCGCCATCAGCGTCACCTCCGACGGTCGCGTCTTCTTCGTCGACACCGGGGGCGGGGTGTTCTCGATCGGACCCAATCGAACGCTCATCCGGCACGACGGCCCGGCCTTCCACTGGTTCGCCTTCGACCCGCAGGGACGGTTCCGGAACACGGCCTGGCCTTCGGTTCCGGGCGGCGAGTTCCGCTCCGCGGGAACGAATCCGACCGTCATTTTTTCCAGCGACTTCCCGGTCGCGATCGCCACGAACGGCAAGATGTATTACCCCGACCCCGGACGCGGCGACCGCATCCGCCTCGTCGCCATCGACACGTCCGGTGCGCGATCATTGCGCGCCGTGCTGCCCCCGGTCGAGAGCGGCGGCCGTCCGGTGACGTGGCTGAACGGCATCGCCGCCGGCCCGAACGCATCGCTCTACTACACCGAGGACCGGACGGTGCGGAAAGTCGACGTACGCGGACAGGTAACCGTCGTCGCCGCGAATGTCACCGTGCCGAATTGCACCGCCATCCCCGGCATCGACGCCCCGCAGCGTCCTTACCTGCGCAGTCTCGCCGTCGCACCGGACGGCACGGTCTACGTCGCCGCCTCGGGCTGCGGCGCGCTGCTGAAGATCGACGCCAGAGGAAAGAGCACCGTCGTCCTGCGCACGGCCGCCCCCTGGTCCCCCACCGCCGTCGCCCTCGCGAACGGAAACGTCTATGTCCTCGAGTACACCCACACGGTCTCGGAAGAGGACCGGAGCCTCTGGCTCCCCCGCGTCCGGATGATCTCCCCTCGCGGAGTCGTCACGACGCTGGCCGCGGTCGATCGCCGGTGAGGGGACGAACCGGGGGGCCTCCGGCGGGCGGCCCGGCCCGCGGCGTTGGTTGCCCTGGGCTGAACGCGCGCTGGTCGTACGGAACGCGGTTCGCGCGAAAACAAACGCAGCGGGCCGGGCCCGCCCGCCGGAGGCCTCCCGGTCGTTCTCTGGCGAGGCTACGCTGCCACGGCCGCACGGCGCTGCGCACGAAGGAACATCATGAGGCTGGCCACGAAGCCGGCAGCAACACAGGCCATGATCACGAACAAACGACCGGCGCCCTGCGAGAAGACAGACAGCACGCCCAGGCTCACGACCGCCAGCACCGCCGCCGCGGCAGCGAGCGGTTCCGCTCAACGCGGCCGCATCATGGCGTCGGCGAAACGCGACCAGGCCGAGCCCATATCCCGCCGCGATCAGGATCGGTTGGCCGATCACGTACGGGAGGTAAAGATCGCGCAGCGCATCCATCCCATTCTGCCGAATCACCTGCTCGACGACCGGAACCCCCAGCATCAGACCGTAGGTGAACGGAAGGAACTTCGGTGCACCCCCACTTCGTGCTCTGGCTCGTCAGAGAACGCTCGGTCAACCCGATCACCGGAACGAATTGGCAGACCGTCGGCGTCCAACCCGACGTCGCCGTCCCGGCGGACCAGGCGCTCGAGCGCCCCTTTGCACTCGCGCATGAGGCGATTGCGCGCAAGCCATGACCTGCCCGATTTACCCGCTCTGCCCTTACGGCGAGACGCCGTCCGCCGACGAGACGCCGCCGGGCCAGCCGACGCGACGTCGGCGCTCCAGCGCATGACCACGAGCATCGCCAACCGGTCGTTCGCGCACCGGAGCGACACAGAATCACGGTCATCGCGAACCGTCGTCCGCGCGTGGAGCGCCCGCGTCGCGCGGGCTGGCGCGGCGGCGTCTCGCCGGCGCACGGCGTCCCGCCGTAAGGGTACGCCGTCACAGTGCCTTCCATTGAATCCTCCGGAAGCGCACCCGTCCCGTGTGGGTCTGCAGGCCGACGTAGCGTTCGTCGCCCGGCGTTGGTGCGAGGGCGCGTTTCGGGAAGCGGGCGTCGGAGCCGGGGGTGAATTCGTAACGGGTCACTTCGTGGCCGTTCAGGGCGACGGTATAGCGGTTGGCCTGGATCGTGATCTCGTACTGATTCCATTCGCCCGGATCGCGCACGCTCAGCAGATTCGGGCCGGGTGCGGCGAGGTTGTAGATCGCGGCCGTCCGGTGAATGTTGGCGCCGTCCGGCCGGGCCAGCTCGTCGATCTGCACTTCGAGGCCGAGCGTCACCCCCACATACGCGGTGTTGTCGTAGTTCTGCTGCTCGGGGTGCGGGAAGCGCAGGAAGACGCCTGAGTTGTCGTCCGGAGCGGTGCACATCCATTCGAGGCGGAGCACGAAGTCCGCCGGTGCGGGCTCGGTGTACCAGAGCAGTCCGAGGTCATTGCCGGGACGTGCCTCGAGCGCACCGTCGGTGACGACGAACGTGCCCGGATCGTCCCGTCCGGGCTGGTTGCGGATCGTCGACATCTGCCAGCCATGCAGCGTCGCTCCGTCGAAGAGTTGCGTGAAGCCCGCGGTCACACCCCGGTCGCCGCAAGCGTGGCGATGTTGATCGCCGTGTCGCACATCATGAAGAGCATGTCGTTGTTCCTGCCGCCGAAGCAGAAGTTCGCGACTCCGGGCGCGAGGATCTCGCCGAGGATCCGGCCGCGGGGGTCGAAGACCTGGACGCCGCTGAAGGAGGAGCTGTAGACGCGGCCGGCGCTGTCGGTTTTCAGGCCGTCGGGGATGCCCGGGGTGATGACGGCGAAGAGGTCGCCGCCTTTCAGCCGGCTCTCGCAGACCTCGAACGTCCGGATGTGATGCGGGAGCGCCGGGTAGTAGGTGTTCGGTCCCTGGATCGCGCCGGAGTCGTTGATGTAGAGGATCGACTCGTCCGGAGAGAAGGCCAGGCCGTTCGGCTTGTTGAACGAATCGGCGACGACGACGGTCGAGCCGTCGGCTGGGTCGTGGCGATAGACGTAGTCGCCTGAGACCGGCGGGTTGCGGAAGCCCTGGAGGGCGCCGTAGCTCGGGTCGGTGAACCAGATCGTGCCGTCGCGCTTCACGACGACGTCGTTCGGGGAGTTGAACGGGAGGCCGAACCAGTGGTCCACGACCATCTCGCGCGCGCCGCTGACGAGATCGAGCCGCGAGATGCCGGCCGGCGTGGTCCGCGATCCCTGCTCGCAGATCAGCAGCCGTCCTTCCCGGTCGAGGGTCATCCCGTTCGCGCCGTTCGTCTCCTTCACGAACGTCGAGACCTTCAGGCTGGCCACCTCGAGCTGCCCGATCGAGATGCTCTTTCCGCCGAAGGTCGGAACGTTCGACGTCACGGGGACGGTGGTGAAGAGCACCGCATCCCGGTCGCGCAGGTAGACGGGCCCTTCATGCGCGTTCACCCCTTCGACCGTTTCGTAACCGGGGTCGGGACCGAGGACTTCGAGGAACTCGTCCTCGTAGATCACAAAGTGCGAGTCTTCCTTCAGGCGCCGGGGGCGTTGGGTGGACGGCATGACAACTCTCTCCTCAGGAGAGGAGAGTTTTGGAAAGCGAAATCCCTACCCTGCGGATCGAAGAAGTGCGGCGGGGACTCTCCCGCCGCACTCCCGGCACATCAAGACAACATGTCGCTCAGCGCTTCGAGACGCTCGCTCCAGAACATCTTCCTCTCGTCCACGGCCACCTTCGAGGCGAGCTTCGTGTGCTGCACAGCCACGCCGGTCTTCGACTCCCCTTTCGGCGTGAAGTAAAACTGCACGGCCGTACCGTCGTCGAGAACGGCGCGCACGGTCTTGTCCTTCGTCGAGCTACGGACGGTGAGCTTCGTACCCGGCAACCACTTCGCGCGCTTCTTCGCGTCGGCGAAGGCGGCGTAGAGCGTCGCCAGCGGGACGTTGAACGTGCGGCTCTTGCTCGCTTCCCACGAACCTTCGCGGCGCTGGCCGATGGCGCGCAGGCCGCGGATGCGCTCGTAGCCGACGACCACCGTCTGGCTCCACCAGTCGCGTACGCCGAGGGACGAGACGTAGATGGCGACGTCGCGGTGCGGCTTCTCCCTGCCGCCGAATGCATCGAGCACGGGGACCCATTCGGCCCAGGTGCGGCCGGTCGCCTTCTGCACGGCGGCGTCGCTGGTGCCGGCGAGGCCGGCGTAGTCGGCAGGCGGCTCGGGTGCGAGAGCGAGTCTGGGTTTGACGACCTGGGAGCGGGCGGCGGTATAGGACTCGCCGGTCTTCTGCATGCGGGATCGGACGATCCGCTTGAGGTCTTTCTGCTGAGGCATCGCGTTCTCCTTCGTACATGCCGCGAGCGCAGCCCCCCAGCAGCAACACCCCGGCGACGAAGTCGCGATACCGGCCCGGGAGTATGCCCCCCTTTGCCTCACGAGGGCCTTCGCTGGGGGAAGGCCGAAGAGGTTCGGCGCGAGCCAGCGCCGTGGGAGAGGTTACACACCTCCGCGCGGGGGAGTCAAGGAAGAGTTGTCAGTTGTCAGTTGTCGGTTGTCAGCCATTTCTCGCCTGCGGCACCGCATCCCGCTCTTCAGCAACGCGCTGGGCGTGTCAAAGGAGCGAGGGCTTTCTGCACGCCATTTGCTTGCTTCCGATGAAAACGTATCGTCGCCATGCCGCAGAAAGGAGCCAGCATGACCGTGTCTGAAGGGCATCGTCCCGTTCACCTGGCGGGATCGGTGCTCGATCGCGCCCGTCACGTCTGCGCGTTTTTCCACACGCGCGATGAGGAGTATCAGGTCCTGATGCCCTTCATCGCCGAAGGGTTCGATCACGGCGACCGCGCCTTTCACATCGTCGATCCGAATCACCGGGCGGATCACATGGAGCGGGTGCGCCGGGCCGGCATCGAGCCCGAATCCGCCGAGGCCAGCGGTCAGCTCACGGTCCTCCGCTGGGAGGACGCCTACCTCCGCGGCGGGCATTTCGACCAGGACGCCATGCTGGCCCTGATTGAAGAGGTGCTCACGGCAGGCAAGGCACAGGGATTTCCTCTCACACGCCTGGTGGCCAATATGGAGTGGGCGCTCGAAGACCGGCCGGGCGTCGAGGACATCGTCGAGTACGAGACCCGGTTGAACTACGTCCTCCCGAAGTACGACGACGCCGTCACGTGAACGTACGATCTCGCCAAGTTTGGCGCAGGCGTAGTGATGGACATCATGAGAACGCACCCGATGGTGATCATTGGCGGGTTGCTGCAGGAAAACCCTTTCTTCGTGCCACCAGACGAAATGCTCGCCGAGCTCCAGCTCCGGCGGCGGCGCGCGGCCGATGATGCATAGCGATCCCTGCGCCGAGCCCGCCCGCGACTCGGTCGAGTTGCGCCGCTCGCTGCGCGATCTCGTGGCGCTGACGATGCTGCCGACGGTCTGGGCCGGATACGAACCGCCGCAGATCTGCGCCGATCTCGTGGACGTGATCGCCCGCATGATCGACACGGACGGCGTTTACCTCACCGCTCCGGCCAACGACTGCGGCGAGATCCTTCGGCTCAAGCAGGAAGGCGATCGCGAGACCGAGCGCTGCCTGCGCGCCTCGGCCGCGGAATCAGCGCACGGCAACGTGCAGACCATCGCCGGGCCGGGGCAGGCGCCGTTACGGCTGCTGACTTCCACACTGTCGTTTCGGGCCACCGATCGCTTCGTCGTCGCATCGCGGAGAGCCGATTTCCCCACCGAAATGGAGCGCCTGATTCTTCGCGTGGCGGCCAATCAGGCTTCCACATGGCTGGACTGGAAACATGCGGAAGCTGCAGTCGTCGCGGAGTCTGCGTTCCGGCGTGCGATCGAAAACTCCATGGCCGCCGGCGTTGCCGTCGTCGACGTGTCCGGACGGCAAACCTACGTCAATCGTGCGTTCGCGGCGATGACCGGCTGGCCCGAGGCGGAGCTGGTCGGCAGAACTCCGCCCTTTCCTTACTGGGCCCCCGAGGATGCCGCGAACATCCAGGCGGCGTTCGAAGAGGTGCTCGCCGGCAGGATCAATCCGGCCGGCTACGAGCTCCGTTTCCGCCGCCGCAACGAGCAGCGCTTCGATGCGCTCGTCCTCATCTCGCCGTTCGAGCAGCCCGGCCGTCTGCCCGGATTTCTCGCCTCCATCTACGACATCACGGAACGGAAAACGGCCGAGCGGACGGCGAGGTTTCTCGCGGAGGCCGGGGAGATCCTCAGCCGCTCGCTCGATTACGAGGACACCCTGCGCGGCATCAGCGCTCTGGTCGTTCCCCGGTTCGCCGACTGGTGCTTCATCGACCTGGTCGAGGCCGACGGAGGGTTCCGTCGCATTGCTGTCGCCCACCCGCCCGGCGCCGTGCACGAAGCGATTGCCGCCCGGCTGCAGCGCTCCTATGCGCCGAAGAGCGCCCCGTCCGGCGTCTCGCAGACCTTCACGCGCGGCACGTCGTTTCTGATGAACGAGGTCTCCGAGGATGTCCTGATCGCGGTCAGCCGCGATGACGAACATCGGGACGCACTTCTTTCGATGGGCATCCGGTGTTTCGTCTCGGTGCCCATGACCAGCCGCGGGACGACGTTCGGGGTCTTGACGTTCCTGGGGACCCAGGACCGAACGCGATTCGAGCCGGGCGACGTGGCACTGGCCGAGGAAGTTGCGCGGCGCGCGGCGCTCGCCGTCGACAACGCGCGTTTGTACGGCAACGCGCAGGAAGCCAATCGCGCCAAGGACGAGTTCCTCGCGAATCTCTCGCACGAGCTGCGCACGCCGATGACGGCCATTCTCGGATGGGCGCATCTGCTGCAGCTCGGCGACCTCGAGGCCGGCCAGGTCAGCCTCGGCCTGCAGACCATCCGGCAGAGCGGCGAAGCGCAGGCCAAACTCATCGACGATCTCCTCGACATCTCACGCGTCGTCACGGGCAAGCTGCACCTCAACGCAACCGCGGTCCGTCTTTCCGACATCGCTCGCGGCGCCATCGCGGCCATCCGCCCCGCCGCCGATGCCAAAAGGCAACGGCTGGAAGTGGACATCGGTGCTGACGACACAACCGTTCTCGGCGACGCGTCGCGCCTGCAGCAGGTCTTCTGGAACCTCCTCAGCAACGCCGTCAAATTCACCCCTCCGGGAGGCGTCGTGCGCATCCAGCTCGCCGATCGCGACTCCGACAACGTGGTCCTGACCGTCGAGGACACCGGTGAAGGCATCCCCCCGGAGTTTCTGCCGCTGGTCTTCGAACGATTCCGTCAGGCTGCCACGGCCGCGCGCGGACGGACGGGCCTGGGCCTCGGCCTGGCGATCGCGAAGGAGCTCGTCGAGATGCACGGCGGCTCGATCGCGGCGAGCAGCGGCGGCCGCGGCGGCGGATCGACGTTCACCGTGACCTTGCCCAGGCTCGCGGAAAACCAAAAGCCGCCGGAACGGCTCGTCCGCGCAGGGAGACCGCACGAGAAGCTCCGATCGCTGCGCGTACTGCTCGTCGAGGATGACGAGGCCACACGGGTCCTCCTCGCGACCGTGCTCGGCACCTTCGGCGCCGACGTCACCTCCGCATCCTGCGCGACCGAGGCCGAAGCCGCGCTCCTGACGTTCGAGCCGGAGATTCTGATCACCGACATCGAAATGCCGGGCAACGACGGCGTCTCATTGCTGCACGTTCTGCGCGGCCTCAAAAGCCCCACGTTGCCTGCGATCGCCGTGACCGGATATGCCGACGACGCGAGCCGCGAACGCGCCCTCGCAGCCGGCTTCAATGGATTCGTCCCGAAGCCGCTCGACCCGGCGCTACTGGCGGACGAGATCGTGCGCGCGCTCGTTGCAAAGTGACGGCTGAGGCGGATGCGTCGAGTTTCCGAACCGAGGATTACCCCGTGAACGGCCGGTTCGGACCACGCTTCTCGCCCGGGAGAGCGCGCAGTTGCTCGCAAAGCTCAGTGATGACCTCGGTCGCTTGATCATGGTTGAGCTTCCTGGTCAGTTCGCGCGCGACAAGCACGAGGCTTGTGACCACCGACGACAGTTCGATGGGCAGGACACGGCGAGCAGGTTCTTCATTCATCGGCCACTCTGCCTGAGTAGCAAGAATTGCGCTCATGCGATCGCAAGATCTGCCACCGAGCACCGAGCCTGCACTCTCGAATACCCTGCGGCGAGACGCCGCGGGCGCCGGGACGGCGCCCGGCCAGCCGGCGAGGACGCCAGCGCTCCAACGGCCTGAACGACGTTTCGAGCAAGCAACGACGTGTATGCTTCGAGTATTCACGAGCAAGATCACCGCTGGTGCAGAGACGGCTGCGCGCCTGCAAGCGGGCGGCGAAGTCTCGGGCTATGACCGTCGACGCCTCGAGCGCGAGCGGATCGGAGCGGAAGCGCGACTGGCGGCGGAACGCGGCATCACGGACGAGAGGTCGCGGCTGACTTCCCGCAGGAGCATTCGAGGCAGCCGTGATCTGCACACGTGCCGCAGGATGTCTTCACCTGTTTCCGCAACGCCTCGCGGGCGCGGAAGACGCGGACGGACGCGTTGTTGGCAGTGATCCCGGCTTCGGCCGCGAAATCCTGCACCGGAACGTCGTCCACGTCGATGCGGCGGATGGCCTGCTCGTATTCGGGCTTGAGCGTCGAAGCCAGGCGCGTCACGCATCCGCAGATCGCATCGCGAAGCTCCGGCGGCGGCTCGACCGCTCCCTCTATCTCGCGCGCCAGCGTTTCGAGCGCGCGGGTTTTCGCACCTGTGCGGCGATAGTGATCGATGACGGCGTTCCGAAGGGTGCGGTAGAACCACGCGATCGACGAGGTCTCGTCGCGGACCTCGACCGGCTTCTCGAGGCTCTTCACGAACGCATCCTGCAGGATGTCCTCGGCGAGCGCGCGGTCGCCCAGCCTGCGCTCGAGGAAGCCGAGGAATTGGCGATGGTTATCGACGAGCTGGAGGGTGAGTTCTGAATTCATGCGGTTGCCGAAAGCGAAGTGTAAGACCGCCGCGGGTGATGCGTTAGCTCAGTTGAAGGAGACACACATGAACAACACCACGACAGCGAACACCACCGTTACCGACCCTGTTTGCGGGATGACGATCGACCCGGCGAAGGCGGTCGGTTCGTCGAGCTATAACGGTGAGACGTACCACTTCTGCTCCCGTGGCTGCGAGACGAAGTTCGATTCAGCTCCCGCTCAGTACGCAGGCGCTGGCACCACGCCCGTCGCCGCGGCCTCGTGCTGCTCGACCGGGCACTCCTGCTGCTGACAAGTGAGAACAACGGAGGTCGTCATGAAGCACAACCACCAGCATCAACAGGCACACGCAGCCGGTGAAGTCGATCCGGTGTGCGGCATGACCGTCGATCCGGCGAACGCCGCCGGCTCGTCGCGCGTCGGCGACCAGACGTTCTATTTCTGCTCGGCCTCGTGCAAACAGAAGTTCAACGCCAACCCGGCCGCGTATGGCGTGACGCCGCCTGCGTCCGATGAAGTCGTCGACCCCGTGTGCGGCATGACGATCTCCAAAGCCGACGCGGTCGGCTCCTCAGAGCACGGCGGAACGACGTACTTCTGCAACCCGAGCTGCAAAACGAAGTTCGATGCGAACCCTGCGGCGTACATCGGCGGCAAACGCCCCGAGCCGAAACCGGCGCCGGCTGGCAGCACTCCCGCGCCTGGCGACGCGGTGTACGTCTGCCCGATGGATCCCGAAGTGCGGCAGGACAAACCGGGCGCCTGCCCGAAGTGCGGCATGGCGCTCGAACCGGAGCTGGTCGCCGCGCCCGCTACGAAAACCGAGTGGACGTGCCCGATGCACCCGGAGATCGTGCGCGATGCGCCGGGAAGCTGCCCGATCTGCGGCATGGCTCTCGAACCGCGCACCGTCACTCTCGAAGAAGACAACCCCGAGCTGAAGGACATGACCCGGCGCTTCTGGGTCAGTACCGCGTTGACGGTGCCGCTGGTGATCTTTGCGATGCTGCGGCATCTCCCGGCCGCGCACGATCTCCTCGGACACACGCTTCTGAGCTGGGCACCATGGATCGAGCTCGCGCTCGCGACGCCGGTCGTGCTGTGGGGCGGCTGGCCGTTCTTCGAGCGGGCGTGGACGTCGGTCGTGAACCGCCATCTCAACATGTTCACGCTCATCGGCCTCGGCGTCGCGGTGGCGTTCATCTACAGCCTCGTCGCGACCGTCGCGCCGAACCTCTTCCCGCCCACGTTCCGCGATGCGATGGGGCACGTCGGCGTGTACTACGAAGCCGCGGCGGCGATCGTGGCTCTGGTGCTTCTCGGCCAGGTGATGGAGCTGCGGGCGCGCAGCAGGACCGGGGCGGCGATCCGTGCCCTCCTCGGGCTGGCTCCAAAAACGGCGCGGAGAGCGACCCCCGACGGACGGGAGCAGGATGTTGCACTCGAAGAGGTCCACCCCGGCGACATTTTGCGCATCCGTCCGGGCGAGAAGATCCCGGTCGACGGCACTGTCACGGAAGGATCGAGCAACGTCGATGAATCGATGGTCACGGGCGAGCCGCTGTCCGTCGAGAAAGCGGAAGGTGATCGCCTCATCGGCGCGACCGTGAACGGCACCGGCTCGTTGCTGATGCGCGCTGAGCGCGTCGGCGCAGACACACTCCTCTCGCAGATCGTGAACATGGTGGCGCAGGCGCAGCGAAGCCGCGCGCCGATTCAGAAACTGGCCGACCAGGTCTCGGCGTGGTTCGTCCCGACCGTGATCGCGGTCGCGCTCATCACGTTCGCGGTGTGGGCGTTCGTCGGACCGGAACCGCGCCTCGTGTTCGCGATCGTGAATGCGGTCGCGGTGCTCATCATCGCCTGCCCCTGCGCCCTCGGACTGGCCACGCCGATGTCCGTGATGGTGGCCGCCGGCAAAGGCGCGACCGCGGGTGTGCTGTTCCGCAACGCGGAAGCGATCGAAGTGCTGCGCACCGTCGATACGCTCGTCGTCGATAAGACCGGTACGCTGACGCGCGGCAAGCCGGAGCTGGCGTCCGTCGTCGCGGTGAATGGGTTCGACGAAGCCGAGCTACTGCGGGTCGCGGCCAGTGTCGAACGCGCAAGCGAACACCCGCTGGCCGCGGCGATCATCGCCGGCGCGGAGTCGCGCGGCGCAACGGTGCGCGCCGCGACCGACTTCGCGTCGATCACCGGCAAGGGCGTGCGCGGTGTCGTCGACGGGAAGCGCGTGGCCCTCGGCAATCGCGCGCTGCTCGAGGAGCTGCGTGTCGACGCCCGCGAGCTGACCGAGCGCGCGGAGAAGCTGCGCGGTGACGGTCAGACGGTGATGTTCGTCGTCATCGATGACAAGCCGGCCGGTCTGATCGGCGTTGCCGATCCGGTGAAGGAGACGACGCCCGACGCGATCCGCGAGTTGCACGCAGCAGGACTCCGCATCGTCATGCTCACCGGCGACAGCAAGACCACGGCGCAGGCGGTGGCGAAGAAGCTCGGCATCGATGAAGTGATCGCCGAAGTGCTGCCCGATCAGAAAGCCGACGCGATCAAAAGGTTGCAGCAGGAGGGCCGCGTCGTGGCAATGGCCGGAGACGGTATCAACGACGCACCCGCGCTCGCCCAGGCGGAAGTCGGGATCGCGATGGGGACCGGCACCGACGTCGCGATGGAAGCGGCCGACGTGACGCTGGTAAAGGGCGATCTGCGCGGCATCGTGCGCGCCCGTCGGCTGAGCAACGCGACGATGTCGAATATCCGGCAGAACCTCTTCTTCGCCTTCGTCTACAACGCCCTCGGCGTGCCGATCGCGGCGGGCGTGCTCTACCCGTTCTTCGGTCTGCTCCTCAGTCCCATGATCGCGGCGGCAGCGATGGCCTTCAGCTCCGTCTCGGTGATCGGAAACGCGTTGCGGTTGCGGCGCGCGAAGATCTGATGATGCGCGGCAGAAGTAAGAGGAGCGTATCGTGGCTGGCATGAAGCACAAGATGACTGCGGCGTTTGCGGTTGCGATCGTTGTCTTCGTTGCGGTGCATTTCGTGAACTTTCCGGGAAGCGTGCCGGACTTCCGAAGAGCGAGCGGAGGCGGCACGTTGCTCGATATGACGCCTGAGTTTTCAGAAGACGCGCTGTACGCGCGGCTCACGGGGTACGGTGCAGCGGGCAGGTCCAACTACGCATTCAGAACTGTCACCGTCGACGTTGTGCTGCCTCTCGCATTGCTGCCGTTTCTCTTCTTGTGGATGCGCCGGGCGTTGGACCGGCTTTCGCTCGGCGCCAGGCCTCGCGCGGTGTTGCTGGCGATTCCTGTTCTCTACGTTGTCTTCGATCTCGTGGAGAACGGATCGCTGCTGGTGCTGCTCGGGAACTTCCCGGTGAGGATGCATCTCCTGTCCGCGGTGCTGCCCTACCTGACGGTCATCAAGCGAACGGCTTCGATGCTGGCGATCCTCGGCCCGCTGATGATCTTCGCCTTCGTACTGATCCGAACGCAGTGGGCTCGACGGCACGTAGCGGCGTAGACGAAATGCCGGAGCTGACGTATCGAGGAAGCGACGGTTGGCCGCTCTTCGCGAGCGTCATCCAACGCAGCGGCACCACCGCCGATGCTCGGGACACGCCGTTCGTCCTTGTTCACGGCGGCGGTCCCGACCATCACATGTTCGTGCCGCTCGCGCGCGAGCTCGCGGACCTTGTGCCCGTCGTGCTGCCCGACGTGCGCGGCTACGGCCGCTCAATCTGCCGTGAACCAGCGCGACATACGTGGTCGCAGTACGCGGCCGACGTGATCTCAGTGCTCGACCACATCAGCGCGCCGCGCGCGATCGTGGGCGGTGCCGGTCTCGGAACGACGATCGCGTTGCGCACCGCCGTTGCGTATCCCGAGCGCGTGCAGGCGCTGGTGCTGATCAGCGTCGAAGACATCGAAGACGACGAGAAGAAGGCGGCGGAGATCGTGTTCATGGATGCCTTCGCCGAACGCGCGCGTAACGAAGGGATCGAAGCGGCGTGGGCGCCGATTCTGCCCGAGCTGGCGCCGCTGATCGGCACGCTCGTGCGCGAGGCGATTCCGCGATCGGACCGCGAGAGCATCGCTGCTGCCGCCGCGATCGGCCGCGACCGGTCATTTCGCAGCATCGACGAGCTCGCGGTCATCACGGCGCCGACACTCATCTTCGCCGGGATGGACGAGCGCCACCCGGCGAAGCTGGCGGAAGATCTCGCGCAGCTCCTCCCGCATGGCCAGCTCGCGCCCGTGCGAGTGTCGGACGACGTACGCGATGCGGAGGGTTTGGCGCGCGCATTCGCGCCGGCGATACGCCGCTTTCTGATCGACAATAGACAGCGATGAATCAGCCCGAAGACGACGAGCACCACACGCCCCGCTGGGTGAAGGTCTTCGGCATTGTCGCGCTGCTGTTCGGGCTCCTCTTTGCGATCGTGCATCTGCTCGGCGGCGGCTTCCGCGGCCACGGACCGGCAGCGCACGGAACGGAGCAAACGCGCCAGCCGTGACGATGACGCCCGGTGTCCGCAAGCTCGCTCTGACGCTGCACGTGCTCGCATCGGTGAGCTGGCTCGGATCGGTCGCCGCGTTTCTCGCGCTCGCGATCGTGGGGCTGAGGAACGCCGATGCGCAGATCGTCCGCGGGTGTTACATGGCCATGGAAGTGACCACGCGCTACGTCATCGTGCCGCTCTGCTTCGCGTCCCTGCTCACCGGTCTGGTGTCGTCTCTCGGCACGACCTGGGGGCTGTTCCGGCACTACTGGGTCGCGATCAAACTCACGCTCACGATCCTCGCGACAGTCGTGCTGCTCGTGCATACGCGACCGATCCGGCACGTGGCAGATGTCGCGGCGCAGCAACCGCTCGCGCGGCACGAGCTGCGCGAGGTGCGCATGCAGCTCGTGGCCGACGCCGGTGCGGCGATGGTGGTGCTCGCCGTAAACACGGTTCTCGCGTCTACAAGCCGCGTGGGCTCACGCGATACGGACGGCGGAAGCAGCGGGAAGAAGGCGTCCAGCGCGCCGTGTAAGCACGGCGCGCGCCCTTCGTGCGTTCTGCGACCGGGTGATCGGGCGCGCTGACCCCGTGCGGAGGGACGCGATCGCGAGATCGCGCCCCTCCGCATGTGCATCACTGCTTGTCGGAACTGTCTTTCAATTTTTCGGCTTCACACCCAGCGGCCGGTTTCTCAGTCGATGTCGAAGCGGCCGACGGCTCGCCGCCGCCGCCGCAGTCGATGGGACAGCTCGTCGCGGTTTCTCCGCACGACTTCACGCACTGGCCGTCGCCGCAGCGGCCGCAGCGTGCGGCCGCGACGACTGCCGCGGGCGCCGGCGTCGGTGAAGCGAGCTTCGTGGCCCTGCAGTCGGCCGGGCATGTGCGCTCGTTCTCGCATGACGGCGCACAGTAGCCGTCGCCGCAGCGCTGGCAACTCGCTGTGGTCACGCGATCGTTGCGCGAGGTTTCGGTGAAGCCGGGTAGAGCAAACGAAACGACTGCCACGAAGCAAAGCGCGATCGGTGACAGCGACAGCATCTTTCGGGATGTCATTCTTTCCTCCTACCGCGATTGTAGCGGTTTCCGAGGCTCCCGACGACGGTGAGGGTTAGTCCTTCGCAATGCGCTGGCGGCCTGAGGAAGACGAGATCATGGCGGCGTCGGCGAACCGGCTCACCGCCCGGCGACTGCGGCGGAGGGGGCGTCGAAGCTCGGACAGCGCCTTGCCGGACGTGCCGGTAGAATGCGCGCCGCTGGAGGGTGGATGTTCAGACTGGTGACGGTGGCGGTGCTCGTGTCATTGATGCCGGGATGTGCGGCCGAACGGAAGGAGGCTGCGTCCGCCGGACAGCAGCCGAAGCAGGCATCGCAAGAAGCAAATCCGATCGAAACGCTTCCCTCACCTGCCGGAGCAGGCGCGGCCGAGCCGTTTCTCTACGCCACGCGGGACAGCGTCCTGCTCAGTTGGCTCGAACCGGTGCCGAGCACCGATCGCGTCGCGCTCCGATTCGCTCGGTACGATAGCGGACAGTGGAGCGCGCCGCGCACCATCGTCGAGCGCAACGACCTCTTCGTGAATTGGGCCGACTTCCCCTCCATCGTCGAAGACTCGAAAGGGACGCTCTTCGCCCACTGGCTGCAGAAGAGCGGCAAAGGCACGTACTCGTACGATGTGCAGATGGCCGCTTCGACGGACGGCGGCGCGACGTGGGGCAAGCCGTTCCTGCTCAATCGCGACGGCAAGCAGGCCGAGCATGGCTTCGTCACCCTCGCCGCACTGCCGGACGGCGGCGTCGGCGCGACGTGGCTCGACGGGCGGAATATGACCGGCGGCGGTCACGGCTCAGGCGGTCACGACGCGGGCGGCGACATGAGCATCCGCTATGCAATCGTGGACGCGAGCGGCAACATCGCGAACGACGTCGAGCTGGACGGCCGCACGTGCGAATGCTGCACGACCGGCATGACGATGGCGAGCGGCGGCCCGGTCATCGTCTACCGCGACCGCTCACCGAAGGAAGTCCGCGACATCGCGTACGTAGCGAAGACGGCGAACGGCTGGACGAAACCCGCGCGCGTGAACGCGGACGACTGGAAGATCAACGCCTGTCCCGTCAACGGGCCGCAGGCCGACGCGATCGGCAAGCGTGTGGTGACGGCGTGGTTCACGGCGGCACAGGAGAAGGGACGGGCCTACGCCGCGTTCTCGGATGACGGCGGCGTGACCTTCGGCAAGCCGGTGCAGATCGACGACGGCAAGCCGATCGGCCGGCTCGACGTGCTCCTGCTCGACGAGGAGACCGCGCTCGTGACTTGGCTGGAACAGACGCCGGACGGCGGCGAGATCAGGGCACGCCGGGTGTCCCGGAACGGGAAGGTCGAGCCCGCGATCAAAATCGCGGATTCGAGCACGGCCCGCGCAGCGGGATTCGCGCGGATGGCGCGCCGCGAGCGGGACGTTTACTTCACGTGGACCGAGCAGAGCGCCGACAGCAAACGCGTCCATATCGCCCGCAGCCGGTTCTGACGGGAACGGGATGAGCCGTCGTGTTGTTCGGGATCATGACTTGCACCTCGCTATCCACCCGATGAGACGCAGAGCCATTGCCGCCGCCTGGATCGCCGGAACGACCGTTCCGCTGCTGCTGGCGACGGTGTTTCTCGTCGGCTGCTGCGTCCTGCCGTTCCACGGCGTCATGCACAAGCTCATGCCGATCTGCGAAATGGCGGCGAACGTCATCCGCGGCGACCACGCGGAGCACGACCATGAGCACGAGGCGACACCGCCCGCGCCGGCCCGCGAGAAGCAGGAGCCGGTGAAGCGGATCGCGACCGAAGTGCCGAACTTGTTCAGGCTCGCGGCCTTCGGTGGCGAACCGCGCGCGATTGCGCCTACCGCCACGACCGGCTATCGGAGCTTCATCACCCTCGGCGCCATGCGCTGCGATCGGGATGTCGGTCTGCACGTCCTCGTCGAAACCTTCCTCATCTGATCCCGCCTTCACGTGGCGCGCACTCGCGTCGCGGGCCTTCCTGTGCCCGCTGACCTCTGCCTGACGCCGCGTCCCCTCCCCCCAAGCAGAAAACGGACTTGGCCCTGTAAGGAGTTTCGAGATGAAGCGTTATCCCGGCATGAACATCATGCGAGCAATGCTGCTCGTCGTCGCTCTCGTCATGGCGCTCGTCGCGGCGGCATGCGGCGGAGAACAGAGCGTCGCGTCGAAGAGCGCGGCGGCGTACCGCGAGGCACAGGCGAGAGGAACACCCGTCGGCGGAGGCCACGATCACGGCGGCCACGGCGCGACGGCGACGACGGCCAGTGCGGACCACAGTGCACACGGCGCGACCACCACCGGCGACGCTGCGACGGATCATTCGGCGCACGGCACCGGCGCTGACGCGCAAGCCGGGATGAACCACGGCGCGACCGCGGGCGGTACGATGGACCACAGCGCCCACGGCGGCGCCGCCACAGTCGATCACGCCGCGATGGGCCACGGCACGGGCGCAACGAACGCGCACGCGGGCCACGCCACGACACGCGGTACCACAGCGGCCGATCACGCCGCGATGGGTCACGGCAGCACCAGCACGAACGCCCACGCCGGCCACACGGCCACGACGAACGCGCACGCGCAGCACGGTACAACCGCCGCAGCCACGAACGCGCACGCAGGCCACACGGCCGCCCCGAGCACGGCCGCGACGCACGATCAGCACGCCGGGATGCAACACACCGCGCCCTCCTCGGCCGCGGCCGATCCGCACGCGCAGCACGGAACGCCAGCCGCGACCGCGCAGGCGGACCACAGTCAGCACGGCGCAATGCAGACGCCCGCGGCGGCCGGCGCGAACGCGCACGCGCAGCACGGCGCCGGCGCCACCTCCATACCCGCAGCCGCACCGGCGCCGCGATCGAGCGCCGAGATGCAGCGCTTGCAGCCGGCGACGACGCTGCGCCGCGACGCGTTCGACGCCCCCGCATCGGTTTCCGTGTCCGAAGCTGCGAAGGCAGCGCAGGGCGGCAGCCACGAAGGCCACGGAACGCGCGGCATCACCGCGGGTGAAGACCACGAGAACCCGCCCACGCCGATGCCCGCAACGCGTGACGGAAGCAATCGCACGTCCGCCGTGGATCACAGCCAGCACAGCGCGACCGGAGCGCAGCCAACTATCGCGACCGTGTATGCCTGCCCCATGCACCCCGAAGTGACGAGCGACAACCCAGGCACGTGTCCGAAGTGCGGCATGACGCTCGTGAAGAAGAACGGATGACGAGGACGCGCCGATGAAGTACACGACCACAACTCTCCTCGCACTCGCCGCGGTCCTGCTCACCTCCTGCGTGAGCGTGCCGCGCGACGCCGGAACGAACGACATCCAGCAGGCCGTTGCCGAACGTAGCGGCCAGCGCGGCGGCCCCGCCATCGAATGGAATGCGCAACCCGCGACCGCCGATCACGAGCGCGTCGCGGCGATGCTCGCGGACGAGCTCACCGCCGACGAAGCGGTGGCGATCGCGATGCTCAACAGCCCGCGCCTCCAGGTCACGCTCGCGGAGCTGGGCATCGCGCGCGCCGATCTGATCGAAGCCTCGACCATCTCCAACCCGATCCTCGAGGCGGAGATCCGCTATCCCGCGGAGCCTTACCGCCCCTTCGAGCTGAGCCTCGCGCAATCGCTCATCGACCTGATCCAGCTCCCGCGCCGCCGCGCCCTCGGCCGTGCAGCATTCGACGCCGCGCAGATGCGCGTCAGCTCCGAAGTGCTGCGATTCGGCGGCGACGTGCGAGCCGCGTACTACGAACTGCTCGCGGCGACGCAGCATGTGGCGCTCAGCCGCACCACGCACGACGCCGCGCAGACCTCCGCGGAAGTGGCGATCAAACAACACGCCGCAGAGAACATCACCGACCTCGATCTCGAAAACGAACAGGCGCTCTACGAGCAGGCGAAGCTCGACGTCGCCCGCGCGGAGCAGCGGGTCGTGCTCGCCCGCGAAGCGTTGCTGCGCGCCATGGGTCTGCGCAGCACGGCCGCGGAGTGGCGCGTGCCGGCGACGTTCCCCGAGCTGCCGGCGACGGAGCTGGAACAGCAGCAGCTCGAACAGCTCGCCGCAACGCAGCGTCTCGACATCGCGATCGCCCGCCGCGAGCTGGAGATCGCACAGCGGCAGGTGCCGATCGCGCGGCTGGCGTTGCTCGAAGAGACGGTGCTGGACGTCCATTACGAGCGCGAGCCGGACGGCGCACATACCGTCGGTCCCGGCATCGAGATCCCGATCCCGATCTTCAACACCGGACGCGCCGCACGCACGCGAGCGGAAGCGGAGTTCCTGCGCGCCCGTCACACGATGGCCGCGCTCGAATCCGAAACGGCGTCGCAACTGCGAGCGGCACGCGCAACGCTCGCCGAAGCGCGCGCACGCGTCGAGTATTACCGCGACGTCATCGTGCCGCGCCGCGCGCGCATCCTCGAGCTGACGAAGCTCGAGCACAACGCGATGCTCGTCGGCGTCTTCCAGCTCCTGCAGGCCAAGCAGAACGAGATGCAGGCGCGCCGCGACTCCATCGACGCGCAGCGCGAGTACTGGAGCGCGCGCACCGATCTCGATCGCGCGCTCCAGGGCGTCGCGTCCGATCCGTCATTCACCCCGGCAACCGACCAGAACACGGGAAGAAACGCCGGTACCGCAAGAGGGGGTCACTAGTCATGCCGTTCACACGTCGTAGTCTTTTGTTTTCCGGTCTCGCAGGCGCCGCCACCGGCCTGCTCACCAGCACGCGCGCGTTCGGCCAGCGGCTGCGCGCGTTGGGCGCGAGCGGACCTCCGCCAAAGCCGTTGCGCGCCCAGCGCAGCAGCGGCCGCGCGCCCGTCGTCACGCCGAACGGCACGTCTCTCCCGTACAAGATGGTGGGCGGCGTGAAGGAGTTTCACCTGATCGCCGAGCCGGTGCGCCGCGAGTTCGTGAACGGCCTCGAAGTGAACTGCTGGGGCTACAACGGCGTCACTCCCGGCCCCACGATCGAAGCATATGAAGGCGATCGCGTGCGCATCCTCGTCACCAACAAGCTGCCCGAAGGAACGTCCGTGCACTGGCACGGCTTCATCCTCCCGAATGGCATGGACGGCGTGAGCGGTCTCAATCAGCCGAAGATCGAGCCGGGCGAAACGTTCGCGTACGAGTTCACGCTCCAGCAAACCGGCTCGCTCATGTATCACCCCCACTTCGACGAGATGACGCAGATCGCCCTCGGCATGCACGGCTTCTTCATCATCCATCCGCGCGACGCGAACGTGCGCCGCGTCGATCGCGACTTCGCGATCTTTCTCAATGAATGGTTCATCAAGCCCGGCACCGCGACGCCCGACCCGACCGTGATGCTCGACTTCAACACTTTCACGATGAACAGCCGCGTGTTCCCCGGAACGGAACCGATGCTCGTGCGGACCGGCGATCGCGTGCGCATCCGGCTCGCGAATCTGACGATGGACTCGCACCCGATTCATATCCACGGACACCACTTCTACATCACCGGCACCGACGCCGGCCCGATCCCCGAAACCGCATGGTGGCCGGAGAACAGCGTGAATGTGCCGGTCGGCACCACGCGAGACATCGAGTTCACCGCAGACAACCCCGGCGACTGGGCGTTCCACTGCCACAAGACACACCACGTGATGAACCAGATGGGGCACGACCTGCCGAACCTCCTCGGCATAGATCCCTCGAACACGCAGCAGCGCCTCAACGAGCTCGTGCCCGGCACGATGGTCATGGGCGCGAACGGCATGGGAGAGCACGCGGAGCATCAGGGCTCGATGGCCATGCCGCGCAACAGCATCCCGATGCTCGGCGGCCAGGGACCGTACGGCAAGATCGACATGGGCGGCATGTTCACGCTCGTGAAGGTGCGCGACGACATCGACTACGGCCGCGATCCGGGCTGGTACAAGCAGCCGAAAGGAACGTCGGCCTGGCGCGTCGATTCGATGTCGACCACACCCGCCGCGAAACCGGCGGCGCATGAAGGTCACGGCAAATGAGAAGGCGGTCGAAGGTCATCCTCGGCGTCGTCGCCGTGGCGCTGCTCGTGGCGATCGCCGTCGTCGCCTCGATGCTCCGCCGCGGCTTCAGCGCGCACGATGAACCGTCTCGCGTCGAAGCCGTGATGGCGCGTGCGATGCGGCACTGGGCCGTGCCGTCCGACCTGCGCGACATGAAGAACCCCGTCCCGCTCACGCCGCAGAGCGTCGCCGAAGGCCGCGCCCACTTCGCCGATCACTGCGCCGGTTGCCACGGCAACGACGGCAAAGGCGGCGGCATGGGGAAACAGATGTACCCGAAGGCGCCGGACATGACCTTGCCGGCAACGCAATCTTTGTCGGATGGCGAGCTGTTCTCCATCATCGAGAACGGCGTCCGTCTCACCGGTATGCCGGGCTTCGGCGGCGGGACCGCTGAATCGGCACACGGCACTTGGGGACTCGTCCTGTTCATCCGCCACCTGCCGAAGCTCGCACCGGAAGAGATGGCCGAGATGCAGAAACTCAATCCAAAGTCACCCGCGGAGTGGCAGCAGATGCAGGACGAAGAAGCGTTCCTCGCCGACGGCGAGCCGGTACCAGCAGCGGCGGAAGATCACTCCCCACACCAGCACTGAAAGGCCACACACACATGCGCAGATTCATCCTCGGCTCACTTCTCCTTCTCGCCGCCCTCAACGCGTTCGGCCACGCCGGCGAGGTCCACAAGTACATGGGCACGGTGACGGCGCTGCACGACGACGGCTCGTTCATGCTCGAGAAGACGGACGGCAGGACGATGCACGTCGAGATCGCGAACGCGACCGCGTATCGACACGCCGACGGCCGCGTTGCGAACCGCGCCGAGCTCACCGCCGGGAAGCGCGTCGTGGTGACGATCTCGAAGGACGGCAAGACCGCGTCGGAGGTGAAGTTCGCGGCTGTCAAGAAATCATCGGGCAAGTAGAAGCGTGCGGCCGCCACGCCGATCAGATGAAAAGCAAACGGCGCGAGCTGGAGAATGAACGACGCTGCGGAGCATGCTCCGCCCACGGAGGAGGGCAGTGGTGAAGCAGTCGGCGATGCGGTCGAAGGCACTGCGGGCAGGCGTAGGCGTGGCCGGTGCCTTCGTTGCCTTTCTGCTGCTCATCGAGCTGCTCGCCCGGTGGAACGTCCGCCGCGAGCAGGAGGAGCGCGCGTATCTCGGCGATCGTCTCTACTCCGAAAGTGGTGGGCGAACGCGGCGACCCGGTCATCTTTATCGCCGGTCTGCAAGGCTCGACCCGCTATTGGAATCACGGCTTCGACGAGCTGGCGAAGGGGCGACGGGTGATCTACGTCGATCTCCTCGGCTTCGGACGCTCGCCCTGGCCCGACGTCAAATACACACTCGACGATCACCTCGGCGCGCTGCAGCGGACGCTCACAGAGCTCGATGCCGCGCGGCACTTGACCATCGTCACCCACTCTTTCGGTGCAGTCGTTGCCGCCCATTACGCCGCTCGGTTTCCCGATCAGGTTTCGAAGCTCTACCTCCTCGGCACCCCCGTCTACGACAGCGAGCAGGAGGCGCGCGAACGCATTTGGGAGATGTCGCCGCTGGCTGCGGCGTTCTCGCTGCGGCCGGTGCTCGCCCGTGAGGCGTGCCTGCTGATGGGGAGCGCCCGCCCGCTGCTCAAGCGCATCATGCCCGGCCTGATGCGCGACGTACCGGCCGCGGTTGCCGAAGACGCCGTGCTGCACACGTGGCCGTCGTTTCGCGGCGCGATGCAGAACATCCTGCTCACGCATCCCATCGAGAAACCGCTGCGGACGATCGGCGCGAAGGCCGTGTTCGTCCACGGCACGCGCCACACGATCACGCCGCCGGCTCGCATCCGCAGGCTGGCCGACGAGACCGGGGCAACGATCATGCTGGTGAACTGCGATCATCATGGCTATGCGCGTGAAGCGCGGCCGGACATCATCGCTCCTTCACGAGCAGACCGCGATCCGGGAGCGACAGTTCTTGAAGTCGATGATCCCGCACCACGCGGGCGCAATTCTGATGTGCGAGCAGGCGACGTTGCAGGATCCCGAGATCGTCAGACTTTGCGAATCCATCAAGCGCGGGCAGCAGGCCGAGATCGGACCCTCGTACGCATTCGCTGCTCGATCACCTCCGACTCAGTCGGGCAAACAACAAAAGCCCCGCGCTTCCGCGCGGGGCTTTCGAACGATGAATGCTGTTGCTTAGTTCAGCGGGTCCCAGACATCCGGGAACTTAGGCTCTTCGATTGCCTCGAACGGATCTTCAGGAACCCAAAGGACGTGGGTCACCTCGCCCTTGAAGTTTTCGTCGTGGTCGCCGCCGTTGTGATTCCCGGAGATCGCGCGAACGAAGACCGTCGGCATGCCCTTGTCGTTGAACTTGACCGGCATCCCCCACTGACCGGCGTCGGCGAGGATCTCGTCGATGCCCTTCACGCGAACCGACTCGGAGGCGATGTTACGGAAGATCGCGCCGACGGTCGTGGTGCTGTCGAGGTGCGAGTAGATCGAGGCGATCATGTCGAAGTCGTGCTGATTCGGGTTCATGTTGTCCGGGTCACTGGACGAGCCGCCGCCGGCACCACCGTCCGGGTCGTTCGTGTAGTCCATGCACGAGCCGGTGTTGGCATCGGTGAAGGTCTCGTTCACGTGGCCGAGGCCGAAGTCGTGGCCGAGCTCCTGGCAGGTCACGAACTGGCGGTAGGCCGGGGTGTTGTACGTGGCCATGTTGAAATACGTGTCGTTCAACTTGGTGTAGCCTTTGGTGATGTGGTTGCCGCTGATCGAAATGCCGGCAATCCCCAGCCAGCCATTCTGGCCGTACGTCGTGTTACAGATCTCGATCACGCCGGTGGCCGAGCCGCACTTGCGGGCGCTCGTCAGCGGTGACTGCCAGATCACGTTCATGTCCAACACGGCCGACTGGCTCCAGTCGGACGCGGCCGTGGAGAGGTACGACTCCCAATTCGAGGTGACGTTGTCATAGACTTTCAGCGTGAACGGGTTCGACTGGCGAGCCCAATGATAGCTCCCCCACGCGTGGCTGGCGAAGGAGGGGACAGCGAGGAGAACGAGCGCAACCAGAACCAGGAGATGACGACGATGCATTCAAAGCTCCTTTTTACGTTTCAGATGCTTCCTACCGATTTTGGAACGGCGCCGCGCCGCTCCACCCGACAACTTATCTCTCTGGGAGACAGTTAGCTTCTCATCGCAATGGTACTGCCATCCGTCACGAAATCAGAAGCCCCTGTGAAGTAAGCACTTATCGGTAGCTGCCCTCTGGACGCATGGGTCAGGAGCGCGGCCAAAGGCCAATGTTCGACCCACCCGGTGGTCAGAGATCGATCCTAAAGGGACGTGTAATCCCAGACCATCCGGGCGAGCCGCATGGCGTCGAGGTCACAGACGTTTTCTGGGCCCCGATCGAATCGGAAGAGCTTCGCGAGGAGGAGTCGCGCGGGATTCCGACCTTCGAGCCGATCGACGGATCGTTCGAGTTCGTTTTCGACGAAAAGTCTCTCTCGCGCGCGCGGGGCTTTTTTTACTGAGGGAACAGCAATTGGTGACCCCGAGAGGACTCGAACCTCCGACCCGCGGTTTAGGAAACCGCTGCTCTATCCACCTGAGCTACGGGGTCACACTGGCCGCGAACAACCGGCCCGGCTACTTTACTTGTTCCGCTTGACGGTGAACAGTGCGCGTGGGGAACGGCAGGACCGATCGGAACCCCATCGGACGAATGGACGGCTCACGTTCCCCACAGGCCTCATTTGGTCCCATTGGTCCCCTCGCTCCGATCGCATCTCCACTCCTCGATAACCCGCTTCGCTTTCATGCAGTTGCGGTTGTGTTACCCTCCGCCCAGTGGAACTCTGGACGGCGTTTTTTCACACGGGGTGGGTGGGCAAGTCCGTCCTCGCCATCCTGTTGTTGTTCTCGATTCTCTCCTGGGCGATCACCTTCGTGGTCTGGGCGCGGTTTCGGCGCTCGGCCCGCGCGTCGAGGCGGTTCATGCCGATCTTCCGGAAGGCGAAGCGGCTGGTCGACGTGCAGTCGGCCCTCGGCGCGCTGCAGCACTCGTCTCTGGTCGGCCTCTTCCGCGCCGGCTACGCCGAGATCGAGGCCCAGATCGCGCACAGCGAGTCTTCCCTGAAGCAGACCGTGAAATCGGTCGACAGCGTCGAGCGCTCGCTCATCCGCGCCGCGCGCATCGAGTCGGCCCGCCTGTCCCGCTTCGTCCCCTTCCTCGCCACCACCGCCGCCGCCACGCCGTTCATCGGCCTCTTCGGGACGGTCTGGGGGATCATGGGGGCGTTCGGGACGATCGGCGCGACCGGCTCGACCTCGATCACCGCCGTCGCTCCCGGCATCAGCGAGGCCCTGATCAACACCGCCGCCGGCCTCTTCGCCGCCATCCCCGCCCTCATGGCCTACAACCACTTCGTGCAGAAGCTCCGTCAGGCCAGGGGAGAGATGGAAGATTTCACGCTCGAGTTTCTGAATCTCACCGAGCGCAACTTTACTTGATGACCGACGCAACTTTGTCTGGAGGCGTTGCGTCTAAATGTTGATCAGTTGTCGGTGGTCGGTTGTCTGCCATTCCTCGGCTGGCGGGAACGTCCAGGCGAGACCGGTTCGGACAACTGACAACCGACAACCGATAACCTCACCACGATGGCTTTACGTTTAGGCGAATCCGACGAGCTCGGCGACCTGGCGGAGATCAACGTCACTCCGCTGGTCGACGTGATGCTGGTGCTGCTGATCATCTTCATGGTGACGGCGCCGATGCTGACCCAGGGGATCGACGTCTCGCTCCCCGAGGCCGAGGGGCGCAGCCAGGAGCTGGCGTCGAACAATCCCACCAGGATTACCGTCACCGCCTCGGGCGCGGTCTACGTCGACGAAATGGCGGTCGGTTCGGAGAATCTCGAGCTCTCCCTCGGCCCGATGCTCCGCTCGCGCGGCATCAAGCGCGCATTGCTGGAGGCCGATCAGGGCGTACCCTATGGACGTGTGGTGGCGGTGCTGGATGTGATGAACCGGGCGGGAGTGCAGCAACTGGGGATGGTCACCAAGCCGAGAGATGGCGGAGCGGGAGCGGGCGATGCGAGACGGCGTCGCTGACGTCCTGGCCGAACGGGCCTCCCTCGACCGTGGGGCGGCGGGCGGATTCTTCGTCTCGCTCGTGCTGCACGGCGGCCTGACCGCCTTCGGCGTCTACGCCGCGATGCATGCCACTCCTCCGAAAGCGTCCAACGTCATCAACATCGAGTTCGCCAGGATGCCCGGCCCCGTCACGCCGCCGCGTGCGGTGGCGAGGCCGGTCACCCCGAAGCCCGCCGAAGTGGCGCCGGCTGTCCCGATCGAAGCGCCGATCGAAGAACCGAAGCCGCCGCGCATCGAGGAGCCGAAGCCGGCCGCCGTCACGACTCCGGCGAAAGTCGAGAAGAACACCGTCCCCCTCTCCCCTTTCGGACAGTCGACGAAGAAAGGCTCCGAGACTCCGCCGGCCGCAAAACCGGCGGTCGCGCCGGCCGCAACCGCTGCTCTCGTACCGGGGACCACCACCGATGTCCCGGTCGGCGGCTCCGGCATTACCGGCATTGAGGGAGGCGACTTTCCGCACACCCTCTACCTTCAGGGGATGCACCGCCGCATCGGCAGCAACTGGTTCCGGCCGCCGGGCACGGTGACGACGCCGGCCGTGATCTACTTCCGCATTCAGCGCGACGGCACGATCAATGAAGCAAAGGTCGAGACGTCGAGCGGCAACGCCACTTTCGACCGCGCCGCGCTCAGCGCCGTCCGGGCCTCGAATCGCCTGACCCCGCTTCCCTTCGCATACAACGGCACTTTTCTGGGAGTACACCTCACGTTCCGATGAAGAAACTGAACCTCACCCTGGCCCTGGCAGTCCTCGCGCTTTCCGCGGTCGCGCCCGCACTCCTGGCGCAGACCGACATCACCAGCACCATGACGCCCGAGCAGGCGGCGCAGATCATCCGCATCGCCGTCCCGTTCCCGGAGCTCAACCCCGCAGGAGGCCTCGCTCCCGCGCCGGTCGACGCCGCGCGAGTCCGCGAAGGCTTCTTCGGCCCGCTGACACGCGACCTCGCCTACTCCGGCATCTTCGCCATCGCCCCCCTTCCGCCGTCCGTCCCGGTGACCTCCGAGGTGCTGAAGAGCGTCAACGCGCAGCTCCACCTCCAGCTCAACGTCTGGACCGAAGGGGACGAATACGTCGTCGAAGGGCGGCTGCTCGACCAGAGCGGCGCGGCGCAACTGAAGAAGCGCTACCGCAGCCCCGCGGCGGCGCTCTCGCGCACCGCCCACTTGCTCGCCAATGAGCTGATCAAGACCGTCAACGGCCGGCCGGGAGTCTTCCTCTCGCAGATCGCCTTCGCCTCCAAGCGCACCGGCACCTGGGAGATCTGGCTGATGGACTGGGACGGCGCGAACCAGCGCCAGATCACCCACCACGGCATGCTTTCGATCCTCCCGAGCTGGGCGCCCGACAACGAGCGGATGGTCTACACCTCGTTCGCCCGCGGGACGAGCGACATGTACATCATCAACCGCCGCGGCGGCGCGCGGACGCGCCTCGCCAGCGGCCTCTCGCTCAATACCTCGGCGACGTTCTCGCCGGTCGGCAACGACATCGCCTTCGTCGGCTCTGTGCGCGGCAATCCCGACATCTACCTCATCAAAGACGACGGCACGAACATCCGCCGCCTCACCACCACCAACTCCATCGAGTCGACGCCGGAATGGAGCCCGAACGGGCGCCAGATCTCCTTCACCTCCGGCCGCAGCGGCACGCCGCAGATCTACGTCATGGACGCGGAAGGGACGAACGTCCGCCGCATCTCCTACGACGGCAACTGGAACGACGACGCGACCTTCTCGCCCGACGGCGAGCAGATCGCGTACACCTCGCGCGTCAATGGACGGTTCCAGATCCGGATCGCCAACCTGATCACCGGCGAGAGCCGCATCGTGGCCGGCGAAGGATCGAACGAACAGCCCACCTGGTCGCCCGACGGACAATGGATCGCCTTCCAATCCAATCGCAAAAACAATCGCTGGCAGGTCTACCGGATGCGCGCCGACGGTACCGACCTGCTTCAATTGACGTTCGACGGCGAGAACAAAGAGCCCGACTGGTCGAAGAAGCCGGAGTAACAGCTCGCAGAATGGCAGCGACCTACGCACTCTGATTTATCATCCGTACATAGGGAGTGGAACCGCAATGAAGAGAATGAAACTGATCCTGACCGTCCTGATCGCTTTGCTGGTGGTACTGGCGCCGGCATGCAAGTCGCGCAAGAAGCCCGTGGAGCCGACGACCGTCCCGGCGACGACCGTTCCGGACGTCCCGCCGCCGCCGGTGCAGAACACCGACACCAGGGTCACCCCGCCTGCCGACTTCGTGCAGGAAACGCCCGCGGTCCGCGAAGAAGTCTTCCCGGCCGACATCGAAGAGCTCAACCGGTACGTGCAGACCAAGGGCTACCTGCGCGATGCCTTCTACAACTATGACGAGGCGACGCTCGACGACGCCGCGCAGGCATCGCTCACCGCCTCGGCCACCTGGCTCAAGGGCCGCGAAGGCGCCGGCTATAACCTGCTGATCGAAGGCCACTGCGACGAGCGGGGCACCGAGCAGTACAACCTGGCTCTCGGCGACCGCCGCGCCAACAGCGCGAAGGACTACCTGGTGACGCTCGGCGTCGACGCGGACCGCATCCGCACCGTCAGCTACGGCGAAGAACGCCCGTTCGAAGAGGGACACGATGAGGCGTCGTGGTCGCAGAACCGCCGCTCCCATCTCGTCCTGGTGAGATAACTGATGAAAACCGTTCAATCCCTCGTGATGCTGGCCGCGGCGCTCGCCGCGGCCGGCTGTGTCTCGACCTCGGACTTCGAAGCCGCGCAGCGCCAGATCGCCGAGCTGCAGGAGCAACTGGCCAGCATCAAGCGTACGGCCTCTTCCAAAGAGGAAGTCCAGAACGTCAACGTGCGCATCGCCGAGCAGACCGAGACCCTGCTCAAGTCCAACGCCACCCTCGTGGCCAAGGTCGCGCAGATCGAGGAGCGCATCGGCAACACCCAGGAGGCCGCCGAGCAGGCCGGCCACCGCATCGACCGCTTTTCCGGCGACGTGGCGGCCATCCGCCGCGACATCGAGGACCTGAAGGCGCGGGTCGCAGCCGCCGAAACGGCGTCCGCTGGGGCCGCGACCGGCGGTCCGGCAACGACCTCCACCACCCCGGCCACCGGTACCGAGGCCTCGGGGCAGATGACCGTGCCGGCGCCGGCCCGCTCCACGGGCGACCCCACCCAGGTCTACCAGGCCGCCTACCGCGACTACCAGCGGGGCAACTTCGACCTGGCCATCGAAGGGTTCCGGGAGTTCCTCGACGTGAACAACCAGCCCGACCTGGCGGACAACGCCAGCTACTGGATCGGGGAGAGCCTTTTTTCCCAGAAGAAATATCAAGAGGCCATCGAGCAGTTTGACAGCGTCGTCACCAAATACCCGAAGTCCGACAAGGTCCCGGGTGCGCTGCTCAAGAAGGGCTACTCGTACATCAACATCGGCGAGAGAGCCCAGGGGGTTGTGCAACTGCAGTACGTGGTGCACGAGCATCCCCGATCGCAGGAAGCCGGCCTGGCGCGCCAGAAACTCAAGCAGCTCGGCATCGAAACAAGGTAGAATCAGTAGTTTACAAGTGGAGGACAGGCAAATCCCTGCCTGTCCCTGAAATCACCCAAGTCAGCAGGAGCAAGATTCATGGCGAACATTCGCTCGGCCGAGAAGCAGAGACGGCAGTCCGAAAAGAGAAATGAGCGGAACCGCGCGGCGAAGTCGAGCCTCCGGACCTCCCTCAAAAAGTCCCGCGCGGCCATCAGCGGCGGCGACGCGGACAAGGACACACTCGCGACGTCGTACTCGGCGATCGACAAGGCGGCCAAGACCGGCTTGATCAAAGAGAACACCGCCAACCGCTACAAGTCCCGCCTCGCCGGCGCTTCCAAGCGCGCGGCGAAGTAAGCGCGACTCGTACGGTTCGGGAAAACGGCGCACCGCAAGGTGCGCCTTTTTTATTGGCCGCGGAGCGGACGTCGAGCCGCGGAGCGGCTACTCCCTCATGGCCGAGCATGCCATTTGCATGGGAGAATTTGTCAGGTGGAGCCGACATCATCCGTACGCAGATCCTGATCATCGACGACGACCCGGCCATCCGACAATTGCTCCGCCTCGTGGCGGAGCGCCGCGGGTTCTCCGTGGACATGGCCTCCGACGGTGTCGAGGCGCTCCAGAAACTGGGGGAATGCCAGTACGACCTGGCCATCATCGACCTGATGATGCCCCGTCTCAGCGGCTACGAAGTGGTCGAACAGCTCGCCACGAAGACGAGCCGCCCGACGGTGGTGGTCGTCTCCGCGATGACCGACTCCTTTGTCAACGACCTCGACTCGAGCGTCGTCCACTCGATCATCCGCAAGCCGTTCGACGTCGAGCTGATCGGCTCCCTCATGACCGCCATCGTGACCCGCTTCAACGAAGTGCAGCCGGCAGATGCGCCGATGCCGGACAACGTGTTGGACTTCCCGGAACAGGCCTGCTGAAGAGCTCGAGGGAACGACGAGAGGCCTCCGGCGGGCGGGCACGGCCCGCGGCGTTTGTTTTTGCCCGAACCGCGTTCCGTGCGACAGGCGCGCGTTCAGCCTGGGGCAACAAACGCCGCGGGCCGTGCCCGCCCGCCGGAGGCCTCTCGTCGTCTCTTCGTGCGCTCAAGACGTCCGCTTCCGCGCCACATTCCCCAGGCCGTCGTACGCCGCGTACTTGTACGCCTCGCTCAACGTCGGGAAGTTGAACACTCCCTGGATGAACGCGTCGATCGTCCCGCCGAACTGCATCACCATCATCCCGGTGTGCAGCAGCTCCGCCGCGTTCTCGCCGACGATGTGCACGCCGAGGAGTCGCAGCGAGTCCGGCTCGAAGACCAGCTTGATCATCCCCTTGGCGTCGCCGATGATCTGGCCGCGTGAGTTGACCCGGTAGAACGCCCGGCCGACCTCGAACGGCTGCCCGCTTGCGGCGCACTGTTCGTCCGTGACGCCGATCGTCGACAGCTCCGGGATGGTGTAGATGGCGTACGGCAGCGTGCCTGCCACCTTCGTCTTGTACTTCAGGTCGAACGCGTGGACCATCGCCACGCGGGCCTGCTCCATCGACGTCGACGCCAGCGCCGGGAAACCGATCACATCGCCGGCCGCATAGACGTTGCCCGCCGTGGTCTGGTAACTCTCGTTGACCACGATCAGCCCGCGCCTGTCGGTCTCTACCCCCGCCGCCTCGAGCTGGAGCCCGGCGGTGTTGCTCCGCCGGCCGGCGGCGTAGAGCACCTTGGCCACGTCGAGCCGGAAGCCGTCCTTCAGCGTCAGGCGGACGGCGTCCCCCTCGTGCACGATCGTGTCGACCTCCACGCCGAGATGCATCGTCACCCCGAGCCGGTTCTGCAGCTCACCGAGCAGGATCCGTACGATCTCCCCGTCGATGTGCGGCAGCAGCGCCGTCCGGCCGTCGATCAGGTGGACCTGCACGCCGAGGGCCGCGAAGATCGACGCGTACTCGCAGCCGATCACCCCGGCGCCGACGATGGCCATCGTCTCCGGGATCCGGTCGAGCTGCAGGATCGTGTCGCTGTCGCAGACCGCCGTGTCGTCGAACGGCACGCCGGGCGGCCGCACCGGCGACGAGCCGGTGGCGATGAGGATGACCTTCCCTTTCAGCGTCTGCTCCCCTTCGGCGTTCACCACCCGGATCTCGTGCGGGGAGAGAAAGCTCGCCATCCCCTGGAACGTCTCGACGTTGTGCCGCCGGAGGTTCCCCTCGATCCGCTTCCATTCACTCTCCACCACGATCCGCTTGCGGTAGATGAACGATTCGACCGTGATGTCGTCCTGCGCCGCCGCCTGCACCGGATCGCGGAAGCCGCGCTGGCGGAATCCGGAGAGGTGGAGCGCCGACTCGCGCAGCGTCTTCGACGGGAGCGTCCCGGTGTTCGCGCACGCGCCGCCGACCACGCATTCGCGCTCCACCAGCGCGACACGTTTGCCAAAGTACGCCGCCTGCGCGGCCCCTTTCTCGCCGGCCGGGCCGGACCCGATCACGATCAGGTCGTACATGAATGGTTGTCGGTTGTCAGTTGTCAGTTGTCTGGGCCGTTTCGCCTGGACGAGGATTGACGGAGAACGGACCGCCGGCAACAGACAACGTTTGCGGGATTTCGACCGGCATCGTAGCACTGTCATTGCGCGTCTCCGCGAGCCACTCCCGCGACAGTGCGAGGGCGACATTCCAGAGCACCCATCCGGCGAATGCGGGCAGCAGATGGAGGGGCGCGCCGTAGCCGACGACCACGTGGACGGCGACCGCCGAGGCGAAGGCGATGTTGCCGCCCCACGCCAGCGCCAGCCAGAGCCAGCGAGCGCCGGCGCGGAAGCCCCACTGCGCGCTCAGCCAGACCGTGATGCCGTTCGCGATCAGCATCCCGCCGAGGCTCGCCCGGTCGTGCGCGACGAGCGGCACCAGGCGCTCGTACGAGAGCCGGAGCTGCGCCGCCGTCGTCCGCATGTACGCAAGGTCGGTGTCGACGAAGACCCACGTGCAGGCGATGAGCGTCATCACCAGCCCGGCGCCGGTGAGCCCCACGCCGAGGAAGATGAACAGCAGTTGCCCCCACAGCCCGCGCCGCCAGGCCGCGCTCTCGCGCCACTCCGGCTGCGGCGGCAGCGGCGCCGATCGCGGCAGCACCATGCAGAGCAGCGTGAACTGCGTCAGGATCGCAGTCACGAAGGCATGGAACGGGTCGAAGTAGCCGAAGCCGAGGAAAGAAAAGAAGCTGAAGAACCCGACCGCCGACGAAACGATGACCGTCACGTGCGCCCAGTGCGCGCCGCGCCGGACGCCGAACCAGCCGAGCGCCGCGTAGAAGATGCCGATGCTCAGCATCGTCCCGGCGAGCGAGACACGGTCGTGGGCCATGAACGGCAGCAGCCGCGGATTGAGTGCGGCGAGCTGCCCGCGGGTCATCCCACAGAGACTCTCGTCGTACGGCAGCACGACCCGCGTCGAGGCGATGACGATGGCCAGCAGCCCCCCGGCGAACATCCCGATCCCGAGGAAGAGCGCCCAGAACCACGCCCGCCGCGCCGCCTCGAGCGAAAACGGCTCCGGCTCCTCTTCATGCGGCAGCGTCGACAGCAGCGCCTCGTTGCAGCGCTTGATCAGCCCCGGCCCGGAGATTACCAACCCCGCGTCGACCGCTGCGACGTTGGCGCCGGCGTCGAGCAGCCCTCGCGCATCCTCCGGCTCGACGACGCCCGCGGCGATGATGAGCATCTCCGGATCCTCGGCGCGGAACGCGCGGACGCAAGCCTCCACGCGAGCCAATTCCCCGCGAATCCAGACACCGGAAACGCGTGATGGAGCGCACGGCCCATCCGCATTCACCGCCAGCAACACCGGCCGCGTGCCCTCCGCCGCCGCGAGCTGCTCCGCCGTCTCCACGACGAACACCGCCGCGTAATCCTGCAGCCGTCGAACGATGCGCCGCACCGCCGCGGGATCGCGCTCCGCAATCCGAACCGCGACCGGAACGGCAGCCCTCTTCAGGTTCGCCTCCAGCTCATCGACCCCGACGACAGTCGTCGCGGCCGAGGTAATCGTCCGCCCACCGAGATCGACCCTCCAATCCGGAACGACCTCCGTTCCCCGCTCCGCCACCGGCCCCACCTCGATCAACCCCGCCCCGAAGCGCGCGAACGCATTCACACACTCCCCGCGCGGATCAATCAGCGCCCCGAGCGCGATTGGCCCGGGAAGCTCGCGCGCCCCAAAGCGCATCCGCAACTTCCCATCCGCCCGCATATGCCCCAGAAAATCGATCGCCGCCGGACCGAACGGAACACGCGCCAGCCTCCCCAGCGTCCGCACCGCCAGCCGCCGCGAACGCTCCGCCCCCATAGCCAGCATCAGCGGCCGCAGGATGGTCCGATAGCTCCAGTCAGGCATGTGTGTAGTTTATTCTCCTGTCATCCTGAGATCGCATGGGGCGAGGCCGCGTCACCGCGGATGAAAACGGGTGTGCGGATCAATCGTCAAGGGCTTACGTTACTTGTTGGCTCCAGGTGACGTGTCGTGGTCGTTTTCTCTCTGTCGGTTAGACCG
>DASPHC010000054.1:0-63603 GCA_035629865.1 Thermoanaerobaculia bacterium | reverse complement strand
CCTTGCTATCGTCGCGAGGCGAGACCCCATGACTCGCGGGTCGGGACCCCATGACTCGTGAGGCGAGACCCCATGACTCGTGAGGCGAGACCCCATGACTCGTGAGGCGAGACCCCATGCCTCGTGAGGCGAGACCCCATGCCTCGTGAGCGAGACCCCATGCCTCGTGAACAAGGATGACGGAGGAAAGGTCTCCGCTTAACTGAAGACCGTTGGGATTACACGCCGCGCTGCCAATAGGTGCCGGTTGCGTTGTCCGAACCCTGGGCGCTGAGGCACCCGTCGGCCGAGAGCTGCAACGCCGATTCGTGACCGCTGTAGCCCGCAACTGGCCCCGAACGGACAACCGACAACCGACAACATTCAAGGCAGCCACGAAACCAGCCGCCGGGAGCGCCCGCCCCAATGTACAATCCCGCTTCCCGTGAAACCGACCGGTCGGTCAACAACTTCAGGAGGGTTGCCAGTGCGTCTTCGTTCCCTCGTCCTTTTCACCCTGCTCCTCGTCCCGGTCGCCGCCCAGGCGCAGCTCGAGTCGGATCCGGCCTATGGCCTCAGCACTGACTTTCGTACCTGGCTGAGCGCAAACGGCTATTCGTCCTACGACTTCGTCCGGGCGGACGTGCCGGGCGGCAGTTACGGCGGGCGTTCGGTCGCCGGGCAGGCGGTGGTGAACCAGCCGGTGATCTTCATTCACGGCAATTCCGACTCGGCGCTCGGTACCGGCTCGGCGCTGGCTACCGGCTGGACGTCGAGCATCCAGTACTTCAAGTCGCAGGGTTACACCTCGGCCGAGTTGTACGCGACGACCTGGGGGCCGGCCAACGCGGCGTTCTCCTCCCAGCAGTACCACTCGAAGGCGCACCTGACCCGTCTGCGCGCATTCGTCCAGGCGGTGAAGGCGTACACCGGCGCAGCGAAGGTCGACATCGTGGGGCACTCGATGGGGGTCACGCTCGGCCGGAAGATCATCAAGGGCGGACCGGGGAACGATTCGCTCGGCGGCGGCGCCTACAACCTCGGCTCGGCGTTGACCTCCTCGGTCGACACGTTCGTCGGGATCGCCGGCGCGAACCGCGGCCTCACGACCTGCTACCTGAGCGGTCCGACGACGCCGACCTGCGGCTCGACGAATGGTCTGTACCCCGGCTACCTCGTCGGCGGCTTCGGCCCGTACGGCGTCTCGTCGTTTCTGGTCGAACTGGCGAACGCCAGTCACTACGAGGGGTCGTATGTCTATTCGATGTGGTCGAGCGCGGACGAGGTGATCGGGTACGGAACCATCGTTTACGGCACGTCGACCTGCCGCATCCCGGCCCAGAATGGGGAGAAGACGTTCAGCGGCTATCCGTATGGACACATCGGGGTGAAGGACCAGACCGGCTACTACCAGTGGCGGATGGTGAAGTACCACGCCACGAATTAAGCACGACGCTCTCAGTGTGCCAACACACAGGGACGACGAGGGGCCTCCGGCGGGCCGGCACGGCCGGCAGCGTTGATCGAAGCACGTGCGGTCCCGAGAGAGTTGATTCAGGCGACAGGCGTGCGTTCAGGCTGGGCCAACCAACGCTGCCGGCCGGGCCGGCCCGCCGGAGGCCCCCGGTCGTCTCTTTCCGTTGGCTGACTGCAAGCGTGCTGCTTAGGCCGCGATGTCGCCGAGCGCCGCGCGGATCTTCTTCAGATCTTCGACGAACCGTGCGCGCTCGGAGCGGCGGACTTCGTCGCCCGGGGCGCGCAGAATCGATGACGGGTGCACGGTGGCGGTGACGTACTCGGCAAGCGCGGAGGCGACGAACTGGCCGCGCTGGATCGAGACCTTGAACTTCGGGCCGATCACCGCCTGGGCGGCCGTCGCGCCGAGGCAGATGATCGCGCGCGGCTGGATCACCGCGATCTCCGACTCCAGCCAGGGGCGGCAGGCAGTGATCTCGAGCCCGTTCGGCTTCTTATGGATGCGGCGCTTCCCGCGCGGCTCCCACTTGAAGTGCTTCACCACGTTGGTGACGTAGACCTTCGACCGGTCGATCCCCGCCTCTTCCAGCGACTGGTCGAGCAGCGCGCCGGCGGGGCCGACGAACGGCCGCCCGGAGAGGTCTTCCTTGTCGCCCGGCTGCTCGCCGACGAACATGATCAGCGAGGTCCGCTTCCCTTCGCCGAACACGGTCTGCGTCCCGATCTTCCAGAGATGGCAGGCCTTGCATTCCGCGGCCACCGCACGAAGCTTGTTGAGCGTGGGACGCGGCGGAATGAGCGGCGCGGCGGTCTCGATCTCCACGCCGACGGCGAAGCACGCCACGTGCCGTAGAATCGCGCTCCCGCCATGACCATTTACGAGCCGATGACGCTCGCCACCGACTACCTGCTGACCATCGCGGCCGGAGTCTTCGCGGCGCGGCTGTGGCGGACGAACCGGATGTGGGCGCTGGCGTTCCTCTTCACCGCCGCCGCGTCGTTCTTCGGCGGCACGTCGCATGGGTTCGGGCCGCTGTTCGTGCCGATGGTGGGGGTGGTGCTTTGGAAGCTGACCGTCTTCTCCATCGGCTTCGCCAGCTTCTTCCTTCTGGCGGGAAGCGGCCGGATCCTGGCGATAGTGGCGGTGGTCAAGCTGGTCGTCTACATCAGCTGGATGATCACCCACAACGCGTTCATCTGGGTGATCGCCGACTACGGCACGACACTGATCCTCGTCGGAGCCGCGCAGCTGATCCGCCGCACGAGCGCCACCCCGTGGGTCCTCGGCAGCATCGGCCTGTCGATCGCCGGCGCGGCAGTGCAGGCGTCCCACTTCTCACTGCACCGGCACTTCAACTACAACGACCTCTACCACGTCATCCAACTGGCCGCCCTCTGGCTCCTCTACCGCGGCGGGCGGGAGATGAGCGGCGCGCGCCACTTCGGCAGCCGCTCGCCGGTGCTCTCGAACCAGGCGTCGGACGCCCGGTTGTAGGCGGCGAACAGCTTCGAGCGGTCGCACATCACTGCCACGAGCGTCTCCCGGCCGAGGGTCTTCTCGATGACGACGGCCATCTTCCAGCCGACCGAATACCACGGCCCCTGCACGCCGTAGAAGGCGAAGCCGCGGCGATGCTGTTCTTCCTCCGGAAGACCGGCCGCGACGTCGGCGAGGAACGTCTCGACCTCGTGGAAGTTCTTCTCGAGATCGGCCATCTGCCGCTTCCACTCCGCCTGCACGCCCGCAGGGCTGTGCTGCTGAGGATCGGCATCCGGGCCGCCCGCGGCGGCGAGGACGGCGAAGCCCTCTCCGAACGCGCCGAGCCAGCGCAGCAGGTCGTCCTCGTCGTTGCCACGGCAGGCGCGGCGATAGCCGACGTGGTGCATCTCGTGTGCGATCACCTGCTCGAACCGCTCCCGCGGCTCGTCTTCGATGTACTTGAAGATGGCCGGGTCGGTGTCGAGCTCGAAGACGAAGCTGTTCGTGGCCGGCTTGATCGACGGGTAGATCTTCGCCTCGATCTTCGTTCCCGGCGGCAGGTACGCCTGCGCCAGGGAGGTGGCGCGAGAGAGGTCGGCGCGCTTCCAGTCATTCAACACGCGGGAAAGCATGGGGCGCTTCGCGAGGAGGTCGTCCGAGAGGACGAACGTGCGGAAGGCCTCGTCCTCGAACGGCCGCTGCATCGACTGCTCGCGCTTCTTCAGGCGGACGTAGCCTTCGGCGGTAAACAGCCGCTGCCAGTCGACCTCGGTGATGGCCTGGCTACCAGCGCGCTTCTCCAGGATGGCGAGCACGGCCTCCGGTTGATCGCTGACGAGCGTGACGGAGAGCAGCAGGGCGGCGAACATACCGCGTTGAACGGCGGAGGGCGGTCGAGGTTAGGATTTGCGAGACACCACACTAGGACGTCAAGGACAGTCCCACCGAGGACCCCACCCACGTGTACTGCCTGTTGAAGTCCACCCCGAGCATCTTCCCGCGCGAGAGGCGAATCAGATTCTGGGCGAGGATCGGCTTCGGCTCGTCGTCGGGGCGGAGGAACATGAGGCGGATCTCGATCTTCACGCCGCCGCCGTCGACCGCCTGGACGGCCGGCTCGTACTCGATCTTTCCTGCAGGCACCAAGCGTGGCGCTTGTCCGCGGCGATGGCCTCGATGTCGGCGCGGGTCGGTTCGACGTTCACGCCGCCGCTATTGCCACCGCGGCCGGGGTTGCCCGAGGACCGCCGACACTCCTACGTCTTCCGGCACTCGATCGGCGTCCATATGGCGAACGAAGGCTTCGAGATTCCGGACGTGGGCGGCCATTCCGGCCACGCCGACCTCACATCAAACGGCGGGCGACTTCGAGATCACCGACAAGCGCCGCGCAGCGACACACCAGCGCATGCTGACATCCCGTGAAATCGAACGCGAAGGAGGCATCTGATGCCCGATTGCCTTTTCCTCAAAAGTGTCAACCTGCACAGCACCATCTATCGACGCAAATCATCGAGAGCTCCCGCGTGAGCAGGTACTTGAATGCCTTCAGCGCTTCACGAGCCGCGTAAGTTCTTTGACTCGTATCAGATGCCACGCTCCGCTTTCCTTGTACCGTCCGCGTGCGGTATTCTTTGATCCACCGTGCCGCTACGCCGCCGTAACCTGCCGACAGCATGAAAAAGCCGGTCGCCATCGATTTGTTCGCAGGGTGTGGAGGCCTGTCGGAAGGACTCAAAAGGGCGGGCTTTAGGGTTCGTGCGGCAGTCGAGATTGACCCGACTGCGATTCGAACCTATCGCGCCAACCATCGGCGCACGAAGACGTTTCCTCGGGACATCCGTCAAATCACGCCGGAACAACTGCTTGAAGCTGCCGGTGGACATGTAGACCTGCTCGCCGGGTGTGCGCCGTGCCAAGGATTCTGCTCCCTCACCGAGAAATACGAGCGCGATGACCCGAGGAATGAACTCGTTCTTCAGATGGCCGCTTTGATCGAAGGCATCCGGCCTACCGCGATCATGATGGAAAACGTCCCTGGTCTACTACGTCGCGGTGCGGCAATTTTTGACGAGTTTGTGGGTCGGCTGCGAGCTGCAGGGTATGTAGTTCGTTGGCAAGTGGAACAGATGGCCAACTACGGGGTTCCTCAGTCACGCCGACGTTTGGTTTTGCTTGCGGGGCTCGGCTTCGAAATCGGATTCCCCGACATCACACACGCGAAGAAAGAAACCGACGAATTGCCCATGTGGCTATCGGTTCGTGACGCGATTGGCCATTTACGCGCGCCGATACGCTTCTCAGAAGCCTTGCGAAAAGGTGGCCCGCAGGATTTCAACTGGCATGTCGTTCGTGATCTCCAGCCTCAGACTCGGGCACGCTTAAAAGCGGCTCTGCCGGGAAAGACCTGGCGCGCAGTCGCCGAGGAACTCAGGCCAGAGTGTCATCAGGGACCGTATGTCGGTTTCACGAACGTATATGGCCGTATGACCTGGGCCTCAGAAGCGCCCACAATCACTACCGGCTGCACGACCCCCGCGAAGGGACGATTCGGGCATCCAGATCGACGTCGTACGACCATTTCCGTCCGTGAAGCTGCAATCCTCCAGACGTTCCCCGAGGGCTATCGCTTTGACAGTAAGCATATCGACGCAGTCTGTAGCATGATTGGAAACGCGGTACCTCCCGCATATGCAGCAGTCGTCGCGAGCAAAATCATTCAGGCTCTAAAAGAGCACGAACAGTAAATTCTACTCCCTCGCGGCGTCGCGTTTCTGCCGGTCGGCTTCGTTCAAGAAGTCTTCATGCATCCGGCGCGTCCGTAGCAAGAACGTCGTCCAATCGACATGGTCTAGAATCCCTTGACTCTTAAGTCCCGAGAAGGCTGCTCTGGCGGTTCTTCCGAGCGCGAGGCCGTCGCATACCAAAGTCACATGAAATCCAGAGAAAATCGCGGCGAACTGCTTATGCGGTTCTGCCGTTAAGAACTCGTGCATAAGATCGACATACGTCACCATTCGATCTACTTCTGCGTCAGTCAACTTGTGCGTCGGCTTCTTGATTTCGACGATCTGGATTACACCTTCCTGATTCGCCATCACGAAATCTGCGCGTTTGCCAGGAGCTGTAAATGGCCCGAGGCTCAAATCATCGCCAGTACGCTTCTTGTATAGCTTAGCGAACTCCTTCTTTAGCGTGCTAAAACTCTGATTCGACGTAATCGGTGACCACTGCGGATCGACGAGCCACGGCGCCTGCGTAATCAATTCCTGAAACGCATCCTCCAACGTCTCCGTCTCATCCTTCAAAATCTCGACGCGACCGATTACCTGTACACGATGTTCGGCAATCTGACCAAACGACGATAGCTCAGCGAAACGCGCGGTTCGCAAAAGACTTGTTACCGCTACAAGTGGCGAATCAGCTGTCCCGCCAGCTTGCCTCAACATGTCCGTGAGAATGACGTGCGGCGCGAGATTCAGACTTAATTGAACCAACGATTCGACCTGTTGGGTATCATCCAGTTCGCTCTCCCTGACAGTTTGGCCGATAATCCGAGCTAGCTCCACCGCGCGCTCGCGAATCTCTTTCTGGTTCATGCCGGGAAAGGCGGCCTCCACGCGCTCCTCGATTTTTGACACTTCCTTGAATCGATCCCACGCCTTTTTCTTAAGTGGATTTCGGGTCACCTTTCCGATCCGCAAGACCAATTTCTGTCCCCAGTCCTCAAAGGCACGCCCAACTTCGTCCGACCAAAGAATGTCGCGTCTATCGGTTTGAATGAGATCCTCATTTTCATCCAACCAATCGGCGTGAAGCTCACCGATCAGATACGACCGAATGTCGTATTCGCCGGTAAATCCAGCACGATGATTGAAGAGACTCGTCTGTGCGGCTATCTTGCCGTGACAGTAGATTCTGATTCCGGCCATAAGATCGTCTTTGTACGGCGCCTTTGCATATGCGATCCAGCCGCTGACCGGATAAAAAGTTCCGTCGTGCTCAAAACCCGCGGAAAGGTCCTCAACAACCTCACCGTCATACTTGATCGCTTGATGCGTCGGCTTCCCACTGGCTGTCCCTGCGACGAATCGAATTTCGGTCTCCGGCATCCTATCCAGCGTAAATGATCCAACCGTAGTCGGCTTCGCCTTTTCTGCGTCCTCTCCTGCGTTGTCGTATAGATCGATGCGCCAATTTGCCGTTTGCAATCCGAACCGTTGCGCAAGTTGGCGCTCGAAATCTTGGAGCGATGGAACGTGACGATGCGAGAAGTCTCGGAGAACTAGCGTCGTACCTCGCTTCGGCCGGATCTTGCCGTCGAGCGGTCCTGGCGTCGGATGGTACTCTTTATCGGTGTCCTGAAGGATCTGTGAGCGATCGAGTATCAGGTGTGCCGTTTCATAACCTTGGGTGGTTTTTCCGTCAGCATCGACGCCGGTTGTTTTGTCCCCGCCTGACGAGATCACTTCAACGGTCGTGCAGATGCCAAATGGTGCGAGCTTGCCTACGCCCTTACGTCCCATCACCTTGCGCTTGAAGATTCGGGATAGTGCTCCGCGGCGGCTGTCCTCGCGGCGTTCGGCGCCCACCTTGAGGTAGAAGTCGTTGATCTCGGCCGGCGTCATACCGATGCCGTCGTCTTCTACGCGAATTTGAAACCCACGATCCTGCAAAACGCCCTTTTTCTTCGTCGCGAGTAGCTCGTCCATGGGAGCGTAAACCTTGACGGTCTTCGCGTCAGCGTCATAGCTGTTGGCGATGAGTTCCGCCATGACTGCGGATACCTTGTCGTACAGTCGGACACCGAGCTTATCGACCGTCAACCGCGAGATCGTCATTGAGTATCGGGGCTTCGTGGCCATAGCGTTAGATTACCTTTCGTCTCTTGATCCCAAGCGATCCAGTTCGACTTGCGCGTTGCGTTTCCGCAATAGCTCCCGCCGTGCCATCTGTTCCTCCCATGAGGAAATGTACGGCGCCAGAACTCACTTGATCCGAGCAATTGATATGGCACTCCCAAGCGATGAGGACTCGGTAGCCGCGATCTACAAGTTGGGAAGTGGCATGCCGATCGCGACGCGTGTTTCGCTCGCGCTTGGCATTCCAGAATGATGAGTTCGTGCGTGGTATCGAGGCCCGACGACACCCCTCGTGAGCGTGCCAAAAACAGCCATGGACGAAGACGACCCATCGACGAGCGCGATTCGCGACATCCGGCGATCCGGGCAGGTCGCGATTGTGGACGCGGTAACGGAGGCCCGCTGCGGCGAGAAGTTTTCTCATGGCCAGTTCCGGTTCTGTACCTGAGCGGCGTACTCGCTGCATGCGCCGGGACGTCGCGATTGAGACAGTCACAATCTCAGCCTATCTGACCTGCGGAAGGCACGCCAATCGTTGTCCTTGCCTTCCCGCGGCGCCGTGGACCTGAAGGCGGTTGCACTGATCACCTTGAGATGCTAATCAGAGCGTAGACCTTTTGTTCTCGGGGGCGCATCAGGATCGCGGCCATCAGAGTAGCCTCTGAGGGCTCCGAGCAGTCGCGCGACCGACCGAAACCGCTTCATACCGCGTTGAACGAAGGAGAGCGTGACGGTTAGCCGCACACATCATGCGTGAGTCGGCTCCCTACGACGTCAACGACAGCCCCACCGAGGACCCCACCCAGGTGTACTGCTTGTTGAAGTCCACCCCGAGCATCTTCCCGCGCGAGAGGCGAATCAAATTCTGGGCGAGGATCGGCTTCGGCTCGTCGTCGGGGCGGAGGAACATGAGGCGGATCTCGATCTTCACGCCGCCGCCGTCGACCGCCTGCAGGGCCGGCTCGTACTCGATCTTCTCCTGCAGGCACCAGGAGTGGCGGTCGGCCGACGGAATGGCATCGATGTCCGCCGGTGTGGGATCGACGTTCACGCCGCCGCCGGCGAAGGAGAACAGCGGCTTGAGGACGTAGCCCGACAGGTCTTCCGGAATGCGCTCGAGATCCGAGACGAACGTCGCCTTCGGTACCGACTCATGCCGCAAAAACGGCAGCGAGTACTTCGACCAGACCCAGTACCAGTTCGGGTGCGGCGTCCATTCGACGTCCAGCTCTTCGCGATGGTCGAACGGCAGCTCGATCTTCTTAGCGATCAGCTCGTCGAACACGATCCGGTTGTAGATGCGGCGTACCGGGGTGCCGTCGGGGCGGAAGAGCTGCCGGCCGCGGCGGACCAGCGTCGTTGGGTCGACCGCGTCGACGCCGAACAGCTGTTTCGTCGCCGCAAAGTCGGTGTAGGTCTTCTGGTGCAGCGGGTCGATGTCCATCAGGATCACCTCCGCCGGATCGTGTTTGCCGACGATCGTGCGGCGGGCGAGGTCGATGAACGACTCGCGGTCGTAGCCGGAGAACCAGCACGACCATGCGAGATCGAGCCCCTCCATGGTCGCGAGCGCGGCCTTCCAGGCGTCGCGCTGGATGATCTGCAGGCTGGTGAGCGAGGGAAAGCCTTGCAGCTCGATGAGCTTCGGGACGAGCGTGCCGTTCCCGTCGCGCACGATCGCGAAGTCGACCTGGGAGAAGTTCGGCAGTGCGTCCATCCCGGGTGTGTTCCACCGCTCCGGGATCGCCTCCTTCATCCGCTCGATCGTCGCCGGATCGGAGAGCTGCTCCACGATCGCGTTGGCCGCATGGACCGCTTTTTCTTTGAAGTCGTCCGGCAGGAACACCGGCGACTCGGCCAGGCGGAACTCGAACTCCGCCCCAAGGCGGTTGGAGAGGTCGCGCTTGTACGACTCGTAGAGCGCGTCGTTGAACTGGGCGTTGAAGAGCGAGCGGAAACGCGCGTCCATGCTTAGATCCTTCGCTTCGCTCGGGACGACGGCTGCGCCGTCACTTCTTTTTCAGCTCCGTCAACACCAGCTTGGCGACCGCTTTCAGCGTATCGAAGACGCCGGTGCCGTTCATGGCGATCGCCTCGTAGGTCGGCTCGCCTTTGAAGTTGAGCTGGCGGTACATGTCGTCCATCGGCAGCGCGGTGGGAAGGTCGCGCTTGTTGAACTGGAGGACGTACGGGACGGTCTTGAGCTCGTAGCCCTGCTCTTTGAGGTTCTTGTCGAGATTGGCGAGCGACTCGATGTTCGCCTCCATGCGCGCGTCCTGCGAGTCGGCCACGAAGACCACGCCGTCGACCCCCTTGAGGATCAGCTTGCGGGAGGCGTCATAGAAGACCTGGCCGGGGACGGTGTAGAGGTGGAAGCGGGTCTTGAAGCCGCGGACCGTGCCGAGGTCGAGCGGGAGGAAGTCGAAGAAGAGGGTGCGGTCCGTCTCCGTGGCGAGGGAGATCAGCTTTCCCTTCGCCTGGGGATTGGTCTTGTCGTAGATCCACTGCAGATTCGTCGTCTTCCCGCACAGGCCGGGACCGTAGTAGACGATCTTGCAGTTGATCTCCCGCGCAGCGTAGTTGATGAACGTCATGGACTATTCGCTGAAGAGGCTGTCGATGTCTTCGTCGGTAATCTCCGCGAACGGGGAGTCGAAGCGGCTGGACATCGAACCGCGCTCCGCCTCGGCCTTTTTGAGGAGGACTTCGAACGTGCGCTCGAGCTCCTGCGAGGCCTTCTTGACACGCAGCCGGACCAGGCCGAGGGACGACTTCTCGTCGAAGATCACGACGAGGATCACCCGCTGAGCGACGAGGGAGATGTGGATGTTGTCCTTCTCCCCCTCGTGGAACAGGATCGAGAATTCTTTTTCGCCGATCAGCTTGGCCAGGCCGTCGGTCGCGGCAACGTTGCCGGCGGTGAGCGACGCCAGGGAGGTGGCATCGACGCCCCGCATATCGCCCTGAACGGCGATCTGCTGGCCGTTCTTGTCGACCAGGAAGACAATTTTCGAGTTGGAGTCGACCTGCAGACGCTGGAGGATCTCCTTGATCTGCTGGTACTCCTCCTCGTACATGACGAGATCAGGAGACGCCATCGTTCACCGTTTGTGCGTACCCGTGGACGGGGACGCAAATGTATAGCACAGGCTGAGTTGCGAACCTAGACTTAGAAGCATGAACGCGAAAGATAGAGCTACGTTTCTCATCGGCGGCGACCTCCCGGTCCACCGGCTCGGCTTCGGGGCCATGCGCATCACCGGGCCGGGGGTCTGGGGTCCGCCGAAAGACAAACCGGAGGCGCTGGCGGTGCTCCGGCGGGCCGTCGAGCTGGGAGTAAACCTCATCGACACCGCCGAGTCGTACGGTCCGTACGTCAGCGAGGAGCTGATCGCCGAGGCGCTGTACCCCTACCCGGCCGGCCTGGTGATCGCCACGAAGGCAGGCTTCGACCGCAGCGGTCCGAACAAATGGGAGGTCAACTGCCGCCCGGAGCGGTTGCGCGAAGGGCTGGAAGGAAGCCTGAAGCGCCTGCGCCAGGAGCGGATCGACCTCTTTCAACTGCACCGCATCGACCCCGACGTACCGGAAGACGAGCAGTTCGGTTTCCTCTCCGAGGCACAGCGGGAAGGAAAGATCCGCCACATCGGCCTCTCCGAAGTGACGATCGAGCAGATCGAGCGCGCCCGCAGGCAGATCACCGTGACCACGGTCCAGAACCGCTACAACCTCGGCGACCGCGAATGGGAGAACGTCGTCGACTACTGCGACCGCGAAAACATCGGCTTCATCCCCTGGTACCCGCTGAACGTTGGCAAGCTCACGGTGTCAGCGCCCGAGGCCATCGCCTGGCTGCTGGCAAGAACGCCCGTCATGCTGCCCATCCCGGGAACGTCGAAGGTGAAACACCTCGAGGAGAACATGAAGGGGGCGACGGCGAAGGTGCCGGAGGTGTGAGGGTGGTTGCTGGTTGCTGGTGACTGGTTGCTTGGGAGGTTGCGCCTGATGACGTGCGCGGCCTGACAAACAAAGCCGCCGAAGGCGGCGAAAGACCTGTAGGCCCGGCCTTTAGGCCGGGTTCAGAGCGGCGGTGCGAATGTGAGCCCGCGTAGCGGGCGACAGCATAGGGGCTGGCGATCGCGCTGTTCTGTCGCCCGCTTCGCGGGCTTGGCCCACACGCACGCCGGAACCCGGCCTAAAGGCCGGGTCTACAGATCTTTTGCTGCCTACGGCAGCATGGCGCGCGTAGCCCCGGCATGCCCTAAATCTCCCGTCGCCCTTCCAGCGCCTTGGCCATGGTCACCTGATCCGCGTACTCGAGATCACCGCCGACCGGCAGGCCAAAGGCCAGCCGGGTGGTCCGCACGCCCGTCGCCCGCAACTGCTGGGCGATGTACAGCGCGGTCGCTTCGCCTTCGACGTTCGGGTTGGTGGCGATGATGATCTCGCGGGGGTTGGTGCTCTGGACGCGCTTGAGCAGGCCGGCCACGTCGATGTCCTGCGGGCCGACTCCTTTGAGCGGTGAGAGGGCGCCGAGGAGGACGTGGTAGACGCCTTTGAAGTCGCGGGTCTGCTCGATCGTCTGGATGTTGAACGCCTCCTCGACGACGCAGATCACCGAGGGGTCGCGGCGGGCGTCGGTGCAGAGGGCGCACGGCTCGACGTCCGTCATGTTGTTGCAGACCGAGCAGCGGAAGATCTTGCTCTTGACGTCGAGGATCGCCGTCGCCAGTGCCTCGGCCTCGGACGACGGGCGTTTGAGGATGTGGTACGCGAGGCGTGCCGCGGATTTGCCGCCCACGCCGGGGAGCTTGGTCAGCTCGTTGATGAGGTTCGCCAGCGGGGGTGCGGTCATTGATTAGAAGCCGGGGATCTTCATCCCGCCGGTCATCGCGCCCATCGAAGACTGCATCTCCTCGTCGACCTTGCGGGCCGCTTCGTTGACCGCCGCCTTGACCAGGTCCTGCAGCATCTCGACGTCGTCCGGGTCGACCGCTTCCTTGTCAATCGTGATCGCGAGGAGCTCCTTGTTGCCGTTCATCTCGGCCTTGACCATGCCGCCGCCGGCGGTGCCTTCGACGTGGATCGTCTGCATCTGGCGCTGCATCTGATCCTGCATCTGCTGCGCTTGTTTCATCAGTTGCTTGATGTTCATCGTTTCTCCTTCACGAGCTCGCCGCCGAGGTGCTTGCGGAATGCGCTGAGCACGGGATCGTCACGCAGCGGGGCGGGCTTGTCTTCGACGCGGCGGCCGGTGACCGGCTCGGCCGCGCCGACTTTGGTTTCTACAATCATCTTCTCGCCGTACAGTTCCGAGGCGATCTGGGCAACGGTGTCCTTGGCGTCTGCGACGCTGTCGGCGTGGAATTGGTCTTCGAAGACGAAGACCAGTTTGTTTCCGTCGCGCTCCATCTTCGCGCCGGCGAGATAGCCGCCGATCAGGGGGCGCCTGGCTTTGACGCGGGAGATCAGATCGTCCGAGGACGCGTTGTCAGTTGTCGGTTGTCGGTTGTCTGCGCTTTGCGGCTGCGAGGGTGGCGGCGCTGCTTGACGCGCAGGAGCCGGTGCGGGTGCAGATCGCGGTGGCGCGGCGGGACGCGACGGCGCGGCCGGCGTCGTTGCTCTCTCTCCTGCGATCACCTGTTCCACGCTCTTCAGGCGCGGGAACGTCGCCGCTTTGAGGAGCGCGATCTCGACCGCCAGGCGCTGATGCTCGGCGCGGTTCACCGTTTCGTCGTCACGCAGGAGGAGGTTGGCGATGCGGAGCAGGTCGCTGTACGAGAACTGTTCGGCGACGCCGCGCACCGTGCCGAGATCCTCCGGCGAAACGCCCAGCATTCCCTCGTTCGCGCCGCCGGTGAGCAGCAGCAGGTTGCGGATGAAGTTCAGGAGATCGCGATACAGCATCTTGAAATCGCGGCCGCTGTCCGCGGCTTCCTGCAGCGCTTCCAGGATAGCGCCGTGATCCCCGGCGCCGATGTGCGTGACCACGCGGGCGAAGAAGTTCGTCTCGGAAAGGCCGAGGATCGTGGCGACGTCGGTGACGCTGATGGAGCGGCCGGAGAAGGCGATGATCTGGTCGAGCAGCGACAGCGAATCGCGCACCGAGCCCTCGCCGCGGCGGGCCACGATCTCCACCGCCGCCCGCTCGGCCTCGATCCCTTCCTGTTTGCAGATCTGCTGCAGGTGCTTGATGAGATCTTCGAGCGTGATCTTGCGCAGCATGAACTTCTGCACGCGCGAGAGGATGGTCTGCGGGACCTTGTGCATCTCCGTCGTGGCGAACATGAACACCACGTGCGGCGGCGGCTCCTCGATCAGCTTGAGGAGCGCGTTCCACGAGGCGGTGGAGAGCATGTGCGCCTCGTCGATGATGAAGATGCGGTAGCGGTCGCGGGCCGGCTGGAACTGCGAGACGTCGCGCAGCTCGCGAACGTTGTCGACGCCCGTATACGTCGCGGCGTCGATCTCCCGCACGTCCATGTCGATCCCCTCGGTGATCTCACGGCACATCGTGCATGTGTTGTCCGGCTCCGTCGTCGGACCCTTGATGCAGTTCAGCGCCTTCGCGAGAATGCGCGCGGTCGTCGTCTTGCCGACCCCGCGGACGCCGGAGAAGAGATAAGCGTGATGGATCCGGTTCGTCTCGATCGCGTTGTGCAGCGTCCGGACGGCCGTCTCCTGGCCGACCACGTCATGAAACGTCTGGGGACGATACTTGCGCGCGAGAGCCTGGTAGGACATGCGGCGGGCAGTTTACTTCGAGACGGTAAGCTCGGAAGAGCCCAGGCCGAACTGTGTCACGCAGGAGAAGCACCTTATCGCTGCTTCCTTCCGGACCTGACGAGGTTCGGTGCGCCTGCTGCACAGGACCCGGGCTCATCCGAGCCTGCCCTCCATATCGATGAATCAAGCAAACGGCGCTCCCGGCCGTGCCGGCCGACTGGCGGAGAGAGTGGGATTCGAACCCACGGTACGGGTTAACGTACACACGCTTTCCAAGCGTGCGCCTTAAGCCACTCGGCCATCTCTCCGGGGTCGACCGGTATTGCTTTGCGCGAACCGAATGGCGGAGAGGGAGGGATTCGAACCCTCGATACCCGTGAAGGTATAACGGTTTTCGAGACCGCCGCGTTCAACCACTCTGCCACCTCTCCGTTCGGTCGCGCTGGCGCAGCTTCCGGAAAAAGTCCTGGAGCAGATCCCGCGACCGCTCCTCCATGAAGCCGCCTTCGAGTTGAAGACGATGGTTGAGCCGCGCGTCCTGCACCAGATTCCCGAGGGAGCCGCAAAAGCCTGCCTTCGGATCGTACGCGGCGAAGACCAGCCGGTCGACGCGCGCGTTCACCAGCGCGCCCGCGCACATCGCGCACGGCTCGAGAGTGACGAACATCGTCGTACCTTCGAGCCGCCAGTCGCCGATGGCGCGGGCAGCTTCCGAGATCGCATAGAGCTCGGCGTGACCGAGCGGATCACCCGACTCGCGGCGATTGCGGCCGCTGCCGATGACCCGTTCATCCCGGTCCACGATCACGGCCCCGACCGGAATCTCTCCGTCGGCAGCCGCTTCCAGGGCAAGCGCGAGTGCGGTTTCCATCCACTGCGCCTGATTCATCTGTCAAAGAATACGACGGCGGGCAGGGCCCGCCGTCAGTTGAATCCGAATTGGTGCACCCAAGAGGACTCGAACCTCTAACCTTCTGATCCGTAGTCAGATGCTCTATCCAATTGAGCTATGGGTGCGAGCACGGAGCCGAAACCACCCCTACGGGCCGTTCATTCCGGCGGGCGCGCATTCTACTCAGGCGCCCAATCGCTGACAACAGCGAACTTCCCCTTGCCCGTTCCCACCCGACATGGGTATCCTTGTTGCTCCTGAGCTCAGCAAGCTTTCACGGCCTCTACGGTTGGCGAACTGCCTGACCCACCCTTCCCCAGCCAACCGTGGAGGCGTGATTTTCCCCGGATGAAAAAGGAAGACGTCTACGCGCGGATGATGCACACGCCGGACGACCCGGCCCGCGCCGAGCTCCGCGCCACCCTCCGCGACACCTGGAAACAACTCCTCCCCCTCCACCGCGCCCTCATCGATAGCGCCAGCGCCGAGTACGGCGCCGCCGTCGGAGCGGTCTCCGGCCCGAACCACCTGCTGCAACTGCTGCAGGAAGACCCGTTCTTCGCCTGGCTCAAACCGCTGACGTCTCTGATCGTCGATCTCGACTCCCTGGCGAGAACCGACTTCGAGCGGGCGGATGTGGATGCCATGGTCAAACGCATCGAACAGCACTTCGGCAGCACGCCCGACGCCGAGTTTGCGGCACGGTACGTACCGGTGCTGCAGCGCGATGTGGACGTGGCCATTGCGCATGCAGCGATCCGGCAGTTGCTGCGGCGCTTGGCGCCGGCGTGAAGACTTGAAATGGTTGGGCGGACCTGCCGCCACGGCCCAAGGAGCGTTACAAATAGCCGAGCCGCTTGGCGGCGGCAATCTCAAATTCGCCGACCCGATGTGACATGAATTCACTCTTCCCCAGATCGGGCAACCCTAATTCTAGGATGAGCTTCTGAGCACTCGCCCATGTTCCGCACAGAAGTACGACCCCTTCCCTCGCGAGCACATCACGGGCTCCCCCGCCTGCGTCCGCTCTCAGACGGCGCATGAAGTCACGCTGTGCGGCGACATCTTCAACAACCTTCCTGCTTATCGGGTGATCGAGCACCTCGCGAAAAAGGGTGACGACTCGCTCATTTCCACTCCGGCCCGTGGCAATCTTCATCGCAGTTTCTTTCGGGACAGCCTGCCAAAAGTTTGGCGGATAGGGTTCGTTCCGGAAAAGCCAGTAGACATTGCTCTGGCCAAATTTGCTGATGCTCCGCTTCTGATCCCTATTCGGTGCGTTGAGGTATTCGAGCCGCGCTATGACGAGGCCAAACGAACAGAGTCCGGTGGTGTCGTTCGCGGAGATGATGATGCACGGGCGCCCTAGAGCTTCTGGCGGAATCATCCACGAAGTGCCGCCGCTGAACTTGACGTCGACCTCCATGTCCGCGATCTTGAGATCGAGTTCCGATCCTTTGGCCAGCTTCAGCCTGTCTCTAAGGTCGATTTCGACGCATGTCCCGATGTAAGTCTTCTCAGAGTTCTGGAGTTCTTCATACAGACGACGCCCCGTTCGTGGCGTCTTGATTACGCCATCGATACAGTCCCGGAGAAGTTCACCGACCTCATTCTTCAGCCCAACCAAGCCTCCCGCTGCTGAAACAATCGCGGAGGCGATCGGGGCAAGTACTGCGTCGTCCGGGTGTGTTTCGGCCATCGCGCGTAGGACGGAAGGGCCGCCTCGGTCGCGCAGAAGCGCGCTCAGCCGTCGGTTTGAAGACTACTCTACCGAGCGGAGATGGCGTTAGGAGTTTCCGTGCAGAGTGTCAGTGGGTTAGGAGCTCGCCGCTTGCTCACGATCGAAGATCCGCATCTGTTCCCGACCAAGCGGCACCTCATAGACTCGACCGAGCGCACGGCGAATCGCCGTCGCGACCGCTTCTGCGACAGGAGGAGGGAACGCATTGCCGACTTGACGATATGCCGCCGTTTTCCTGCCAGCAAACTGCCAGCTGTCCGGAAATCCCTGAATACGCGCGACCATACGGACAGTAAGCTTCGGCATTTGGTCGGCTGGGAAGTCGATGGGCGGCGGAGCGTCGCTGATCCCTAAGCCGTTGACTCCAAGTTGAGCCCACTGCTGGCGCGCACGAGTGGGGCCGAGATCCGGGCCACCATGCTTTTTAGAGCCACCTACAACCGTCGGAGCGATGCCGGAAGCCCGCTTCACCCACTTTGCTGCTCCAGGCCAGCCGTCAGATGCGATGAGGTCCGCCAGGAGTTGTCCCACAGTTCCTGGGGTGAAGCCATTCGCATCAGGCCATCGGAAGAAGTCGAAATCCGCAGGTTTGAGCGCTACCACGACGCATCGCGGTCGAAGCTGCGGCACTCCGAAGCTCGACGCATTCAGGATGCGGAAGTCAGCCACATAACCTAGACGTTTCAGGCGAGCGAACAACCCACGGCGATATTCGCGAAACTTCTCAGACGCGAAGCCGGGGACGTTCTCCAGCATGATCGCGCGCGGTTTGATCTCGGCGGCGAGTCTCAGCGCTTCGGGGAACAGATCACGCTCGTCGTCGCTACCAAGTTGCTTCCCAGCGATCGAAAACGGGGGGCACGGAACGCCACCGGCGAGAAGATCGACCTGATCCAGATACGGCGTACCGTCAACCTTCCGGACGTCGTCCTCGATGACGTTCCACTCTGGCCTATTGAGGCGGAGCGTCTCACAGGCATGGCGGTCCAACTCGACCGCAGCAACGCAATCGAAGCCCGCAGCCTCCAGTCCGATGGCCTGTCCCCCAGCACCGGCGCAGATTTCGAATACGGTCGGCATCCATACTCAGTGTAACGGAAGCTTTCGCTTGCGCAAGAACTTCTACCCCAGGTAGAAAAAACCACCGATGGACGTCCACGATACTGCCACCCGTTCGTACAACATGTCCCGGATTCGTGCGACGAACACGAAGCCCGAAATGATCCTCAGGAAGCTGCTGTGGCTTTGCGGCTTGCGGGGCTACCGGCTTCATTCGAAGTTGCCGGGACGGCCGGACATCGTGTTCGGGCGAAAACGCGTCGCGGTCTTCGTTGATGGCTGTTTCTGGCATTCGTGTCCGCACTGCTCGGATGGCCGGGCTCCGAAGTCGAATACTTCGTACTGGACGGAGAAGCGCCGGGGAAACCGGGAACGCGACCTCCGCCGGACGGCCGAACTGGAACAGGGCGGATGGGTCGTGCTTCGGTTCTGGGAGCACGAGGTGAACGGCGACCCGATCGCTTGTGCGCTGCGAATCGCGAAGGTACTGGGAGTGGAGATCGTCACGGACGGGACATTGCTGGAAGGAGTAAAGCCTGTGCAAATCGCCGGAGACGCAGCGCCGGATCAGCCAGTATCTGCAAACCGCAGAGGTAGTACCAAGCGTTAGCCGCCCTGGCGTCCCCGGCAGGACTCGAACCTGCGACCCACAGCTTAGAAGGCTGTTGCTCTATCCAACTGAGCTACGGGGACGGATGGGGGTGGATGATCCGATTGGTCGGGGCGAGAGGATTCGAACCTCCGACCCCCTGCTCCCAAAGCAGGTGCGCTACCAGACTGCGCTACACCCCGACTCGACGGACAGACGCATCCTCGCCTGTACCCGCTGCCGCGGTCAACAGGGCGTCCGAAAACGCCATTCCGTGCGGAGCGACGCTACACCGCGTGCGCGGTGGTCGCCACGTTGCCGAAGGTCTTGGCCGGCAGGGCGGCCATCCACTTCGCGCAGTCGGCCTTGTCGAGGACGAACTCGAAGGCGGCGCCGTGGGATCTCATCCGCATCACCCGGCAGGCGTCGTCGATGGTCCGGCCGGTCACCAGCTCGTCGTCGTACTCGACTTCGTCGATCCGCCCGAGCTCGAACGAGGCTTCCATGTCGAGGTTCTCGTAATAGAAGGTGTCCTCGGTGAGCGCGAGCGCCACCGGGATCTGCTCCGCCCCTTCGACGAAGTCGGCCCGGGTGACGAGTTTCGAGGTGCCCCGGCGCTTGTCGAGCAGCGCGCCGATGATGTCCCTCTGGCGAAGGCGGAGATACCAGACAGTCAGGACGGCCACTACGACTACTCCGGCGACGGTTGCGGCAACTTCCAGCATTCGCTTCCTCCTTGTGTAGGCTTCTTGGTCGGTTACACGAAAATGTAAACCTTTTTGCCGGAAAGAACCACATTCATTTTCGTTCTCACTGGCAGGCCCTGCCATGGCGCGCGCGTAGAATGCGCTCATGGGGCCCGGGCGGCGGAAGACCAGAAACGAACATTCGTCCGGCGGAGCCGTGATCTCCGTGCGCGACGGTTCTCCCTACGTGGCGCTGATCGCCACCCGCGGCAAGACCCGCTGGGGGCTTCCGAAAGGGGCGGTCACGGCCGGTGAGACCTCGGAGGATGCGGCGCTGCGTGAGGTCCGCGAGGAGACCGGTCTCGAAGCCCGCATCCTCAAGCCGCTCGACACGATCGAGTACACCTTCCGGGCAGGCGACACGCTGATCCACAAACGCGTCGACTTTTATCTGATGGAGTACGTGGCGGGAGAGCTCGAGCCGCAGCTCAGCGAGGTCGACGACGTGCAGTGGGTCGAGCTGCAGTCGGCTCTGCAGCGCGCGAGCTTCGACTCCGAGCGGAAGCTCCTCGAGATGGCGCTGCTGGACGTCGGCTCTTCGTTGACGCGGCCTTCTTAGCCGCCGGTTTCTTAGCCGCTCCGGCTTTGGCCGCGGCTTTCTTCGCAGAAGAACGTTTGGCCGGAGCCTTCTTCACCGAGGACTTCTTCTTCTCTTCCGCTTCCAGCCGGGCCGCCAGCGTCGGCGCCTTGCGCGAGGCCGCCTTGCGGTTGCTCTCCCAGACGTTCCCGCCGCCCACTTCCTCGACCAGCGCGTTCGACACCACGGAGCGGGGCGCCACTTTCGTCACGTCGACTTTGGCGTTCGCGAACTCGTCGCGGTGCTTGAGCAGCAGCCACTCGTTACCCTTCTCCGACGAACGGCCTTTCCCGGCGATCCTTACCAGCGCCCACTCGCCGAACATCTTCTTCCCGTACAGCCGGAACGTCAGCTTGCCGGACTTCAGCGCCGCGACCGGATCGTCGCCCGGCTCGATGAACTCCCACTGCCCCTGGTCCCAGATGATGACGTTCCCGGCGCCATAGTTTCCTGCCGGGATCACTCCTTCGAAGGAGGCGTAGTCGTACGGATGGTCCTCGGTCATCATCGCCAGGCGGCGGATGGCGGGGTCGTACGACGGTCCTTTCGGCACCGCCCACGACTTCAGCACCCCCTCCATTTCCAGGCGGAAGTCGTAGTGGAGATGTGAGGCCTGATGCTTCTGGATGACGAAGAGCGGCCCTTTGGCGAGCTTCTTCGTCCGCCCCGCCGGCTCCGGCGTATCGCCGAAGTCGCGCATCTGCTTGTACTTTTTCAGCAGGTCCGGCATTTACCGGTGGCATACTCTGCACAGGCCGTTCCCGCGGATTGCCTACGGAAGTGCCTTAGAACGAAGCACTTACCTGCCGGACGGCGCTGTTCTTGCAGAGGAGGTTCGCCGGCTACATGTCTCCATCCATCCGGCGCATGCTTTGGGGAGCCTTTGCAGGCCTGATCCTCCTCACGGCGGGAGGTGTCGGGCTGACGATCGCTGTTTTGCGCATGGAGCAGCGGCAGGAGCAGGAGATCATCCGCGATACCCGTCCTCTCCTCGAATCCGTCCGGGCCATGGACGACGCGGTGGAGACCATGACGTCGGCGACGCGGGGATTCCTGCTCAACCGCGAGACGGCATTCGAGCAGCAATATGCCGACGCCGTGCGGGAGTTCAGGACCGCGGAGTCGCTTGCGGACGAACGGGCCCGCAAGCCGCCGGACCGCAAGCTCCTGCGAGAGTTCCACGACCATTTCGAGGAGATTCGCGCGCTCTCCAACCGGCAGATCGAGCTCGCGCGAGCCCAGAACAGATTCGAAGCGCAACAGCTCATGCTCCGGACTGCCCAGAAGCGACAGACGGCCCCCGATTACGCGAGCCTGATCTCCAACCGGATCCGCACCGAACAGACCGAGCGACTCGACGAGATCGCCGTGGCGCGGCAATGGGTGATGATGGGGATGGTCTTCGTCGGTCTGGCCATCATCGCCATCGGCGCCGTTGCGGTCTGGCGGATCGAGCAGGCGTTGCGGGAGTCGATCACCCGCCAGGTCAAGCGAACCGAGGCGATGATCGCCGGCATGGCGGACGGCGTCCTGCTCGTCGACGGCGAAGGACGGACGGTGTTCATCAATCCTGCCGGACAACGGCTGCTCGGCAAGTTCGAAGTCGGGGTTCCGATCACCCGCCACGCTGAGGTCTACCGCCTGCGCGACGAGCACGGACGGACCCTCGATCCGCAGGAGCTCCCCGCGGCACAGTCGCTCTCCACCGGACGCTCCGTACAGGATGTCACCATCCTCATCGCCCGCGAGAGCGACCGGGTGGCGGTCTCGATGTCCGCCACGCCGCTGCGCGAGGAGGGCCAGACCACGGGCGTGATCGTCACGTTTCGCGACATCACCGAGCGCCGGGCGCTCGAAGAGCAGATGCAGGTACAGGCCGAGCGGGCCCAGATCCTCGCCGATGCCGGCGCCTTCTTTGCCAGCAACATCGATCCCACCTGGGTCACACAGGCGATCGCGGAGCGTGTGGCCGAGGTTCTGGGCGACTGGTCGGCGGTAATCCTGCGCACCGCCGACACGAAGGAGCTGAACGTCGCCTCGATCTATCACCGCGACATGGCTTCCCTCGGCTTGGCGTGGTCGTACATCTACCGGCAGCCGCTCATCGTTGGTGAGGGGATCATCGGCCAGGTGGTGGCCAGCGGCTATCCGTCGCTGATGCAGAACGTGCGCGGGACGCACGACACGACCAATCCGGGTACGTATCACCCGTCGCCGGTGAAGCTGGCGTCGCTGCTGATCCTGCCGCTGCGGACGCGGCGTGACGTGATCGGCGCGCTGGTCATCGCCGCGAACGATCCCGACCGGGCTATGACGGAGGACAAACTTCCGCTGGCCGAGGTGCTGGCCGAGCGCGCGTCGCTGGCCATCGAGAACGCGCGCCTCTATACCGAGCAGGTCGAGGCGCGGCGCAAAGTGGAAGACCTCTCGCGCCTGAAGGACGAGTTTCTCTCCATCGCCTCGCACGAGCTGCGCACGCCGGTCACGTCGATCAAGGGCTACACGCAGCTCGCGAAGATGCTGATCCGCGAGAACGATCTCAGCACGTCCGAGGAGTATCTCGACATCGCCCTCGACCAGATCGACCGGATGTCGCGGCTGATCCTCGAGCTTCTCGACGTGTCGCGCATCGAGACCGGACGCCTGGAGATCCGCCGCGAGGCGATCGCCTGGACGCATTTCGTGCGCGACGTCGTCCACCGCCACCACACCGCAGTGAGCGACCGCCGTTTCCATGTCAGCGTGCCGGACAGCGGGAAGATGGTCACCGGCGACCGCGACCGCCTGGAGCAGGTTCTCGGCAATCTGCTGGAGAACGCCGTGAAATATTCGCCGGACGGCAGCGACGTCACCGTCACCGTCGAAGACGAGGGGAACGCTTATGTCACCGCCGTCTGCGACCGCGGCATCGGCATCCCGGCCGACGAGCTGGGGCAGGTTTTCGAGCGTTTCCATCGCGGCCGGCAGGTCTCGTCGACCAACTACGGCGGCCTCGGGCTCGGCCTCTACATCACCAAGCAGATCATCGAGCGCCACGGCGGCTCGATCTGGGTGGAGAGCAAGGAAGGGGAGGGAACGACGTTCTACTTCTCGCTCCCGGCCGCGACGGAGCCGGTCAGTCTCCCTGCCCACCAAACGCCCGCCGTCGCGCAGACGTAACATCCCGGCGTGATGCTCCTGGCGATCCTCCTCTCTGTTGCCGCACCGTCCGAGTATCGGCTGGAGGTGGTGCGACAGTCGCTGACGGGAACACACTGCCGCTATCGCGAGTACGTGAGCGGCATTCCGACGGAAAACTACGAGACGCGGCCCTGCAGTGAGGCGAGCGATGAGAGAGGAGCGATGAACGATGAACAAAGCCGGGGGGCTGTTCATCGCTCATCGTTCATCGCTCATCGCTCGCAGTATCTCTGGTCCGGCGGGCGTCTCTTACGCCGCGAGATCGCCGGCGCCGAAACGCTGAAACCGGTCGCCGAGGACTACGACGCTGCGACCGGAGAGCTGGTCCGGCGCATTCCGCTCTACTACAACGCCAAGCCGGCGCGGGTGTTCGACCCGAGCCCTGTCGTTACGCTGAACCATCCGGGGCTGCAGGACCGCAACGACTCCGCCTCCGCCGTTCCTGAAGCCGCGTACCGCGACGTGGAACTGGAGCGCACCGAGGACTTTGGACCGCTTCGAGGAACACACGTCACGCTCGTCGACCGCCAGTTGCCGGACATCGAGCCGCCAGACGCCGCGGGATCGTTGGTCTTCGACCGCGAGCAGGACGGCTTCGAGGACGTCAACGCCTACTTTCACATCGACCGGAACCAGCAGTACCTGCAGTCGCTTGGCTACCGCGGCGAGCGCGCCGTGGTGGCGTACTCGATCGAGACGGACACCCACGCGGGGGCGGGCTTCGACAACTCGTTCTTCCAGCCGTCGGTATTCACGATCGGAACGGGAACGCTCTTCTTCGGCGAAGGCGGGACGGACGACGCGGAGGATGCCGACCTGCTGGTTCACGAATACGGCCACGCGATCCTCGAATGGATCTCCCCCGGCACGTTCTCCGGCACGTTCTCGACCGAGTCGCGGGCCCTCGGCGAGGGCTTCGGCGACTACTGGGCGTTCTCGGCGCACCGCGCCCAGCGGGTCGCGTCGGGCCGCGATCCCTACTGCTTTGCCGACTGGGACGCCCGCTGCTGGGAAGACGAGACGTCGCAGCAGTGCGGCTATCCACCCGGCAGCGATTGCCTGCGGCGTCTCGACACCACCCGCACGATGGCCGACTACGAACGGCAGGAGGCTGCCGGAACCGAGCACCGCAACGGCACGATCTGGTCGTCGGCGCTGCGGGAGATCCACGAACAGCTCGGCCGCGAGACGACCGACACGATCGTCATCGAGTCGCTTTTCGGCGCGCCGCCGAATCCGACGTTCGCCGCGATGGCCCAGCGGCTGATCGAAACCGACCGTCTGCTGAATAACGGCACGCACGCCGGCACGATCTGCAGCGCCATGACCGCGCGCGGGATCCTCACGGGCTGCGACATTGCGCCGCGCGGCGAGACGACGCTCTTCCAGAGCAACGCCCGCGGCGTCGCCATCCCGGAGAACAGCGAGGGGATCACCTCAGCGATCTCGGTCAGCGATCCCCGCACGATCGAGCGGCTTCAGGTGCGCGTCGACATCGTCCATCCCGCCCGCGGCGATCTCCGTCTCGAGCTGATCGCGCCCGACGGGACCACGGTGCTGCTGAAGCAGATCTCGCTCGACCGCGCGGCCGACATTCACGCGACCTACGGCCTGACCTCGAATCCAGTCGCCTCGCTCGACATCTTCCGCGGCCGCAGCGCCACCGGCGTCTGGACGCTCGTCGTGAAAGACCTGCAGGCGCGCGACATTGGGACGCTGGTCTCCTGGGGTCTGGTCCTCCAGTTCGCCGGCGATACGCCGGTGACCGGACGCCCGCGGCACGCGCGCGCGCAGATGGTGCCGGTGGTGACGCACGTCTACGGCACCGGCCCACGGCTGTACGTTTCGGACGTCCGGATCGCGAACGTCCAGGCCACGCCCGAAACGGCGACGCTGATCTTCACCCGCAGCGGCGAGAACGGCCTCACCAGCTTTTCAACCGCGAACGTAAATGTCGAGCCGGGACAGACGGTCGCGTTCGAGGACGTCGTGGCGAACACGTTTCACACGGCCGGCAGCGGCACGCTCGAGGTCCTCGGCGATGTCGTCGTGATGAGCCGGACGTACTTCACGACCGCGGAAGGCACCCTCGGGCAGCAGGTGCCGCCGAATCTCCAGACGACGTCCGTCACGGAGGCGACGATGATCGTCGACCCGTTCGTCGCCCCGGACGCCGTCCGGGACGACCGCATCAATTTCGGGATCGCCGAAACGGCCGGCGGCAGCGGGGTCGTGCATCTGCGCTCGCGCGGGGAAGACCGCGACATCCCGATCGAGCCCTTCAGCCACGTGCTCCTCCCGATCGACGCCTACCCCTCCGCCATCGACGTGGTGAGCGGCGATGCCCGCGTCGCCGCGTACATCTCGCAGCTCGATTTGGTGACGAAGGACCCGATGTTCATCCCTGCACAGACGCGGGGGACGCCGGCACCGCGGGCGCTCATCGCCCCTTTCATCAATAACCCGTCGTGGCAAAGTGCGGTCTGGTATTCCGATACGTCGGCCCTCATCGAGCACATCAGCTTCGCCACGGGCGGCATCGGGGCCGTCCGGGTGACGCCAAAGGCGGGGGCGTTCGCCGGAACGAGGATCCGCCACGGCGGGACCCACCAGTACGTCCCGCTCCTCCCGGCCGAGGGACCGCGGGAGCAGCACCTTCTCTTCATTGAAAACTCGCCCGGCTACCGGACGAACATCGGGATCGTCTCCGACCGCTACGCGCAGGCCGAAGTGACGGTCTACGACGCGGCCGGGAACGAGCTCCAGACCGGCTACCTGGAGACGGGGGGCGGGGTCCACCAGTTCATGGTCTTCCGGCCGATCGTGAATGGCCGGGCCCGGGTCCGCTTCCTTTTCGGCCACGGCCGCGCATACGCCTCCATGATCGACACCGGCACGGGGGACGCGACATATGTGCAGGATCAGTGATCGTGTATTCTTCGCCCGCAATGTCCGACATTTCGCCACGGCACGCGCTGCCTGAAGCGCAGTCGCTGGCGCAGCTCCCGCTCAAGATCCTCGAAGAAGTGATCCGGCAACTGCGCAGCACGCGCAATGACATCATCCGCTTCGGAGTCTGGAACATCCGGAACCTGACGGACGACGAGTTCAACAAGACCGACGACCGCAAGCTCCTCGGCTACTTCCGCCAGGACCTGCTGGAGACCCGTTTCCTCTCCAAGGGCCGCCGCATCGACCTGGTCCAGCTCTGGCGCTGGTTCGACGACCAGATGTGCGGCGTCGAGCCGCTGCTCGTCGACACCGAAGAGGTCTTCCTCAACGTCCAGGACAAGGATCTCGAGAAGGTGCGCAAGCGCATCGCCGAGATCCACTCCTTCCTCCCGACCCTCCGCGGCGACGACCTCGAGGCCTTCCGGCGCGTGAAGTACAAGCTCCGCCGGACGGTGATGCGCCTGACTTACGACCTCCACCACATCTTCAAGCGCATCGAAAAGTACCGGAAGAACATCTTCATGGCCAGCGGCGCCCCCCGCATGGATCGCGATCGTTTGCCCCTCGAAGCGGTGGTCGACATCCCCGAGCCGCCGCACATGGACGACCACGACGAGGCCTGACGGGATTCCATAGGACCCATAGAACCTATGAGACAAATAGGACGTTCCAGGATTCGTGGCCGGCCGACGGTCCGCCTATCCGTCCTATGAGTTCTATTCGTCCTATCAGTCGTACACTCCCGCAATGCTCCACCGGATTGCGTCCGCGCTCGTGTTCGCGCTCGTCACGTCCGCCGTGATGGCGCAGTTTCCGGTCCACTACCTCGTCTGCGCCATCGACCGCGACGACCAGATCACCGTCCTCTCGGCCGAAGAAGTCGTCCTCGCCGAGGAACCCCAAGACGCGCGCGCCACAAACCCTGACGCGATCGACGTGGAGCTCTTCGCCGGCGGGCAGCGTGTCTTCCGGACCAGCGTCGACGTCGATCGCTACGTCCGCGCCGAGTTCCACGGCCACGACGGCAGAATCGACGGCCGCTGGCTGAAGAAAGAGCGGACCGTCTTCGTCGTCCGCATCCCGCGCAAAGGCAACGCGCTCGAGCTGACTTCGCGTGCGAGCCGGCGCACAACGCGCGTCGGCACCGCCGACCTCCCGCGGCGCGAGGACCCCCCCGCGATCTCCGCCCCCACGCCGTATGCCGTGACCGGCAGTCCCGCCAACCGCCTCGACCTGCTGATCATCGGCGACGGCTACACCAGCGCGCAGTCGTCCCTGTTCCAGACCCATGTGGACAACCTGGCGGCGGACTTTTTCACCGCACAGCCGTATGGCGCGTACCAGAACTACCTGAACGTCACCAGCTACTTCGTCCCCTCCGTGCAGTCCGGCGCCGACCATCCCAACTGCAGCGACGGCGGTCCCGATCCCAAGGAGGGCACGTTCGTCGACACTGCGTTCGACTCCACGTACTGCACCGCCGGCATTCAGCGGCTTCTGACCGCGAACGACACCAAGGTCTACACCGCTGCAGCCGCGGTCCCTGACTGGGACAAGATCATTGTCCTCGTGAACGACACCATGTACGGCGGCGCCGGCGGGCCGGTCGGTGTGGTCTCAACCCATGACGCCGCGGTCGGCCTCGCCCAGCACGAATTCGGTCACTCCTTCACCGGTCTCGCCGACGAATACGCCTGGCCCTTTCCCGGCTATCCCGGCTGCAGCGACATCAGCGGCTCCACGCCGTGCGAGCCGAACGTCACCGACGTCACCACCCGCGCCTCGGTGAAGTGGAACCCGTGGATCTCTCCCTCGACGCCGGTGCCGACCACGCCGCAGGAGAGCTACACCACCGTCCCGGGCCTGTTCCAGGGGGCGCGCTACCAGGGGACGTTCTACCGGCCCCGCTACGGTTGCCTGATGAACTCCCTCGTGGACCAGTTCTGCGAGATCTGCAAACAATCGTTCATCCTGCGTCTCTACACCGGTTGGGGAGGCACGCCGTCGGCTGGCATCGACCCGATCGAGCCGGGCAGCGAAGACCCGCCGCCAGGCGCAATCTCCACCGTCACCGGTCAGGCAGAGACGTTCACCGCCTCGGTGCTCCAGCCGGCCGGAGGGCCCGCGACCACGAAACAGTGGTACGTCAACAGCGTCCTGCAGGGCGAAACCGGCAACTCGTTCCATTGGACGCCTTCCGCCTCCGGCAGCTACACGATCGAATTGCGCGTCAAGGACGTGACGCCGTTCGTCCACACGGCGATGGCCGGTACGTCGCTCCAATCCAATCGCATCTGGACGGTCACCGCTCAGGCGGCCGAACCCGCGAACTTCATCGCACAGGGCAATACCGCCAGCGTCTCACTTTCGTGGAATGCGATCGCCGGCGCCACGTCCTACGAGATCTTCCGCAACACCGGCAGCGGCTTCGTCAGCCTGACCAGCGTCTCCGGGACGACCTTCGTGGACACCGGCGTGACCGCGAATAGCGCCTACGCGTACAAGGTGCGCGCCGGCGCCGGCCCGTTCAGCACACCCGATCTCGCAACCGTATTCACCGCGAGCGACGATCCGCTCGCCGCCGGAACCAAAGTCAAAGCGATTCACCTGACCCAGTTACGCACGGCCATCAACGCCGCGCGTACCGTCGCGGGGTTAGCCCACGCGAGCTACACCAACACCCCGGCCGCGGGAGTCATTGTCCGGGCAGTCGACATCCAGCAGATGCGCACCGCGATCAACGCCGCGCGCACCGCGCTGGGCGTGCCTGCCTTCACATTTACCAATCCCACGCTGAACGCCGGAACCACCGTCATCGACAACGCACACGTGATCGAGCTGCGAAACGCGACGCGGTAGAAACAGGGCTGATAGGACGAATAGGACCTAGGGGACCTATGGGAAACGTCCCAGGTCCCATAAGTCCTATCGTCCAGCCTAAATCTCCGCTTCCGTCGTCTGCCCTTCCTGGACCACCACCTGCTTCGAATCCACCACGATGTCCTGGTCGCCGAGGAGCTGGATCGTGTAACTGCCGGGGGCGATGTGCGGCATCGGGCTGGCGCCGGGGCGCGGGTTGAGATCGCGGACTCCGGTGCTCATGCCGGTACGGGGGTACGGCAGGCCGGATGCGTCGATCAGGCGGACGCGGCGGCGGTCGCTGTGCTTCGAGCGCACCACCAGCGTGCCGCCGGGGGTCAACTGCACCGTCAGGGTCGCCGGCGACTGGAACGAGATGTTCCGGCCGGCATAACCGCCCGCGGTGACATAGACCATGTACGTGCCGGGGCCGACCGGGACTTTCAGCTCGCCCGTATCGCTCCCGCCGCTGCCGAAAAAGGACGAGCGAAGCTCGTGCACCAGGCGGCCCTGCCCGTCGAATACCGTCGCCGTCGCGCGCACCGGCTGGCCGTCGCGGGCGTCGACGACCTTGATCGTCGACCCGTCGTTCTTCGCGAGCTTCAGGTCGAGGTTGTCGACCGGTGACGAGCCGACGGTCACGTCGAGGGCCTGGATCCCGAACCCCTCCTTCGTCGCCGTCAGCGAATACGATCCAGGCGGGATGGCGTCGAGCACGAACGCGCCGTTCGCATCGGTCGCCCCGTTGCGCGTCATCATGTACCCCATGTACGCCGCCTCTCCGGGCGTGCTGACCGGCCGGAGCTGGACGTTGACGTTCGGGATCGCCTCGTTCGAGGCGACGTCGGTCACCCTTCCACGAAGCGCCGCGGTCCTGTAGTCGATGTCGAACGTGCCCGAGCCCCGCACCGTGTACTGCGTCGCGTAGGGGCTGCTGCGCTGGCTGTCGACCACCTGGACCGTGTAATCCCCCTCGTCGAGGCCGTTGACGCTGTACATCCCCTGCTCGTCCGTGGCGCTGCTCGAGACCGTATCCGCGGTCGAGCCGCGCGGCACGAACGTCACCTGTCCGCTGATGAGGGGCGTGCCGTTGCGCGAGACCCGTCCGCGGATCACCGTGTCGCCGCGGAACACGATGTCGACCTGCTGCGAGCTCCCCGGCGAGACCTGCACCGACTGCGCGCTGGAAGAGCGGTAGCCGTTCCCGGTCATCACCCTCGCGGTCACCTGCACCGTCCCGATCGGAGCCCCTTCGATGCGGTAGTTCCCGGCGGAGTCGATGCTGCCGCTCGATCGTTCGCGCCCGGAGCTGGCATCCACCTCCGCCTGCGCGAGCTCGCGCTCGGAGACGCCGGAGACGTGGCCGTAGATCGTGCCGCCGGTCTTGAGGGTGATCCGCACCGGTGCGCCGCTCGAGACGTCGAAGTCGTCGACGATCCCCTCGGCGTACCCTGTTTTGGAGGCGCTGAAGCGATAGCGTCCGGACGGCAGTCCTTCGATCTCGAAGGCGCCGTTCGCGTTCGTCCTGGCGCGGTCGCCGCGGCCGCTGCCGGACACCTGCACGTCCGCTTCCGCGACCAGCGCGCCGCTCTCCGTCATGACCGTCCCGGTGATCTTCTGGCCCGAGTTGAGCTGGACGTCGAATCGGGTCTCGCGGCCTTTGAGCGTCACCTGCTTGCGCGCCGAGACATACTTCGCGTGATTGAACGTGAGAGTCTCCTCGCCCGGCTCGAGCGCCTCGAACGTGTACTCCCCGTTCGAGTCCGTCGTCGTCGAGCGGTCCATGCTGCTGACTCCGAAGCCGCCGGTGGCGGACGGCATGACGCGTACCGAGACGTCGCTGACGCCGGAGCCGTTCGGGCCGGTGACTCGTCCGGTGAGCTTCACGCCCGTGTCGAGCTGCACCTCCGTGCCGGTGATCGACTTCCCTTCCTCGACCGTCAGGTTCACCCGCCCGGGGGCGTAGCCGGGGGCGTTGACGACCAGCACCACCGCCCCGGTCGGGACGTTGTCGAGCGTGAACGTCCCGTCGTCCGAGTTGAAATCGCGCAACTGCGGCGGTCCCATACGGACCATCCCGCCGCCGCTGCTCGAGGTCGTGATGCCGGCCTGAAAGATCGTGACCGGCTTGCTCGAGCCCTTCTCGACCACCCGGCCGCTGACGTTGCCGCCGGGGCGCACTTCGATGACCACGTCGCGCGCGGGGGCTTCGACGGTGCGCATCTCGTTCACAAACTCGTCTTCCTTGCGCACCATCAGCCGGATGCTGCCGGGCGCCACGCCGGTGAGGGTGAACGAGCCGTCGGCGGACGTGGTGGCGGTGGAGGTGTCGCTGCTGAACGCCATCACGCGCGCGTTCTCGATCCCCGCGCCGGCGCGGACGACGCGGCCCGCGACCTCGACCGCCGGCTCGAGCGATGCTTCGACCGACGGCGAGAGCGTGTTGCTCACGACCTGGCCGCGCACGACCTTCGTGGCGTAGCCCTCGCGCCGGAACCCGAAGTCGTACGTCCCTTCCTTGACCCGCATCGTGAACGAGCCGTCCGAGCCGGTGTGCACCGCGTCGTCGTCACGGCCCGGCATGCCGCCGAAGATCATGCGGTTCATGCCGCCGCCTCGCGGCTCCGCTTCCATCGCCGACACGGCCACGCCCGACAGCGGGTTGCCTTCCTTGTCGGTGGCGCGCCCGCTGACCGCGATGCCGCTCGGCAGCATGATCACCACGCCGCTCTTCCGTTCCCCCGGCCCGAGCTGGAGCGAATCGCTCTTCGCCGCAGGCATGCCGCGCTTCACCGCCCGCACCCAGAGCGCCGACTCCGTTTCCGCGCGAAGGCTGAAGCGGCCGTCCGGGCCGCTCGCCGTCGAGTCGCCGCCGCCGCGGAGGAAGCGCATCGCGCCCCCCATCGACTGCGTCTGGGCGTCCTCGGTGGCCAGGATCGCGGCGACCACCGGCTTCTTCCCCTCGTCCACCACGACGCCGCTGATGCGCGCCAGCGGAGAGGGGGAGAAGTCTTTCGTCGCCTGTTGCCCCGCGGTGACCGCCACGTCGGCGCTCGCTTCAGGATAGGCGGGGTGCACGGCCATGAGGCCGTACGTGCCGGCCGGCAGTGCCAGCGAATACGCCCCCTTCGCGTCCGTGATCGCGCTTGTGCCCGGGTCCCCGCCGATGCGGCCCATCCGGCGCGGGCCGGCGTATACGACCGTGCCGGCGACCGGAAGCTTCGTCTTGCCGTCGGTGACGCGGCCGGTCACCATCGCCGCTTTGGCCATCCGCAGCGTGTACGTCGCGTCCTTCGCGAACGGCCGCTGCGCGAGCAGTCCGTCCTTTCGCGCGAGCAGCGTCGTCCAGCGCGACTGCGTGCGGGGAATCGTGAACGTCCCCTCCTCGCCGCTCTTCGCGAGCGGCCAGCCGTCGAGCAGGATCGTTGCTCCCGCAACGGCCGTCTCCCCGTCCGCCGCGACGACTTTACCGGTGATCGCGACTCCGGGCGTCAGTGTGCGGGTGAGATCCGAGACCGCGCCGCCCGCCGGAACGAGGAAGTTCTTCTCGTCCAGCGCGAAGTCGGGATGGATGACCGTGATGCCGCGGGCGCGCTTCGGATCGGGCGCCTCGTAGCGTCCTTCCGCGTCCGTTTTCACCACGTGGTCGAAGCCGTCGAACCGCAGCACCACGACCGCTCCCGATACCGGTTTCCCTGCGCTGGCGATCCGGCCGCTGCGCACCTCCGCGGCCGACAGCATGATGGCGCCCGCCTCTTCGTCGCGCTCGATCGACCGGCCCTCCGGCTGATATCCCCGCGCGCTCACCGCCAGCAGCACCACCGCCTCTTTCGGTGATTCGAGCGAGAAGTTCCCTTTCGCATCGGTCTGCGTCGAGGCGAGAGGCACCACCTCCGGCGACGCGGAGAGCAGCCGCGCGTTGCGTGCTTCCTGGTTCTCGAACGGGCGGATCGAAACCCGCGCGCCGGCGATCGGCGTCCCTTCGGGCGTCATGATCGTGCCGTTGATCGCGGCAAAGAGGGGGAGTCCAGCGAGGCAGAGGGTGACCAGGGCCGTCAGGCGGATACGCACAGGGATACGCATAGATGTCAGTATGACGCCAGAAATCGGGTACGGTTCCCGCGTGTTGGCGACTTCATGAAACGGCTGATGCTGCTGCCCATGCTCGCGCTCGTCACTGCCTGTGCCGCCGCGGGCGCCGGAGGTGCTTTGGAGACCCGAGTCATCACCGAAGGGGGATACGCCGCCGGCGACTTCCCGCAGCCGCAAGCCATGGCCGCCCGCGACCAGGAGACGCTCCAGCGCCTCTGGAAGGACGTCGGCCAGGGCACCCCGCCGCCGCTCGGCGAGAACGAGACCGTGGTCTTCCTCTTCGCCGGCTCCCGGCCGACGGGAGGCTGGAGCATTCAGCCTCCGGCGGCGAAGATCGAGAACGGCATCCTGGTCATCGAGGCGGCGGTCCAGGGCCCGCCCGCCGGCGCCATGGTCACGCAGGCCTTCACCTCGCCGTACCTCGTCCTGACGGTCAACACCCGCACCTTCGACGACCTCCTCTGGAAACGCTGATGCGGAAGCGGAGGCCCGTACGCGACGAGCTGCTCAAGACGCGGCTCGACACTCTGGTCGACACGTTCGACGTGACCACCATCGAGCCCGATCCGCTGCAGCTCGTCCTCCGCTACACCGACCCGCGCGACCAGGAGACCGCCGGCCTCATCGCCGCCGCCTTCGCCTACGGCCGCGCCGAGACCATCGTGGCCAACATCGGCGTCGTCCTCACCCGTATGACGCCGTCGCCGTACCGGTACATGCAGGCGTTCGACCCCCGCGAGGCCTCCAAACGCTTCGCCGGCTTCGCCCACCGCTTCCACAAGACCAACGACCTGGTGGCCTTCCTCGGCGCGCTCGCCGCCGCGATCCGCGAGCACGGCTCCCTCGGCGCACTCTTCGAGACGTGCTACAACGACTCCGACCCCGACATCGCCCCGGCGCTCGCGCGGTTCGTGACCAGCCTTCGCAGCACTATCCGCCGTCCGACCCCCGCCCTCCAGTACCTCCTCACCAGCCCCGAAGACGGCTCCGCCTGCAAGCGGATGAACCTCTACCTGAGGTGGATGGTCCGCCGGACTCCTCCCGACCTCGGCGTCTGGACTTTCGTCAGCCCGTCGAAGCTCGTCATGCCCGTCGATACCCACATCCACCGCATCGCCACGTTCCTCGGCCTGAACGACCGCAAATCCGCCGACTGGAAAGCCGCCCGCGCCCTCACCGACCGCCTGGCCCGCTTCGACGCCGCGGACCCCGTCCGCTACGACTTCGCCCTCTGCCGCCTCGGCATCCTCGACCTCTGCAGCCGCAAGCAGCGGAAAGAGAACTGCGATGTGTGCCTGCTGAGGGAGGTTTGCCGGTTTCCGGTGACGGGATGAGCCCCGATCCCTTGGAAGTAGGTGACCAGTCGTCGCTGAGAGCCGCCGAAGGCGGCGAAAGATCTGTAGGGCCCGGCCTTCAGGCCGGGTACAACGAGCACCCGCCAGGGTGAGCCCGCGTAGCGGGCGACAGAGAAGGCCTTCCGCGCGTTTCTCGTCTGTCGCCCGCTACGCGGGCTTGAAGATCCAACCCACGTTTAACCCGGCCTAAAGGCCGGGCCTACAGATCTTTCGCTGCCTACGGCAGCAGAGAGACACGATGAGACTGCGCTGGTTTCTGAAAGCTTGCTGCTTAGATCAACCGCCCCCGCTCTCTTTCAGGTGCCGCTCGACGACCGCGATGTGATGGCGCTGGTGGTAGAGGGTGAAGAACAGCATCTCCCGGACGGTGAGCTTGCCGAGGAGGGGATGCGGGAGCTGGAACCGATCGAGCTTGCTCTCGGGCCAGCGTGCGATCGCCGTTCGCAGCTCGCCGTTCACGCGCGCGGCCTCGTTCATGATCGTCCGGCGCCACGCCTCGCGGTCGCTCTCTTCCCGGGGAGACGGGGCAAAGCGGCCGGCCTGTCCACCCTCTGCCAATCCCTGCCGGTAGCGGGCGACGAGCCCGTCATACGTCATCGGAACGCGGCCGGGCTTCCCGAACATGAAGCGCAGTACGATTTTGAACGTAGCCAGCGCCTTGACGACCGGCCGGGTCGATTTGCTGAGGTGCCGCACCGTCTCGGCCGGCGACCACGATTCACCGATCCGCCGGAAGAAGGCATCGGTGTCGAACGCGCTCCAGTAGGCAACGCTTTCGCGCTCCTGCTGCTCGAACGCGGCGATCAACTGCTCCCGTGTCTGCGGCGATTCGATGCTCATAGCGGCACTCCCTTACTTCCCGTCGTAAATCACCCGGCCGTCGAACAGCGTCATTTCCACCTTCACCTCACCGAGCCGCTCCGGTGCAACCGTGAACGGGTCTTCCGACAGGACGGCGATGTCGGCGAACATGCCAGGAGCGATCTTTCCGATCTCGTGCTCGGCGAACATCGCCCAGGCGTTGTTGACGGTGTAGCAGCGGAGAGCTTCTTCGACGCCGATCTTCTGTTCGGGGATCCAGCCGTCCGGATGCCGGCCGTCGATGGTGCGGCGGGTGACGGCGGCGTAGATGCCGAGGAGCGGGTTGAGGGGGGCGACGGTCCAGTCGGAGCCGAAGGTGACGATGGCGCCGGCGTCGAGGAGCGAGCGGAGGGCGTAGGTGCTCTTCGCGCGCTGCGGGCCGATCTTCTTCTCCGCCCAGCGCCCGTCGTCGATGGCGTGGTGCGGCTGCATCGACGCAACCACACGCGCGCGTGCAAAGCGCTGAATCAGCTGGGGATCGAGATGCTGGGCGTGCTCGATCCGGAAGCGGCGCTCGCGGTATTCGGGACGCGATTCGAAGAGCGTCAGGACGTCGTCGTTGGCGCGGTCGCCGATGGCGTGGATGGCGATCTGCAGCTCGTGCGCGTCGGCGTCGTCCACCCAGCGGGCCATGGAGCCGTCGCTCATCGCCGCCATCACCAGCCCGCAATGATGCGGCTCGTCCGTGAACGGCTCGCGAAACGCCGCGGTCGACGAGCCGAGGGAACCGTCGGCGAAGCCTTTGAGCCCCCCGATCCGGAGCCGCTCGCTCCCGAAACGCTTCTCCACCCCGGCGTCGCGCAACCGCTGATAGGCGCCGATGGGCGTGTAGAGCCAGACCCGCGCGGTCAGCTCGCCGGCACGGTCGAGACGCTGGTAGGCGCGGAAGTCGTCGAATGCCTCCAGGCTCATCCCCATGTCGCAGAAGGACGTGACGCCGGACCGCGCCGCCTCGGCCAGGCCCGCCCGGGCTGCGGCGACGCGCGCTTCGAGCGACGGCGGCGGGATCACCGCGGAGACGGCTTCCATCGCCGCGTCTTTCATGAGGCCCGTGGGCTCGCCATCCGCGTCGCGGACGATCGTTCCGCCGGGCGGATCGGGTGTCTCTCGCGTGATCCCGGCCAGCCGAAGAGCCTCCGAGTTCGCCAGCGCCATGTGCATGTCCGCCCGAGGGACGAAGACCGGATTTGCGGTCGTGACGGCGTCGATCATCTGCCGCGTCGGCGGCACGGACGGATCCCAGAGCTGCTCGTCCCAGCTCCCGCCGTTGATCCATTCGCCCGGTCCCATCTTCCCGGCATGCGCGGCGATCCGGCGCACGAATTCATCGGCGGTCGACGCATCGCGCAACTGCACCCGCGAGAGCTGCAGGCCGCCGTTGACGAAGTGGACGTGGTTGTCGATGAACCCCGGAACCGCGAAGCGGCCGCGCAGATCGATCGTCTCGGCGCCGGCCGGAGCGGCGGCGTCTACAGCGGCGATCCGGTTTCCAACGATGACGACGTTTCGAGCGAAACCGTCACCGGTCCAGATTCTGCCGTTCACGAGGGCGAGGATCGCAGTCAGCTCTCGGATTCCTTGATCTGCTGGGCGAGATAGTTCTGGATGCCGACCTGCTCGATGAGCGACATCTGCGCCTCCAGCCAGTCGACGTGCTCCTCTTCGTCTTCCAGGATCTCCTCGAGCAGGTGCCGGCTGTTATTGTCACCGAGCGTGCGGCAGGTCTCGATCCCTTCCTGCAATTGCGGCAGCGCGGCCAGCTCCAGGGCGTAGTCGGACTTGAAGATCTCCTGGACGTTCTCGCCGATGGTGATCTTGTCGAGCTTCTGGACGTTGGGGATGCCTTCGAGGAACAGCACCCGCTCGATCAGCTCCTCGGCGTGCTTCATCTCGCCGATGGAATGCTTGCGGATGACCTTCTGGAGCCGCTCGTACCCCCAGTTCTCACACATCTCGGCGTGGACGAAGTACTGGTTGATGGCCGTGAGCTCCGCGGTCAGGACGGAATTGAGGACCTGGATGACCTTGGGATCGCCTTTCATGGCGCTGTACCTCCGCGAGAGGCGGAGCCTACCACGGGGGATGGGACGAATAGGTCCTATCAGTCCTATCGTTTACACCGTGGCCGAGGCCCCAACCGCAGGCTGCACGCCGCAAGTGGGGCAAACCGGCACCGCGGCAGCCTGATCGGTCGCCGCGCGGGCCAGCATGCCGCGCAGGGAGCTCAGGCAGGAACCGCACTGGTCGCCGATGCCGCAGCGCTGGAGGTCGCGCACGGAGCTGGCTCCGTTGTCGAGCGCCCTCTGGATTTCGCGATCCGATTTGCCGCGGCAGATACAGATGATCACGTCGTGCAGTTCCTTTTCATGCTTGAGGTTTGAGACTCAGTCTCAATACACACATGATGCCGCGGCCATTCCCATTCGTCAATGGGTCTCCCGCACACGTCTCTGTGACAGGCGTCACGCGTGCAGCGATAATGGAACCTCGATTGCAGTAGGAAACGATGTGAAACCCATTCTGTTTCTGACATTTACAGCGATTCTGTGGAGCTCGCCGATGGCGGCCGAGCTTCGCCTGGAGATCGACATCTCGGAGCGTGTTCTGAGCGCCGTCGTCGACGGCGAGACCATCGAGACGTTCGCCGTTTCGGTCGGCAAAGACGACTGGCCGACGCCCGAAGGGACGTTCACCATCAGCAAAGTCATCTGGAACCCGGCCTGGAAGCCGCCCGACTCGAAGTGGGCGCGCGGCAAGTCCGCCAAGCCGCCGGGACACCCCGAAAACCCGATGAAGCGCGTGAAGATGTTCTTCAAGGAGCCCGACTACTACATCCACGGCACCGACGCCGAGCATTCCCTTGGAAAGGCGGAGTCCCACGGCTGTATCCGCATGGCCACCGACGACGTGACCCGTCTCGGTCAACTGGTGATGGAGCACGGCGGCAAGCCGATGCCCGAGCCGTGGTACCGCCGCATCTTCCGCCGCAAGACCACCAAAGTGGTGTATCTCGCGAAGCCGGTACCAGTGGAGATCAACGCGTAAGTGGTTGCCTCTACTCAAGAACCCGCAACAGACTCTCCCACCGCGTCCACGCCGCGTCGTGCGCCTTCAGGTTTGCCGAGGTCGCCTCCGGCTCTTCGGCGAGGCGCATGAAGGCGTGGCCGGCTCCGGGATAGATCGCCGGGTCGAAGCGCTTGCCATGCTTTTCCATCAGGGCGCGGGACGTTTCGATCGTCGCGTTTACCCGCTCGTCGTCGCCGCCGTAGAAGCCGTAGACCGGCGCCTCGATCCCTGTGACACCCGCCTCGGTGCTCGGGCCGGTGCCATAGAAAACGAACGCCGCGGAGAGGCCGTCGACGGTGTTGGCTGCTTCCCACGTCCGCGAGCCGCCCCAGCAGAAGCCGGCCACGGCGAGCTTGCCGTTCGAGGACGGGATGGTGCGCGCGTACGCGGCGGCGTTCTTCAGGTCGGCCAGCACCTGCTCGCGCGGCAGCTTCGAGATCGCCTCGCGCGCCGCGTCCGACGTCGCAAAGTCGCTCGTCCGTCCGCCGTTCGGCGCGGAGCCGGAGAGAAAGTCGGGCGCGACCGCGATGTAGCCGCGCTCCGCGAGCTTGTCGGCCACGGTCCGTACCCAGTCGGTCAGCCCGCGGTTCTCGTGGATCACCAGCACCGTACCGGCTTTCTTACTCGACTGCGGATACACCACATACGCGTGCAGCGGCCGTCCCGCGCTGTCGATGGTGACCCACTCATCGTGGCGGGGAGTCGCCTCGAGGCGGGCGGTCTGGGGAGTGGTAGCGCAGGCGGCGAGAGTGAGGAGAGCGAACAGCAGCATCTTCCGCATGTGGGGATTATAGATACGGGGCCTGCGAAAAAACGTGCGCCCGAACGCAGAACGCCCGGGCGCACGGAACCGGGGAGCGATTCGCCCGCAGCGCCCGCTCCGCCTCGTCGGCGCCGCGTGTAATAGACTCCGACGCCGCAAGGAGGTCCACGATGCCGGACAGTAAACGCGACGAAGCCCTCGAGTATCACTCCGGCGGGCGGCCGGGGAAGATCGAGGTCGTTCCGTCGAAGCCGACCGCCACGCAACGGGACCTTTCTCTCGCATATACGCCCGGGGTGGCCATCCCCTGCCTGGAGATCGCCGCGAATCCGGCTGACGTCTACAAGTACACGGCGAAGGGGAACCTGGTCGCGGTCATCACCAACGGCACCGCGGTTCTCGGCCTCGGCAACATCGGAGCGGCGGCCGGTAAGCCGGTGATGGAAGGGAAGGGCGTCCTCTTCAAGAGGTTCGCCGATATCGACGTCTTCGACATCGAGATCGACACGCGGGACACGGAGGAGTTCATCCGCTGCGTGAAGCTCCTGGAGCCGACTTTCGGCGGGATCAACCTCGAAGACATTGCCGCGCCGGAGTGCTTCGAGATCGAGGAGCGGCTGAAGGCCTCGATGAACATCCCGGTCTTTCACGACGACCAGCACGGCACGGCCATCATCTCCGCGGCCGCGCTGGTGAACGCCCTGGAAGTCGCGGGGAAGAAGATCGAGGACGTGAAGGTCGTCATCTCCGGCGCCGGCGCCGCGGCTATGGCCTGCCTCCGCCTCTACATCAAGCTCGGCCTGCGGAAGGAGAACGTCATTCTCGTCGATCGTCACGGCGTGATTTACAAGGGGCGGAAGGCGGACATGACTCCCTACAAAGAGGAGTTCTCGGCCGAGACGGACCGCCGCTCCATGGCCGATGCCTTTGCCGGCGCCGACGTCTTCATCGGCCTCTCTGCCGGCGGGGTCGTGTCGCAGGACATGATCCGGGCCATGGCTCCCGACCCGATCGTTTTCGCGATGGCCAACCCGACGCCGGAGATCGGCTATGACGAGGCGGTCGAGGCACGACCGGACGTGATCATGGCCACGGGGCGCTCGGACTATCCGAACCAGGTCAACAACGTCCTCGGCTTCCCGTTCATCTTCCGCGGCGCGCTCGACTGCCGCGCCACGACGATCAACGACGAGATGAAGCTGGCCGCCTCGCACGCCCTCGCCAACCTGGCGAAGGAAGACGTCCCCGACTCGGTCCTCCGCGCGTACGGCAAGGACAGGATCGCCTTCGGCCGGGAGTACCTGATTCCGAAACCGTTCGACTACCGCGTGCTGCTCAACGTCCCGGTGGCGGTCGCGCGCGCGGCGGCGGAGACCGGGGTGGCGCAACTGCCGATCGAGGACTACGGCGCCTACCGCCACCGCCTCGAGGCGATGCTCGGCCGCTCGCGCGGGCTGATGCACGAGATCTACGGCCGGGCGAAGCAGAACCCGAAGCGTATCGTCTTCCCGGAAGGGGACCAGGAGAAGATCATCCGCGCGGCCAAGATCCTCAGCGACGAAGGGCTCGCCCATCCGATCCTCCTCGGCAGGCGGGCGGACATCGCCCCGCTGCTCCGGAAGTACAACGTCGACGAGGCGAAGGTGACGAGCATCGACATCTTCGACTGTGGCGAGCAGCACGAGCGCTACGTCGAGCGCTTCACGGAGCTGCGCCGGCGCCACGGCATCACGCTCGCCGACGCCCGCCGGATCCTGAACAGCCGCAACTATTACGCGATGATGATGCTCGACGGCGGCGACGCCGACGGCGTCATCGCCGGCCTGCGCGCCTACTATCCCGCCACCATCAAACCGGCGTTGCAGATCGTGAAGACCCGCTCGGGCGTCAAGAACGCGTCGGGCGCCTACCTGCTGATGTTCAAGACCCGGACGCTGGTTCTCGCCGACACCACGGTGAACATCGACCCGAGCAGCGAGACGCTGGCCGAGATCGCCGAGCAGACCGCCGAGACGGCGAAGCGGTTCCACCTCGAGCCGCGCATTGCGATGATCTCGTTCTCCAATTTCGGCTCCACCAAGGACGTTGCCGCCGAGAAGATGCGGGCCGCCGTGGAGATCCTGAAAAAGCGCCGTCCCGACCTGATCGTCGAAGGGGAGATGCAGGCCGACACGGCCGTCGTCCCGGAGATCGCCGCCGCCGATTACCCCTGGAGCGCCATCCAGGGCGACGCCAATGTCCTCGTCTTCGCCAACCTCGATGCCGCCAACGCCGCCTACAAGCTGCTGTGGCGATTGGCCGGAGCGGAAGTGATCGGGCCGATCCTGCAGGGGATCTCCAAGCCGGTGCACGTGCTGCAGCGCGGGGTGGATGTGAACGACATCGTCAACATGGCCGCGATTGCCGTGCTGGATGCGCAGGAGCTGGAAGGGCGGTAGAGCGTGGGTGTGATGGGACCAATGGGACCTATGGGACGAATAGGACCAATGGGACTCTCAACCTCATAGGTCCTATAGGTCCCAAGAGTCCCATTGGTCCCATCATTCTTCCGGAATGCAGCTCCGCACCAGCGCGCTCAATGCCCCGATGTCGAACGGCTTGGGCAGAAACGCGCAGATGCCGCTGGTGACCGCCGTAGCGACCTCGGGGTCGCGGTTGGCGCTGACCACGATGACCGGGATGTCGCGGAGGCTGGCGTCGTTGGAGCGCTCCCGGAGCACGTCCCAGCCCGACATGACCGGCATCATCAGGTCGAGCACGACCACGTCCGGATGGTCGCTGCGCATGCTGTCGAGCGCGTCCCGTCCGTTCGCGGCCTCCGCGAAGGTGTACCCCTGACCATCGCGCTTGAGCGCGGCCATAATCATCTTTCGGATACTCGGGTCGTCGTCGACCACCAGCACCGAGAACGTACGATCCACTCCCACCGCAGGGGAATTATGCCCGAAACCGTTGCCGTTGGCGGTTTCGCAGTAGACACACCATGAAAATTGCCGTCGCCATGTCCGGCGGGGTCGATTCCTCGACCGCCGCGTATCTCCTCAAGTCCCAGGGACATGAGGTGATCGGTCTGTCGATGCAGATGTACGACAACCTCGCTAATTCTTCGGCCGGAGCGGACGCGGCGTACGGCGGCTGCTGCACGATTGACGACCTTGCCGATGCCCGCCGCGTCGCCTGGCGGCTGGAGATCCCGCACTTTACGCTGAACCTCGAGGCGAACTTCCACGACAAGGTCGTGAAGCCGTTCGTGGAGGGATATCTTTCCGGGACGACGCCCAGCCCCTGCGTGCTCTGCAACACGCACGTGAAGTTCGATCTCTTCCACCAGAAGGCGATCGCCATCGGGGCGGAGAAGATCGCCACCGGCCACTACGCCCGGATCACCCGCGACGGCGACGGTTTCGAGCTCCGCAAGGCACTCGACCTCGCCAAGGACCAGTCGTACTTTCTGTTCGAGCTCTCCCAGGCGCAGCTCGCCGAGGCCTTGTTTCCGCTAGGCGAGCTGACCAAGCCGGAAGTGCGCGACATCGCCGAAGAGGCAGGGCTCTCCGTGGCCCGGAAGAAGGAGTCGTACGAGATCTGCTTCGTCCCGCAGAAAGACGGCTACGGCAGGATCGTCGAGCGGGAGGCGGGGATTCCGGCGGGGGAGGGAGCGGGGGAGATCGTCGATGTCGACGGCAACGTCGTCGGCAGCCACGACGGCTACTACCACTTCACCATCGGCCAGCGCCGTGGCCTCGACCTCGGCGGGAGCAGCGAGCGGACCTACGTCGTCGACGTGAACCCGCTCACGAAGCGGGTCGTCGTCGGGCCGGCCACCGTTCTGGAGAAGGACGAGCTGACCGCGGAGCGCGTCCACTGGATCTCCGGCGTGCCGCCGGCGGGGCCGGTGGAGGTGCAGGCGCGCGTCCGCTCGCGGATGGCCGACGTTGCCGCGACGGTGACTCCGCTCGGCGGCGACCGCGCCCGGGTGACGTTCGCGCACAAGCTCCGGTCCGTGGCTCCCGGGCAGGCGGTGGTCTTCTACCAGGACGACCTCTGCCTCGGTGGCGGCTGGATCGCGCGCTGATCTTGCATACCAGCCTGAGCACTCAGCAACTCAGGCAAGGAGGCAGGAAATGGCGAACAGGATCGCGACCATTCTCGGGATCGGTTTCCTTCTCGTCGGAGTCGTCGGCTTCGTAGCGCCGGGCGTCCTCGGCATGCACCTCTCGGCGGCCCACAACGTCGTCCACCTGGTGACCGGCGCCGTCTCGCTCTGGCTCGGCCTGAAAGGGACGGTCAGCGCGGCGAAGACGTTCTGCGTCGTCTTCGGCCTGGTCTACCTGCTTCTCGGCGTGGCGGGCTTCGTGGCCGGCGCTGACGGCGATCCCGGCGTCCCGGGGCCGCACGACGCCCGTCTCCTGAAGATCATCCCCGGCACGCTCGAGTTCGGGACGATGGACCATGGCGTCCACATTTTTCTCGGGGCGATCTATCTGATCGGGGGATTGATGACGCCGGCGCTCGCCAGACGCGCGGATACGCGATAGGACGAATGGGACAGATGGGACAAATGGGACAACCCACCCCTCGATAGTCCCATAGGTCCTATAAGTCCTATGCCCAGGGCGTCTCGCCCTGTTGCTCGACGGCCACACCCAACTGCGCCAGCCGCGCATCGATCGTAGGCGCCCACTCCGCCGTACACGCCGGGTGGCGGCGCGCGCGGGTGAAGGTCTCGCGGGCTGCGGCGACGTCGCCGCGGGCGCGGAGCATGGTGCCGATCTTGACGAGCGACGCCACGGCCGCCGGTGCGTTCGGGTCGGCGGCGACGGCGCGCTCGTAGAGGGTCATGGCCAGGTCGGCGTTGCCGTTCCGCTCGGCGAACATGGCCGCGCGCGGCACGAACTTCGGCAACTTTGCGTCGGGGTCGGCCGTGAGCTCGTAGACCAGATCCGTCGCCATGTCCGTCTGCTTCTCTTCAATGTACCGATTCAGCAACCGCGTTCCGTAGCCGTCGACCGCCGCCGCATCCTCGACGCCGACGGCCGAATCGACGGCGATCCGCAGCGCGTCGACGTTGTTCCGGTCGTCGCGGAGCACCGCGGCCACCTGTTGCAACGCGGTCGCATGGTCGCCGAACTTCTGCGCATCCAGGGCCGCGATCACGCGGTCGTCCATCGCCCAGGTGGTCTGCTTTTCCACCACCGGATGGACGTACTTTTCCTCGAACTTCACCAGCTTCACCACCAGCGCCACCACCACGCCGAAGACGAAGCCGCCGACATGTGCGGAGAAGGCGATGCCGGAACCGGAATCCTCCGACCGCATCTGCCAGAACTGCTGGACGAACCAGAGCGGCAGCACGACGAACGCCGGCATGAAGAAGCGGAAGTGCCACATCGGCCGGAGGAGGAACGGCACGAACAGGAACTCGATCTTCGACCGAAGAAAGCGGACGAGATACGCCCCCATCACCGCCGCGATCGCTCCCGACGCGCCGACCAGCGGGATCGTTGCCCCGGCGTGCTGCCCCGCGTACGTCAGCGCGGCGGTGAAGCCGCCGATGACGTACATCGCCGCGAAGAGCGGCCGGCCGAACACGTCCTCGACGAACGGGCCGGAGAGGAAGAAGAACAGCAGGTTGCCGAGAAGGTGGAGGAAGCCGGCGTGCACGAACATGTGCGTTACGAGTTGCAGGAAGCCGCCGTCCTTCGGGACATAGCCGAAACGGTGAGTCGGCAGGCTGCGAGTCGTCCCCCACGCGTTCCGGGCGAGCGTGTTCAGCTTCTCCTGCTCCCGCTTCATCACAGGAGGCGTCACGTTCTTTTTCAGCAGCGTCCGCACCTGGGCGAGGTACTGCTCGCCGCGCGGCCCGAGGACCGGGGCCATTTCCGGCGGAACGTCGAGGTACGGGTGCGCGACCAGGTACGAGACGGCCGCCGACCAGGTGGCGTTGAGCTCGCGTGCCGCCTGCCGCTGCGCCGTCTCGACGGCAACGAACGCGACGATGTTCAGCGCAATGAGGATGTAGGAGACCCAGGCGTGCCGCCGGATCTCCGAGTCGTCACGGCCGATCGGAAGGAGAATCATGTGCGCGGGAAGCGCACATTCTAGCAGCCGTCTCCCGGGCCCCGCCTACTCCACCGTCACGCTCTTGGCCAGATTCCGCGGCTGGTCCACGTCGCACCCGCGGCGCAGGGCGATGTAGTACGCCAGCAACTGCGTCGGAATCACCGCCAGGATCGGCTGCAGGAACTCGATCGTCTGCGGCACCTCGATGTACTCGTCGGCCATCGTCTTCATCGCCTCGTCGTTCTCGTCGCAGATGGCGATCAGGATGCCGTCCCGTGCCTTCGCTTCCTGGAGGTTGGAGACGACCTTCTCGTACACCGCGGTGCGGGTGGCGATGGCCACGATCGGCATGTTCTCGTCAATCAGGGCGATCGGTCCGTGTTTCATCTCGCCCGCCGGGTACCCCTCGGCGTGGATGTACGAGATCTCCTTCAGCTTCAGCGCTCCTTCGAGCGCGATCGGGTAATGCACCCCGCGGCCGAGGAAGAGGAAGTCCTGCGCGCGGTGGAACTTGTGCGCGAGTTGCTCGATCTTCTTCTCCTGCGTCTTCAGCAGGTGCTCGATCTTGTGCGGGATCGTCGACAGCTCGTGCATCGACTGACGGATCTCCTCCGGCGCGTCGCCGCGGAGCTGGCGGATGTAGAGAGAGAAGAGGAAGAACGCGCAGAGTTGCGTCGTGAAGGCCTTCGTCGACGCCACGCCGATCTCCGGCCCGGCGTTCGTGTAGATCACCCCGTCCGACATGCGCGTGGCGGCCGAGCCGAGGACATTGCAGACCGAGATCAGCTTCGCGCCTTTCGCCTTCGCCTCCTGCATGGCGGCGATCGTGTCGGCCGTCTCGCCCGACTGCGTCACGCCGATCACCAGCGTGTTCTCGTCGACGATCGGGTCGCGGTAGCGGTACTCGGAGCCGTAGTCGACTTCCACCGGCATCCGGCCGGCGGTCTCGATCATGAACTTGCCGACCAGCGCCGCGTGCCACGACGTGCCGCAGGCGACGATCTGGACCTTCTTGATCTTCGCCCACTCCTCCGGCGTGAACTGGAGGTCGTTGAAGAAGACCTCGCCAGACTCCTCGAACATCCGGCCGTTGAAGGTGTCGCGGACGGCACGCGACTGCTCGTGGATCTCCTTGAGCATGTAGTGCCGGTAGCCTTCCTTCTCGGCCATCACGGCGTCCCAGGTGATCCGCTTCGGCTCCCGGACCAGCTTCTCGTCTCCGCGGTTGAACAGCTCCACCTTCTTGTCGTCGGCCACGGCGTACTCGCCGTCCTCGAGGTAGATGATGTTCCGCGTGTAGGCGAGCAGCGGCGCGACGTCGGAGGCGACGATGTTCTCCCCCTCGCCGAGGCCGATGACCAGCGGCGGGCCGTGCTTGGCGGCGATGATCGTCCCCGGCTCGTCGCCGGCGATCATCACCAGCGCGTAGTGGCCTTCGAGCTCCTTGAGCGTCTTCTTCACCGCGTCGACGAAGCTCATGCCCCCCTTGCGGTACTCCTCGATCAGGTGGGCGACCACTTCCGTGTCCGTCTCGCTCTTGAACTCGTGTCCCTGCGACTTGAGCCGCTGCTTGAGCGGGAGGAAGTTCTCGATGATGCCGTTGTGGATCACGACCACGTTCCCCGTACAGTCGCGATGGGGATGGGCGTTGTTCTCGTTCGGCTTGCCGTGGGTGGCCCAGCGGGTGTGGCCCATGCCGAACGTGCCGTGCAGCGGCTGGCCGGCGAGCTTGACCTCGAGGTTGCTCAGCTTCCCCTCGGCGCGCACGACGTCGACGCCGTTCCCGTTCACCACCGCCACCCCGGCGCTGTCGTAGCCGCGGTACTCGAGCTTCTTCAAGCCGCCGAGGAGCACCGGCACCACGTCACGGGTGCCGACATATCCAATGATTCCGCACATGAATTGATCACTCCATTAAAATCCGCGCCAGTGAAAAAGATCCTGGCCGTTGCCGCTCTGCTCGTCCTTGCCTGTGGGAAGCGCGGCGACCCGCGACCTCCCGTCCCCGTCATCCCCCAGGCGACCAGCGACCTGGTTGTAACACAGCGAGCCGATCAGGTGATTCTCTCGTGGAGTTACCCCTCGATGACGACCGCGGGCCGGAGTCTGACCGGCATCCGCCGTATTTCTGTTCACCGCTATACCGAAGAGCTCCCAGCGTCCGCGGTGGGGCGCGACCCGAACGCGCTCCTGCCGGGCGACGTCGACCCGACGCTTCCCCAGCCGGTGGCGCTGTTCGCCCGGATTCCGACCCTTCCTCTGGCGCAGTTTGCCAAGCTCAGTGAACGGGTAGACAGCATAGAAAAGGCCAACCTCGCCACCGCGACCGCCGGGACGAAGCTCCTCTACACCGACCGCCCCCCTTTCCGCGACGTCGGCGGGCGTCCCGTCCGGATCACCTACGCCGTCGTCACCGAGGGAGAAGACGCCCGCGGCGAGCTCTCCAACCTCGCCGTCATCGTCCCCCTCCCCGTGGCGACGGCGCCGGCCGGCCTGACCGCCACACCGAAGCCCGGTGGGGTGGAGCTGACGTGGGACATCCCGAAGACCTCCATCCGCGGTGAAGAGGCGCCGGTGATCGAGGGCTATCACGTCTACCGCACCGCCCCGGGGGAGACGCTGAACGAGTTCTCGGCCCCGATCAACAACGCGCCGGTGAAGACTCCTCCCTATACCGACACGCCGGGATACGGCGAGCACGAGTACCGGCTCTCCGCCGTCGCAACGACCGGGCCGCCGCTCGTCCAGAGCAGTATCTCCGAGCCCGTCCGCACGACCTTCAAGGACCTCGTTCCGCCGCCGGTGCCGACCGAGCTCACTCCGCTGGTCGAGCCGAGTAACGTCCGGCTGGTCTGGAACCCGGTCGAAGCGGCCGACCTCGCCGGCTACAAGGTCTACCGGACCGAGGGACAGGGGCACGGGACGAACATCCGGGAGATCGGCACCATCCCTCTGCACAACGAGCTGCTCACGGTCACGAACTACATCGATACAGGGGTGAACCCGGGCATCGCGTTCCGCTACTCGGTGACGGCGATCGACAAGAGCGGGAACGAAAGCGCCCGGGCGACCTCCGGATGGGTCGTCGCGCCCAAGACACCCTGATGTCCGGCTGGCGGCGCGTCGCGGAGGCGGTCCTGCTTGCCGGCGCGCTCGCGGTCGCGGTCTTCCTCCGGTTCGACGACCTCGGCGGCCCGAGTTTCTGGCTGGACGAGATCCTCGGCCAGCAATTGACGACCTCCGCGGCCGCGCAGCCGCTCTGGCGCTGGGTGGCCGGCTTCGACCCCGAGCACGGTCCGCTGTACTACGCGACGCAGCTCGCCACGCGGGTTTTCGGTGACGGTGAGTTTGCCGGGCGGGCGGCGGCGGCGTTTTTCGGGGTGCTGACGGTGCTGGTGGTGTGGCTGGCGGCGCGGCGGTTCGGAGCCGTGGCGGCGGCCGTGAGCGCGATCCTGCTGGCCGTGTCGCCGCTGCACGTGTACTACAGCCGGGAGGCGCGGCCCTACGCGCTGCTGATGTTGTTGACGGCGGGGGTGGTGTGGGTGCTGATGGCTAAACTTGACAGGAGTTTCCTGGTCGTGGCCATTCTCTTGGTGGCCATGCTCTACACCACCGCCGTCGCCGCGACGGTCGTGGCCTCGGTTCTGCTGGTCGCCGTGCTGAGCGCCCTCACCGCCCGCACTCGCGAGACCCGCCGCTGGTTCGCCGCCGTCGCCGCCTGCGCGCTCGTCGTCCTGCCCCTCTTCCGCGTCATCTACGCTGCCCGCCCGGCCGGCGATCCCGGCTGGCCGCGCTTCCCTGAGGTCGACGCCGATTTCCTCACCGCCCTCGTCCGCACGTTCTCCGTAACCGCCCTCGGCGCGGAGATCAGCGGTCGCGCGGCCGTGGCGATGCTCGTCTTCGCCCTCATCGGCGCGATCGTCATGCTGAGGCGCGACTGGCGCGAAGCGATCGTGCCGGTCGGCATGACCATCCTCCCCCTCGGCATCGCCCTCGCCGCCCTCCGCCTCTTCGACCATTTCTACGCTGCCCGGTACGTCCTGCCGGCTCTGGTGGGGTTCGTGATCCTGGCGGCGGTCGGGATCGGCTTCCTCACCAACCTGCTCGGCGAGCGCGCAGAAGCGATCCTCGCGGTCGCGGTCGCGGTGGTCACAGCCGCGCAGGGATGGGAGCAGGCGCGGACCGAGCCGTTCCGGAAGCTCGACTGGCGGTCGATCGCCACCACCGTCACGCGTTACGCGCGGCCGGGCGACCTGGTGCTCGCCGCCGAACAGTGGACCGAGGTCTCACTGCGCTATTACCTCGAACGGCAGCCGCGACCTCCGAAGCTCGTGCAGATGCCGCACGTTGCGCTTGCGGACCAGATCCGTCGCGGAGGACAGTCCACCTGGCTCGTCACCGCCGGCTTCGACGACAGCGCCATGCGCCGGTGGATGTGCGGCTACCCGACGGCCCTCGCCCACCCGCTCGAAAACTTCCGCCTGCACTACGCGTCCGTCACCAGCGACTTCCTCCGCGAGCGCGGCACCCCCGCCGAGCAACGCGCCCTCGCCACCGCCCTCGGCGCGCACGGTTTCACGCTGCGAATGGACGAGGAGCAGTTCTTCGGCGAAGGGTGGGGGGATCCCGAAGGCGACTTCCGCTGGGCGATCGCGAAGCGAGCCACGCTGACCGTCCCGCGCTGGGGCAGTGCCGCGCGGACGATCCGCGTAAGCGTGCTCCCCTTCCACTCTCCCTCGCTCCCGCCGCAGGTCCTGCGCGTGTCGGTCAACGGAAAAACGGTCGGTGCGGTCACCCTCCCGGTCCGATGGAGCGAGCAAGCCTTCGAAGCGCCGGCCGCTCTATGGGTGAACGGCTGGAACAGCGTGGACTTCGCATTCCTGCGCGCCCACGTCCCGACGTTCCTCGACCCCCGCTCGAAAGACCACCGCCCCCTCGCCGCCGCCTTCGAATGGATCGCGGTCGACGACGCCGGCATGAGCTCCGTCGAACCGCCGTTACCGGCGTACCTCCCGGAACGCATGGCCACGCTCCTCGGCGACTGGCGCCACACCGTTACCCGCTTCGATCGCGCACGCTTCGACGAGGCCCGGGTTCGCGCACTACTCGGCCGACTCGGACTCGATCCCCACGCTGTATTTCCCCGGCTCGCGAACGGTAGCCTGCACCTCGACGACGTCGCCGAGACGGCGGCCTATGGCCAGGACTGCCTCGACGATGCAACGTTCCTCCGCCACGCGTTTCTGGTGCTGCTGACCCGCCCCCCGAACGAAGTGGAGCAACGCGACCTCCTCGCCCGCATGCACAACGGAGCATCGCGAGTGACCATCGCCGGCCGCATCGTGAAATCGGACGACTTTCGGAAGCAGGTAGAGGCTCCCTAAAAGAGGCCAGACTAAAAAGTCTGGGGCCGGACGACCGGAGCGCCGACGTTCCGTCGGCCGGTCCGCCGGCATTCTGCCGGCCGTCTCTCTGGATGCCCTTTCCGCACACTGCCGACCGAAGGTCGGCGGACCGGCCGGTCGAAGACCGGCGCTCCGTTAGCGAACTCGCTTCGCTCGCGCCGTAGTTCTCGTCCACGGTGATCGGGGACGGTTGTGACGCGGCCGTCAGAATGCCGAAACTGCTTATGAGAGCCTCGCTGCCGAACTTCAACAAAGCCAAGTTGTTCGATCACGGCGATGACCTGCCGCGGTTTGAGCTAGCTCACTTCGACCAACTGCGTACCGACGAACTCGGCTTCGACTTTAGGATCGCCGTCTTCGAGAAGCATCTCGACGACCTCGCGAAGATTCACGTTCAGTTCGTCGAGCGTTGCTCCCTGCGTATGTGCGCCCGGAAATCCGGGAACGAATCCGATGTACAAGCCGGTTTCCGGATCGCGTTCGACGACAGCAGTGAAGCTTTTTCTCATGTGAGAAAGCCTAGCATGTGACGGTGCCGATGACAGCTACGCTCGGCCGCGGACCGGAGCGCCGACGTTCCGTCGGCCGGTCCGCCGGCATTCTGCCGGCCGGCTCTCGGGATGCCTTTTCGCACACTGCCGACCGAAGGTCGGCGGACCGGCCGGTCGAGGACCGGCGCTCCGTAGCGACCTCGCTTCGCTCGGCGAGTGCCTACAACAGCTCCCTCAACCTCCCCGCATCCGCGGTCGGCTCCTCGCACGCATACCCGAAACACACATACGCGAGTGTCTTCTCCTGCGGGCGATCCTGCATGAGCGGCAGGTCTGCGGAGCCTCTCCCGGAAACAAGCACGCGGTGCGGGACGAACGTCTCACCCACCACGCGACGCAGCAAAGCCGCGTCCCCCGTGATCGCGATCTCCCGCGGCTGCCCAGACCTCCATTCGCCGACAGAAAGCGCGAACCCGAAGCCCGACGCGTACTTTTCGACCAGCGGCCAGATCCCTTCCAGCGCCGCGGTGGCGATCCGAGCGTACTCCTCCTCCCCGAACAGCAGCGCATGCCGCAACAGCACGTCGCACGTCACCGAAGTCCCCGCAGGCGTGGCGTTGTCGAAGAGATCCTTCGGCCGGGTGATGAGTTTTTCGTGGTCGACCGGGGTGTCGTAGAACCCGCCGTTCTGGTCGTCGGTAAAGCGGGCGATGATCTGGTCGAGGAGGGTGCGGGCGGCGTCGAGGTATCGCCGCTCCTCGGTCGCTTCATACGCCAGCGTCAATCCCCAGGCGACGCCTGAGTAGTCTTCGAGCAGTCCCGGGATCTTCGCGTGCCGCGTCAGCCGGCCGGAAGCGTCGATCCGCGTCAGCAGAAAGTCGGCGTTCCTGCGGACGACGTCGCGGTAGGCGTCCTTGTCGAACGCCAGTGCGGCCTCGGCGAAGGCGGCGAGCATCCAGCCGTTCCAGCCGGCGAGGAGTTTTTCGTCGCGTCCGGGCCAGATCCGCTGGGCGCGGACGCCGTACAGCTTGCACTTGCCGCGGGCGGCGATGTCGGCGAGCTGGTCGAGCGTGAGTCCGAGATCAGCGGCGACGCTTTCCGGCTCGCGCGGGACGTTGAGGATGTTGTGCTCTTCCCAGTTTCCGCGATCGGTGATGTCGTAGAGCGCGCAGAAGACGCGGCCCTCGTCGGCGCCGAGGAGCTCCATCACCTCGGCGCGCGTCCAGACGTAGAACTTCCCTTCCACTCCCTCGGAGTCGGCGTCGAGCGTCGAATAGAACGCGCCGTCGGGGGAGGTCATCTCGCGCGTCACAAAGCCGAGGATCTCGTTGGCGATCTGCGCGAAGAGCGGCTCTTTCGTCCACTGCCAGGCGCGCGTGTAGACGCGGGCCAGCAGGGCGTTGTCGTACAGCATCTTCTCGAAGTGCGGCACCAGCCAGCGGGCGTCGACAGAGTAGCGGTGGAAGCCGCCGCCGACCTGGTCGTACATCCCGCCGCGGGCCATCTTAGTCAGCGTCGTGACGACGATCTCGCGCAGCTTCGGGTCGTTGTTGCGATGCGCAACCTGCATCAGGAAGTCGAGCGACATGGACGGGGGGAACTTCGGCGCGCTGCCGAAACCGCCGTGGACCGGGTCGTAATTCGACGCCAGGCGGACGGCCGCCGTGTCGAGGGACGCGTGGCTGATCGACCCGCTCGCGCCGCGCACGCGGAGCTGCGACGAGAGTGCCTGCTGCACTTCCTTCGACGCCTCCTCGACTTCCTGCCGCTTCGAACGGAAGACGTTCACCACATGCTCGAGCACGCGCCGGAAGCTCGGCATGCCGTGCCGGTCGTCGGGCGGAAAATAAGTGCCGGCGAAGAACGGCTTGCCGTCGGGCGTGAGGAACATCGACATCGGCCAGCCGCCGTGGCCGGTCATCATCTGCACGGCCTGCATGTAGATCGAATCGACGTCCGGCCGCTCCTCGCGGTCGACCTTGATCGAGACGTAGTCCTCGTTGAGGAGCTGCGCGATCTCCTCGCTCTCGAACGACTCCCGCTCCATCACATGGCACCAATGGCAGGCCGAGTAGCCGATCGAGAGAAAGATGGGCCGGTCCTCCTCCCGCGCTTTCGCAAAAGCCTCCTCACCCCACGGATACCAGTCCACGGGGTTATGCGCGTGCTGCAGTAGGTAGGGAGAGGTTTCCTGTGCGAGGCGGTTGGTCATGGAGAAACGTTATCAGTTGTCGGTTGTCAGTTGTCTGCGCAGCATCGCCCGGGCGATGAATGGCCCCGGACCGACAACTGACAACTGACAACCTTTACGAGGGCCGCTGGATGACATCTAGGAGCTGTGGTGGAAACGCCCGCATCTCAAAGTACTCACTCTCCAGCTCTTCCACCTGGAACCGGTCCAGCCCGGAATTGGAGAGGAAGTCGTTGCGGAGCTTGGAGTCCTGCTCCTCGACGATCCGCGGGAGGAGCTGGTTGATGTAGAAGGCTTCGAGGCGGATCTTGGTGATCACCTCTTCGAGCAGGCCCTCGGTCATGAACTCCTGCAGGCCGCGGAGCTCGGGGTCGTGGGCGATCTCGGCGCGGATCTCGCGGCGGAAGGTCTCGCGGCCTTCCGGGGTGTTGAGCTCGAGGTAGAAGTTGGCCATCCGGCGCCGCGCTAGGTTGTACGCCGCAAAGTAGGCGCGCTCGTGGCGGTTGAGCGAGGCGATCGCCTGCACGACGTCGGCGAGCGACTGCTCGTTGTTCTCGATCGACATGATCCCGAGCGTCAGCGCGTAGAGCTTCTTCTTCCCGTACACCAGCGCGTACTCGTTGTTCACCACCGGGTCGATGAAAAGCTGCTGGAACAGGCCCCGGCGCAGTTTCTCGAAGACCTGCATGTTGCCGAGGAGCGAGCGCACCTGCTCCTGCGACAGCTCGACGTCGTCCATGAAGGCCAGCTTGTTGACGAGCGTCGTGGTGTGGTCGATCCGGTCGAAAAGAGTAACCAGCTCGCCGAACGACTCCAGCCGCTCGAAGTCCTCTTCCTCGCGACTGATCTCGTCGATCAGGCGGCCGGTCTCGAGCAGCACCTCCTCGAACGTCTGGTCGCGCATCGCCGCGGCGCGCTGCTTGTTCTCCATGAGCTGCACGAGGTCGAGCGAGGAGAGCTTCCGGGTGATGTTCCGGCCGAGGAGGAAGCCGCCGAGGATCTCGCGGGTCGACTGGATGTAATCCGGCTCGTCCTCCTTCCGGATGTGGTGCTCCGCGGCACCGGAGCGCGGCTCCTGCAGCACGATCTCCTCGAGTGTGTCGAAGATCGAGAGCGGCACCTCGTTGCGCATCGAGAGCGTGCGCAGGCGCATCAGGCGTGCGCGCGCTGAGGAGTCGATCGTCGAGCCGGCGCAGGAGGCGAGGATGCGCTTGTACTCGTCGATGAGCTGCTGGCTGTCGGGATGGTGGTAGATGACGTCGATCTGGATCCGTTCGCGCTGGTAGGGCTCGATCCGCCCCAGCTCATCCTCGGCTGGGAAGAGCCGGGCTACATCTTCGAGCGAGCGCGTGCTGGCGTAGGTCTGCTGGCAGATGTCGGCCAGGCGCTGGTTGGCGCGATGGACGGCGCGGACGATCACCAGCGTCGACTCCGGCTCGTTCAGGGCGTCGAGCATCTCGTGCGCGAGCGCGAGAAAGTTGCCGGCCGCCACGCGCCGGGAGCGCTTGAGCAGCTTTCCGGCGCTCTTGAGGGTGGCTTCCTGCCGGTCGCCGACGTCCTTGTAGCGCTTCCGGTCGTCGATGAAGAAGAAGTAGTTCGCGACGGCGTTTCCCTGCAGGAAGAGGTTGTCCCACCGCTCGAACCCCTCGGTGTTGGTGGTGAAGCGGAGCTCGTGGTTCTTTGGGTCGACCGTCGTTCCGTAGAGCACGAGCCGGTTGACGACTTCCTCGTTCAGCAGGTCGCCGACCGGCAGATGCCCGCCGAACATGTACTCGCCGAAGATCCCGCCGTTGCCGCGAAAGCGCACGCCCTCCGGGTTCAGGGTGATCTCCGAGGTTCCGCCGAAATAGCGGATCACATCCCCCCGCGGAGCGTGGATCTGCTCGAAGAAGAACCGCCGGTCGACGTCAGGTCCCACCACGACGGCGAAGTACTCGATCGCCGTCCCGATGAACCCGTGGTGCACGATGGCCCGGATCACGGTGCGGATTGTAAGGGCGGATGCCTACGCTCTCGGGTGCGCCTTCTTGTACACGGCGATCAACTGCCAGTCGCTCAGGTGCGTGTACTTCTGGGTCGTGGACAGCGAGGCGTGGCCCAGCAGCTCCTGAATCCCGCGGAGGTCGGCGCCGGCATTCAGGAGATGGGTGGCAAACGAGTGGCGGAGGGTGTGCGGCGAGATTCCCTCGCGGAGGGCGGCCTGTTTGACGTAGCGATCGAAGTGGCGGGCCACGCTGCGGGTGGTGATGCGCTTGCCGCGGTGGTTGACGAAGACGGCCTGCTCTTCAACGTCCGACACGATCTCGCCGCGGATCGCCAGCCAGGCCCGCAGCGCCGCCTCGGCCTTGGAGCCGAAGGGGACGATCCGCTCTTTCGAGCCCTTGCCGCGCACCTTCACCAGCTTCGCCCGCAGCTCCAGGTCGTCGATGTCGACGCCCACCAGCTCGCTGATGCGCAGCCCCGAACCGTACATCAGCTCCAGGAACGCCGCGTCGCGGACTCCGAGGGGGGTGGAGAGATCAGGTTGCTCGATCAGGAGCGCCACGTCCGCGGTCTGCATCACCGCCGGCAGATGCTTCTCCCGCTTCGGCGTCGCCACGGTCCGGGCCGGGTTCATTTCCACCAACTCCTCACGCACCAGGTACTTGAAGAATGAGCGGAGGGCCGATAGATGCCGGGCCATCGAGGCCCGGGCCAGCTTGCGGCGGGAAAGGTGCGCCAGATACGAACGGATGGTCAGGTGATCGACCTTCCGAAGGTCGAGCTGATCGCGCCCCATGGTGAAGTAGTCGTTGCAGAGGAAGGCGACGAACGACTCCAGGTCATCGCGGTAGGCGTGGATGGTGTTCGGGGAGACGTTCCGCTCGTAAGTCAGGTAATCGAGGAAATCGCCGATCTCGTTGGTCACGCCCATCCCTCCCGGTACTTCTGCCTTCTGCATTCTGCCTTCTGCCTTCTAAATGTGCTAGCGTCCCGTCCCGCCATGAGCGACGAACCCCTGAAGAAAACTCCCCTGAACCAGGTCGAAAAAGACCTCGGCGGCAAGATGGTCGATTTCGGCGGCTGGGAGCTGCCGGTGCAGTTCAGCGGCATCCTCGACGAGCACGATGCGGTGCGGAACCGGGTCGGGATCTTTGATGTCTCGCACATGGGCGAGCTCACCGTGCGCGGGCCGCAGGCCGTGGAGCTGCTCCAGCGCTCGACCTGCAACGACGTGACGAAGCTCGAAGACGGCCGGGCGCAGTACAACGGACTGCTCTACCCGACCGGCGGCTTCGTCGACGACATCCTGATCTACCGCATGGCCGACGACGACTACTTCATCGTCGTCAACGCCTCCAACAGCGACAAGGACTTCGAGTGGCTCGAGCAGGCGGCCCAGGGGCTGGACGTGGAGGTTCGCAATGTCAGTCCCGACTACGCGCAGCTCGCCATCCAGGGTCCGGAGGCTGAGCGCGTCCTCCAGACCATGACCGAGACACCGCTCGCGCCGATCAAGTACTACCGCTTCGACCGCGGCGCGGTCGACGGGGCGCCGGCGATCATCTCCCGCACCGGGTACACCGGCGAGGACGGGTTCGAGATCTACGTCTCCCCTGAGGAAGGCCCGCGCCTCATGCGCAAGCTCGTCGAAGCCGGCGTGCAGCCGTGCGGTCTCGGTGCGCGCGACACCCTGCGCCTGGAGGCCAAGATGGCCCTCTACGGCAACGACATCGACCAGACCACGACCCCGATCGAGGCGGATCTCGCCTGGATCGTGAAGCTCGAAAAGGGCGATTTCGCCGGCCGCGACGTGCTCGCGCGCGAGAAGAGCGAAGGGCCGCGCCGGAAGCTCGTCGGCTTCGAGATGGTCGACCGCGGCATCGCCCGCCACGGCTATCCGGTGGTCGACGGCAAGGAAGAGATCGGCGTCGTCACGTCGGGAACCCATTCGCCGACGTTGAAAAAAGCGATCGGACTCGCTTATCTTCCGCTCGACAAGTCCGCCCAGGGCAGCGAATTCAACGTGTTGATTCGCGGCAAGGAGACCCGGGCGCGCGTCGTCCCAACCCCGTTCTACAAACGCGCGAAATGAAGCGTGTCACGCACGCCTGGAGGCATTGAATGGCCACTCCCGAAGACAACCGGTATGCCAAGAGCCACGAATACGTCCATCTCGAGGGCGACATCGCGACCATCGGCATCACCGAATACGCACAGAAGGAGCTCGGCGACGTCGTCTTCGTCGAGCTGCCGCAGGTGGATACCGAGCTCGAAGCCGGCGACGAGCTGGGGAGCATCGAGTCCGTGAAAGCCGTTTCCGAGCTGTTCACGCCGGTCTCGGGCACCGTCGTCGAGATCAACGAGACGCTCGCCGGCAAGCCCGACCTGGTCAACACCGACCCGTTCGGCGACGGCTGGATGATCCGCGTCAAAGTCAGCGACCCGACCGAGGTCGACGAGCTGATGACCGCGGAAGAGTACGACGAGTATGTAGAGAAGGAAGCCGGGCACTGAGGGGTTGAGGATTGAGAATCGAGGATTGAGGATGACTCCTCGGCCTCGTTCATCCTCAGTCCTCAATCCTCAATCCTCAATCCACCATGAGCCTTCCCGACCCGACCGACGCCTCCTCCTCCCACCGTTACATCTCCAACGCCGGCGAAGACATCCGCGAGATGCTGGCGGTGATCGGTGTCGACAGCATCGACCGCCTCTTCGACACCATCCCCGCCGACGTCAAGCTCGAGGGCCTGCTCGACATCCCCGGGCCGTGGTCGGAGATCGAGTCGCGGCGCTGGTTCCGCGGCCTGGCCGCGCGCAACGTCAGCACCGCCGACCACGTCTCGTTCCTCGGCGGCGGCGCCTACGCGCACTACCAGCCGGCCGTCGTCGACCAGCTCCTGCTGCGCGCCGAGTTCCTCACCGCCTACACGCCGTATCAGCCCGAGGTCTCGCAGGGGACGCTGCAGTCGATCTTCGAATACCAGACCCACCAGTCGCTGCTGACCGGCCTCGACGTCGCAAACGCCTCGCTCTACGACGGTTCGACCGCGTTGTGTGAGGCGGTGCTGCTCGCCGAGCGGATCGTCAAAGGCAAGCACAAGATCATCCTGGCGAAGTCGATCCACCCGCATTATCGCCAGACCGTCCGGACCTACATCCAGAACCTCGGCATCGAGATCGTGGAAGTGGGCTGGGGAGAGGATGGACGGATCGATCTCGACGCCCTCCGTGCCGCGACCGAGGGCGCGTTCGCCGTGGCCGTGCAGTCGCCGAATTTCCTCGGCGTGGTCGAAGACTACGACGCCATCGGCCGGGCTACGGACATCACCAAGATCTCCGTCGTGGCTGAAGCCACATCGTTCGGCATCCTTGCCCCTCCGGGCGAGCATGGCTTCGACATCTGCGTCGGCGAAGGGCAGGCGTGGGGCATCCCGACCCAGTTCGGCGGCCCGTACGTCGGCTTCATGGTCGTGCGCGACCACCTCAAGCGCCACATGCCGGGACGCCTCGTCGGCGAGACCGTCGACGTCGACGGCAAGCGGGCCTGGGTGCTGACGCTGGCCACGCGCGAGCAGCACATCCGCCGTGGCAAAGCCACCTCGAACATCTGCACCAACCAGGCGCTGATCGCCCTCGCCGCGAACATGTACCTCTCGCTGCTCGGCAAAGAGGGGTTGCGCGAAGTCGCCACACAGTGCGTCCAGAAGGCCGCCTATCTCCGCGACAAGCTGAAAGCCGTCAAGTCGGTCGAGCTGCCGTTCAGCGGCCCGATCTACAACGAGCTCGTCGTGCGGACTCCGTTCCCCGCGGCCGAGATCCAGAACGACCTCGAGCACGAGAAGATCCTCGGCGGGATCCCGCTGGGCGACTTCTACGAAGGACACGACCGCGACTTCCTCGTCGCCGTCACCGAGCTGCACACGCGCGAGCAACTCGATCGTTATGCCGCGGTGCTTTCCGCCGCGATCTCCCGGGAGCGCAGATGACCGCCACCATTGAACCTGAAGCCGCGCAGAAAGAGACCGCGCAGAAATCCTCGACCGAGCCGCTCATCTTCGAGCGTTCCCGGCGTGGCCGCCGCGGCTACCAGCTTCCCGACCTCGACGTCCCCGAGCAGCAGCTCGACAACATCCTGCCGGCCGCGCTGCGCCGCAGCGAGATCGCCGACGAAGTCGAAGTCTCCGAGGTCGACGTCGTCCGCCACTTCACCCGCCTCTCCAAGCTCAACGTCTCGATCGACGCGGGCCTCTACCCCCTCGGCTCGTGCACGATGAAGCACAACCCCCGCATCAACGAAGAGATCGCCCGCACCCCCGGCTTCGCGCATTCGCATCCGATGCAGCCGGAGCATCAGGTGCAGGGGAATCTCGAGCTGCTGTGGCACCTCGAGCAGACGCTGAAGGAGATCTTCGGACTCCCGCGGGTGACCCTGCAGCCGGTGGCCGGCGCGCACGGCGAGCTGACCGGCATCCTCATGGTGCACAAGGCGCTGGCCAAGACCGGCAACGCCCGCAAGTACATCCTGATCCCCGACTCCGCGCACGGCACCAACCCCGCCTCGGCCGCCTTTGCCGGTTACCAGATCAAAGAGCTGAAATCGAACAACCGTGGCACCGTCGACCTCTCCACGCTCGAGGCGGCGATGAACGAAGACGTCGCGGCACTGATGATCACCGTCCCGAACACCCTCGGCGTGTTCGAGTCGGAGATCAAGGCGATGGCCGACATCCTCCACGCAAAGGGTGCCTATCTCTACTGCGACGGCGCGAACCTCAACTCCTTCGTCGGCATCGCCCGGCCGGGCGACATGGGCATCGACGTCATCCACTCCAACCTGCACAAGACCTTCTCCACGCCGCACGGCGGCGGCGGTCCGGGCGCCGGTCCGGTGGGAGTGAGCGAGAGCCTGATGCCGTTCGTCCCGACCCCGACAGTCGAGCGCCGCGAAGACGGGACGTTCTACCTCGACTTCAACCACCCCCACTCCATCGGCCGGATGCGCGCCTTCCACGGCAACTTCAACGTCCTCGTGCGCGCCCTGACCTACATGCGCTCCATGGGCCCGACCGGCCTTCGCCGGATCGCCCAGCTCGCCGTCCTGAACGCCAACTACATCCGGGCCCGGCTGAAAGGCCACTACCACCTCCCCTACGACGCCCCGACCCTCCACGAAGTCGTCTTCTCGGACAAGCTCCAGACCCCGAAAGACGTTCACACGCTGGATATCGCCAAACGCCTGATGGACTACGGCTTCCACCCGCCGACCATCTACTTCCCGCTGATCGTCTCCGGCGCCCTCATGATCGAGCCGACCGAGAGCGAGCCGAAAGAAGAGCTGGACGCCTTCTGCGAAGCGATGATCGCCATCGCCAGGGAATCGGAAGAGCGCCCCGAGCTCGTCCGCAGCGCCCCCCACACCACGCCGGTGCGTCGCCTGGACGAGGCGCGCGCCGCGAGACAGCCGGTATTGCGCTGGAAGAAAGGCTAAGCAGGACACATTCAGAAAACCAACGAATCTCCGCTGCCGTTAGGCAGCTAAAGATCTGTAGGCCCGGCCTTAGGCCGGGTAAAGCGTGGATGGATTTTCGAGCCCGCGCCGCGGGCGACGGAGGAGAAACGTGCCGGAGGCCGAAGCGTCATTTGTCGCTCGCACCTTGACAAACCCGCTGATTTCTTCTACATTGTGATAGAAATGACGAAGCGGACAACGAACGCACGCCAACTCGGCGAATTCGAGCGAGCTGTAATGCTCGCCGTGATGAGCCTGGAGAAGCGCGCCTACGGTGTCGCCATCCGCGACGAGCTCGAACAGCGGCTCGAGCGCGACGTCTCCTTCGGCGCCGTCTACACCACCCTCGATCGCCTGGAGGCGAAAGGCTTCGTCTCCAGTTCCCACGGAGAGCCCACTCCCGAGCGGGGCGGCCGGGCCAAGAAATTCTTCGTCGTCGAGCCGCCCGGACTCGAAGCGCTGAAGCAGTCGCGGCGTACCGTCGATGCGATCTGGGCGATGAGTCCCATCCGGGGTCTGAAATGAGTGCACGGCCGGGCATCGCTCCCCCCGCAATCATGGAGAAGCTCGCCGGTCCATTCCTCCCGCCGGCGCAGCGCGAAGCACTCCTCGGAGATCTGGCGGAGGAATACGCCGCGCAGTGCGCGCAAGGTGACCGCACGGCGGCGAACTACTGGTACGCCCGCCAGGCAGCGGCCGCCGTCGGCCACGCACTCGTGGCCGAAGCGGTCAAGACGCTGTTGCCATCAGAACAAGAAAGCAGGAGTCCGGACATGAGTGGAAAACGCAGCCTCAAGACCATCGCCATTTCCATGCTTCTCAACGTTGCCGCGTTCGCAGCCTTCTGGATCGTCAGCTTTCTCCTGATCCAGATTGCCGAGCGCCTGCTCGGCGGCTGGCCGGTGACGTCCTTCGCACAGATTGCAGGATGCGCGATCGGTGTGATCCTCGCCATCCGGCTCGAGGCCCGCATCATGGCCTACTTCCTCGCCGGGATGGGCGCCTACAGCATCTCCGAGCTTCTGATCCATTCCGTGTATGGAATCCGTTCCGCGCAGGGAGCACCCACGCACTTTGCGGTCATGGGCGCCGCAGTCCTGGGGATCATGTTCGGCGCGTTCCTGGCCGGCTACTTCCGCCGGACCCCCACTCCCGAGGGAGCGGAACACGGCCGCGACGCCATGGTCTCGCCGCCGGTGGCAGTGTAAACAGCGGGACTACGGAGGCGGCCGCGGCCGGTGACGCGTATGGTTCCGGACCGTCCAGGAATGGGTCACTCCATACTGTCTACCCTCTTCGGTCTCTTCGGGACGCCCGCGCTCATACCTTCGTACGGTGCGTTGAATTCAACACGCCGGGAAACCGGGATTTTCGCGAGTGCCGGCTCAGACTAAAAGTCTGGCGCACATGGCGGGCCCTCGTTGTGCGGGTATGCGGATTGTGCCTTCGCGAACCAGGCGTCGCCGGTGATGTTGTCGACGCTGGAACCGTAAGCGGTCCAGGGGCCGAGGTCGTACGTGGCCGGGCTCTCCTGATGGGGCGTCACCTCGATCGTCACTGCGCCGAAGACGCCGGACGGAACCGGGCGCTGGGTCATCGAGCTCGGCTCCAGGGAGATCGTCTCCTCGCGCTGGCGTATGCCGTTCGCGAGAAAGGCAACGGTGAAGGTCATCGCTTTGGCGCTCATGTTGACGATGCCGTAGTTCGAGCGGAAGCTCGCGTCGTGGCGGAGGCCGTAGATCATCCCCGCGATCGGCTGGAAATCGTCGATGTCCGGCGAGTAGAGCGTCGACGCAGGCACTCCTTGCGACATCGTTCCGCGTCCGCCAGGGACCGGCGTCCAGACGCGGGCGTACGCGTCGATGCGTCCCGCGAGGTCCGCCGTCCCGTCCTCCTCGACGGTCCGGAAGATCACGCTGCCGAGGCCCGTCTTTCCGAGCGTGCGGGTCACGAAGTCCTCGAAGAGCTCGATCTCCCGCGGCTGCAGCGTCAGCCGCACCACCGGAGCACCCGTACCGCGGGCATTCTGCGGGAGCCAGTAGACGTCGACCAGTACCGGGAACGGGTCGTGTCCCTGAGTCGTCAGCGTCACATCCGTCTGAAACCGCGTCCCGTTCGCACCGCTGACCGTCCCCGCCACCGGAATCAGGATCGCCGCCCGCGACGCCTCCCGGTCCGCCGCCGCAAACAACGAAGGAGTGAAGAGCGCGGCCAGGAGAACCGGGAGCAGGGCATGACGGGGCATGACGGATTTACGGAGCCGGAGGAGAAGACGTCCACGCACGCATGAAAACCAATGAAAATCCGACCATGCCTGCCCGCTGTCGTCTGCCGCCGCAGGTAGCTAAAGAACTGCAGGCCAAGCCTTTAGGCCCGATCATCCAGGGATGAAACGAATCATCCAGGGAAGTGAACGGATCTTCCGAGGAAGAAAACGAAGCTTCCGGGGAAGTAAACGAATGTTCCGGGGAAGGAAACGAATGTTCGGAGGAAGTGAACGAATCTTCCGGGGATGAACCCAAATCTTCCGATGAAGAAAACGAATGTTCCGGGGAGTAAACGAATGTTGAACGTAACCGCTGCGCGGTAGCTGCGCTCGGGCGCCGTTTGCGCGACAGCTACGAGGTGTGGCGAGTGCTGACGTGACCCTCCCGCCCTCGCCCGAGGGCGTACTCGGGGTAATGCTTCCTGCTGAAGGAGGCAGTC
>DASPHC010000053.1:0-64034 GCA_035629865.1 Thermoanaerobaculia bacterium | reverse complement strand
AACGCGCTCAATATCGGCCAGCGGAAATACCGTAGTCAGCGCATCGAGATCGAGATGGAGCTCTTCCCGTCTGGGTCTTCCCATCACACCCTCCCACCTACAAGTTTGCGCCTCGAATGGCCTTAAGTTAAGGCCATTGGGCGGACCGGCCCACGCGACGTGGGCGGTCCGGGGGACGTCCCTTACGGCGAGACGCCGTCGCCGGCGAGACGCCGCCGGGCCAGCCCGCGAGGACGCGTGCGCTCCACGCGCGGACGCCCAGTTTGCGCAGACTGTGGTCATGCGCCGGAGCGCCGACGTCGCGTCGGCTGGCCCGGCGACGTCCCGTCGGCGGACGGCGTCTCGCCGTGAGGGTGGTGCCAGGTCACCGCAAGCCGGCGGACGCCGTCGCTCTGATCTTCGCCACGAACTCCTTCGCCAGGTCGTTCGGGATCGGGATGGTCAGGTTGTAGTGCGCGATCTTCCAAGCGCCGTTCACCCGTCGCAGCACCCCTGTCCCGCGGCAGTCGCCGTAGCTCGCACTCTCCAGCTTCTCGTCGAACCACGCCACGTCGCCGTCCGGCGAGAGCATCACATGCCGGTCGCGCGGGGTGAACGTCCACGCCGTCCCCTTGGCGAAGTAAGGATGCGCAAACTCCTGGAACGCCGCCACGTCCCACCGCTCCGTCGCGTCGGTACCAAGGAACACGAACTCCGGAGCCATGGCGCCGAAGTACCGCGCCTCGTCGGCTTTGGCGGCGGCATCGTGCCAGTCGTCGAGGGTGGTTTGATGGCGGGGCGGGGGGAGGGGGAGGTGGCGCAGGCGCAGAGGAGAAGAAGCAGCGGCAGCAGCTTTCGCATGGCGGCATTGTACGGAGCGCCTCTACGGAGCGCCGGTCTTCGACCGGCCGGTCCGCCGGCATTCTGCCGGCCCGCTCTCGGGACGCGTTCCGCACATTGCCGACCGAAGGTCGGCGGACCGGCCGGTCGAAGACCGGCGCTCCGTAGGCCTACCGCCCTCCCAGCACGCTCGCCAGCACCTCGAACGACTTCAACTCATACCCGAGAAACGCCCGCCTCACGAACCCCGACAGAGACCGGATCTCCAGCAGCACCTCCGTCGGGGCCGTGAACTGCGCCACCGGCACGCGCAGCAGCGTCTCCAGCGTGTCGGCTACCTCGTTGTCCAGCACGAACGCCTCGCGGCCGGCGCAGTTGCCGCAGACGAAGCCTTGCAGGCGTTCGTCGAAGCGGAGGGGGCGTCCGAGGGCGAGGCCGCATTCCATGCAGTTGCGGATCGAGGGAAAGATCCCGGCCAGGCGGAGGGTCCAGATCTCGGCGTAGGTCACGACCGGCATCGCCGGGAGGCCGTCGAGCAGTGCCTCGCTGCTGCGGTCGAGGAGACGATAGATCACCTCGGCGGGGTCGTCGACCGGGGCGAAGGTGTCGACCGTCTCGGCGATATAGGTCGCGGCGACGCTGCTGATCAGGTTCTGCTGCGCCGGAAAGAGCGAGCGGATCAGGTCGACCGACTCGATCCGCACCACCTCGTCCCCCTCCTTCTCGATGTATCCGATGCGCACTTTTGCCAGCGGCTCCAGCGCGGCGCCGAAGCGGCTGCGGATCGCGCGTGCGCCGTAAGCCCATCCCTTGCGCTTGCCGTGGTCGGGCGTGAGGAACACCACCATCTTGTCCCGCTCCCGCACGGCCATGGTGTGGAGGATGATCGCCTCGGTGCGTTCCTTCTTCATCGGCTGCCGCAGGTTACACTGCCGATGCATGCTCATTCACCCCGCCGAAGCGCGCCGGCAGCTCCGCGAGTACGCGGATGGGGAGATCACGAACGAGAACCTGGCCCACGGCGCGCTGCTCATCTCCCTGGAAGACAACCCGCGCATCGACGTCGAGGCTTCGCTGGCCGCGCTCGACGACCTGGCCGCCCGGGCCGAGCGGCGCTGCGTCCGCGGCGAGCCGCTGGTGTTCCGCCTAGGGCACCTGTACGCCGAGATGTTCGACGTCGACGGCTATCAGGGCGACACCGCCAACTACTACGACCCCCGCAACGCTTACCTCGACGAAGTCATCGAGCGGAAGATCGGCATCCCCATCACCCTCTCGATCGTCTTCCTGCACGTCGCGGCGAAGCTCGGCTTCACCGCGTTCGGCGTCGGACTGCCGGGGCATTACATCGTCAAGGTGCAGTTCGAGCTGAACGAGGTCTACGTCGACCCCTTCCACGGCGGCACCACGCTGACGACCGCCGAGATTGCCGACCTGCTGCGCCACATGAGCGGCGGCGCAACGCAGCTTTCCCCCGAGCACCTGCGCGCCTGGACCGGCCGGGAGACGCTCGTCCGCGTGCTCGGCAACCTGCAGAGTATGTGGACCCGAAACGGCGACCCGCGCAAGGCGCAGGCGGCGCGCGAGCGGATGGAGCTGCTGGCCGAATGAAGATCGTGGCCACGATCTTCGAAGAGACGGCGGCGGCCGCCATCGAGGCCATCCGCGGCGTGGAAGCGCAAATGGGACCATCGATCTTCGAAATCCGCGCCGAGCGTTTCCCATCCCTGGACCTGAATGCGCTCCGCAGCGCCACGGAGAAGCCGCTCATCCTCACCTACCGCGGCTCGCGCGTCCCCGACGTGCAGCGCGCCCTCGCCGCCGGCATCGACTTCGTCGACGTCGAATGGCACGAGGGGGTCACGATCGACGTCCCCCAGCGAACCGTGCTCTCGCATCACGACTACGAAGGGATGACCGGCGTCGAGAGGATCATGGAGAAGATGCGCGCCCACGGCTGCGCCTACACCAAGCTCGCCGCCACGCCGCAGAACTTCGACGACAACCTGCACCTCCTCTCGCTGCTCCCCGGCACCGTGATCGGGATGGGGGAGCGGGGGATGTACTCCCGCATCCTAGCCCCGTTCCTGGGGTCGGAGCTTTCTTTTGTCGCTGCGGGAAACATCGCCGCGCCGGGCCAGCTCACACTCGAGCGGGCGCTCGAGATCTACGGTCCTGCCCCGCTGCGCGCCGAGAAGGTGTTCGCGGTCGTGGGCAATCCGGCCGGACACAGCCTCTCCCCTTCGATCCACAACCGCCTCTTCCGCGAGAAAGGCGTCCCGGCCGCGTACACCATCGCCTCGATCGAGCATTTCAGCGAGATCGCCGAGGGGTTCCTGGACGGCGAGCCGTGCGGCCTGAGCGTCACCGCGCCGTTCAAGGACGACGCGTTTCACTTTGCCCGCGCCCGGAACTTCGAGATCGGGGAGAACGCCATGTGTGCGCGGGCGGTGAACACGCTCGTCAACGTGAACGGCCGGTACCTCGCCGACAACACCGACGTCGACGGCTTCGCCGCCCTGATCCCGCCGACCGTCACCTGCGCCGCGGTCATCGGCGCCGGCGGCACCGGCCGCGCGGCGCGGGTGGCGCTCGCGAACGCCGGCATCCCGGCCATCACGTTCAACCGCACCGCCGAGAAAGGGGACGCGCCACTGCCGGCGCTGGCCATCTACGACGGCGACTGCATCATCAATACACTGCCCCCCGGCACCGAAATCAACATCCCGCCGTGCCCCGTCTACATCGAGGCCGCTTACGGCGGCAAGCCGGCGGACGTGAACGCGGAGCAGCGCATCGGCGGCCTGGAGCTGCTGCACGCGCAGGCGAGGCGGCAGCACGAGCTCTTCATGAAGGTGTTCCATGGACTTTGACGTCATCCCGGTCGTGCGCGAGCTGAGCGCCGACACACTCACCCCGCTGGTCGCCTTCGCGGCGCTCGCCGGCGAAGGGGAAGAGGCCTTCCTCTTCGAGAGTGTGGAACGCGGCGAGAACCTCGGCCGCTACTCCTTCGTCGGCTTCGAGCCCCGCCGCAACCTCCGCTTCGATGCCACGGTCAGCGATCCCGTGAAGGTCCTGCACGACGAGCTCGTGCCGCTGCGCGTGCAGGATGAAGAATCGCTCCCGCCGTTCTTCGGCGGGGCGGTCGGCTATTTCGGCTACAACGTCGCTGGGTGGAGCGAGCGCATCCCCGACTCGCACCCGGACGACCTCGGCGTCCCCGACGCCAAGCTCCTCTTCTTCGACAACGTCGTCGTCTTCGACCACGTCCGCGGCCGGCTCTACGTCGTCGCCAACGTCTTCACTAAAGACGGCTCGATCGAGGAAGCGAACCGGCGGCTCGACCGCGCCGTCGAGCGCCTTCGCCTCGCCAGCGTCGCCCCGTTGGTCTTCCCTGATGCTATTCAGCCAGGGGCCCCCATGGCCGGTTTCAGTTCGAACCACACCCGGGCGACGTTCGAGCAGATGATCCGCGACGCGAAGGAGGAGATCGCCGCCGGCGAGATCTTCCAGATCGTCCTCTCGCAGCGGTGGGAGACCGACTACCCGACCGCGCAGGCACTGACCCTCTACCGCGCCCTCCGCGCCATCAACCCCTCGCCCTACATGTTCCTGCTGCGCACCGACGAATGCACGCTCGTCGGCGCGTCGCCGGAGATGCTGGTCCGGGTGACCGAACATCTCGCCGAGACCCGTCCGATCGCCGGGACGCGTCCGCGCGGCAGGACGCAGGAGGAAGACCTGGCGCTGGAGCAGGCGCTGCTCGCCGATCCGAAGGAGAACGCGGAGCACCTGATGCTGGTGGATCTCGGCCGCAATGACCTAGGCCGCGTCTGCGCCAGCGGCACGGTGACGGTCGAGGATTTCTGCCACGTGGAGCGCTACAGCCACGTCATGCACCTCGTCACCGACGTCCACGGCCACCTGCGCGACGACCACACCCCGGTCGACGCCTTCCTCTCCTGCTTCCCGGCCGGCACCGTCAGCGGCGCCCCGAAGATCCGGGCCATGGAGCTCATCGACCGCTTCGAAAACAGCCGCCGCGGCCCCTACGCCGGCGCCATCGCCTACTTCGGCTTCTCCGGAAACCTCGACAGTTGCATCACCATCCGCACGATCACGTTGGCGAACGACAAGGCGTACGTGCAGGCGGGGGCGGGGATTGTTTACGACTCGAATCCTTCGACGGAGTTCGAGGAGACCGAGAGCAAGAGCGCGGCGTTGAGAAGGGCGATCAGCGTGGCGAAGGTGTTGTTGGGGACGGCCCCCCCTTTGTCATCCTGAGCCAGAGGGTCGATCCCACAAGCAGAAAGCACGGCGGCGAAGGACCTGGGCGGGTGGGGGAGCGATGCACGCTCATCCCACCCCCACCCCCAGATCCTTCGCCGCCGTGCTTTCTGCTTGTGGGATCAATCCTCTGGCTCAGGATGACAGGTGTGTTCACCGCACGCCCGTCGGCACCTGCCTCGACACAAACCGCACCCGCTCCACCCCCATCGTGTGCAGCAGCTCCCCGAGCTTCTTCTCCGCGTTGTCCCCCGCCAGCGTCAGCACCCCCCGCTGCAACGCTTCGCGCTGGATGTTCGCCTCGGCGTTCTGCCGGGCGCGGGTCTCGAGGTTGACGTCGGCGCGGCGCAGGGCGCCGGTCTTGCGCGAGACCACGCGCGACTTCTGGTTGTCGACGCGGGTCACCAGGATCTGCGCGGGAGGGAGGCGCAGGTTGACCGTCCCGTCGGGCGAACGCCACACATCGTGCGGGCCGAGCTGGGAGAGGTCGATGCCGGCGATGACGTCGCCGACGGCGAGGAACACCAGTTCGTCGCCGGCGATGGCATTCGGGACCATCTTGTACGACTGGGTGGTCGTGCTGGCGTGCATCACCCGCATCGAGGCCGTTTCCAGCCGGTTCAGCTCGCGCACCTGCGTCACGAGCGTCTCGATGTCGATCGTCTTCTCTTCCGGCTTCAGGATCTGCGTCACCTGCGTCGTCACGGCACGCTTGGCCATGCGCCAGACGAGGACGCCGGTCGAGACGACGATGACCGCCGCGATGGCGATTCCGCCGAGGACGAGGAAAACGGTGCGTCGTTGCATGAAAGTAACCAGTAGTGGCGCTTCTACCAAAATCTATGGTAGGCTGCGCGCCTCCCGGTAAGGTTCAAGGAAGCGTCCAAGCGGCCCCTCGGCACGACCGGTGCCAACCCTACCTCAAACCTGTAACCGGTTTCCTGTGAGCTGACGGTACGCCTCCAGGTACTTCTCCCTCGTCTTTTCCACCACTTCCGGCGGCAATTCCGGCGCGGGCGGGGTCTTGTCCCAGGTCGTCGTTTCCAGCCAGTCGCGCACGAACTGCTTGTCGTAGGACGGCGGGTTCTTGCCGACCGCGTACTGGTCCGCCGGCCAGAAGCGCGACGAATCGGGCGTCAGGGCCTCGTCGATCCAGACGATGTCGCCGTCGCGCAGGCCGAACTCGAACTTCGTGTCGGCGATGATGATCCCGCGCGTCGCCGCGTACTCCGCCGCTTCCGCGTAGATCGACAGCGTCAGGTCGCGCAGCGTCGCGGCGAGCTTCACCCCGACGAGCTCGGCCATCCGCTCGAACGAGATGTTGATGTCGTGGCCCGTGTCTTCCTTCGTAGCCGGCGTGAAGATCGGCTCGCGCAGCTTACTGGCGGTGGTCAGCCCTTCCTCGAGCCTGATCCCGCAGACGGAGCCGGTCTCCTTGTACTCCTTCAGTCCCGAGCCGACGAGATAGCCGCGGGCGACGCATTCCACCGGGACGACCTCGCACTTTTTCACCAGCACGCTGCGGCCGCGCAGCTCTTCGTGGCGGCGGACGTCGTCGGGGAAGCGGTCGAAGTCGCTCTCGAGCAGATGGTTCTCCAGTTTGTCGAAGCGCTGGAACCAGAAGTTCGAGATCTGCGTGAGGATCGTCCCCTTGTCCGGGATGCCGGGCGAGAGGACGACGTCGAACGCGGAGATGCGGTCGGTGGCGACGAAGAGATAGCGGTCGCCGAGGTCGTAAACGTCGCGGACCTTGCCACGGCGCGCGAGTGGAAAGGGGAGGGCGGTTTGCGTAACGGTTGCGCTCATGCGAGAGCGCATTCTAATGGTGTCATCCCGCGCCTGCGCGCGGGATGACACCCAAATCGTCGCTTACTTCTCGATCTTCCAGCCGCTCTCGGTCCTCACCAGCGACGCCTTGCCGCGGCGCTCGACCTGCGAGCGGACGTTGCGCGCGATCGAGGAGTCGAGCTTCTTCCCGACGTTCAGCGGGTCGATCTGCTGACCGCCCTTCGCGTAGAGATTCCCCGCCAGGGCGAGCAGCGTCGGCTGCTGATACGAGGGGTCGCCGGTGCGCTGGTCGATCGTCGAGGTGTAGGGGAAGACCACCGCGAAGCGGTCGTCGTCGTTCGTGCAGGGGTCTTCGACGAAGAACTCCACGGTCGCGTTGTCGATCGCGATCGGCAGCCGGTCCTGGATGTGGCCGAGCGGCGGCACGTTCAGCGGCGCCTGGGTGAGCACGCGGTTGCCGTCGAAGTCGTAGACGTTCACCCGCACCGACACGGAGCAGCGGCCGAGGTTCAGTGCGCCGATGTTCGTGCGCCAGACCCCCTCGTTCCGGATGTTGTGGGCCACCGAGCTGATCTTGTCGTAGTCGAAGTCGAGCAGGCCGGCCCAGACGCCCGGGATGCCCTGGCCGTACGTGCCGTTCGGGTGGTTGTTGAACGTGTCGCTGTTGACCAGGAACGAGCGGGCGATGACGGTGTTCGGGACGCCCGCCACCTGATCTTCATGGAACGCGGCCACGAGCAGCGAGCCGCTGCCGGACGTCACGTCGAAGAGGTCGTCGAGGATGTTGTCCGAGGTGGCCAGCGAGTTCGCCGGGATCTCCACCAGCTCCTCGGCGCCCTGCGCCCCGCCGGTCGGCAGGAAGGTGACGCTGATCGTCAGCGGGTAGTCGAGCTGCGGGTTGAAGAGGCTGAAGCGGGTCATCCAATGCGTACCGAACGCGCCGCGGGCGTTCGCGGTGACCGGGATGACGTAGGTGTCGTTCATCTGCGCCATCGCCGGGAGCGATGCGCACATCAGCAGAGCGATGAGAAGCAGTTTGGAGAGTTTCACGGACCGTTTCCTTTCGTATTGCTACCTTGAGACCGCTCCCACTGCAGCCGGGGTGCCGATCTACGGATGAGTATTCCTCGTTGATAACAAACGGGTTAGGGGCGTGTGGAATTGCGCGGGGATGCCTGACCGGCGCTTGCAGGCTACACTACCGTCCATGAATCAGATCAGCGACCGTCTCCGCGGACTGGTGCAGTCCGACATCCGGCGTATGTCCCGCGAGTGCGAGCGCGTCGGCGGCATCAACCTCGGCCAGGGGATCTGCGATCTTCCGACGATCCCGGAGCTCGTCGAGGGGGCCTGCGACGCCATCGCCTCGTCGAAGGCGACCTACTCCAAGTTCGAGGGCATCGACCCGCTGCGCGAGAAGATCGCCGCGAAATGCGACCGCTTCAACGGCTTCCGCGTCGATCCGGCCACCGAGGTCGTCGTCACCGTCGGGTCCACGGGAGGCTTCGCCGCCGCCTCGCTCGCCACCCTCAACCCGGGCGATGAAGTCATCCTCTTCGAGCCCTACTACGGCTACCACCTCAACACCCTGAAAGTCCTCGGCATCGAGGCGAAGTTCGTCCCGCTGCAGCTCCCCGACTGGTCGATCGACTTCGACCAGCTCCGCGCCGCATTCGGCCCGAAGACGCGCGGCATCGTCGTCTGCACGCCGTCGAATCCGTGCGGGAAGGTCTTCACGCGCGAAGAGCTCGAGAAGATCGCCGCGCTCTGCCGCGAGTTCAACACCTGGTGCTTCACCGACGAGATCTACGAATACATCGTCTACGACGACCGCCGCCATCTCTCGATGGCTGCCGTCGACCGCGACATCGCCATCACCATCAGCGGCTTCTCGAAGACCTTCTCCGTCACCGGCTGGCGTATCGGCTACGTCGCGGCCCCGCAGCGCGTCATCAGCTCGATCGGCCTCGTGAACGACCTCTTCTACGTCTGCGCCCCGACGCCGCTGCAGTGGGGCATCGCCCGCGCGCTCGACATCGGCGAGGACTACTACCGCAACCTCGCCCTCGACTACCAGAAGAAGCGCGACATGCTGGCCGCGGCCTTGACCGAAGGTGGCTTCCGCCCCTTCGTCCCCGACGGCGCCTACTACATGCTCGCCGAGATCCCCGACCACTTCGCCGACTCCCGCGAAGCCGCCATGACCCTCATCAACGAAGCCGGCGTCGCCTCCGTCCCCGGCCCCTCCTTCTATGCCAGCACCCGCGGCGACCGCCTCCTCCGCTTCTGCTTCGCGAAGGACTTCGCCGCGCTGGAAGAGGCAGGAAAGCGGCTGGCGAGGGTGGGGGCGAGGGTTTAGAGGATCACTTCTTCCGCGCCGCCCTCAAATCTTCGAGGATGTCCTCGGCGTGGCGTGCGGTGTCGACTTTCTTGTAGATCTTCCTGATGCGCCGGTCCGGCCCGATCCAGAACGTCGTCCGCCCTACGCCCCAGGTGCGGCGGCCGTACATGTTCTTCTCTTTCCAGACCCCGTACATCTTCGCCACGTCCGCCGTCTCGTCCGACAGCAGCGGGAAATTCAGGTTGTGCTTGCCGACGAACTTTTCATGGCTCGCCAGCGAATCGATCGACACCCCGAGCACCACCGCGTGCTCCTTGGTCAGGTCCGATTCATGGTCGCGGAACGAGCAGGCCTCGGCGGTGCAGCCGGGAGTGTCGTCTTTCGGGTAGAAGTAGAGGATGACGTCCTGCCCTTTGAAGTCCTTGAGCGAGATCTCTTTCCCGCGCGTCGACGGCAACCGGAAATCGGGCGCCAGATCGCCCACTTTGGGTTCGTAAAAATCCTGCATCGTTTCTCCTAATTGGCGAGGCCCGCGCCGAACAATACTTTCTCGGCGAGGAGGACGGCGTTCAGCGCCGAGCTGCGGCGGAGATTATCGCAGACGGCCCAGACCCAGAACCCGTTGCGTACGGTCGGATCGGGGCGGACTTCGGCGATCAGCACTTCGTCCTTGCCGGCGGCGTCGATGGTGCCGAACTGCTGGTCGCCTTCCGGCAGCACCAGGGCGGGATTGGCGCCGAGAGCTTCGCGGATGCGGGCTTCGTCGAGCGGCTCGCGCGTGCGGATGAAGAGGGAGAAGGTGTGGCTGTGGAAGATGGTCCCCTGCGTCACCAGTAGGGCGATCTCGGTCTTCGGATCGGTCATGTCTCGCACTTGGGAGACGATGAACTCTTCATTGTGCTCGAGCGCGGGGTAGAGGTTGAAGGCGAGCTGGCGGTCGAAGATGCCGTGGGCGACGGAGGTGACGCTCAGGACGCTGACGGTCTGCGCGGCGAGCTCCTCGACCCCTTCCTTGTCGAACTCCGACGCCGGCTGGACGACGGTGGCGGTGCACATCTCGATCGGGCTGAGGGTCGCGATCTGGTGGAGGATCAGGGCGATCGGGATGGCCACCGGATGCGGCGAGACGAGCACCTCGTCGCCCTCGCCGATCTGTTCGAGGTTGACGCCGGCGATGGCGAGCTTTCCCTCCTCGGCGGTGGTCGGTTGGGAGAGGTCGACGGCGATGAAGTCGTCTTCCGCGTGGCGCGCGATCCACTCGCGGTTCGTCTCCGCGGGGCCGCAGAAGAAGACCAGGTCGAGGTCGTCGAGCCCTTCCTGCGCCACCGGCGCGACGACCGCCGGCTCGTCGTCCAGCTCGCTCAGCGCGCCGGCAGCCTTGCCGCTCGAATCGAGCAGCGCGACTTTCGCGAAGGGAAACGCGCGCTCGCGGAGAATGGTCTTGATCTCTGTCCCGACCAGCGTGGTCGGGTTGATGATGCCGAGCCGGTAGCCGGCCTGGGACTTGGGGTGGGACATGGGGCGGGTTGTATCACATGCCTGCCGGAGGGTGAGGAAGCTCCCCTGATCACGTCGTTGTCGGTCCGTTGTCGGTTATCTGCCAGTCCTCGGCTTCGGTTGCCACCACGCCGAGTGCCGTCCTGGCGAGAAATGGCCCATAACGGACAACGGACAACCGACAACCGCTATGGTGTTTCCACCGGCGCCGCGACTTCCTCCGGCACCTTCGCCGAGGGGAAGGCGATCGACCAGAGCTTCACCAGCGGGCCGGAGGCGAGGTAGGTGATGGCGCCGACGAACCAGAACTCGCGCGGCCACTTGAAGGCCAGGCCGATGATCAGGGCGAAGGCGACGAAGTACATCAGGGAGCGCTCTTTCTGCAGCGAGAGTCCCTTCTGGCTGCGGTAGCGCACCGGCGAGACCATCGAGAACGCGGTAGCGATGGTCAGCAGCATGACGATGATGGCGAAGCGGCGGTCGGTGACCGGCACGGGAGCGTAGAAGATCATCGACGCCAGCGTCAGCGCGCCGGCCGGGCTGGGAAGTCCGACGAAGTAGCGGTGGTCGGTCTTGCCGGTCTGCACGTTGAACCGCGCCAGCCGCAGCGACACCGCGGCGAGGAAGAGGAAGGCGATCCCGCCGCCGAGCTTCTCGAAGACATGCAGCCCCCAGGCATAGACGAGCACGGCCGGAGCCGCGCCGAACGTGACCACGTCGGCGAGGGAGTCGTACTCCTTCCCGAACTCGCTGGTGGCGTTGAGCTGGCGCGCGATCAGGCCGTCGAAGGTGTCGAAGACCGCCGCGATGAGGAGCGAGAAGCAGGCGGTCTCGAAGAAATCGGCCGCGGCGCCGGGACGGCCGACCGCCATCGCCTCGATCGCGCGCGTCGAGTAGACGATGGAACGGAAGCCGAAGAAGATGTTCAGCAGCGTCAGCGACGTCGGAATCACGTAGACGCCGCGGCGCAGGTTCTGCCGGACGGGCTTCATCATTCGGGAATCTCCGCGATCACGGTCAATCCAACCCTCGGTTTGTCGCCCGGTTTCACCAGGATCTTCGCCAGCGGCGGAAAGAAGACGTCGACTCGCGAGCCGAACTTGATCATGCCGATGCGCTCTCCCCGTGCGACGGTATCACCTTCCTTCTTGTCGAACACGATCCGGCGGGCCAGCAGCCCGGCGATCTGTTTGAAGGCGAGTGTGGCGCCGCGATGGTCGGTCATGACGATCAGGTTCTGCTCGTTCTCCCCGGAGGACTTGTGCGACAGGGCCAGCTTCGCGCCGGGGGTGTAGCGGTAGTGGACGATCCGCCCGGCCATCGGCGCACGGTTCACATGCACGTCGAAGACCGACATCAGGATGCTGACCTGGCGGGTGAGGCCGGGCCAGATGTCGCCGTCCGGAATGTCTTTCACCAGGACCACCGTGCCGTCGGCAGGGGAGAGGACGTCGACGTGGCGCTCGGAGCCGGAGCGGTGCGGGTCGCGGAAGAAGTGGAAGAGGAACGCGGCGACGGCGGAGAGGACGATGGCGGCGGGGTACCACTGGATCAGCAGCGCCAGGATCGCCAGGATGACGAAGGGGATGATGAAGATCCATCCCTCGGGTGCAAAACGAAATCGCATCGCGCGAGGCCGCCCTCCTCGGGGCGCGATGTTATGCAAAGGGGGTTCCGTTGGGAACCCCCATGCAGCGGACGGTTGGTTGGTTGGAGTAGGGGTGCTGCGTTACGCCATGACGTGGGACGACTCGTAGGTGCGAATCCGTTCGGCCATCTGGTCCTTCAGGTGGAGCTTCCGCTTTTTCAACGTCTTCTCTTCCATTTCCTCTTCGATGTTGATTTCGGTCTTGGTCGTCAACTCGGAGAGTCGACTCTCGCAGCGGCGGTGTTCATCCGCCCACCGGCGAAACTCGGGGTCCTCATCGGACAGAATGCGTTGAATGTCAGCGGCACGATTCGACATCGATTGTCCTCCTTCGAAGTACCTATCCGCGGAAAAATTCTAGCACTCCCCCCGCCCGCCGGCGCTGGTTTTGAGCCCGGTCGTAAGTAATGACTGGTCAATGCCTTAGAATGCCGCGCCATGCGTGGTGCACCGGCCTTCGCGCTGGCGGTGGTCCTTCTCTCGGTCCTTCTCTCGCCTCTCCGGCGGGAGCTCTATGTGGGCGACGAGACCAAGTACAGCCAAGTCGTGCGGGAGATGCGCGAGGGCTCGTTTTTTCTGCCGACGCTCAACGGCACGCCGTTCACGCACAAGCCGCCGCTCCACTTCTGGACCGTCGGCCTGCTGACCTGCGTCTTCGGCGTCTATTCGATCTGGCCGTTCGTGCTGCCGTCGCTGATTGCGTTCGCGCTGCTGCTCCTGCTCATGCACCGCTTCGGCGGACCGATGGCGGCATTTGCCGCCGGCACGTCGCTGCTGCTGTGGGGAAGCGCACAGACGGCGCGGATGGACGTGGCGTTCGCGGCGCTGCTCGCGCTCGCCGCGTATTTCATCTATCAAGCGAACGGCGCGCTGACGGTACGCGCGGGAGTGATCGCCGGGCTCGCCTTTCTGGTGAAGGGGCCGATGGCGCCGGTGATCGTGCTGGCGCTGTTCGCGTTCGAGTCGATTCGCCGCAGGCGCAAGCCGGTCGCACGCGATGCGCTGGCACTGCTGCCGATGCTGCTCCTGCCGCTGCTCTGGCTGGTCCCGGCGATCGTCATCGGCGGCGAGGAGTTCTGGCGGGAGATCTTTTACAAACAGACCGTCGGGCGCGCGGTCGGCGCCTGGGTGCACAAGTCGCCGCCGTGGTTCTACGTCGTGCGCGCGCCTCTCACGCTGCTACCGTGGTTCTTCCTCACCGTGGCGGCGCTGTTCGCAGCGTACAAGCGCAGCGACGAGCGGGCGAAGTTCGCGGTGAGCTGGATGCTGGCCGTCTTCGTGCCGTACACGCTGCTCTCCTCGAAGCTCGACGTCTACATGATCACCATGCTCCCGGCAGTCGCGCTCCTGGTCGCGCGCTTCGTGGAGGTCGACGACGTCTGGGGCAGGCGCGCGAATCTGGTCATGCTCTCGCTGTTCGCGCTGATCGGCGCGGCGGGATTGTTCGTGCAGCCGCATCACATCAAGGAAGAAGACGGCGCGCTGGTGTCGCGGCTCGACGTGCGGATGCTGTTCGCGCTGATGCTGCTCGCCGCGATCGTCGCAATGGTCGTCACGCTGCGCGGGACGTTGCAGGCGTCGACGATCGCCACCGGCCTCGTCCCGGTGATCGCCCTCGGTTACGCCGGCTTGGCGCTCGTGCCGCTGGCCAACGAGCTCGCGTCGACACGCCCGCTCGTCGCCGCGCTGGAGCGGCAGAACGCGCCGCCGGAGCAGGTCGCGCTGTATGTCTGCCCGCATCTCTGGACCCGCGGGATGAACCCCGCGCTGTGGAAGGCGCGGCATGTGGACGCGGACGAACTGCGCGCGGCATCACCGGCGCTGATCGTCGCGCGGCGAAAAAACGCGGCCGAGATCGAGGACGTGTTGCGCGGCTATCGCAAGGTCGACGAGCTGCGGATGATCGGGAAATGGTTCGATGTCTATCGACGGTGAGAAGGGCCGAGGGCCGAGGGCCGAGGGCCAAGGGGAAGGTGGGGTTCTCCCTCGGCCCTCGGCCCTCGGCCCTTTGCCCTTGACGAGCAAGCGCCGTTACGCGGCGGCGGCTTTCCTGACGCTGCTGATGCTGTCGGTCTTCTGGCCGTCGCCGGTCGTCTCCGCGAACCGGCTCTGGATAAATGAGGATCTCGAGGTCGACGAGCTGTCGTTCCTCGGCCGCGAGGCGCCGTCGTGGGACGTCGTCTTCTGGTTCTTCGCCGGGCTGCTGCTGCTGATCGTCATCCAGAGCGCTGATACGGCTGCCGACGTTCAGGAGCCGGTCCGGCAGATCCGCGCGCTCCGTTTCGAGCGCGCGCTCTGGCGTCGCGATGCGTTGCTGCTGGCGATCGGTGCCGTCGTCACCGCGCTGGTGTGGCTCTTTCTCGACCGGCCGGTGCTGGCGTGGGCCGAGGGGGTGCAGTCCGATTTCACCGAGGACGTGATCCGGCTGCTCAACCGCCTCGGCGGCGGCATGAATCCGGTCATGCTGGTGGCGTTCTTCCTCGTCGCCGGCATCGCCTACGTCGAACGGCGCTGGGTGGCGTACGCGATCGCCATGGCCATCGCCGGGCTGGGGGCGGGGATCCTCGCGCAGATCGTCAAACACCTCGTCGGCCGCGCGCGCCCGGAGCTCTGGCTCGGCCCCATGCACTACGCCCCCGGCTCATCAACGTCCTTCCCGAGCGGCCACACCGTCGGCGCGTTCGCTCTGGCCGGGGTACTGATCTTCGGGTCTCGCAGCATCGCCGTGCGCATCTTCGCCTTCACCCTGGCCGCCGGCATCGGCCTCTCCCGCATCCTCGCCTTCCGCCACTGGGCCAGCGACGTCACCGCGTCCGCGGTCATCGGACTGGTGGCGGCGTGGATCTGCACCGCGGCAATTGTGCGTAAAACGTGACTTGGCTCACAGATTTGTCACAGGCAGCGCCTCTAGAATCAGCGCGGGTCCCCGACAAGAGAGAGGTGCACCAATGCAACGACTGTCTTTGATCAACTACGACGTCCTTCGCGAGCTTTGCGACGCCTGCCGCAAGGAGCGCTTCCATTTCGTCCCCATGGGTGCCGAACCGGCGACCGGCCCGTGCCGCAGATGCGGCGCCGAGTCGAAGCTCGCCGACATGAGCGACACCGCCGTCTTCCGGCTGATCACCCACGCGAATGGCGATGTGGTGGTCGTGCCGATGATCAGGACGGCGTAGGGGAAGGTTCGCGCTATCCTCGGTCCGTGGCCGAGCTTGCGCGATTTCCCCCCGCGGATGATCTACGCGAATGACGCGTATTCCCTGCGCAGGTCGTCGAGGATCGCAGTCCCGGCAGATTTGTCATACAACGGCTCGGCGGTCGCTTTCTCTTCGAGGATGCGGCTGAGTGTTCGCGCGACTTCCCGCACATCCTTCTCTGTCAACGCATTCAGATCTTTGTGCCTCGAGGCCGCGACTTCTTCGAGGATTCGCAGCGCCAGGGCCGCTGCTGCCTTGTGTTCGGGCGATTCGAGCTTGCCATGCGCGAGCTCTGCCCTGATCTGGCGCAAGGTACGCGATCCGTTTTTGGGAGCCTTGAACAATTCAGTGAGAGCTCGAGAGATCGCACCAGCGGTCGTGGCAGTCGTGGCGTTGGCGAGAACGTCAAACATGAGCTACCTCCGTGCCTCGAGAACGTCAAAGGCCGTTCGCGGGAGCTTCTCGATAATGTACTCCACAGACATGGGATGTGCGCGCTCGGCCGCGGGAACTTCACGCAACCATCGTTTCACCTTCTGATACGGCATAACGTACAGCAAAGGCTTAAAATCCCTGACCTCGGCATTCGTCACAACCGAAACGATCTCCGCCTTTTCCTTAGCAGAGATCACGCCCTCGCCCTCCTTGATCTCCGCTCCTTTGATGAGCCCTGTTTTGTTCTTTGCGATCCAGCCGCTGTGTTTGTCTCCTCGCGATACGTCGTCGTGCAGTCGGTCGTAAATCTCACCAGGGATTGCACTTGGCGGCATGCCGGCAGCGTGGCTGTCGGAGGCACGGAAGAAGGGACTGCACCACACCCAGTGACGCTGTCCGAAATACCGTTCAGCGATGACGAAGGCGAGCCAAGTGTTCGTAGAGTACAGGAGCAGTGGTGTCGGTGGTGGCACGCCTTCTCCGATGACGAATGACGGAAGTATGCCCGGAGCCCTTCCGTGCCGTCAACGCTTCAGCCTGCTCTGCGCCGCCCGATCTCGCATAGGAAGTGCTGGCCTACGCCTCCACCTCCGCAAAGTTCACCGACACCAGCCGCGAGCACCCCGCCTCTTCCATCGTCACGCCATACAGGATGTCCGCAGCTTCCATCGTTCGCCTGGAGTGGGTGATGACGATGAACTGGGTGTCCCGCGAGAAGTCGCGCACCAACCTCACGAAGCGTTCGGTGTTGATCTCGTCGAGGGGGGCGTCGACTTCGTCGAGGATGCAGAAGGGGGAGGGTTTGTAGCGGAAGATCGCGAAGAGCAGGGCGATCGCCGTGAGGGCCCGTTCGCCGCCAGACAGCAACGCGATGGACTGGTTCTTTTTGCCGGGGGGCTGGGCGACGAGCTCAATGCCGCTTTCGAGGACGTCTTCTTCGTCGAGGAGCTGCATCCGCGCCGTGCCGCCGCCGAAGAGGGAGGTGAAGATCTCGGTGAAGGATTCGTTGACGTGGTTGAAGGCCTCGCGGAACAGTTCGCGCGAGGTCAGGTTGATCTTGCGGATGGTCTGGCGGAGCGATTCGATCGACTGCACGAGGTCGTCGCGTTGGGTGCGGAGGAAGGACTCGCGGGTCTCGAGCTCCTGGTGCTCCTCGATGGCCAGGACGTTGACCGGCCCGATCTTCTCGAGCTGATCGCTCAGCTTCGCCACGTCCGATTCCAGCGTCGCACGTGACTCGTCGTCGGCGGGTGGCTCGACGTCGGCCAGGGCGTCGACGCCGGCGTGGAGGTCGAGGGAGATCTGCTCTCGGAGAAGGTCGATGGCCGATTTGGCGCGGTCGACGCGGCGCTCGGACTCGAAGAGCGCGTTGCGCGCGGCGGTCCACGTTTCGCGCGATACCAGCGCACGCGACTCCAGCTCCTGCACGCGTGCGGTCAGGTCGGCCGTTTCGGCTTCGAGGGCGACCCGCACCTCCGACACTTCGTGCAGCTTGCCGATGGAGGTGTCGAGCTGGCCGCGGGCGTTCTCGACGGCGACTTCGGTCTCCTGCTGGCGGCGGATCAGGGTCTCGATCTCCTGCTGCAACTGCGTGGCGCGCGCGCCGAGGGAGATCACGATGCGGGAAAGGTTCTCGTGCTCGCGCTGGACGGCGTTCACGTTGCCGGCCGCGGTCTCGACGTCGACGCGCGCCTTGGAGGCGACTTCCGTCACCTGCTCGAACGCGACGCGCGATTCGGCGAGCTGCTCTTCGTGCGTGCGGATCTGCTCGTGCAGCTCCTGCTCGCGCGCCTGCAGGACCTCGAGCTCGCCCATGGCCGCGGCCTTGCGCGCCAGCAGTTGCTCTTTTTCCTCGGCGTACAGCGTCTGCTCTTCCGACGCGACGGCAAGGTCTTTCTCGTAGCGCTGCAGCTCGGCGCCGGCGCGCTCGCGCTGGCTGCGCTTTTCGCGCAACTCCTGCTCGGCCGTGCGGGCGCGCTCTTCGGCGATGATGCGGGCGTCGTCGGCGGTGCGGAGCTCGTCCTCGAGTCCCTGCAGTTCGGTGGCGATGCCGCTGGCGCGCGTCTCGACCGAGCCGAGGTGCGCGACCAGGTCGGCGATCTCGCGCTTGATCGAGAAGACGCCCGGAGTCGCCCCCGCGGTCTTGCCGCCGATGACCAGCGGGCCGCGGACGATGTCGCCTTCGAGGGTGACGAATGTCGCGTTCGGACGCTCCTGGGCGCGATCGAAGGCTTCGTTGAGCGAGCCGACGATGTAGGCCTCGGGGATGGCGTGGCGGACCGCATCCGCGACCGCCCCTTCGCCGATGACCGAGTGCGCCGCGTCGCCGCGCCGCGAGCCTTCGGCGCGGGGGGAGAAGTCGAGGGTGATGAACGCGCCGCGGCCGGCGCCGCGCTCGCGCAGGCGGCGGATGGCCTCGTGCGCGGTGGCACTGCTCTCGACGACGATCGCCTTCGACACTTCGCGCAGGAGCGTGTCGAGCGCGGCCTCGAAGCCTTCCGCGGCGCGCACCGCTTCGGCGGCGGCGGACCCGTTCGGGATCAGCTCCATGATCGCGCGGCGAACATCCTCGTCCTGCGCTTCGAGCGAGACGAGCAGCGTGCGCAGCGAATCGACCTTGTAGGTGGTCTGGGAAATGGTGTCCCGAGCGGAAGCGAGGGACTGGCGTGCGGCCTCGCGCTTGGCGGTCAGCTCGTCGCGGCGGGAGAGGGCGTCGCGTGCGGTCTGCTGCGCCGTCACCAGCGCCTGCTCGGCATCGCGGACCGACTGCTCCCACTCGTACATCTGCGTGAGCGCGCCGTCGCGCGATTCCGCGGCCTTGCGCGCGCTCTCGGTGAGCTTGGTCAGGTAGAACTCGCACTTTTCGACGGCGATCTCGATCTGGTGCACCTGGTTGCGGGCCTCGGAGATCTTGGCGATGGTGCGCATGAGCGACTCGCGCGAGTCGGCGAGGGCCTTTTCGTTGCGGCGCACGGAGTCGCCGCGCTCCTGACGATCGCGCTCGACCTGGTCGGCGATTTCGCGGAGGCGGTTCCGCTCCGCGCGTGCGGCCTCGAACTGCTGCGTCTTCTCGTCGAGCGCGGCCTGCTGTTCGGAGCCTTCCTGTTCGAGTGTGGCGGTCTGGGTGCGGGCCACTTCGATGCGCGAAACGAGATCGCCGAGGTTCGTCTCCGACTGCTGCAGGAACGAGCGGAGGCGCTCGACCTCGCCCGAGAGCATCGCGATCTCTTCGCGGACCTTCGACGCGCGATGCGCGCGGTCGGTGTGGATGGTGCGGGTCTCGGCCAGCTCCGCCTCATCGGCGCCGAGCTGCGCGGCGAGCTCGCTCTCGCGCACCTGCGCCTCGGCCAGGCCGATGTTCGCCGCCTCTTCTTCGATCTGGGCGAGGAGGATGCGTCCCTTGTAGAGGGAGCGTTTAGCGGTGGAGAGCTGGTCGGCCAGCTCTTTGTGGCGGCGGGCCTTCGAGGCCTGGCGCTTGAGGGAGTTGAGGTTGCGCGTGACCTCGGAGAGGGTGTCGTCGATGCGCAGGAGGTTCTGCTGCGTCTCTTCGAGCTTCAGCTCGGCGGCGCGGCGCTTGGTCTTGTACTTGGTGATGCCGGCCGCTTCTTCGATCAGCTTGCGGCGGTCCTGCGGCTTGTTGGAGAGGATCAGGTCGATCTTCCCCTGCTCCATGACGGAGTAGTTGCGGATGCCGAGGCCGGTGTCCATCAGGATGTCGGAGATGTCCTTCATCCGGACGCGCTTGCCGTTCAGGCGGAACTCGGACTGGCCGTCGCGGAAGACACGGCGGTTGATGGTGATCTTGCCGTCGTCCGCCATCGGGTGGTTGCTGTCGCCGTTGGCGGTGCCGAGGGTGAGGGTGACCTCGCCCATGGAGAGCGCGCGGCGGCGGGACGAGCCCTGGAAGATGACGTCTTCCATCGTCTCGCCACGGATGTGGGAGGCGCGGTTCTCGCCGAGGACCCAGATGAGGGCGTCACAGATGTTCGACTTGCCGCAGCCGTTCGGGCCGACGACCGCCGTCATGGCGGCGGGGAAGGTGAGCTTGGCGGGATCGTAGAACGACTTGAAGCCGTGGATGTCTAATTGTTCGAGACGAAACATTTTTTCCTGAAGAAGCGGCCGATTCGCGCGGATCGTAGCAGGGACGCCGCCGAACTTCACGTTGACAGAGAGGGCGCGCAGCGGTTCCTGTGCAGTACTACCGGAGAGGGAGGCCTCTCGTCGTCTCCCTCCGGTAGTATCGCCGGGATGACCCTCGACTCCTTCCTGGAACGCGAGATCGCGCTCGGCTCTTTCCCGGGGGTGTCGTATGCCATCGGCACCGTCGAGGGGATCGAGCGGGCGGAGGCTCTGGGGACCGCCGTGGCCGTCCCGCTGCGGATCCGGGCCACTCCCGACACCATCTACGACTGCGCCTCCATCACCAAGCCGCTGATCACCGGGACGCTGGTCCTGCAGGCGGTGGCGGAGGAGCGGATCGGGCTGGACGACGAGTACCGCGGCTATACCTTCCGGGAGCTGCTCACCCATTCCTCGGGGCTGAAGGCGTGGCTGCCGCTGTATGCGATGGGGGACTACCTCGCGGCGATCGAGAAGGAGGGGCGGGAGGGGCCGCGCGGGTCGGCGGTGGTGTACTCGGACCTGAACTTCATCCTTCTCTATTACGCGCTGAATGAGATCTACGGCGACTACGTGCGGGTGGCGCGGGAGCGGATCTTCGCGCCGCTGGGGCTGAAGGATGCGTACTTTCATCCGCCGGCAGTTCTTCGCCCACGCATCGCCGCGACCGAGTGGGGGCAGCAGTTCGAGTATGGGATGTGTGCGAGCCGTTCCGTGATCTTCACCGGATTCCGGCAGGGTCTGATGTGGGGGGAGACGAATGACGGGAACTCATTCCACGCCGGCGGGACGTGCGGGAACGCGGGGCTCTTCGCCACGGCGCGGGACGTACTCCGGATCGCGCAGGGGTGGCTGACGGGCGAGCTCGTGCCGCGGGAGCTGGTCGAAGAGGCGACGCGAGTCCGGACGGGCGACCGCGGGCTGGCGTGGCAGATCGGCGGACCGGGGCTCTCGCCGCGGTCGTTCGGCCACATGGGCTTTACCGGGACTTCCGTGTGGATGGACGAGGGGAGGATTTTCGTCCTCCTGACGAACCGGGTGCACCCTTGCGCGGCGCCGATCGCGATGTCGAAGATCCGCGGGGAGTTCCACCGGGTGGCTTCTTCGACGACTTCGTAGATTTCGAGGAGCCGGAAGATTTCGTCGATGTCCTGCGCGGCCGCGACGCCGGGCGCCGCGGCACGTCCACCTCGACGATGCCGATGGTCAGGTCCTCCTCTTCGGCCGCCTTCACGGCACGGCGGGTGGTCGTCATCAAGGCCGTCCCGACCGCAGCGGCGGCGAGCGCGCCGATGAGCGCCAGCCGCTTCAGGCCCATCCCGTAGTCGAGCGGGATGGCCACGGTGGCGGTGTTGAGCGAATCCTCGTCGTCCTCGTAACGGACGTCGATCTCGAGATAGACGTACTGGACGTACGCGTCAGTTCCGTCGTGGAGCGCCCACTCGAGGACGACCTCCCGCTGCTCGCCGGCGGTGAAGCTCTCGATCTGGGTGATCTCGGACTCGCCGTTCTCGAAGGTGAACGGCTCGTATGGCAGGCGGACGGAAACGGCGATGTTCGCATCGCGGTCGCTATGGACGACGACGGCGGACTGCTGCGAGGGCGTGCGTCCGCGAAAAAGGCGCAGCCGCTCCGGAAAATCCTGAAGACGAACGACAACCGGCGGTCTCATTTCAAATCGATGCCCTTGCGAAAGTGCTGCCCGGCTCAGCGATGAACCCACGAAACAATATTTGATCCACCCATAAGTCGTCTTTGGTTCCGGAATTGACCCTTTCCGATCGGCTCCTCTCGCTAAGTCATTGATTCTTCGTTGAATTTCATCCGGCATTCCGTCTGCTCTAAGGCCCGGCACACGCAATTGCGGAAATAAGGAGAAGAATGATGAAGCGTTTGACCGTGGTCCTCTCTCTCATGCTGTTGATGGTGGTGGGCGTCGCTGGCGCTCAGGAGATCGGGCAGAAGGATGTAGCGCACAGGCATTCCCGGGAGTCGTTCGACATCGAAGGCAACGATTGGGAGAGTCACGAAGCATTCGTCAAATCCGGCCGCCGCTGCGTGACCGAGGTGCCGTCGCCCGAGCAGGCGGAAGCGATCGAGATGAACTTCCTCACGGAGCTCATGACGAACCGCCCCGAGCTGAGCACGCAGTCGATCTCGAACCCGGTGTCGATCACCGTCAACTTCCACGTCATCCGCAGCTCGACCGGCTCCGGCGACGTCTCCGACTCGCGCCTGAACTCGCAGATCTCGACGCTGAACAGCGCCTTCTCCGGCCGCGGGTTCACGTTCGTGCGCGGCACGACCGACCGGACCAACAACAGCACCTGGTACACGATGGCGCCCGGCACGTCCGCCGAGACCGCCGCGAAGAACTACTTCACCGGCATCGCCGCCAACAATCCGCGCTACGTGCTGAACTTCTACACCGCGAATCCGAGCGGCGGCCTGCTCGGCTGGGCGACCTTCCCGTGGAGCCTTGCCGGCAACCCGAGCAAGGACGGCGTGGTCATTCTCCACAGCGCCATCAACGGCGGCAGCGCCACGAACTACAACCTCGGCGACACCGGGGTGCACGAGGTTGGTCACTGGCTCGGCCTCTACCACACCTTCCAGGGCGGCTGCGGCACCGGCAACAACACCACCAGCGGTGACTATGTCGCCGACACCTGGGCCGAGGCTTCGCCGGCTTCGGGCTGCCCGACCGGCCGCAACACCTGCACCTCGATCTCCGGCAACGACCCGATCACGAACTTCATGGACTACACCTACGACTCGTGCATGTACACGTTCTCGACGGGTCAGGCCACCCGCATGGTGAACGCGGCGGCGACGTATCGGCCGTTGCTGTAGGCCTCAGAGTTGTTTGAACACCGGAGCCCGCGCGAAAGCGCGGGCTCTTTTGTTTTCGACCTATGCGACCGGGCGCCAACCCCAGGCCTCGGCCTGGGTTGCGAGCGCGGCGGCTCGCGCGTCTTCTCCATTGGCGCGGGCGAGCTCGGAGAAGAGGAACAGTGTTTCAGCGAGCATGGGGTCAGGATCGGTGTAGTCGTCGCGGAAGCGGGTCTCGAGGAGCTCGACGTTGTCGCGGTAGAGGCGCAGGGCGGCCTCGCGGTCGCCGGCGCGGAGGAGGATCCAGGCCAGGGCGAGCGACTGGAACTCCTGGATCTGCGGATACTGGGCGATCTGGAGCTCCATCAGGCGGCGGGCCTCGTCGAGATCGCGGCCGAGGTGGGCGAGGGAGAGGGCGATGCCTTCGCGTGCCGCGGGATCGGGCGACTGCTGGTAAGCGGCGATGGCTTCTTCGTAGCGGCCGAGGAGCTTGAGCGCTTCGGCGCGGTGGAGGTGGTCGCCGGTGCGCTGCGCTTCCATCACCGCGTCCTCATAGCGCCGCTGCGCGATGAGCTGCTGGGCGTTGGTGATCGGACGCTGCGACAGCATGTACGCGACGAGCCATCCGATCAGCGCAATGGCGATCAGAAGAACCCAGAAGGAGATGCTCATCGCGGGCGCGTTGCCTGCGGAGGCTGGACCGGTGCCGGCTGCGGCTGCGCAGGCGCTGCCGATGGACGGGCGGCTGCGGGTTGCTGCCCGGCTCCCGGCGGGCGTCCCGCGGTTGCCGGTTGTGCTCCGGCGGCGGCATTCGGCTGCTGCGCCGCCGCCTGCTGCGCGGCCAGGACCTCGGGCGGGGCGACCGCGCCGCGCTCGACGACGTAGGTGCGCATGTTCCGCGGCTGGCCGTCGTACTGGAATTCGAGCTCGGGCATCGGAATCTGCGGCGTCTCGTCGGCTTTCTTGGTGACGTCGGTGATCTCGGTGAGCGGTACGGCGGGGGAGTCCGTGACGGCCGTGCTGTTGCGCACCGTCATGAACTGGTGGATCGCGGCGATGATGAGGAAGGCGACGAACGCGGAGACGGCGATGAAGATCCCCTGCCGCTGGCGGGCGTACTCCATCACGCTTTCCGACGTCGTCAGCGTCTTCGGCTGGAAGACCTCCTGCAGCAGCGCCTGCGTGTCGAGGCGCTCGCCGGTGGCCGGATCGGCCCCGCAGTAGGGGCAGACCTTCGCCGAGGCGTCGATCGACCGGTTACAGGCGGCGCAAACGGCTCGATCGCTCATCGCTTGAACGATATCTCAACGCTGTACCGCGACGCGACCGGCTCGCCGTTCTCGGTAGCCGGCTTGAAGCGCCACGACTGCACTGCGTGCAGCAGGCGGGCAGTGTCGCGGTCGAGCGGACGCTCGATGTCGACTTCTTTGACCCGGCCGTCCGCACCGACCAGCAACGACAGCCGCGCGGCCCCCTGGGCGCTCATCCGCGGCAGCGGCTGATACTGCGGCACCGGACGGGTGCGGTAGGTGCGGGATCGCTGCGGCGCCGGAGCTCCCGGAGCCACAGCCCTGCCCGGGATGCTCCCCGGGATCGCCGGCGCGGCCTGGGCCGACTGCATCGGCGTGGATCGCGTGCGCTGCGGCGCCTGCGCGTATGCGGGCCCGGTCAGCGAACGGGGATCGACCAGGACGGTCATCTTCTTCTTCTCGGCGCGTGCGCGGCGGGCCATTTCGGCGTAGTCGTCGGCAGAGACAGCGGTGGCGTCGGTGCGCTGGTAGTCGGTGGCCGGAGTGCCCGGCTGTGCGGTCGCCGGGGCGCTGGTGATCGGCTGTTCGATGCCGCCCGGCTCGTTCATCGGAACCAGGGGCGTATCGGCCTGTTTCACCGGTCCGGCCTTCTTCTCGGCCGCGACCTGCTCCTCGACCGTCTCGGGCGCGCGCTCGGGGGCGCCGTCCTGGTTGATGACCATGCCGATGAGGAACGCCAGGATCAGCACCAGCACGCCGCCGCCGGCGAAGATCAGTTTCTTCTTCCACTCGAATTCGTCGGGCGGCCTGTACTCGGCCACGGCAGCCGGGACGACCATCGGCGGCGGAGGCTGCGTGGAAGTCTGGTCCCAGTTACAGAACGGACAGATCTTCGACCACGCGTCGATGCCGCGCTCACATCGGTTACAGCGTTTCTGCTCACTCATTGCAACCGCTTTTCTGCAACCGACGTACCGTTCCACCAAGCCACACCATTCCCGGTGAGCGTCCAGGCTCCCGGAGGGACGCCTTTCGCCACGACCGAGCTCTTGCTGCGGGTGAACTGGTAGAGCGTCCCGCTGCTGGAGTCGTACGCAACCCAGCTCTTTCCGCGGACGGCCACACGGTCGACCCCGGTGGGGAACTGGGAGGAACGGTTGCCGAAGAGGCCGAGCCCGAGGACCCCGCGCAGGAAGCCGCGGGCGATCGCCTCGGTCATCGACTGGTTCGCCTCGGCCAGCCAGATCCTTTTCGAGGAGGGATCGGCCACTGCGAGGATGCGGGCCGTGAGGGCGGTCCCTCCGCCGGCGAAGGCGAGGTCGACCGGAACCGCGCCGACGACGAGCTCGCCGCTGGTCTTCATGGTTTTGAGGTCGACCGTCCGGACTTTGGCGCTGTGGGGATAGACCAGGTAGGCGGTATCGCCGCTGATCTCGAGGTCGGAGGCGTAGGGCGCGACGGTCACGCGGCGGGTGACACGGTCGCGGTCGATCTCCTCGACGATGCCGGTAGCGCGGGAGTAAACGTAAAGCCGCCCGCCGCGTTGCCGGAGAAGGGCCGGATCGGCTTCGAGGGGGATCTTGGTCTGTCCGTGCTGGAGGACGCGGGCGTCTCTGGCGAGGACGTAGAGCTCCTTGCCGAGAAACGTGGCCGCGACGGGGGTGGCGGCGGTTTTCAGGCGCGTGGCGCGGCCGGAGGCCAGCTCGACGATGACTGCCTCGTCGTTAAGGGCATCGAGGACCGCGACGCGGTCTTCACCGGTCACGATGGAGGTCGGGTTCTCGACGCCGTCGGCCGTCCAGCCGCCGGAGAGCTGGATGCGGTTGGTATGGGCGACGACCACGCCGCGCGGAGTGGAGGTGAGGATCTGGGCGGAGAGGGGGAGGGACAGTAGGAGCGACAGCAGCGCGATCTTACGGAGCGCCGGTCTTCGACCGGCCGGTCCGCCGACCTTCGGTCGGCAGTCTCTCGCGACGAGCTCTCCACGCACACTGCCGGCCGAAGGCCGGCGGACCGGCCGGTCGAAGACCGGCGCTCCATAGAGAGTCATCGCGCCCCCTCCACCCGCACCGGCTCCAGCAGCAACGCGTCGCTCTCCCCTTTGCGGGTGACGCCGAGGATGCGGTAGGTGAGGCGGAGCGGGGCGGTGACGTCGAAGGTCCCTTCGAACTGCACCGGCCCGCTGAAGCGGAAGGGGATCGCGCCCTCGATCGTGCCGGATTCGAACAGCATCCCTTCGAACTGCACGACGCTGGTGAACGCCGACCGGTTGAGCGTTACGAGCTCCTCGGGGGTGAGTTGTTCGAAGGCGTTGACCAGCGCGCGCAGCTCGCCGGCGGTCGGATTGGCCGAGGGGATTGCGGCCCGCGGACCTTCCGCCTCGCGATGCAGCGTCCGCAGCGTGTCGTTGGAAGGAAACTTTTCCAGCAGTGTGTCGAGAGTGGCGCGTGCGGCGCGGGTCTCCCCGCGGGCGAGTTGCTGGAGCGCGAGCTGGACGCCGGCGCCGCCGGTTTCGGGGTGTTCGCGGAGGTAGCGCTGGTACTGCCGGACGAGCGGCATCGAGAACGGGTTCGCCGCGAAGGCCTCGTCGTAGCGGCCGAGCGCGGCCAGGGCGGTGACGTCGTCGCTGCGGGCGGCGAGGACGCGCTCGTATTGCACGCGCGCTCCGGCGAGGTCGCCGCGGCGCGCATACAGCGACGCCAGCCGCAGTTGCGCGCGGTTCAGCAGCGAGACGTACGCGGCGACGTCGCCGCGCGCGCTGCTGTAGATCTCGAACGACTCCTGCCGCGCCACCTCGCGCTGCAGGGCGTCGAACGCCGGCGAGCGGAGCGATTCGGTCACCATGACCAAGAGCTTCTCCGCTTCGGCATATTCGTTTGCCTCGACCAGCGCCGTCGCCAACGCGTGCTGGTAGACGGCGAGATCGAGCCTGTCCGGCTTCCGTGCTGCGATGGCGACGGAGTTGCGCGCCGCGGCGATCGCTTTGCGCGGGTGACCGAGGATGCGCATCGCCGAGGCATACAGGTTCCAAGCCTCGGCGTCGTCGCTGGCGTAGCGCGCCGCTTCTTCGAGCAGCGTGAACGCGCTGGCGTCGCGGCCGAGCTTCGCCTGCGCCAGTGCCGCGTACGAAGTCGCGTTCGCGTAGCGGCCGAGGGCGGAAGCGCCGCGCGCGGCGAGGCGCTCGCGCTGCGCCAGGTCGAGCGCCTTCTCGTACTCGGCACGCGCCAGCGAGAGCTCGTTGCGCGCGGCGCGGACATCGCCGAGGTTCAATCGGCCGGAGAGCTGCGCCTCGAACTCCCGCGAGCGCGCGAGCTGCTTCTCCATCTGCGCGATCTCGAAGTCGGAGGCGATGCGCGACCCCTGCGCCTGCAGGAAGGCAGAAGGCAGAAGGCAGAAGTAAGAAGACCCAAGACACACAGGAGGACGACCGGCTTTCTCCCTTCTGCCTTCTGCCTTCTGCCTTCTGCCTTCATTCGGCGAAGTACTCCTTCCGCGCGTTGCTGACGATGATGTCGCGGAACTTCGTCCGGACGCTGGCGGTGCGCCAGCCGCGGACGGTTCCCTTGCTCTGGTAGATGATCAGGTAGCGGCTGTTGATGTCGCCGAGGAGGCGCGTCAGCTCGCTGCCGACGGTGGACTTGCCGGCCTGCGTCACACTGCCGCCGGTGTTCGCGGCGGCGCGGTCGAGAAAGGGCGCGTACGAGTCACCGAGCACGAGGGCGTTGACGATGGTGCGGGTGCCGCTGATCTTCTGCAGCGCCGCGTCGTCGGAGAGCTCGCTATTGCGATCGCCGCCGTCGGTGATCGCGAAGGCGTAGGTGCGCTCCTTCGACGCCGCCGAGGCCAGCGCGTCGCGCAGGGAAGTGCCGCCCGAGGGAGGAAGATCGGAGGCGGACAGCGTCTCGCCGGACTTGATCGCGCGCGGCTTCGCCACCTGATGGTTGAAGAGGATCAGCGAAGCAGTGTCGCCGGCGCGGAGCTGCGACAGCGCCGACTGCACGGCCTGCAGCGCCGCTTCAAGCTTGCCGTCCTTCATCGACAGCGAGCGGTCGACGACGAACGCAAAGTGCGCCGCGGGACGCTCCTGCTTGACGTCGCGCACGACCTGCTCGACGCCGTTCTCGAGCACCCGCAGGTCGGCGGCCCGGAGCGGACGCGATGCGCGGACGCGCACCGGCATCTCCACCAGGTCGACGTTCAGGAGGTCGTTCACCGTGACTCCGATCGTCGTCACGGCGGTGGTCTCGAAGGCCTTGAAGCCGCCGGTCCAGACCTTTGCCCGCACCCGCCGCGAGGCGAGCGTGGTCCCGAAGTCGTAGCTGATGCGGTACGGCGCGGCGTGCGCCACGCCGGCAAAGACGTCGTCGACGAAAAAGTCGACCCGGTCGATGCCCTGCGCGTCCGTCGTCACCTCGACCGTCATCGGCCCGATCGCCTGCGCGCCGTCGAGCGGGGAGACGAAAGTGGTGGCGGCGTGTGCGCTCAGCGAGATGAGGAGCGCGAGCAGCAGGGGAATGCGGGTCATGCCGGGCGAAACGAGCGCTGGCAAGGAACGTATTTCGGAAAGCGAAAATGGGAATAGGTCCTATCGGTCCTATTCTTCCCGAGCTGCCGATACAATCCGCCCCAATGCCCATCAACCCCGTCGCCTTTGCCCGCCAGCTCATCGACCTGCCGTCGCCGACCGACAGTGAATTCACGGTCGGCGAGATGCTGGATCACGAGCTCACCCGCCTCGGCTTTGCGACGCGCCGCCACGAGGTGACGCCCACCCGCTTCAACCTCCTCGCGCTCGCCGGCGGCACGCCGCGGGTGGTGATGAATTCGCATATCGACACCGTCCCGCCGTGGTTCGAGTCGAGCGAGGACGAGGAGTTCATCTACGGCCGCGGGGCCTGCGACACGAAGGGCATCATCGCCGCGATGATCGCGGCGGGGGAGCGGTTGCGCACGCGCGGCATCGACAACTTCGCCTTCCTCTTCGTGGTGGGGGAGGAGACCGACTCGATCGGTGCCAAAACCGCCAACGCCGCCTTCGCCGACCTCGGCTCGGAGTTCGTCGTCGTCGGCGAGCCGACGGAGTCGATGTTCGCCCGTGCCTCGAAAGGGGCGCTGACCTGCCATCTTCGCTTCGAGGGGATCGCCGCGCACTCGGCCTATCCGCACCTCGGCGAGTCGGCGATCAACAAGATGGTCGCGGCGATCGCGGAGATCAACCATACCGACTGGGGCACCGACCCGATCCTCGGCCACACGACCGTGAACGTCGGCGTGGTGCGCGGCGGGGAGCGGCCGAACATCGTCCCCGCCGAGGCCGAGTGCGAAATGATCTTCCGCCTCGTCACGACCCCGGAAGACATCGAGCACCGCCTTTCCACCCTGGTCGCGGAGCATGGCGGCCGCATCACCCTCTCGCGCGGCAACCCGCCCCAGCTCATGGTCGTGCCGGAGGGACAGAAATCGGCCGTGGTCTCGTTCAACACCGACGTCCCGTGGCTCTCCGCGCTCGGCAAGCCGCTGCTGTTCGGTCCCGGCTCGATCCTCGACGCCCACGGCGTGAACGAGAAGATCGCGAAACGGGAGCTGCTTGTGGCGGTCGATACGTACGAACGGATGGTCGTCTCGCTGCTGGAAGGACGCATCAGTTGAGCGTTCCTGGTCCGTAAAGACAAAGCCACGAGCTTCAATGCTAATATCGCATAATGGCTCGCTCCCAACGCCTCCTTCTCACGCTGTTGCTCTCCCTCTCCGCCGCGGCACAGCCTCTGAGCTTCCCGACGGAGGAGCCGGTGTCGGTGGCGCGGAAGGGGCTGGCGGGCGGGGGGACGACGGCGGGTGACGTCCACGTGGCGTCGAACGGCGAATCGTTCCTGGCAGTCTGGGGCGACGACCGCCAGGTCATCCGCGCTCACCAGGGAAACTTCCGTTCCCTCGGCCAGGCCATGCGGTTCGCGGCCGACGGTACGCCGCTCGACGAAGAGTCGATCGCGCTGCCGGAGCACCCTTCCGGAGTGGTTTGGGGAGGAACGGACTGGGTGGTGGTCACGGCCAACGGCCTGACGCGGATCGGCGCCGACGGGAGGATCATCGTAACGCGCAGCTTTCGAGGGGTCGTCGAAGGGATCGCGGAACCCGCCGGCATCGCCTGGACCGGCGAGGCCTTCGTCGTGCCGCTGTATCTGTACGACCGAGGACTGCGCACGATCACGTTCGACCGCGAACTGAACGTGAGACATGTCGAGACGCTGACCACCGGCCCGACCTCCTGGCCCAAAATCCTGGGCGACGGGCAGTCGGCGCTCCTGGCTTTCTATCCGACGCCGGCGGCGGGGAACGGCAGGGTGGAGGCGGCCTCGTTTGGACGCGACGGGCTGCTGCAGGGGCGGAAGACGGTCGAGACGCTCGACGAGCGGGTCACCAGCCTGGCCGCGATCGGGACGAGCGGGGAGGCGTACACCCTCGTCGTCTCCAAACAGGTGAACAACGACACGCTGCAGCAGGCGGTACGGATCCAGCGCGACCTGACGACGCGCCAGATCCATACGTACACGCTGCCCGGCGCGCTCCTGTCCTACGACCCCACGCGCTCGGCGCGCGAAATGGCGTGGGACGGCACGCATCTGACGCTCTATACGATCGTGACCTGGCCGCCTTCCTACCGGGCGGAGCTCACGGCGACGAAGTACACCGCTGACGGCCGCATCGCGGAGGTGTTGAAACCGGTCAGTGACTGGGACCCCGCTTACCGGCTGGCCACTGCTGCCGGCTCGTCCAGCGGCGCGAATCTCCTCGCCTACGCGAAATTGTTCTACGAGCCCGGCGCCGCGTCGGCGAAGGTGCGCCTGCTCCGCGCCGGCGGCACTGGCTCTCCGGACGTGGCCCTCGAGCGCGGCGCGTTCGCCCAGGAGACACCGGCCGCAGCGTCGAGCGCGACCCAGTCGCTCGTGGCATGGCGGGAGCGGACGTCGCCGGATGGCGGGTTCACTGTCTACGCGACGCGTCTCGACGCCAACGGCGAAGTGCTGGACCCGCAGTCGCTGGAGCTCGGCACTTCCGCCTGCCACGAGTTCGGTCCGGCGGCGGCGAGCGACGGCCGCGATTTCATCGCCGTCTGGTTCGGCGACCATGACGTCTCCTCGGCGGTGATTCGGGCCGACGGCACGATGACGAAACAGCGCGTGTCCCACAACATGACCGGCGCTTGCGGGACCGGATCTCTCGCACTGGTCTCGAACGGCACCGAGTATCTCGCGGTCTGGCAGAAGAAGGTTCCGGAGAGGCTCCTGACGTCGGAGGTCTACGGCATCCGCCTCCGCGCCGACGGGACGCCGATCGACGACTCCCCGTTCCTGATCCTGCGGGACGAGACGGAGGCGCACCGCTCGCGGCTCCACGTCGCGAGCAACGGCCACGATTACCTGGTGGCCTGGCTCGATCAGGCGGTGCGCGTCAGCGCCGATGGTTTCGTGCTGGAAGCGGACCGGCCGATCCAGCTCTTCGGCAGCGTCGTCGGCGTATGGTGGAATGGCCGCACCTATCTGGCCTTGATCCCGGACTGGCAGGGATGGCGTGTACTGCGGTTCGGTTCCGACGGCACGACCGCGATTCCTCCCCTCCAGGTCGAGCCGACGCCGTATCCGCCGTTGCTGGGATCGGGACCGATGGCCTTCGCCACCGTCTGTGACGCCGGAGGTTGTTCGATGCCGCTCGCCACGGAGGAGGGGGAGGGGCGGTTCACGGTCAGCATCCTGCGCCTGGAAGACGCGGGGACGACGTTCACGGCCCGCGTCCAGAAGGTGGTGAACTCGATGGTGCCGGCCTACGGCGACGTCGCTCCGATCGAGGCCGGAGCGGTACGCGTCCCCGGCGGCCCGCTGGTGGTCATTCGCCAGTTGCAAAGGATGGAGAAGCCGTACTCGGGAGTCCACCGCATCTTCGTTTCCGCCGTGGGCCCGGCCCGGGTGAGGACCGTCCGGAAGTGAGTGGGCGCGGCGTGCGACACTAGCCGGGACGATGACGATCTTCACCGATTCCCACTGTCACCTAACCATGTCCAATGCCGAGGCCAACCTGGCGGCGGCGCGGGAGGCGGGGGTGCGGGGGTTCGTGGTGCCGGGGACGAAGCTGGAAGATGCACCGCAGGCGGTCGCGATCGCCCGGCAGCACGACGACGTCTGGGCGGCGGTCGGCTTTCATCCGCATGACGCCAAGGACTGCGACGACGCTGCGTTCGCCGAGATCGCGCGCCTTGCTCGCGAGCCGCGCGTCGTCGCCATCGGCGAGTGCGGGCTGGACTACCACTACATGTACTCGCCGCGGGAGACGCAGATCGCCGTCTTCGAGCGCCACATCGCCCTGGCGAAGGAGCTCGGGAAGCCGATCATCGTCCACAACCGCGAGTCGACCGCCGACATGGAGGAAGTGCTCTCCCGCTCCGGCGTCCCGGGTATCCTGCACTCGTACACCGAGACCCTCGACGTGGCCAAACGCCTGGTCGGCCTCGGCTACTACATCTCCTTCTCCGGCATCGTGACCTTCAAAAGTGCCGAATCGCTGAGGGAAGCCGCCCGTGGCCTGCCGCCGGACCGGGTCCTGATCGAGACGGACACCCCCTACCTCGCGCCGGTCCCGTACCGCGGGCGCGACAACGAGCCGGCGTATGTGATCAAAGTGGCCGAGTTGCTGGGGAAACTGTGGGGAATGTCTCTCGAAGAAGTGGCCGCGCAGACCACCGCAAATTTCCAGAGCGTGTTCTCGGTTAGACTCCCGCGCTAACCCGAGCCGATGAGCCAGCAGCCCGATTTGTCCGTCGTTTTCCCCGTCTACAACGAGGAAGAGAACATCCCCATCCTACTCCGCGAGATCGCTGTGGCGCTGGAGGGACGCGGCTGGACGTACGAGATCGTGGCCGTTGACGACGGCTCGACCGACCGGAGCGTGGAGGTGCTGCGCGCCAGCCGGACCGAGTATCCGACCCTGCGCGTGCTCACGTTCGAGAAGAACAGCGGCCAGACCGCCGCCCTCGACGCGGCGTGGCACGCGGCGCGCGGACGGCTGGTGGTCTCGCTCGACGCCGACCTGCAGAACGACCCGGCCGACATCCCGGCCATGGTCGGGAAGCTCGAGCAGAGTGGCTCCGACATGGTCATCGGCGTCCGGGTAAACCGGCAGGACACCTGGAGCCGGAAGATGCAGTCGCGGATCGGCAACGGCGTCCGGAACTGGATCACCGGCGACCAGATCACCGACACCGGCTGCTCGCTGAAGCTGGTCAAGCGGGAGGCCATCGACCGGGTCCGCCTCTTCACCGGCATGCACCGCTTCCTCCCGACCCTGGTCCGCTACGCCGGCTACAAGGTCGTGGAGATGCCGGTCCACCACCGCGCGCGCCAGTTCGGCGTCTCCAAGTACGGCGCCATGAACCGCGCCTTCCGCGGCCTCGCCGACTGCTTCGCCGTGAGGTGGATGGGGAAGAGGATGCTGAATTACAAGGTGCGAGAGGATTCGTGAGCGGCTTCCGCTGGGATTTGTGGGTTGCGTTCGGCCTGGTCGGCCAACTCCTCTTCGGCTCGCGCTTCATCGTCCAGTGGCTGGCCTCGGAGAAGCGGAAGGAGAGCTACATCCCGGTCGTGTTCTGGTACCTCTCCCTCTCCGGCGGCATCATCACCGCCATCTACGCCATCCACATCCGCGACACGGTTTTCACCATCGCGCAATGCGCGGGGTTGCTGGTGTATGTGCGGAATCTGATGTTGATTTACCGAAAGTCCTAAGGAGCGCCAGTCTTTGACTGGCCGGTCCGCCGGCATTCTGCCGGCCGTCTCTCGCGCGAAACGCCACTGCCGGTCGAAGACCGGCGCTCCACAAAACCTCCGCGAATAACTCGTTGCTCCGCGAGTGTTTTTCGCCTGCGATGCTTACCCTGGAACAGCGGACCCGGCTTCTACAAATCGCCCGCGAGGCCATCTCGGCCGCTCTCGACGGCCACAGGACCGAGCTCGACCTCACTACTCTCGACGCCCCCCTCCGCCGCCCGGCCGGCGCCTTCGTCTCCCTGCACACCAACACCGGCGATCTCCGCGGCTGTATCGGCACGATCCAGCCGGTGGCGCCCCTCGGCCAGGCGGTCCACGCAAACGCCGTCAACGCCGCCTTCCGCGATCCACGCTTCTATCCCCTCCGCAAGGAAGAGCTCGCGAATCTGCACATCGAGATCTCGGTGATGAGCCCGATCGAGCCGGTGACGTCGCCTGAGGAGATCGAGGTCGGCCGCGATGGACTGATCATCAGCCGCGGCGGCCGGGCGGGCCTGCTCCTGCCGCAGGTTGCCTCCGAGCTTGGCTGGGACCGGGAGACGTTTCTCCGCCAGACGTGCATGAAAGCGGGCCTCCCTCCCGATACCTGGCAGTCCGCCGACTGTCGCATCGAGAAGTTCTCTGCAGAAGTTTTCGGCGAGTAATAGTCGTACTACCAGCAACTTAGCTGCCGCGCCCGCCTCGGGCCGCAATATTCCGTGGGCGCGGCTGCGTTTTGAGTCGCGTTCCCGTGAATGTAATTATTTGATTCCGAATAACATCCCCAGAAAAGGAAGGTGCATGCCGAATCAACGCCCTCTGAAGGATACGCTTTCGACGCGCATCGCTCGCCTGCGTAAGTCTGCGGAACGTCACTCCGTCATTCGCCTCCTCGGAGGCCGCGGCGCGGTGGCTCTGGTCCTCGGCACCGCCCTTTCGATCGGTGGTGTGGCCGAGACGCTCGACAACGTCCAGTTCCTCGTCCAGAAGGACCTCGACGCGGTTCGCGTGGTGCGTGTGAGAGGGGACGACGAGAAGGTCGTGGCCAACCTGCAGGGGAACTTCACCGGCAATACCGTCTTCAAGCTCGCCCAGGTCCTCCCGGACCGCTACGTCTCGCGCGAGCTCTCGCTGTTCGACCAGAAGTGGATCACCACCGAGCAGTGGGCCGACATCGCCGCGATGCCGCAGGAAAAGCGCGAGGTCTTCTTCGAGGAGATGAAGCGCGTCAACCACGCCATCCGCGCCGAGTTCTTCGCCGACGAGATCCCGTACGGCAAGCTGATTTACGCGAAGGCCAGAAAGTACGACGTCGACCCGGCCCTCGTCGCCGCGGTGATCGAGCAGGAGTCGCGATTCAAGCCGCGCGCTCGCTCGCACGTCGGGGCCAAGGGGCTCATGCAGCTCATGCCCCGCACCGGCCGCTGGATGGGCGCCCGCGACCTGTACAACCCGGAGCAGAACGTCGACGCCGGCGTGAAGTACATCAAGTACCTCGACAAGCGCTTCAACGGCGACCTGAAGAAGATCATCGCGGCCTACAACGGCGGCGAAGGCAACGTCCGGCGCTACCAGGGCATCCCCCCCTTCCGGGAGACGCGCCAGTACGTCAAGAAGGTCATGAAGAACTACGACAAGCGTACGAAGCAGATCGAGCAGTACGAGAAGAAGCAGCTCGGCGGCTCGATCCCGGCGGACGACGGCTCCCTGGCGCTTCGGTAGTCCGAGAAGGTTGTCGGTTGTCAGTTCTCGGTTGTCCGAACCTTCCTCGGCTGACGGCAACATCCAGGCGAGACAGGTTCGGACAACCGACAACTGACGACCGATAACTGAAGCCTCCCGTTTGACGTTTCCCCTGACTCGCGCTAACTTCTTGTCTGAATTACCGGGATTAGGACCTGGGAGGGGACAATGGTCAGTGTGCGTAGGGTGGCTCCCGTTCTCCTGCTCGTGATTGCGACGAGCGCGTTCGCGCAGAGGCAAACGTCGCAACCGCCGCGCGATCTGCATCGCGTGGGGGACCATTGGACGGCGTACAACCCCCCCGATCCCTCCACCTATCCGGCCGGCGCGAAGACCCACGAGATCAAGGCCGGCGACACGCTGTGGGGCCTGGCCCAGCAGTACTACAACAACGGCTATCTCTGGCCGCAACTGTGGGAGTCGAACACCTGGATCACCGACGCCCACTGGATCTACCCGGGCGATGTTCTCCTCGTGACGGGTGAGGGACAGACCACCGCCGAGGCGACCACCGGCGGGACCACGACAGCCGGCGGCAGCACCATGGTCGAGGGCGACAACGCCTTCACCGCCGCGACCGACGAAGAAGGCACCGCCATCGCGCGGGTGACCCCGGCGACCAATCCCATCCCCCTCGCCACCGAGTCCGACATCTTCTGCTACGGCTACATCGGCCATCCGGACGAGCCGATGCCGAACTACGTCGAGTCGCATGAAGACGTCGAAGTGAAGTACGTCCCGAAGACCAACCCGAGCATCCCGGGCACCGCCGCGCAGGGCGACCTGATCTACGTTCACGGCGGCGCCGCGAGCGGACTGGTCGCGGGGGAGACCTACCTGGCCGTCGAGCCGGGCGACCTCATCCACCATCCGGCGACCGGGGCCCTTCTCGGCCGTCACTACGACTACGTCGGCCAGATCCGCATCCTCTGCGTCGAAGGGAACCAGTCGCGGGCGATGGTCACCGAGTCGTGCCGCGAGATCCGCATCGGAGCCCGCCTCAAGCCGTTGCCGCAGCTTCCGATCCCGATCGCGCGCGTGCCCGAGCTGCCGGCGTGGTGCGACCCTCCGACCGGCCAGGCGAACGGCTACATCATCGACTCCCGCGGTTGGGACCTCGGCCTGGTCGAGGGAACCCTGATCCAGATCAACCTCGGCAGTGAAGACCAGATCGAGCCGGGCGACTTCATGACGGTCTACCGTCCCAGCCTGCGCAGCGACCAGCCGCGCGTGGTCCTCGGCGAGATCGGCATCCTGACCACCCAGGAAAAGACCGCCACCGCTGTGATCGTCGCGGCCCGCCGCGAGATGCTCGTTGGGGATCAGGTCGAGCTGCGCTGAGAAAGGCAGAAGTCAGAAGGCAGAAGGCAGAAGTGTTCGAGCTTCCGCCTTCTCCGCGGCTTTTGCTTTTCAGTCCTTCTGCCTTCTGCCTTCTGCCTTCGGCCCTCTTCCTTCTGCTAGAATCGCGCGTCCGGGTCCATAGCTCAGCGGTTAGAGCTACCGGCTCATAACCGGCAGGTCCCAGGTTCGAATCCTGGTGGACCCACTCGAGCCTCATGGAGAGAGTCTTTCCGTACAGCACCGATCACTGTTGCATGCGTGCCGGACACGTTCCGCTCCGCACAGGCGTTCCGACCATGGAACGCCTTTTTTCTTTTCCGGAGGGTCATCGTTGAGCGACGTAGACAAAATGTGGGAACTCCAGACCGTCCTCACCGCGCTGAACGAGCGCGAGAAGCTGATGTCAGTAAAACCCGAGTCGTTCGCGGCCGTCGACCGCGAGTACCAGGGCGCGAGTGCCGAGAAAGCCAATCTGCAGGAGCAGCTCGACACGCTCGGCAGGGAGCGCCGCAGCGTGGACGGCGAGCTGTCCGACCAGCAGGAGCTCCTCAAGAAGTACCAGGGGACGCTGATGCAGGTGAAGAACCAGCAGCAGTACGCGGCCGCCTGGAAGGAGATCGACGCCACGCGGAAACACGTCAAGGAGCTCGAGGAGTCGGTGCTGAAGAACATGACCGAGGCCGACGCGCTGCAGCAGCAGCTCGACTCGCGCAACGACGGTCACACCGAGCTTCAGGGCCGCTACGACGCCGCACACGCGGAGTGGCAGAGCTCTCTCGGCGACCTGCGGAAGGAAGCCGCGACGCTGCGCAAGAAGGCCGACCAGATCGAGGCCACGCTCCCGGAACGGCTCCGGAACGAGTTCAACAAGATCTACCGGCAGCGGCAGCAGGTCGCCGTGGCCCGCGTGGAGCGCGAGAGCTGCACGTCGTGCCGCACGAAGGTGCGCGCGCAGGTCGTGCAGCAGCTCAAGCGCGGCGAGCTGGTGCACTGCGAAGGCTGCCACCGAATCCTTTTCCTGGAGAAAGTGCAATCCTGAAGATCACGGCATTCATCGACGGTGCGGCCCGGGGCAATCCGGGACCTGCCGGTTACGGCGTGTACATGAAGACTGACGGCGGCGAGATCATCGAGATCGCCGGTTACCTCGGCAGGGCCACCAACAACGTCGCCGAGTACGCGGGACTCCTCGAGGCGCTGGAGGTGGCCGGGCAGGAGGGAGCCAGCGAGCTCGAAGTCATCTCCGACTCCGAGCTCCTGGTGAAGCAGATGCTCGGCATCTACCGCGTCAAGCACCCCAACCTCGTGCCGATGCACGCGCAGGCGAAGGTGATGGTGCGGCGCTTCGCACGCTTCTCGATCCGCCACACGCTCCGCGCCGGTAACAAAGACGCCGACCGCCTGGCCAACCTGGCCGTCGATCGTGCGGACGGGAAGCTGGTCGAGAGAAAGAAAGTCCCCTAGGTCCTATAGGTCCTATAGGCGAATGAAAGGCATATGTCCCGAGCTGACGAGATTCGCACGAACATCGAGGCCTTGGAACGGCGCATCGCGGACGCATGCGCGCGGGCCGGCCGCCCGCGGGGCGACATCCGGCTGGTCGCCGTCTCGAAGACGTTTCCGGCCAGCGACGTCGATCTCGCCATCGCCGCGGGCATGACGGACATCGGCGAGAACAAGGTCCAGGAAGCGCGCGACAAGAAGCCCGCTGTCACCGGCAGCGCGCTCTGGCACCTGATCGGGCACCTGCAATCGAACAAGGCGAGGGAGGCGGTACGGCTCTTCGATGTCGTCCAGACGATCGACTCGGCCGAGCTGGCGCAGAAGCTCGCCCGGTCGGCCGAGGCGCTGGGAAAGCGGCAGGAGATCCTGCTGCAGGTGAACATCGGCCGCGAGGCACAGAAGAACGGGATCGATCCTTCGGAGACGGCGGACCTGCTGAAGAAGGTCTCCGCAATTCAGGCGGTTCACGTCACCGGACTGATGGCCATCCCGCCGGCGGCAGAGCCCGAAGAAGCGAGAAGATATTTTCGCGAGCTGCGCGCGATGCGCGATGATCTGGGCTTGCGCGAGCTGTCCATGGGCATGACCGACGATTTCGAGGTGGCGATCGAAGAGGGGGCGACGATCATCCGCGTAGGGCGGGCGGTCTTCGGGCGCCGCTAGATGGACTTTCTCCTGATCGTCTTCCAGGTCCTCTCCCTGATCCTGGACATCCTCCAGTGGATCGTCATCGTCTGGGTGATCCTCTCCTGGGTGCTGTTTTTCCTCCGCAACTCGCAGTTCCGCTGGCGTCACCGGCAGTTCTACGGGCTGCTCGAACAGCTCGACGACATCGCCGAGCGGATGACCCGCCCGTTCCTCCGCCCCATCCGCCGCTGGCTCCGTCGCTTCGACACGGCCGGCATCGACTGGGCCCCGATGATCCTGCTGATTCTGATTTTTGTGATCCAGCGCATACTGGCGGTCGCGGCCCGCAGGCTTATACTCTCCCAATAACACCGGTGTGTTGGGAGGGCGACCATGCAGAATCTCACTCCGCTCGAGATCCAGAAGCAGATTTTCTCGCGAGCGATCAAGGGGTATCACCCGGACGAGGTGCGCGCATACCTGCACCTGGTCGCCGAGGAGATCGAGAGGCTGGTGCGTGAGAACGACCGCCTCGCCCGCGAGACCGCCAATCTCCGCGAAGACCTCGAGGACCACTCCAACCGCGAGCGCATCCTGAAGGACACGCTGCTCTCCGCCCAGAAGGTTGCCGAGGATCTGACGGCGAATGCGCGGAAAGAGGCGGAGCTGATCGTCAAGGACGCGGAGCTGCTCTCGGAACGCCTGATCGCCCAGACGATGCAGCGGGTGGGCGACCTGGAGCGGTCGATCGTCGATCTGAAGATCGAGCGCCGCGCCGTCCGCAACAAGCTGCAGACGACGCTCGACACGGTCCAGCAGATGGTCGTGCTCGACGCCGAGCAGGAGGCTAACGAGGAGCCGTTGACTTCGCTGTTCCGCGCGCGCAACGCGTGAAGTTGTTGCTGGTTGCTGGTTGCTTGTGATTTTGTGCGCTGATTCATGCGCCTGCTGATCCGCAACCTCTCTCAGATCGCCACGCCCACCGGCACTTCCGCCCGTCGCGGGCGGGAGATGCGCGAGCTGACGGTGTACGAAAAGGCGGTTCTCGTGGTCGAGGACGGGCGCTTTGCGTACGTCGGTCGCGAAAGCGATCTGCCGGCTGAGCTGCGGCCGGATGAGGATCTCGACGCCCGCGGCGCGACTGCGGTGCCGGGGTTCGTCGACTCCCACACGCACATTCCGTTCGCCGGTTTCCGGGAATCGGAGTTCAACCGGCGGCTGCAGGGGGAGACGTACGAGCAGATCGCGGCCTCGGGGGGCGGGATCGCGTCGACGGTTCGCTCCACGCGTGCGGCGAGCGAGGAGCAGCTCGCCGCCAACGTCCTGGCGCGTGCGGCGACGATGGCGCGCTACGGGACCACCACCGCCGAGGCGAAGAGCGGGTACGGTCTGGAGCTGCAGGCGGAGCTGAAACAGTTGCGGGCTATCCGCACGGCCTCTTCCTCGTCCCCCGTGAGACTTGTCCCGACCTGCCTCGCCGCGCACGAGTTCCCGAAAGAGAAAGGGCAGCAGGAGTACATCGACGAGATCGTGCACGACATCCTCCCCGCGGTCGCGCGCGAGCAACTGGCCGTCTTCTGCGACGCGTTCGTCGAGCGCGGCGTCTTCACCCGCGAGCAGGGGGAGGTGGTCCTGCGCGCCGGCGTGCAGCACGGCCTGATCCCCCGCCTCCACGCCGACGAGCTCTCCGACACCGACGGTGCCGCGCTGGCCGCGGAACTCGACGCCGCCTCGGCCGACCACCTGATGTACATCTCCGACCGCGGCATCGACGCCCTCGCCGCCTCCGGCACGGTCGCGAATCTCCTCCCGGCGACGAGCTTCTTCCTCATGTCCGAGCGCTACGCCCCCGCGCGCCAGCTCATCGAGAAAGGGGCCGCGGTCTCCCTCTCCACCGACTGCAACCCCGGCACGTCGATGACCGAGTCGCTCCAGATCGTGATGCAGATGGCCACGCTGCGGATGAAGATGACAGTCGAGGAGTCCCTCACCGCCGCCACCCTGAACGGCGCGCATTCGCTGCGCCTGGCGCATGAGATCGGGTCGATCGAGGTGGGAAAGCGGGCGGATTTCGTGCTGCTGGATGCGCCGAGCTACCTGCACCTGGTGTATCACTTCGGGGTGAACCTGGTGGTGGGGGTGTGGCGGGATGGGGGGAGGGTGGGGTAGGCATGGGACCGATGGGGCTGAGGCGAAGAATGCCGCCGTAGGCGGCAAAAGATCGTAGGCCCGGCCTTCAGGCCGGGTAACGCTGGGCGGAAGATGTTCGAGCCCGCGGAGCGGGCGACAGGGTAGGGTTGTCGCGGTTTTCTACCCTGTCGCCCGCTCCGCGGGCTCGCCTTCGTGGCGCCGCCGGAAACCCGCCCTGAAGGGCGGGCCTACAGATCTTTCGCCGCCTACGGCGGCTCCATGCAACTTTGCGTTCTGATCACCGCACCCCATAAAACTCCACGATCTTCGCAAACAACTTCCCCCCCGCGCTGCTCTTCACCTCGTGCGAGCACCCACCGATGTGCGGCGTGAGGATCAATCGCGGGTCATCCGGCAGCGGCGCATCCGGCGGCTCGGGATCGAACACATCCAGCGCCAGCCCGGCGAGGTGGTTCGCCGCCAGCGCGTCCAAGGCAGCCTGCTGATCCAACACTTCCCCTCGCGCCGCGTTGATGACGTACGACCCGCGTTTCAACATCGCCAGCTCGCGTGCGCCGACGATCCTGCGGGTCTCCTCTGTCAACGGGACGTGCAACGTCAGGATGTCCGAGGCGGGCAGCAACTCGTCGAGCGTCTCGACACGCGTCGCGCCGGGAAAGACGGCGATGTACGGGTCATACGCCAGCACTTCCATCTCGAAGGCGCGAGCCAGCCGCGCGACGCGCGTCCCGACCTGGCCGAGGCCGATGATGCCGAGGCGGTGGTGGCGGAGCTCGTGGCGGGTGGCGCAGTCGGCGCGGTCGAAGCGGCCCTGCACGATCTCGCGGTTGTAGAAGGGGACGGTGCGGGTCATGGAGATCATGAAGCCGAGCACCAGCTCCGCCACCGCGTTGGCGTTGATGCCGGGCATGTTGATGACGGAGATGCCCCGCTCGCGCGCGGCTGCGGCGTCGATGTTGTCGATGCCGCTGGTGGCCTGGGCGATCAGCTCCAGCCGCGGCGCGGCCTCGATGACCTTGCGCGTGACCTTGTTGTAGGCGCGTGTGACCAGCACCTCGGCGTCGCCGACGATCGCCGCGAGCTCCCCTTCCGTGCGCACCGGGGTCTGGGTCACGGAGAAGCGGCCGTCCGCTTCGGCGCGTTCGCGCAGGGACGAGTCGACGTCGGCGGCGATCAGGAGCTTCTTCATTGCGGGGCTCAGGATAGACTGAAGATCGAGTGGTCCGAGCCCTTCGTAAACACCGCACCGCACTGATTGCCCTCGCGGTCTACAACTTCGTGCTGTTCTTTCCGGTGGCGTTCATGGGGCGTGCGGTGTCGCCGAACGACGTCTTCTACAACTACTATCCGTGGTCGACGGTGAAACCGGCGGACGTGGTGCAGGCGCAGAACTCGGCGCTGAACGACCCGCCGACGGCGTACTTCACGCTGATGTCGCTGGCGCGCGACGACTGGCGGACGTTTCATTGGAACCCGTACGTCGGCAGCGGGATCCCCGGCTGGGGCTCGTCGTCCGCGGCCATCCTCTCGCCGTTCATCCTCCTGCCGGCGCTGGTGGTACCGCAGGCGTGGATCTACACGGCCATCCTCTTCCTGAAGCTCAACCTCTCTTTCGTCTTCGCCTATCTCTGGCTGCGCGAGGAGCGCCTCGGCAGCCGCGGCGCGGCCATCGGCGCGATCGTCATCGCCGGGGCGGGTGTCTACGCGGTGCGCTGGCTGTGGCAGATCACGAACGCGACGGTGCTCTATCCCGCGCTGCTGCTCGTGCTCCGGCGGACGATGCACGGCAAGCGGACCCCGATCGCGGCGATGGCGCTCCTCGCGCTCGCGTTCGCGCTGGCGGGGTTTCCGGCGGCGATGGCGTACGGCGCGTGGATGGTGCTGCTGTATGCAGCCTTCAGCCTAACTGTGGGTCGGACTTTTAGTCCGACCGCCAGAGGCATCGCCCGTGGCATCGCCGCGGTCGCGATCGCCCTGCTCATCGCCCTCCCGTCCCTCATCCCCTTCATGCAACTCATCCGCAGGTCGGGCTACCTCGAAGTCCGCCAATCGACCAGCGCCGCCGCGGTCTACCCTCCCACGCACTGGCGCGCCTTCATCGACCCCGATTATCTCGGCCACCCCGCCTTCAAAGAGTGGCGCGGCGACAAGCGTCTCGGCGCGTTGAACAATTACACCGAGACCTGCATCTACCTCGGCCTGCTCACGCTGCCGCTCGCGCTCCTCGGCGTCTTCCATCGCCGAAACCATCGATGGACAAGGGCGCGCTGGTTCTGGCTCGCGTTCGCGGCGTTCGTGCTGGCGTGCATGTTCGGCGCGCCCGGGCTCGCGCCGTTCGTGGCGACGATTCCGGGCTTCAAGTACTCGGCGCTGGCGCGGGTGGCGTTGTTGCTGCCGATCGCGATCGGCTATCTCGCCGCCGCCGGCACGCGCCTGTTGCGCAAGCCGCTCGTCGCCTACGCACTGGCGGCGCTGATCGCGTTCGACCTCGCCCTCGTCGCCGGACGTTTTTATCCGTACCTGAAAACCGGCAGCGCGACGATTCCGGTCACGACGGCGATGGCGTTCCTCCGCGCGGAGCGCCCGCCGTTCCGCATCGCGCCGTTCTTCGATTACTTCTGGCCCAACACCGCGGAGCTGGTGCGGGTCGAGGACGTGCGCAGCCATTTCGGCTCCGAGCTCGATTACCGGCGGATGCTGGTGCGGCTCGACAAGACCGCCTGGAGCGGGGCCACGACGGTGCTGACGTTCAACAGCATCCACTTCAATTACAACGACCCGCTGGCCGGGCTCCTAGGCATCCGCTACTACTTCGAGCACAACGTCATCGACATCATGAAATGGTCGATCTTCCAGGCCACGGTGCCGGGAGTGAAGGAGATCGGCGGCTTCACGCTGAAACCGGGACAGACGCTGCAACGGACGGTGCGCGTCGACGCGGAGCCGTTCTGGTCGATCGAGCTGCCGATCGAGATCCGCGAGGAGCGCGGCCCGAATCCGCGCATTCACGTGGAACTGCTGAAGGACGGCCGGGTGGTCTGGTCGCGCGCCTTCACGAAGCGCGAGGCCGGAGTGGTCGGCAAGTTCTACGTCCCGCTGCATCCGTACGCCCGGCTCGGCGAGAGCGTCACCCTGCGCCTCCGGTCCATCGGTATCGTCGGGTGGGTGCTGGAAGGGGAGAACGCCAACGCCGGGGAGTCGCCGCTGTTCTACGGACGGGTGACCACACCGCTGATGTTCGAGCGCGAGCTGCCGGACGGACGCGTCTTCCGCAACCTCTCCGAGCTGCCGCGCTTCCGCGCCGTGTCGAAACTGCGCAAGTTGAACGACGACGAGTTCCTCGCCGCGCGCGACATCGATTTCGCGACCGAGGCGGTCATCACCGACGACCCGGTCATGCCGCCTCAGGTGGTGTCGGCCGGCGGCCGCGTCACGCTGCACAGCTATGCCCCCGACGAGCAGCGGATGACCACCGAGTCTTCCGGCCCCTTCTACCTGGCCTCCTCGGAGAAGCTGACGCCGGAGCTGCGCGTTACCATCGACGGCCGGCGCGCGCGCGCCATTGAGACCGACATGTTGTTTGCCGGCGTGGCCGTTCCGGCCGGCCGCCACGAGGTCGTCTTCTCCCGGCGGATTGCGCGCGGGTGGTGGTGGGCGGCGGGGGTGGGGGTGGTGTTGTGGGTGGTGGTGGGGGCGTGGGAGCTGATAGGACGGTCTAAGCAAGGACGCATTCAGAAGACAACGTAGATCTTCCGACCAGTCCCCTCTGCTGCCGTAGGCAGCTAAAGATCTGTAGGCCCGGCCTTCAGGCCGGGTACAGCCAGGACGCACCAAGTCAGTCCGCGTAGCGGGCGACAGAAAAGACCCTCCGCACGTTCTCGTCTGTCGTCCGCTACGCGGGCTCGCACCCTCCACGCTTTTTACCCGGCCTAAAGGCCGGGCCTACAGATCTTTAGCTGCCTACGGCAGCAGAAAGACACGATCCATCAGTCCTATCGCTTCTCCGCCACCAGAATGATCTGGTAGGCGAACAAACTGCGCCAGGCGCGGGTAAGCCACGTCAACAGGCGCTCCCCGAACCGCAGCACCGGCTCCGGCGTGTAATTGCCGATGATCAGCCGGATCGGCACCGACGAGCCACCCATCTCCAGAATCCGAAACCCGGCGTTCTCCACTTCGCGGCGGATGGTGCGCTTGGTGTAGAAGCGGAGGTGGGTGTGGTCGAGGATGCCGCGGTCGCGGTATTCGAAGATGCCGAGCAGCAGGCCGAGGCGGACGGTGATGTTGGCGATGTTCGGGACGGAGATGAAGACACGGCCGTCGTCGCGGAGTGCGGTCCGGACCAGTCCGAGCGCGGCCGCGGGGCTGCGCAGGTGCTCGAGCACGTCGGCGAGCACGATGGCGTCGGCTTCCGGCAGCGATTTCACCCGTTCCAGGTCGGCGATGACGACCTGGTTGAAGCGGCCGCAGAGCTGGCCGACGCAGTCGACGTTGAACTCGAAGCCGAGGGTGCGGACGAATTGATCGCGCAGGGCGTCGCCGAGCTCGCCGCCGGCCGCGCCGAGGTCGAGCAGCGTCCCGCCGCGCCGGGCGTGCCGGCGGACCATGTCGATGAGGATGCGGTGGCTGCTCCCCTCGAAATCCTTGAACGTGTAGACGTTCGGCATGCTTACCAGTCGGAGTAGGGCGCTCCCGCGCCGCTGTGGACGTCGATGACGTAGGTTTCGTTTTTGGACGCGGTGGCGTTCGTGAAGTCGGCGTTCGGCACCACCGTCTCCTCGGTCGTCAGTCGCCAAGTCGACTTCGAGCCGGTCACCGGATCGATGGGGATGCCGCGGAGGTGCTTCGGCACGAGCTCGTCGAGCGAGCGGGGATAGCGCTTGTTTTCGTCATGGAAACGATCGATCGCTTTGCGCATGGTGAACAGGGCGCTGCGCAGAGCTGTGTCGCGAAGCTGGAGCCGATGCGCCTGACGCTGCTCCTGCGCCACGTACACCCTGTAGCCGGCATAGCCGAGGATGATCAGGGACATCACCAGCAGGCCCGCGCGTTTGCGCACTAGGTGATCCCGACCTCGCTGTTGTCGCCGAGCATGAAGCGGTAGGCCACCGGCTTCCGGTGCGTGCGCCCGATCTTCACGTTCTTGCCGATCAGGCTCGCCTCGATGCGGCCGGTGACGTGGGCGATGCTGGAGTTCTCCAGCACGATCGAGTTCTCCAGCTCGCAGTACTCGAGCGAGCAGTTCTTGCCGATCGAGGTGTAGGGGCCGACGTAGGCGTGGGTGATGCGCGCGTCCCTGCCGATGATGGCCGGGCCGCGGACGACGGAGTCGATGATCTGCGCCCCTTCTTCGACGACGACTTTTCCTTCGATGACACTCTCGCCGCTGAGCGTGCCGCGCACGTCCTGGTCGAAGGTGTCGAGCACGGTCCGGTTGGCTTCGAGCATGTCCTCGATCTTGCCGGTGTCTTTCCACCATCCTTTGACGATGTGCGGATGGACGCTGTAGCCGTTGTCGAGGAGCCACTGGATGGCGTCGGTGATCTCGAGCTCTCCGCGCTTCGACGGCTTGATCGACTTGGCCGCCTCGAAGATGCGCTCGTCGAACATGTAGACGCCGACGAGCGCCAGGTCGGACTTCGGCACGGGCGGCTTTTCGGTGAGGCGGAGTACGCGGCCGTCGGGATCGAGCTCGGCGACGCCGAACTGCGACGGGTTCGGGACTTTGGTGAGCAGGATCTCGCTGTTGCAGTCGATGGAGCGGTATTCCTCGACGAGCGGGGTGATGCCGTGCTGCAGGAGGTTGTCTCCGAGGTACATGACGAACGGGGAGTCGCGGAGGAAGTCTTCCGCGGTGAGGACGGCGTGCGCGAGGCCGCGCGGTGCATCCTGTTCGATGTAGGTAATGCTGGCGCCGTAGCGCGAGCCGTCGCCGATGCAGTCGCGGATCTCAGGCCCGGTCTCGGGCGAGAGGATGATGGCGATGTCGGGGATGCCGGCCGCCACGATTGCCTCGATGCCGTAGACGAGCACCGGTTTGTTGGCGACGGGGATGAGCTGTTTGGCGGAGGTGTAGGTGAGGGGCCGCATCCGTGTCCCTTTGCCGCCGGACAGGATGAGGCCTTTCATTTTCTGTGTAGCGCGTGCGTTCATGGGTGGAAGTGCGTGGCAGCCGCGGCCGCGGCGCTTGCGAACGCGAACCATAGCACGGTGGCGGGATTCCGCCCGCCGGAGGCCCCCCGGTCGTCTCCCCGGGTGGGTGGAATCACGCCTACTGCGAGCCGATGGTGCCGACGTTTTTCAGCGTCACGGCGACGCCGTAGCTGGAGAGCGTATCGTCAGTGGTACCGAAGACCGAATAGCGGCGGTACTCGAGCGCGATCCCGTAACACGAACCAATCCAGCCCGTGAGATAGCGCTGCTCCAGGAACTTCCCTTCCTTCGCATCGAAATTGAGCTGGATATCGGCCCGGACCCGCTCCGGCACCACGAACGAACCGACGTTCAGGCGCACCTGGCTCGAGTCGCTGTCCGGAAGGCCCGGACGCTCGAGCGACGCGTAGTAAGTAAAGCCGAGATACTTATCGGCGCGGGTGCCGGTACCGACCATGTTCGCGGAGAGGCTGACCTGGTCGAGCTGATGCGAGATGTTGCCGTACTGCGCAGTGGCGTCGAGCGTCACGGACTGGTAGGGATTGAACCGCAGGCTGGCGCTGAGCGGCGTGAACTGGTGCTCCCCGGCGAACGTGCCGGCGCTCTCGAACGGATCCGAGAGGGCGACGCTCTGGCGCAGCGCGAACGACAGCACCTCGCGTGCGTTCCCGCGCTCTCCCGCCTCCTTGCCGATGATGCGCTGGGTGAGCGAATACTCGACCGTGTCCTGCACGATCGGCAGGAACGGAGAATCGACCGTGTCGAAACGGATGATCTCATTCTGCCGGTCGACGTCCGTGGTGCGGACGTAGCGAAAGCGCGGCTCGATGACGTGCTTGAACCGGCTGAAACCGCCCGCGGCGCGGTTGAAGACACGCGAGAATGACGGGCCCACCACCTCCACCTGACCCTGTCCGTAGAAGCGCGAGACCGATTCATCGTCGCGCACCGCGCCGGTGCTCGCGTCGCGGCTGGCGGAGTAGTACGTCTGGCGGGCCGAGATCTGCGGCTTGACCGACAGCCACTGCGGCGTGCGCAGGCGCATCGAGACCGTGGGAAAGACGTCGGTGCGGGTGTAATCGGCGTCGATGGTCCGCTCGTCGCCGATCACCGCGCCGGAGCGCAGCCGCGACGCCGACGACTCGAGGGAGAAGTAGAACGGAGTCCGGCCTACCTGCTGCGAGTACATGCGCAACTGCAGCGACGGGAGCTGTTCGTACCGCTGGCGGCGGTCGCTGAGCTCGATGTCGCGGCGGTCGGAGAGGATGTTCAGCGAGTACGTGGGGCGGTTCTTGGTCAGGTACGCCGAGGAGTAGATGTTCGACAGCGTGTGCAGGCGGGGGTCGTCGTCGTATTGCCGGAAGAAGTCGAGGTTCGAGTAGTCCTGCATGTCGACGACGCCGCGGAAGCCGCCGGGGAGATTCTCCTGCGCGTGGCGGAACTGGTACTTCCATTCGACCTGCCCGCGCTCGCGCACCGTGTTGTCGGGCTGCAACTCGCTGACGGTGTTGTTCACGATGTGGCCGCGGAAGTCGCCGATCTTCACGTTCTCCGTCGGGACGTAGCGCAGCTCGACGCCGGCGCCGAAGTACTTCGCGGTGCTGATGTCGCCGTAGATCGTGGCGTCCACCGAATCGCCGAACGGAAGGAAGTAGCCCATCTGCAGCCGGGTGCCGAACTTGTCGGAGAAGCGCGCCCGCGGGATGAGCAGGCCCTGGGAGCGGTCGCGCTTCGTCGGCCAGATCAGGCGCGGGGTCCAGAAGATCGGCAGCCCCCTGGCCCGGAAGGAGATGTTGCGCATGCGGGCGTAGTCGTCGAGGGTGATGTCGGCGTCGCCGACGTGGAACGACCAGGCCGGGCGGTCGAGGTCGCACGAGGTGAGGACGCCGTTCTGCATCCGGTAGGTGTCTTCGTCGACTTTCTCGATGCGGTCGCCCGAGAAGTACATCGACGGCTCCATCGTGGCGTTGGCGTTGAAGAACGTGCCGGTCTTGCTGTCGAGGTTGTAGATGGCCTGGGTGGCGCTGAGGCGGGTCGGGCCCTGGTCGATGACCACGTGCCCCTCGGCGACCAGATCGCGGGTCTTGAAGTTGTAGGTGAGCTTGTCGGCCCGCAGCTTGATGTCCTGGTACTCGATCGTCACGCCGCCCTGCATGATCGTGTACTCGTCCTTCTGGAGCTCGGTCGTGCCCCCCTCTTCGACGGTGAGCTTCACCTCGCCGCCGCCCGGTTTCGGGCCGGGGAGGAACTTGAAGTTCGGCTTTTGAGCGAAGGCGGCGGTGGTGGTGAGAAGCAGCGCGAGACCGAGCGCGATTTTGCGGGGCGTCATTCTTGCCGGGTATTTTAGCCCGGCCTCCGCCCTCATTCCGAGCGAAGCGAAGAATCTCCCGCGGCTGCCGTCGAGCCGGCCGCCGCGCGCATCCGCCGGTCGATGGCGCTCATCTCCTGCATCTGCATGCGCAGCTTGATGACTTCGAGCTGATACAGCCGCGCGATCTCCTCGGAACGGTGGCGCTGCTGCCGCTTCCGGAGGGCGATGGCGCTGGCGATGCGGACGAACTCCCGGTGAGCCTCGGCGTCGTGCCAGCCGGCGCGGCCGAGACGGCGGAGGGGATGGGCGGTGCTGCGGACGTCCTCGTCGACGATGAAGCCGAGGGCCGCCTCGTGGCGAAGCTCCCCGCGGATGGACGGCCACTGCTTGAAGACGGCGGCGATCACGAGCAGCGGCACGATCCCGGCGGCGGCCAGGCCGATCTGCCTCTCGGTAAAACGCTCGGAGCGATACGCCAGCAACGGCAGCCACGCCGCGCCGACCGCGGCGGCCGCGGTGACGGCGTCGATGATCGCCTGTTTGGCATTGTCGCGGACGTGCGTGAGCCCGAAGGTGATCCCGTAGCCGGCCACAGCGCCGGCGAGGACGCACTCGGCGAAGCGCAACAGCTCATGCTCCCCGGTCAGCACGAGCGGCACCGAGGCCGCCGCCCCGGTGATCGCGCCGAGCGCCATCCCGTCCGACGGCTCGCTCTCCCGGCCCGTCAGGCGCACGTAGAGCGCCGCGAGCGTCAGGAGAATGCCGGCCGTCACGAACTCGGAGGCAAACGAGGCGACCCGGATGATGACGCCGCAGAGCGCCCCCGCGATGATCGGGATCTTTGCCTCACGCCACAATCCGGTGTCGAGCGTCTTGAAGTACGACGCCGCTGTCACGGCCGCGAAGAACGAGACGATCAGGATCAGGGAAAGGACGGGGTCGGACATGCTGGAGCGCGGCGAATCTTAGCAGGTGGGGATGGGACAAATGGGACAGATGGGACTGATAGGACCTATAGGACTGATGGGACCTATAGGACGGGGCTCTGTCCCATCAGTCCCATAGGTCCCATAGGTCCCATAGGTCCTATCCTCAGATCGTGACCGCGTTCGGGTGTCTCAGAAAGAAGTTCCGCGACCTCGTAATGTCCAACCGGATCTGGTTCGTCAGCTCGAGCGCCGACCGGAACTGCTGCTCGCGGCGCAGGAGCTGGTGGAAGTAGAGGCGGACGGTGTCGCCGTAGACGTTGGAGTCGAAGTCGAGGATGTGGCTCTCGATCGTGGTCGCGTAGTTCTCATAAAGAGTCGGGCGAACGCCGATGTTCGTCACCCCCTCGAACGAGCGCGAGAAGCTCTCGAAGCGGCAGGTGGTGACGAAGACGCCGCCGGCCGGGAAGAGGTCGTTGGCCGGATCGACGTTGACGGTCGGGAAGCCCATCTTCCGGCCGAGACGGCGGCCGGTGGCGACGCGGCCGTCGATGAAGTACGTGCGTCCGAGGGCCATCGAGACGATGCGCATGGCGCCGCGGGCGATCGCATCGCGGACGATCGAGCTGGAGACGCGGATGCCGCGGATCCGGATGTCGTCCACGCCGAGGACGTCGAAGCCGAAGCGCTTGCCGACCGCGGTCAGCTTCTCCAGGTTCCCCTCCCGCCCCGCGCCGAAGCAGAAGTCGCGGCCGATGCGTACCTCGGTGACGTCGAGGGCGTGGACCAGGAACTCCTCGATGAAGCGGTCGGCCGTCCAGCGGGAGAATTCGTGCGAGAACGGGACGACCAGCATCGCGTCGACCCCCATCTCCCGCAACAGCTCTTCCTTCTGCGGCAGGGTGAGGATCTGCTTCGGCACCCGGTCGGGAGCGACGATGGAGAGCGGATGGGGGTGAAACGTGATCACGGCCGAGGCGCGGCCGAGCTCGCGCGCCCGCTCCACCACGCCGCGGACGATCTGCTGATGTCCGACGTGCATGCCGTCGAAGTTCCCGATCGTCGCCACACATCCGCGCGGCAAGTCGGTCTGGCGGAGGGGGTCCGAGAAGAGGAGCATTGCTTTGGGTGGCGGAGTGTATCCGAAGGCCGAAGGCAGGGGCAGAGGGCGGAAGGAGGCATGATTGCGGGATGCGCCGGCTTGCCGCTCTCCTTCTCTTTCTCTGCACGTTCGTCCTGTATGCCGCCGATCGCCCTCGGGCCCGGGAGGCCGGCGTGGTCGTCGGGATCCTCCCGACCGGCCCGCTGAACGCGATCACGGACGTGGCCGGCGTGCGGGTCGGCCAGACGACCGTCGTCCGCGGCGAGAACATCCGCACTGGCGTCACCGTGATCCTCCCCCACGGCGGGAACCTCTTCCGTGAAAAAGTCCCGGGAGCGGTCTTCACCGGCAACGGCTTCGGCAAGCTGATGGGCTCGACCCAGATCGACGAGCTGGGAGAGATCGAGTCGCCGATCGCCCTCACCTCCACCCTGAACGTCCCCCGCGTCGCCGACGCCCTGATCGACCACATGCTGGCCCTCCCGGGGAACGAGGACGTACGGTCGATCAACGTCGTCGTCGGCGAGACGAACGACGGCGCCCTGAACGACATCCGCGGACGCCATGTCGGCCGCGAGGAGGTCTTCACCGCGATCCGCACCGCGAAGAGCGGCCCGGTGGAAGAGGGGAGCGTCGGCGCCGGCACCGGCACGATTGCCTTCGGCTGGAAAGGCGGCATCGGCACCTCCTCCCGCAAGCTCCCGGCAAAGCTCGGCGGCTGGACCGTCGGCGTCCTCGTGCAGTCGAACTACGGCGGCATCCTCACCATCAACGGCACCCCGATCGGCCAGGCCCTCGGCAAGCACTACCTCAAGAACGAGCTCGAAAACGCCGACGGCTCCATCCTGATCGTCATCGCCACCGACGCCCCCATCGACGCCCGCAACCTCAAACGCATGGGCGCCCGCGCCATGATGGGCCTCGCCCGCACCGGCGCCGCCGGCACCAACGGCAGCGGCGACTACGCCATCGCCTTCAGCACCGCCCGCAACCCCACGACGCTGGTAAAGAACGACGACATGTCGCCGCTCTTCCTCGCTGTAATCGAAGCGACCGAGGAGGCGATCTACAACTCCCTGTTCAAGGCGACCACGGTGGGGAGGGTGGAGGCGTTGCCGCTGGAGAAGGTGTTGCCGCTCGTGAAGAGATAGGACAGAGGGTTCGTCCGCTCTGAACGGGCTCGACTCGCGCTTCGGCCGCGGCGCCGTCCCCCCGGACCGCCGGCGTCGCGCCGGCCGGTCCGCGCGCGTCCTCGCGCGCAGGCACTGGGGAGAACGCAGCCACCGGCGCTGCGACTGACGGGACGCACGCCGTTTTCCACGGTGTCGTTGTGCAACCTCCTCGCGAGAGCGGCCCACGAGGACGTGGCGGATCGGCCCACGCTCGCGAGGCATGGAGTCGTGCCTCGCGAGGCATGGGGTCATGGCTCACGAGGCATAGGGTCATGCCTCACGGGGCATGGGGTCATGCCTCACGAGGCATAGGGTCATGGCTCGCGAGGCATAGGGTCATGGCTCGTGAGGCATGGGGTCAAGCCTCGTGAGGCATAGGGTCAAGCCTCGTGAGGCATGGGGTCAAGCCTCGTGAGGCATGGGGTCAAGCCTCGCGAGGCATAGGGTCATGCCTCGTGAGCCGTGGTCTTTGACTGCGGCTGCTTAGATCATCGCCTGCGTCTCAGTCGCGGGGCGGCGCTCTTCTTCAAGGATGTCCGCCGCTGGCGGCTTCATGAGGGGCGAGGGGCGAGGGCTCCTCCCGTTGAGCCCCCGACCTCGGCCTCGGCCCTCGGCGCGCGCAGGCACTCGGGAACACGCAGCCACGGCGCTCCGCCTGACGGACGCGCGCCGTTTTCCACGTCTCAAACTACCCCCTCCGCGAGTCGTGCCCGGTGATAGCCGGCGTCCCGCCGTAAGGGTGGTGGTGCGAATAACCCGTTAAGTTGACGCCATTGGGCCTTCAGGCCGGACCCCTACACCTGCCACGCATACCCCACCTTCAGAAACAGCGTCCGGCTTTGCTGCGTCAGGTCGATCTCGGCGGTGGCGGTGTGGGTGTCGGAGTAGCCGAGGAAGAGGACGGTCAGGGGGTTGATCTTGTAGGAGAACAGGAGCTGGTTGAAGAAGTCGCGGCTGCGGGTGTCGGTGGTGAAGTCGTAGAGCGCGGGGTCGCGGTCGACGTCGAGGTGCTGGCCGATCCAGCGGACGAAGGTGCGGTTGTTGAGCTGATAGGTGGCCCGGAGCTCGGTGAGGTTGGCGGTGAAGAGGCGGCCGCGGTCGACGTCGAGGGCTTCGAAGGCGTGGTTGAGGTTCAGGCGGAGGTGCCGGCCGACGTTCCAGCGGACGCCGGGGTCGAGGCGGAACTGTTCGCCCTGGCGGGCGTTGGCGAAGTCGATCTGGTTGCCGCTGGTCGCCTGGGCGGTGACGAAGACGTCGGGGTGGGCGGCGAATTCGCCGTAGAGCACGATGCGGCTGGTGTCGAACAGCTCTCCACCGTAGCGCTGGTCGTGGAGCGCGTAGACGTCGGCGCGGACGAAGGACTGGCGGGGGCCCTGGGCCCAGGCGTAGAAGTCGGCGCGGCGCTCGAGGCGGTCGCCGCCCTGGTCGTCGAGATCGGCGGCCTCCACACCGAGGCGCATGTGTTTCCAGGCGCTCTTCTCGGGGTACCACGCGCGCTCGAGCGCGATTCCTTTCTCGCGGAAGTCCGCGCGCGGGACGAAGCCGAGGTCGGCGCGGAAGTCTTCGGCCACGTCGCGGTAGAGGAAGTAGTACATCCAGTCGCGTGAGGTGTGCTGGTAGACGGTGCGGAGGCCGTGGCCGGTGATGCCGGATGTGCTCTGGCCGGCGCTCGCGGCGACGGATGCCGGGTACTGCGTCGACGACCCGAGGAGCTCGAGGCGGAAGGCCTTCGTGCCGCGCCAGCGGAAGAGGATGTCGCCGCCGAGCATGCGATTGTGAAAGCCGTCGCCTTCGCGGCTGGTGAAGAAGAACCCTCCGGTGGCGGAGCCGGCGGGGGAGCCGTACAGGTCGCGCCGGTAGCGAAGGATGGTGGAGAGGTTTTTGTCGTCCACGAACGCGAGCCGGCTTCCCTCGGCGTACGGGATGAGGAAGTTCGTGCGCCGGTCCTGGGTGACGATCGCGCCGAGGGCGTTCTTGCCCGCCTTGCCGGTCAGCTTCACGCCCCACTCCGGATCGGCGATGTTGCGGCTGTAGATGGCGTTGAAGCGCGTCTCGAAGAGATCGGCGCCTTCGAGGAAGAACGGCCGTTTCTCTGGAAAGAACAACGCGAACTGCGTGTTCACGGCGAGCTGCGCGGCGTCGGCTTCGACCTGCGAGAAGTCGGGATTGACGGTGCCGCTGAAGGTGAAGTTCGGGGTGATGCCCCACTGGCCGGTCAGGCCGGCCTCGATGTCGGGATCGTCAGTCTCGAGCGCGCCGTCGGGGAAGTCGTTGCGGACGCCGCTCTGCGACGCGGTGATGGTCGGGTTGAGCTCGATCGAGCGCGCGGGGGAGACGCCGGCGATGCCGGTCAGGCTGGCGGCCTGGCAGAGGTAGCAGTTGTTGCCGCGCTGCTGCGGGGTGAGGCCGAGGCGATACTGCTGGCTGCGTGGCCAGGTGCGCACGGCGTCGATGCCCCAGGTCATCTCGCCGCCCATCCCACCGCTGGTGCCCGGAAAGCGGAGCGAGGAGAAGGGGATGCGCATCTCGACCTCGTAGCCGCCGGGGGTGATCCGGCCGGCGGAGTCCCAGATGGCGTCCCACGAGCTGTCTTCGTTGCCGGTCATCTCGTTCTGGGTGAGATCCATCTGCACGCCGAGGGGATTGACGAAGAATTCGAAGGCGCGGCGCTGGTCGTTGAAGGTGTCGAGGGCGAGGCCGACGAAGTCGTCGCTGAATGCGTTGTCGCGATCGGAGTAGCGCGCGGATCTGCCGCGGATCGGGGTCGTGGGCCCGGAAGGCGGCGTAGAGGTTGGCGGAGTCGTAGGTGATCCACACTTCGGTTCGCACGGGCGCCTGCTGGTTCTCGGCGGGACGGGTTTCGTAGGCGAGTTCGAAGGTCGGCGGGGCGGTGTACGCGCTCTCGTCGAGACGGCCGTCGACGCGGATGGTGCCGGTGAGGCGCGCGGCGCGGTAGACGGGCTTGACTCCCGGCTGCGGTGCGTCCTGGGCGAGGGCGATTGCGGAAAGGGCGGTCGCAATCCATCCGATGACGGCGACGGGGATGTGTTTCTGCATGAAGGGTCTCTCCTCGATGGCGGCGCTGGCCACGGAGAGTAGTCCGAGAGGTTCCGAGATGAGTTCACGGGTGCGTAAACTTTCGTCATCGTTTGCCGGTCATTTCGACGCGCGCGATGTTCCGGCGGGCACTGGCTCCCTATATCCTTTCCCCCATGACTGACCTCTTCCTTCACAACCCACGCTGCAGCAAGAGCCGCTCTGCTCAGTCATGCTGAAGCACCTCGCCTTTGCCGCACTGCTCGCCGCCTCCGCCTGCGCATCGGCGCCCTCGCCGCCGGCGTGCGCGCTGCCGGAATCGGATCGCGCCTGGGTCGATCGCGCGCTCGAGGCGTGGCGGTTCGCTTCGCGGGAGATCACGGGGATCGGGCGGGTACCCGATTTCGAGGCTGTTTTCTTCAGCGCGGATTGCATTCTGAGGAGCAGGGACGCGCTCAGCAGTCCGGCCGCGGAGGGGGTGACGTGGACCGCCACCCCGCATGGTGGAACGATCGCGCTGCCGGACGGCTCGGAGGTTCCGGCGGGGGTCACCTCGTTTGTCTCGGGCCAGAAGGGGCGCCCGTCTTTCGTGATGTCGACGCCCAGCGTCTGGGAGGCGGCCGGCGTCGGCAAGAGGCCCGCACTCGAGACGACGATGGTTGCGGTGCTGCTGCACGAGGGATCCCACGTGGCGCAGACCGGGCCATACGGCCCGCGCCTCGGTGCCCTGATCGACCGCTACAAACTTCCCGATTCATTCAACGACAACGCCGTGCAGGAGCGTTTCGAAAAGAATCCGGGGTTTGCCGCGTCGGTGAAGGAGGAGACCCGGCTCTTCGTCGAGGCGGCCGCCGCGAAAGAGGACGCCGAGGCGCGGAGGCTGGCGCGGGAAGCGCGCCGGCTCATGCGCGAACGGCAGGCGCGCTGGGTGGTCGGGGACGATGCGTACCTGGTCGAGGCGGAAGACATCTGGCTGACGTTCGAAGGAGCCGGCCAGTGGACGGGATATCAATGGCTGGTCCATCCGCGCGGCGGCGCCCAGCCGCCGGCGGAAGTCCTGGCGCGTTTCACGAGTGGCCGCCAGTGGTCGCAGACGGAAGGCTTCGCCGTGGTGATGGCGCTCGATCGCATCGCCGGACCGCGCTGGAAGCGCCACGCCTTCGGCGACGGCGCGCGAACGGTGCTGGAGATGCTCGACGACGCGCTGGCTGCTGCGGATCCGCCTGAAGGGAGACGACCAGGAGGCCTCCGGCGGGCCGCCACGGGCGGCAGCGCTGATTGAAGCACGTGCAGTCGCGAGACGGGCGATTCAGGCGACAGGTATGCGTTCAGGCCAGGCCAACCAGCGCTGCCGCCCGTGGCGGCCCGCCGGAGGCCTCTTCGTCGTTCCGTACGCCATGAGCCGCCGTCCGCCATTCGGACTGAGCTTTGCACAGCTCCATCTCCATGAACACGAAGCCGCTGGAACCCCTGTTGCGCGACGCTACGATCAAGGCGATCGACGGCGTGGCGAAGAAGCTGAGCAGCGCTGAGAGAAGCGCCGAGAGCAAAGTGACACAGTTGCTCACGTACTGGAACGAGATGGAGACGAAGGAGAAGGAGGAGGCGGTGGGGATTGCCATCGCCACGGTCACCACGGCGGTCATGGCCATCGCCGCCTTCCGCGGCAAGTCGAAGAAGCCGCTGAAGAAGGCCGGCAAGAAGCTGATGCGCGCGGTGGCGAAGAAGGTCGGCTGAAAAAGGCCAGGGTCGCCTATCTATGGCCGTTGGAGCGCTGGCGTCCGCGCCGGCTGGCCGGGCGCCGTCGCGGCGCCCGCGGCGTCTCGCCGCAGGGCGCTCGGGAGGGCACGTCCGCACCGTTACGACTGTGTTCCCGTCCGCCGATCCGTTCCCTGCGTGACGCCCGCCAGGGCTTCCTGGAGATCCGCGAGGCGCAGCGGTTTGCTCAGGTAGTCGTTCATTCCTGCGGCGAGGCAGCGTTCGCGGTCGCCGGCGAGGACGTGGGCGGTCACGGCGATGATGTACGGTTGTTCTCCGGAGCCATTGCGAATGCGGCGCGTGGCTTCGAGGCCGTCCATGCCGGGCATCTGCACGTCCATCAGGATCACGTCATACGGTTCCCGTTTCAGTACTTCGAGGAGCTCGATCCCGCTGTTCACGGATTCGGCTTGATAGCCGAGGTGTTTCAGCATGCCGATGATGACGATCCGGTTGATGGCGTCATCCTCCGCGAGCAGGACCCGCAGCGGATTGTTGCCATCGGCATCGGGTTGCGCCGGCGGCTCGGAAGGGGGCGCCAATTCGAATGCGGCGGGCTCGCAGAGGATCGTGAAGTGAAACTTCGATCCCTGGCCCGGGGCGGTTTCGACACCGATCGAGCCGCCCATGAGCTCCGTCAGTCGTTTACTGATCGCCAGCCCGAGGCCCGCACCGCCTTGTTGACGGCTCGACGAACCGTCGATCTGCTGGAACGCGATGAAAAGCCGGCCGAGATCTTCGCGGGCAATGCCGAGCCCTGTGTCGATCACGGAGAATCGGACTTCGATGCGGCCGTCGTCCAGAGGCCGCGAGCTCAGGGCCACTTCGACGTGCCCGCGAGACGTGAACTTGATGGCATTGCTCAACAGATTGAGGAGCACCTGACGCGTGCGATGCTGATCTCCCAGGACAGCCTGCACGGTGCCGTCCGCGATGGAGGTGCTGAGCGTGAGTCCTTTCGCTCTGGCTACCGGACTCACGATCTCCACACAGTCGTCGATCACGCTCCTGAGCCGGAATGGACAGCGTTCCACGGAGAGGCTCTTCGACTCCAGGCGCGAGAAGTCGAGCACGTCGTTGAGCAGCGTCAACAGGGACCGTCCGCTGATCTGGATGGCGTTGACGTAGCTCCGCTGTTCCGGCGTGAGCGAAGTGCAGGCCATGAGCTCGGCCATGCCGATCAAGCCATTCATCGGCGTCCGGATCTCGTGGCTGATGTTGGCCAGGAACTCGCCTTTGGCCCGGTTTGCGGCCATCGCGTCGTCGCGGGCCTCGGCGAGATCGCGCGTACGCTCCAGCACTTCGTCCTCGAGTCCGGACCGCAGGCGATCGAGCTCGTCGTGGACGCGCCGGAAGCGGTACGAGAGGGACAGACTCATTGCCACCAGTACGGCGGAGAAACCGAGGGGCGCCAGAGAGAAGTCGAACGGCCATGAGACCGGGAGGACATTGCGGGAGAGCTCGCCCGCTTCGAGGAAGATCATCGTCACGCCGCCTGCCGCGATCATCCGGGCTTCCGCGTCGCCACGCCGCGCTTCCTGCAACACCAGCGCAGCCGCCATCACCAGCAGCGGCAGAAGCCACAACCAGCGGGCCGTTCCGCTGAGGAAGACGAGACGCAGCTCCGGCCACAGTGCGATGAACCCGGCCAGTGCGACATGGGAGAGCTGGTAGGCGCGCAGCGGCCGCGAGATCCGGCGCGCGAAGAAGGTCCACAGAAACTGGATGGAAAGAGCCGCGGCCAGGTGGCCGGTCATGTCGCTCGTCCGCGCCGCGATTCCGCGGCTGACGGTGAGCTCGTAGATCCAGTAGGTGCTGGCGAAGGTGTTGATCGCGAAGGTGAGTGCGAGCAGGGCGAACCAGAGGTGCTCGGTCTGTTGCCGCCGGCGGCCGAACAGGAGGATGTGATGCAGAAACGCGAATCCGAAGAGCGCCGCGAGGACGAGCAACGGAAACTCACCGAGTAGTTGATCCGCCCACCTGGCGTGCAGACGATCTGCAAGGGCCCGGCGGACACCGAACGTGAGGATCCCGCTCACCGGAGCGCTCTGCGGGTCGGAATCGGAAGCCCATGCGATCCGCCGCACGCGCAAAGCCACGCTCAACGTTCCGTCTTTCCCCACGACCTCGGAAGGCACGCGGAAGACCTCGGGGAATCCGAAGGCAAGTGACGCGGACCAGCCGCGCGAGCGCCCGATCCGGCGTCCGCCGGCGTAGACCTCGTAGCCGCCGTACACCGGCGGCCCGAGGAGCAGTCCCAGCTCGTTCCCGCGCGCGGCCTGCCGCGCTTCCGCTCCCAGGGTCACCACGCGGCGGAACCAGACCATGCCGTCGTGACCCTGGCGCCCCTGCTCGTTCCAGGTGGAGTGCACAGGGACACGCGGCCACGCGGAGTCGTCGAATCCGGGCTGCGACCAGCGCGGGTCATCGCCGGTGCGGGTCGCCCACAGCTCGTTGCCCGCTTCGCCGGGACGCTCTGCTCCGGATACCGGCAGCGCGAGCAGTCCGAGCAGCACTCCGCACGCGACGGCGCGGACGCCGCTACGGAGGCGATCGGCGAGATGGACGCTCATTCGAAGAGACAACAGCTCCCGAGGTGCTGAAGAAACGCTCGAAAAAACGGACCTCGGTCATGATAGCGCGAAAGGCCCGCGCACTCCGGTTCTCACTCACGGTCGGTCTCCTTCCGCGGGCCGAGTTCACGCCAGCCGCAGCACGGGCACCGGCTGGGAGATCGCATCCCACTGCGGCGCTGTTTCCCCGAGCATGGTCGCGAACTGCTCGACCATCTGCGGGTCCCATTTGCCGCCGTTGGCTTCGCGGCGGAGGGTGGCGATGGCGGCTTCGTGCGTCAGCGGCGCGGGGCGGTAGGAGCGGTGGGAGGTGAGGGCGTCGTAGGCGTCGACGATCGAGAGGAGGCGGACCTCGTACGGGATCGCGTCGGCGGAGAGGCCGTCGGGGTAGCCGCGGCCGTCGTAACGCTCGTGGTGGTGGCGGATCAACTGCAGCACGGAGGAGAGGGTTGCCAGGGGGCGGACCATCTCCTCGCCGATCACCGGATGGTCGATGACGCGCATGAACTCCTCGCGGGTCAGGGGGCCGGCTTTGTTGAGCAGGCGTTCCGGGACGGCGATCTTGCCGATGTCGTGGAGGAGGCCGGCGGTGCGGATGATGTCGGCCTGGCCTGCGGTGAGGCCGAGGTGGAGGGCGAAGGTGCGGGCCAGATCGCCGACGCGCTGGGAGTGGCCGCGGGTGTAGTGATCCTTGGCCTCGAGGGCGAGGGCGAGCGCACAGATGACGTTCTGGGTCTGCTCGAGATCGGCGTGGAACTCCTTGATCCGCAGGAGCGAGTGGATACGCGTGACCAGTTCGAGCCGGTTCAGGGGGTAACTGATGAAATCGTCCGCGCCGGTGACGATCGCTTCCTGGCGCATGGCGCTATTGCGGTGCGAGGTCAGGACGATGATCGGCAGGAACTCCCAGCGGGGATCGCTCCGCAGCGCCTTCAGCGTCGCGGTTCCGTCCTGGACCGGCATGATCAGGTCGAGGAGGACGACGTCGATCGACTCGCGTTCCAGAAGCTCCAGCGCTTCCCGCCCATTCTCGGCGAGCACGAGGTGCATGTTGGCCTCGGCGAGCGCGGTGGCGACGAGGTCGCGGTTCATCCGGTTGTCGTCGACGCAGAGGACGCGCGCCTTGGGGCGGCTCCGAGGACGCATGTGCTTCGACGTCGCGGCCGCCGGGACGTCCTCGTCGAGGGCGGTGGCGAAGAACTTCACCAGCTCCGGGTTGAACCCGCCGGTCTCGGCTTCCGCGATCAGTTGCTGCATGGCGTCGGCTTCGGTGACCGGCTGCTCGTGGTGGATCTCGTCGAAACGGTTGGCGATGCCGACGATCTGCGCTTCCAGCGGGATCTGGTCGCCCTTCAGTCCGTCCGGATAGCCTGCACCGTCCCAGCGCTCGTGGTGCCAGCGGACGATCGGGACGAACTGGCGGAAGGTCGTCATCGGCTCCAGGATCGAGGCCCCCATGCGGGTGTGGTCGGCCACGCGGGCGCGCTCCTCGTCGTCCTGCAGAACCGCGCCCAGGAGGTGGTCGGGGACGCCGATCATGCCGAGATCGTGGAGCATCGCTCCCTTGATCACGGTCTCCTTCTCGTCGGGGGAAAGGCCGAGCTTGTCGCACAGGTGGGCGGCGTACGAGGCGACGCGGTGGACGTGCCCGATCGTTCGCGGGTCCTTGCTCTCGAGCGCGGCCGTGAGCGTCATGATGATGTTCTCGCTCGAGTCGAGCTCTTTCCGCAGGTTGCGGATCTTCATGAGCGAGCGGATGCGCGTCCGCAGCTCTTCGCGGTTGATCGGCTTGTTGAGGAAGTCGTCCGCGCCCGACTCGAGGGCCTTGATCTTGTCCTCGGCGCCGGTGAGGGCGGTGAGCATGAGGATCGGGATGGTCCGGCCGGCCGGGGAGCTCTTGATGAGCCGGGCAGCCTCGTAGCCGTCCATGTTCGGCATCATCACGTCGAGGACGATGATCGAGGGGTTGCAACTCGGGTAGAGGTCGACCGCTTCCTGGCCGTCGTGCGCGAGGACGACGTCGTATCCCCAGCCCCAGAGGTATTCCTCCAGCAACTGCAGATTCTGCTCGTTATCGTCGACGGCGAGAACTACGTCCCGCTCGGCGGCTGACGTCTCTACAGCGGCAATCGACATGGTGTAAGGACCCGACGAAGACTCCAGATTATACGCGCCGTTTCGGAAACAACGTCACCTGGGGTGCCGGGTAGGTGACGCGGTCCGTTTCGAGCCGCAGGGAGACCGACCAAGGGGCCTCCGGCGGGGGTTCAACCCGGAGACATAGTTGACACTAGGTTCTAGGGACATAGTTGACAACATGAACGGAAAGTAGCGCATACGTCGGCCATGGCGCTACGAGTGAGGACGATTGTGGAACAACGGGTAGCAGCGATGGAGCTGGTTGCGGCGGGGGTTGGTGTGAGAGAGATCGCCGAGCGGTTTGGTGTGAGCCGACAGGCGGTGTACGACTGGAAGGAGCGGCAGCGAGAGGATCCGGAAGCGGGCTTGAACGATCGCTCCCGCCGGCCACACACGTCGCCGATGCGGACGACCGAGGCGATCGAGGCCCGGGTGATCGAGGAGCGAAAGCAGTGGGGCTTCGGGTCCAAGAAGATCCTGCGGCGGTTGCAGGATCAGGAACCTGAGGTGGCGTGGCCGCCTCGGTCGACCATCGATGCGATCTTCAAGCGTGCAGGGCTGGTGCGTGGGCGGAAGACCGTGCGACGACGGTTCGCTCCGGCAGAAGCGCGGCGCACGTACGAGGCCGCAGCCGCGGGCGAGGTGATGACAGCGGACTACAAAGGGCAGTTCCGGCTACGGAACGGCCGGTACTGCTATCCGCTGCTGGTGGCAGATCCGGTAAGCCGCTATTTGCTGGCCTGTGATGCATTCACCGGGATCACACTTGAGCAGACCTGGGCCACGCTGGTGCGCGTGTTCAAGAAGCACGGCATGCCGAACATCCTGCACACTGACAACGGCATGCCATTCGGCACATCGGGACACGGCCGGTTCTCGACGATCAGCGTGCGGCTGATGAAGTACGGCATTCAGCCGGTCTACAACCGCCCTGGTCATCCGGAGGACAACGGCAGTCACGAGCGATTGAACAAAACGCTCATGGAGTGCACCACCATCGACCCCGCGTATGACAACGCCGGACAGCAGGTTGTGTTCAACGACTTTAGTCACATGTTCAACCATGAACGGCCGCACGAAGGCATTGGCCAGGATCGGCCTGCGCATCGGCATCGCCGCTCACCCCGGCCTTTTCCAAAGCGAGTCCCGGTGGTCGAGTACGAGCCGCACTTCCAGACCCAAGCCGTCGACAGCAGGGGCCGCATCTCCTGGCGAGGAGAGCGCATTTACTTCTCGGACGCCTTCGCGAACGAGCGGATCGCCTTCGAGCGGATCGACTACTCCACTTGGCGTGTCCACTACGCCTCGTTCGTCATCGGGCGTTTCGGCGACGCACACAAACTGTTCATCTGACGCCGAGCTCTCGGGCGCGGAAAGGGTCGACGCTCCGCGTCCTCGTCACTTTCCGGCCCACCCAGCGCCATCCAAACGTGTCAAATATGTCCCCAGACACGAATGTCAGGAATGTCTCCGGTCATACCGGGCCGGC